>NZ_JACBXG010000020.1:0-70271 GCF_020295325.1 Pseudomonas sp. Y24-6 | reverse complement strand
CGGTCAACCACAAAACCTGTGAGAACTGGCTTGCCAGCTCCGACAAGGGTTGGGACTTACCCAACTCTGTGGTCAACCACAAATCCTGTGGGAGCTGGCTTGCCAGCGATGGCGCCCTCAGGGCCCCAACGTCCTCTGCCCATTGCCGATCCCCTTCGCAACATCTACCCCCCAATCCAGCGCCGCTTCCATGTCCAGTAAATGCGGGCGTGGATCATGGTCCTCGGAAACCGGTACCCCGTCCGGCCGATAAACGCCGATAAACATCTTCAACGAACCATCGCGCAAAATTTCCGCCTTCACCACAATCGAGCATCCATTCGACAGCGTTTCCTTGTGTTCCAAATGGCGCTCAGTCATCACGGCAATCCTCCGGTCGTCGGGTTCGGGTCAGTACTCATCTTAGCTCACGCCAGCGCACCAAAATGATTCGTCAAAATGCCCGAAAACCCCGGCCTGACAGCGGCGCATTGCCACCTATACTGGAAACCACCGCCCCTTCGGGGTCTGCACGTCCAACAATAAAAAGCAGAGGTGGAACATGGTCTGGCAGCAAATCTACGATCCGTTCAACAACCCGGTCATTTCCACCCTCATGGCAGCCGTGCCAGTGGTGGTGATGCTGGCGGCCCTGGCGTTCTTCCATATCAAGGCGCACCTGGCGGCCCTGCTAGCCCTGGGCTCAGCCCTGATCATCGCGATCTTCGCCTTTGGCATGCCGGCCGACATGGCAGGCTCCGCGGCCCTGTATGGCGCCGCCAACGGCTTGTTGCCGATTGGCTGGATCGTACTCAACATCATTTTCCTGCACCGCCTGACCACCGAAAATGGCTCGTTCAAGGTGCTGCAAGACTCACTGGCGCGGATCACTGACGATCGTCGCCTGCAACTGCTG
This sequence comes from Pseudomonas sp. Y24-6, assembly GCF_020295325.1. Taxonomy (NCBI): domain Bacteria; kingdom Pseudomonadati; phylum Pseudomonadota; class Gammaproteobacteria; order Pseudomonadales; family Pseudomonadaceae; genus Pseudomonas; species Pseudomonas sp. Y24-6. The sequence continues at coordinate 69,376 of NZ_JACBXG010000020.1, read as the reverse complement.
TTGATCGCCTTCTGTTTTGGCGCCTTTTTTGAAGGCGCCGCAGGTTTCGGCACACCGGTGGCAGTGACCGGGGCGATTCTGATCGGTCTGGGGTTCTCGCCACTGGCCGCGTCCGGCCTGGCGCTGATTGCCAACACCGCGCCCGTGGCGTTTGGCGCACTGGGCACGCCGATCATCACGCTCGCCAAGGTCACGGGCCTGGATGAGATGGAGCTGTCGATGATGGTCGGTCGGCAACTGCCGTTCTTCTCGGTGATCGTGCCGTTCTGGCTGATCTGGGCGTTTGCCGGGTGGCGCAAGATGCTGGAAATCTGGCCGGCGATCCTGGTCGCCGGGGTCAGCTTCGCCGTGCCGCAGTTCCTGGTGTCCAACTACCATGGCCCGATGCTGGTGGACGTGATCGCTGCGCTGATCTCCATGGCCTGTTTGACCGGCTTCCTCAGGGTGTGGAAACCGGCCACCGTACACACCTCCGCAGCCCTTTCCGGTCGCGTCGACAATTCGAAAATTGATGCCGAGCACGATCAAAAACCCGTCGCCAGCGCCGCGTTTGGTACGGATGCCAAGTCCGCCGTGATGCGTGCGTGGATGCCGTGGATCATCCTCACCGTGTTCGTGTTCGCCTGGGGTACCCAGGGTTTCAAGAACATGTTCGATACCCGGCCTGCCATTGATCCTGTGACCCAGTCGGCCAAGCTCGATCCTCAAGGCAAACCGTTGCGCGAGGCCCATCCGATCTTTGCCCCGGTGATCACCTTTGGCACGATCCACCNAGCTCGATCCTCAAGGCAAACCGTTGCGCGAGGCCCATCCGATCTTTGCCCCGGTGATCACCTTTGGCACGATCCACCAGCAAATTGAAAAAGTCCCACCAGTAGTACCTGCGCCAAAAACCGAAGAAGCGGTCTACAAGTTCACCTGGCTGACCAGCACCGGCAGCGGCATCCTGCTCGCGGCGATCCTGGGCGGGCTGTTGATGGGCTATTCGATTCCGCAACTGATCAAGCAGTACGTGCGCACCATCTGGGTGGTGCGCTACTCGCTGATCACCATCGTCGCGATGCTCGCCCTGGGCTTCCTCACGCGCTATTCAGGCCTGGACGCAACGATGGGCCTGGCGTTTGCCGCCACGGGGATTTTCTACCCCATGTTCGGCACCCTGCTGGGCTGGCTTGGAGTGGCGCTGACGGGCTCCGACACAGCGTCGAACGTGTTGTTCGGCGGCCTGCAGCGGGTCACTGCCGAACAACTGGGGCTCAGCCCGGTGCTGATGGCAGCTGCCAATAGCTCCGGCGGGGTCATGGGCAAGATGGTCGATGCGCAGTCGATCGTGGTGGCCTCCACTGCCACTCGCTGGTATGGCCATGAAGGAGAAATCCTGCGGTATGTGTTCTTTCACTCGATCGTCCTGGCGATTCTGGTCGGCGGGTTGGTGACGCTGCAGGCGTATGTAGCGCCATTCAGCGATATGGTCGTGGGTGGGCATTAAACGGGATCAGCCGGTTGTTGCGCTTCTGACCTAACTGCCCGGGCTGCTGCCCGGGCGTTCATGAAAGGAGTAGGGTAAAGCGACTATGAACATTCTCTACGATGAACGCGTCGACGGCGTGCTGCCGCAGGTCGATCGGGCTGCCCTGCTACAGGCCCTGCATGCGCGCCTGCCGGACCTGGAAGTGCTGCATCAGCAGGAAGAGCTCAAGCCCTACGAATGCGACGGCCTCTCGGCGTACCGCACCACCCCATTGCTGGTGGTGCTGCCGCGTCACCTGGACGAAGTGCAAGGGGTGCTCAAGCTGTGTCACGAAATGCAGGTTCCGGTAGTCGCCCGGGGTGCGGGCACCGGGCTATCGGGTGGGGCACTGCCGCTGGAGCAAGGCGTACTGCTGGTGATGGCGCGCTTCAACAGCATCCTGCACATCGACCCTGCGGCTCGCACGGCACGGGTCCAGCCGGGTGTGCGCAACCTGGCGATCTCCCAGGCCGCGGCGCCATTTGGCCTGTACTACGCCCCGGACCCTTCGTCACAGATCGCCTGCTCCATCGGCGGCAATGTCGCGGAAAACGCCGGAGGCGTGCACTGCCTCAAGTACGGCCTGACCGTGCACAACGTGGTCAAGGTCGACATCCTCACGGTGGAGGGCGAGCACCTGAGCCTGGGGTCGAATGCCCTGGACTCACCGGGCTTCGACCTGCTTGCCCTGTTCACCGGGTCTGAAGGCATGCTCGGCGTCATCACCGAAGTGACGGTCAAGCTGCTGCCCAAACCCCAGACCGCCAAGGTGCTGCTGGCCGCTTTTGATTCGGTCGAAAAAGCCGGCCGTGCGGTAGGCGACATCATTGGTGCCGGCATCATCCCCGGGGGCCTGGAAATGATGGACAACCTGGCCATCCGCGCCGCCGAAGACTTCATCCATGCCGGCTACCCGGTGGACGCCGAAGCCATCCTGCTGTGCGAACTCGATGGCGTCGAAGCCGATGTCCACGATGACTGCGACAGGGTCCGCCAGGTGCTCGAACAGGCCGGCGCCACCGAAGTGCGCCAGGCCAGGGACGAAGCCGAACGCGTGCGTTTCTGGGCCGGACGCAAGAACGCCTTTCCGGCGGTCGGGCGACTGTCGCCGGACTACTACTGCATGGACGGCACCATACCGCGTCGGGAATTACCTGGCGTGCTGCAGGCTATCGCCGCCTTGTCTGCCGAATACGGCCTGCGCGTAGCCAACGTGTTCCATGCCGGCGATGGCAACATGCACCCCTTGATTTTGTTCGATGCCAACCAACCGGGGGAGCTCGATCGGGCAGAGGCACTGGGGGGCAGGATTCTCGAGCTGTGCGTGAAAGTCGGCGGCAGCATTACCGGTGAACATGGCGTCGGCCGCGAGAAGATCAACCAGATGTGCGCCCAGTTCAATAGTGATGAACTGACGCTGTTCCATGCCGTCAAGGCAGCGTTCGATCCCGCTGGCCTGCTCAACCCCGGCAAGAACATCCCCACCTTGCATCGCTGCGCAGAATTCGGCGCGCTGCATGTGCACATGGGGCAATTGCCCTTCCCTGAGCTGGAGCGTTTCTGATGCGCCACAAAGACGACTTCGATGACAGCGCCGCACTTCTGGAGCAAGTCAACCAGGCGTTGCAGGGCATTACCCCACTGCGTATCCAGGGCTCCAACAGCAAGGCTTTCCTGGGGCGCATCACTGCAGGAGAAGTGCTCGACACCCGCGCCCATCGGGGCATCGTCAGCTACGATCCGACTGAGTTGGTGATCACTGCACGCTGCGGCACGCCGTTGGTGGAACTGGCTGAAGTGCTGGCTTGCGCGCAGCAGATGCTGCCCTGCGAACCGCCGTCCTTCGGCGAGGGCGCGACGGTCGGCGGCATGATCGCCTGCGGGTTGTCGGGGCCGCGACGGCCCTGGTCGGGTTCAGTTCGCGATTTCGTCCTCGGCACCCGGGTAATCACCGGCCACGGCAAGCATCTGCGCTTCGGCGGCGAAGTGATGAAAAACGTCGCCGGCTACGACCTGTCGCGTCTGATGGCTGGCAGCTACGGCGCGCTGGGGGTAGTGACCGAGGTATCACTCAAGGTGCTGCCCAGGCCTCGGCAATGCCTGAGCATCAGCCTGGAGCTCGACGTTGAACGCGCCCTCGATCGCCTCAGCGAATGGGGCCAGCAGCCATTGCCGATCAGCGCGGCCTGCCACGATGGCACGCGCCTGCACCTGCGCCTGGAAGGCGGCGAAGGCTCGGTGGCCGCGGCCCACGAGCGCTTGGGCGGCGAGCTGCTGGACGCCGGGTACTGGGCCGATCTCAACGAACACAGGCTGAGTTTTTTCGATGAGGATCAGCCGCTGTGGCGGCTGTCCGTACCGCACAATACCCCTCGCGTGTCACTGCCGGGGCGACAACTGATCGATTGGGGCGGTGCCCAGCGCTGGCTCAAGACCGATGCTGAAGCCGCGTTCATTCGCCAGGTGGTCAGCGAGGTCGGCGGCCACGTGACCTGTTACAGCCATGGATTGATCGACAGCCCTTTTCAGCCATTGCCGGTCGCCCTCATGCGCTACCACCGCAACCTCAAGCAGCAACTCGACCCCCAGGGTATTTTCAACCCCGGTCGCCTGTACGCGGAGCTCTGAGCCATGCAAACCACGTTGAGCGAACAGGCCCGCCAGTTGCCCCGAGCCGAAGAAGCCGAAAGCATCCTGCGCAGCTGTGTGCACTGCGGCTTCTGCAATGCCACCTGCCCCACCTATCAACTGCTCGGCGACGAGCTGGACGGGCCACGCGGACGAATCTACCTGATCAAGCAAGTACTGGAAGGTCACGAGGTCACGCGCAAGACTCAACTGCACCTGGACCGCTGCCTGTCCTGCCGCAACTGCGAAACCACCTGCCCCTCCGGCGTGGATTACCACAACCTGCTGGATATCGGCCGGGCGGTGGTCGATGCAGCGGTACCGCGCTCCCTGGCACAGCGCCTGTTGCGCGAGGGACTGCGCAACGTCGTGCCCAACCCTGGGCTGTTCAAGAGCCTGGTCAGCAGCGGTCAAGTGTTCCGGGCGCTGCTGCCGGACACGCTGCGCGCCAAACTGCCACGCAGTGCCTGGCCGGCAAAAGCCCGACCGGCCGCGCGCCATGCCCGGCAGGTACTGATGCTCGAAGGCTGCGTACAGCCTGGCCTGTCGCCTAATACCAATGCCGCCGCCGCGCGGGTGCTGGACCGCCTGGGCATCAGCGTCACCCCGAGCCGCGAAGCCGGGTGCTGCGGCGCGGTGGATTATCATCTCGATGCCCAGGCCGCCGGCCTCGATCGCGCCCGGCGCAACATCGATGCGTGGTGGCCAGGCATCGAGAGTGGCGCCGAGGCAATTGTGCAGACCGCCAGCGGCTGCGGCGCGTTCATCAAGGACTACGGGCACCTGCTGGGCACCGATCCGGCCTATGCCGCCAAGGCACAAAAAGTCAGTGCGCTGGCCAGGGACCTGGTTGAAGTGTTGCGTGACGAACCCCTGGAAACCCTTGGCGTGCAGGCCGAGCAACGCCTGGCGTTCCACTGCCCTTGCACCTTGCAGCACGCGCAGAAGCTCGGGGGGGCGGTCGAGGCGGTGCTGGTACGTCTGGGTTTCAACCTCACCGTCGTGCCGGACAGTCACCTGTGCTGCGGCTCGGCAGGCACTTATTCGGTGACCCAGCCAGTACTGGCCCGACAATTGCGAGACAACAAACTCAATGCCCTGGAAAGCGGGCACCCCGATGTGATTGCTACCGCCAATATCGGCTGCCAAACGCACCTCGACGGCGCCGGTCGCACCTCGGTCAGGCACTGGATCGAACTGGTCGAAGCGGCACTGCCCTCCCCACCTGCCGGAGTATCCCCATGAACAGCAAATTCGTTTTGAGCCAGGTCGAGGTCAGTCAGATCCTCGCCGCTGCGCGCACTGAAGCCCTGGGTAATCAGTGGGCGGTGACCATCGCGGTGGTCGATGACGGCGGCCATCCCCTGGCCCTGGAACGCCTTGACGGCGCTGCCGCGATCAGCGCCTACATCGCCACGGAAAAGGCCCGCACTGCGGCGCTGGGTCGGCGCGAGTCCAAAGGTTATGAGGACATGGTCAATGGCGGTCGGCATGCGTTTCTCTCGGCGCCCTTGCTGACGTCCCTGGAGGGTGGCGTACCGATCATCGTCGAGGGCCAGGTGATTGGCGCGGTGGGGGTATCAGGCGTCAAGGCCGAACAGGATGCACAGGTGGCCAAGGCGGGGGCGCAGTGCCTGGGCAACCCGAACGCCTGATCAAGCCAAGCCCCAATGCTGAATCAATCGACGAAGAGGAAACCTGCCGATGCCCCGCCTGACCGCCAAGGACTTCGCTCCGCAACTGCTCGAACTCTACGACTACTACGCCCACGGCAAGATCAACCGACGCGAGTTTCTTGACCGCGCGGCGCTATTCACCTTCGGCGGACTGACCGCTGGCGCCCTGCTTGCGAGCCTGAGCCCCAACTATGCTTTGGCCGAGCAAGTCGCCTTCACCGACCCGGACATTATTGCCGAGTACATCACCTATCCTTCACCCCAGGGCAACGGGCAGGTGCGTGCCTACCTGGTGCGCCCGGCCAAAGCCCCGGGCAAGGTGCCGGGGGTGGTGGTCGTGCATGAGAATCGCGGTCTCAATCCTTATATCGAAGACGTCGCCCGACGCCTTGCCAAGGCGGGGTTCATCGCCCTTGCTCCCGACGGGCTGACCTCCGTGGGTGGCTACCCGGGAAACGATGACAAGGGCCGCGAGTTGCAGGCGACCGTCAACCCGGAAAAGCTCATGAACGACTTCTTCGCAGCTATCGAGTGGCTGACGAAGCTTGACGCCGCCACGGGCAAGGTCGGCATCACCGGCTTCTGTTACGGCGGCGGCGTCGCCAATGCCGCGGCCGTGGCCTATCCGGAACTGGGGGCCGCCGTGTCCTTTTACGGGCGCCAGCCGGAGGCCAAAGACGTGCCGCGAATCAAGGCCCCGGTGATGCTGCACTACGGCGAACTGGACACGCGCATCAATGAAGGTTGGCCGGCGTACGAGCAGGCGCTAAAGTCCGCCAGCAAGACCTACGAGGCCCACATCTATCCCGGCGCCAATCACGGTTTTCACAATGACTCCACGCCCCGCTACGACGAGGCTGCGGCAAACCTGGCGTGGGACAGGACCCTGGGCTGGTTCCAGCGCTATCTGGTGTAAACCCTTGGTGCTGGCATTAACAATCGCCGGCCAGGATACGTCCTCTGTATGATGGCGCGCTTTGAGTGCGGGTCAGACTTCGAGGAGTATGCATGGACAGGCTTTACCGGACAGGACACCAGGGCTTGTCCGCCCTCAATTTACTGACCTTGGGCCTGTTATCGGCCAACAGCGCGCTGGCCGCCGACACCGAGTTGCCGGCGCTCACCGTTACCGGCGAAGACACCTCAGGCTATCAGGCCGACAGCGCATCGGTCGCCGGCTTCGACACGACCACGCTACTCGACACCCCGGCGGCGGTGACGGTCCTCACCGATGCGCTGATCAAGGATCAACAGGCGCGCCTGCTCAGCGAAGTCCTGCGCAATGACGCCTCGGTGGGTCAAGCCTATGCTCCGGTCGGCTATTACGAGAACTTCGTGGTGCGCGGCTACTCGCTCAACTCCGCCAGCAGCTACAGGATCAATGATCGCACCATCACTGGCGAACAGAACGTCGGGCTGGAAAACAAGCAGCAGGTGGAACTGCTCAAGGGCCTGTCGGGCCTGGAAAGCGGCGTGTCGGAGCCTGGTGGGCTGGTCAACTACGTGACCAAGCGGCCGACCGAAGTGCGCCAGGTCACGGTCTCGACCGATGACCGCGGCAGCGGCTACCTGGCGACCGATATCGGCGGGTTCTTCGGCAGCGAACAGCAGTTCGGCCTGCGCGCCAACCTGGCCCATGAAGATATCCATTCATACGTTGAACATGCCAACGGTCAGCGGGATTTTGCCTCCCTGGCCTTTGACTGGAACATCAGCCCCGATGCGCTGCTGCAACTGGACGCCGAGTACCAGAGCCGGGAACAGCGCTCGGCGCCCGGCTACCAACTGCTGGGTGGCACCCGACTGCCGCACCATGCCTCGCCGAAAAGACTGCTGGCCCACCAGAGCGGCTCCAACCCGGTCAGCACCGATGCGCTGAACCTCAACGGCAAGTTCGAGTACCGCTTCAGTGATGCATGGAAAACCGACATCAGCGCTTCGCGCAGCCGGGTGGTGATCGACGACTACAGTTCGTTCGCCTGGGGTTGCTACGGTGCCGCCAGCTGCGCCGACGTCGCAGTGCCGAATTACTTCAGCCCGGAGGGCGACTACGATATCTACGACTTCCGCAGCCCCGACGATACCCGCCGCAACGACGAACTGCAGGCGACCCTCAGCGGGCGTTTCGACACGGCGGGCCTGGGTCACGAACTGACCTTGGGCACCAGTGCGTTCCGCCGGGTGGTGGACAAGCGCGACCCGATCAACGTGATGATCGGCAGCGCTAATATTAACAGCGAGCCTGCAGACTTCGCGCGTTATGACGGCCCGCTCAATGACTTCCAACGGCGTCTGGACAGCCGCCAGTACGGGTTGTTTTTCAATGACCGGATCAGCTTCAACGAGCACTGGCAAACCGTATTGGGCGGGCGCGCGGTGCGTCTGGACGAAGAAACCTTTGACAGCCAGGGCGAAACCACTCGCCATACCCGCCGTTACGAGTTCCTGCCCCAGGCTGCACTGATCTACAAGCCGGTGCAGAACCTGTCGCTGTACACCCGCTATAGCAAAGGCCTGTCCCTGGGCGGCGAGGCGGCGTGGTTTACCACCAACGCCTTCGAAATCCTCGCGCCAACCGTGTCCCGGCAGATCGAGGCCGGGGTCAAGTATGACTGGCAGCGCATCAGCCTGGGCGCGGCGCTGTTTCAGATTCGCCAGGCGTATCAGTACTCGCGCCCCAACGACGACGGCACCTTCACTTTCGCGCAACAGGGCGAACAGAAGAACACCGGTCTGGAGCTGTCCGCCAATGGCTGGGCGACCCAACGCCTGCAGATCAGTGCCAGTGTCGCGGCGATTCGTTCGCGGGTCAGCGGCACGGGAACGGCGGCTTATGAGGGCCACCAGACGATCAATGTGCCGACCTTGCGCGCCAGCCTTTCCGGCGAGTATGCATTGCCCTGGATAGACGGCCTGGCATTGCTCGGTGGCGTGCAGTACAGCGCCAGCAAATACGCGAGCCAGGTCGGCGAAGTGGAAACGGGCGCCTACGCGATCTTCAATGCCGGCAGCCGATTCAGCACGCGTATTGATGGTTACGAGACGGTCTTTCGCCTGAGCGTCGACAACCTGTTCGACAAGCGCTACTGGCGCGATGCCGGAGAATACATGGGCGATGACTACGTATTCCAGGGCGCGCCCCTGACGGCGCGCTTGAGTGCTTCTGTCAATTTCTGACGGCTGCCGATATCACCTGTAGGGGCCAGCTTGCTGGCGATGGGCGTTAACGATAACGCGGGGTGCCTGACAGCCTGCGGCGTACTCAGGTTTTTTCGCGAGCGAGCTCGCTCCTACAAGATGGTAAACGTTAACGGGTGAGCCGAATTGGAGCTCCTCAGTTCACCAGGTCAATCAGCTGTTCACGCTGCGCCCCGGTCAGCATCGGGCCGAATCCGGCCGCCGCATTATCGGCCATGTAACGCGGATTGCCGGTGCCTGGGATCACACAGGTCACCGCCGAATGCGACAGCAGAAATTTCAGCGCCAATTGCGGCCAGCTATTGACCTGTACCTGCGAAGCCCAGCCCGGCAGGGGCTTGCCCTTCAGGCGGGCAATCAGGCCACCGCCGCCAAACGGCCGGTTGCAGATCACTGCCACGCCACGTTCCCGGCATAGCGGCAGAATGCGCTTCTCGACGGCGCGATCATCCAGGGCGTAATTGATTTGCAGGAAGTCGAGTTGTTCAGCCTTGAGCACCGCCTCCACCTCGTCATAGGCCGACGCGGTGTAATGGGTGATCCCGATGTAGCGGATGCGCCCTTGCTCTTTCCATTCGCGCAACGTCGGCAGATGGGTTTTCCAGTCCAGCAGGTTGTGGATCTGCATCAGGTCGATCCGGTCGGTTTGCAGCAGCTGGAATGATTGTTCCATCTGCGCAATGCCTTCTTCGCGACCACGGGTCCATACTTTGGTCGCCAGGAACGCCGGCGAGCGCGGTTCGTGGATCGACAGCAACTCACCGGTGGTCTGCTCGGCGCGCCCGTACATCGGCGAGCTGTCGACCAGCGTCCCGCCTTTCTCGAACAGCGCATCAAGCACGGCCGGCAGTTGCTTGTAGGCCGGGTCCCCAGGGGCGACATCGAAGCCGCGATAAGTGCCCAACCCAACGACGGGCAGCGGCTCGGCGCTGGAAGGAATGCCTCGGGTCTGCATGTTCTTGCCTCCTGTGACGATCGGCGGCGCTTGCGCCCCGGCTGGGTCGAACGTGAAGACCGCCGAGACACAGGCAGCCAGCGTGAGTAGTCGGCGACGGGTAATTCCATCAGTGTGGCTCATGATGTTGCTCCTCCATTCGGGTGCTGGCCGCCCGTTGTTCCTGCCGCCTCGCCAGCCAGAAACACAACCCTGCCCATACGCCCGCAACCGGAAGAATCGCCAGGGCCACCAGGCCAAATCCTGCGCCCACTGCCGTCAGCCCTGCAGACAGCCAGCCACTGGCGGCATCGCCGCCGCGATAGACCAGGGTTTCGACCACGTTCTTGGCCTTGTACTTCTCTTCGCGGCTGACCACCGTCCACAGCACCTCTCGCGCCGGCCGAACGAAGGCAAATTCCACCGCCCGACGCAGCCCTTGCGCCAGGGCAACGGCAGCAGGTACCGGCGCCATGGCCATCGCCGAGAAGGCCACGACGCTCGCCAAGGGCAACATCACCAGCGCCCCGCCCACGCCGACCCAGCGGATCAACGGCGCGGTCAACAGCAGCTGGAATAACAGGGTCAGCACCGACACCAGCAAATCAACCAGGGCAAAAAATTGAGTGCGGCTTGCCACATCAGCGTAGCTGCCTGCGACGATCCGGCCTTGTTCAAAGTACAAAAGGGTCGCGGCGCTGGTGTGCAGCAGCATGAACGCCACCAGCCCGAGCAAATAGCGCGAGCGCAGGATCAGCGTGATGCCGGCCAGCATGCTGCCGCCCAATCTTTGGTCATCCGGCGAGCGGTTGTCGCTACGCGCCACTGTGCACATGAGCAAGGCCCGGTAACAACGCACGGCGATCTCGAGCAGCACCGCCGCCGCCAGCGTCAGGGCCATCGGGCCCAGGCGCACGGCCATGGTCGCGGCCAGCAGCGGCCCGATAAAGGTGCCCAAGGTGCCACCGGCCGCAATAAAACCGAACAACCGCCGCCCCTGATCACTGGAAAACCGGTCGACCAGCACGCTCCAGAAGATCGTGACGATGAACAGGTTGTAAATGCTGATCCAGACAAAAAACACCTGCCCGACGGTCACCGGCGCAACGTGATTGGCGATCAGCAGCCCGAACACCAGCATCGACAGCGCAATCAGCCGATAGATCAAAGGCACGAAACGCGTTGCCGGCAGCCGGGACACCAGCGCACCGTAGAGCGGTACCATCAGCAACATCACCACGAAGGTGGCGCTGAACAGCCACTGCAACTGGTCCGCACCACCCTCCAGGCCAAGGGCATCGCGCAGGGGGCGGACCAGGTAATAGCTGGCGAGCACACAAAAATGGAAGGCAAAACCCAGCATCAGCGCGGTTCTTTCCGCGGGCAGAATATTCAGCGATTTCAGCGCGATGGGCATCGCTTCCCTCCCGGACCGGCGCTACGGCGCCGATCGACTACACTGCGACAGCGATCAAGTGATCGCCGTTTTCCAACCTTGAGTCGTCAATGCCGCTCCCTAACGTTAGTCGAATGTCGCGCATCCTGATGATCATCGCAGGCATCGTCATCGCGCTGTACCTGGTGCTTTGTATGGCGCTGTGGGTATTCCAGCGCGCCCTCATTTATTACCCGCAGCCTCGATCCGTGGCGAGTGCGCTGTTGACGCTGCCCCGTTCCGACGCGCAGGTGCTGGTCTCGGTGCGCGAGCACGAGGGCCCCAAGGCGTTGATCTATTTCGGTGGCAACGCCGAGGACGTGTCGCGCAACCTGCCCTCGTTTTCAGCGGCCTTTTCCGATCACGCGCTGTATTTTCTGCACTACCGAGGGTTTGGCGGCAGCTCTGGCTCGCCGACCGAGGAAGCGATTCAGCGCGACGCACTGGGGTTGTTCGACGAGGTGTACGCCCGGCACCCGCAGGTGACACTGGTGGGCCGTAGCCTGGGCTCCGGGATCGCGGTGCGCCTGGCCAGCCAGCGCCCGGCATCGCGCCTGGTGCTGATCACGCCCTATAACAGCCTGGAAGAACTCGCTGCGCGGCAGTTTCCGATCTTCCCGGTGCGATGGCTGTTACAGGATCGTTTTGAGTCCTGGCGATATGCCCGGGAGATCAGCGTGCCGACCCTGCTGATGGCGGCAGAGCACGACGAAGTGATCCCGCGCTCGAGCACCCAGCGGCTGTTCGAGCATTTCGCTCCGGGGGTGGCCGTGCTCAGGGTGATACCGGGGGTGGGGCATAATTCGATTTCCGCCAGTGCGGATTACCTGAGGCTGCTGCGGGAGGCTTTGTGAGGTTGAGTGTTGCGCTCTTGAGGCGAGCATGTTGAATAATTCCAGCATGCTCGCCTTCTTGAGCGCATCACCTATTGAGCAACAATCTTCACTAACGGCGCCCCCTTCTTGACGATGTAGGTCGCCAGTTCCGAGCTGGTAGTCGCACTTGTATTCTTCGCAACATGCGCCACCCCTGCCGGGATATAGAGCGAATCCCCCGCCTTGAGTGTCACTGCAGGCTGCCCTTCAAGCTGATACTCGAACGTGCCCTCCAGTACATACGCCACCTCAACCCCCGGGTGGGAATGTTTGGGCGAGACCACGCCCGGTTCGAAATCCACGCGCACCTGCAGCACTTCCTGTCCCGCAACGTCCATGTCCCGGTGCAGCAGATCGGTGCGGTGCAGGCCGGTCTGCCAGCTCTTGGTCGCCGGCGCATCCTGAGTGGACGACTTGACCTCCTGGGCCTGGGCCAGGCCCGTGACAGCAGCCAATGTGGTCGCGGCAATGGCCAGGCCGAGTGCGCCAGCGGTTTTACGAACATTTAACAGGAACATCGCGATTCTCCAGTGGTAGTACCGCAGATGCGGTGTGCCCCATTCAAACGCCGCCATGTATCAGCCAAGTGTCCAAGCCACCCTGGATATGTATGCGCAAGTGGCTGCAGGCACACCTGATACGCAGGGATACAAACCAGTGACACGTCAGCCCCGGTCGGCACTCTCGCGCCAGCGCCGCGCCTGGATCAGCAACGCGGGGGAAAAATGCAGCACAACCATCCGCACCAGATGGTGGGACAGAATGAACACGACATTCAGCCCGCCACTGAACGCGACGATCGAAATGGTCTCGATCGCGCCCGGCATGTACGCCAGCCACAGCGTCAGCGGGTCACTGCCCAGCGTCTGCCACGCCACTACAGCGAAGCCTGCCGCCACCAGCAGCATCAGCCCCACCGACATCAATCCGCAGCGGCCGTGGCGCAACAGTTCCCTGAGGCTGATGTCGCGGAACTTCGAACCGATCAACGTACCCAGCAGCACCGAGGCAACATCAATGCTCCACGGCGGCATCTGGAAACCCGGGAGATAACCCGACCTGACGTAGACGCCGGTCAGGACAATGGCCGTCAACATGAATGGCGCCGGTACTCCAAAGCGCAGGAGCAAGCGCCCCAGCGCCAGGCACAGGGCAATCAGCGAGAGCAGGATCAACAGCGTGCTCACCAGCCAGGGACTGCTGTCGGCAGTGCTCACTGCGGTTTGCCCGGTCACGCAAAAGCTTACCAGCAGGGTGATGAACAGCAATCGCACCAGGTGCACCACGATCACCTTGCTCGAGGCCCGCTCCGACTCCAGTAAATCGAACACCGCCGCGAGCGCGCCCGGGTAGACTGCCAGCAGCGAATCCTTCAGGTTCCAGCCGCAGCCCCTGCACAACCACACCCCGGCCACGACGATCTGTGCCACCAGGCATAACAGCAACAGACCCAGGCTGGGCAACAAAGCAGCGGCTGTGCTGCTGTCCCAGGCCTGGAACATCAGCCCGGTGGCGATTCCCAAGGAGACTTGCACGTAACCCAGGCCAAAGCGCAGCCTGGGCGCGAAGCCTGACTTTGCAGCAATGATGGCGGTGGCGAGGATCGAGCCGAGCAACAAGCCGTGGGGCACACCAACCGACTGCAGCAGGGCACCGACAGCGGTTGCGATCAGCAAGCACACAAGCGTTCTCATGAATTGTCCTTAATTCCAGTGCTGATTTTTTGGATCCAATCCTCCCCTGCTCAGACTTTTTCCCACTGAACCTTGTGCAGCGTCAAGTCATAATCGCCGATTGCAAAAACGCCGCTCGTTGCGAGCGGCGGTTTTATCCCGCGCCCGCCAGTGGTCAGTTAGGGTCGAGCAGGCCCCCGTGCCAGTGGCGGGAAACACGCGTGCCCGTGAATTTCGCCACCACCATGCCCTGGCCAATCAGTCGATCGCGGTAACGGGTGACCATCCGCCCCGCCTGCTCGGCGAACAACACCACTTCGCTGGAGGGATCACCGGGCCGGCGCAGGATCCGGGCAAAACGCTGGCCCTCCGCAACAGGGTCTCCCAGCTGTTTTTCGAAGATCAAGACCCCGGGCGTCGGTGCAAGGACGGTCTCCATCTGGCCCATTTCCAGGGTTTGCACCGGCCAATCCTCCGGGCCTAGCGCCTCATCAATGGCTCCGCAGCGGCACAGCCAGGCGTAAAGTCCCTGGGCATCCTGTTCGGCCAGTTGGTCGCCGACATCGCCCTGCCCGCGCAACTCCAGGGTTGCCGCCATATTGCGGTCACTGAGCCCTCTGCGCAGCCAGGGCGCAATAATGGTTTCCTCAAACGAACCATCGCCGCCATCGTCCCAGATGATCGCCACGTCCATCTTCATCGCTGCCGCCAGTTCGCGGCCTTGGGGGGCAAAGCTGCGGTGCACATAGAGGTACGGCAGTGCCTCGTCATCGGTGTGCAGATCGAGCATCACATCGGCATCGGCGGCCAGTTGCACCAGGGCTTTCTGCCATTCCTGGACATTGGTGGACGGGTGTTGCTGCGCCGCCGACTGGTCAAAACCACGATTGAAATTGTGCCCTGTGGCGTCATGAAAACGCCCCAGCAGGCGGCCCTGGCGGAACTGGCCAATACCCAGCGGATTGGCCTGGGGCACAACCGTCACCTGACTCCTGAGCCGCCCCTGGGCTTGGGCAACCTGCAGGCGTTGCATCAACAGGTGCAGTACCAGCATCCCGGCAATTTCGTCAGCGTGCACCCCGGCTTGCAGGTGCACCTTGGGGCCGCTGCCATCACCCTGGTAACGCCAGGCCCCCACTTGCAACGGGTCGCCATTGTTGCTGCGAACATTCAACGAAATATCCTGCACCATCCGTTTGTCCTCCCGTCATGACCACTAGAAAACCAAGGCATTGCCGCTGGTGATTGAACAGACGTTCAACTAAGCTCGTCAACGTATAACCGACTCCAAGGACTGACCCGTGACCCGTGCCCCAGCTAAAAACCGCCGCACCGAACCCGACGCGCGCCGCGAAATGCTCGTGGCCGCTGCCCTGCGTTGCCTGGTGCGCGACGGCCACGCCGGGCTGTCGGTGCGCCGCATCGCAACGGAGGCCGGGGTGTCGGTAGGCCTGCTCAATCATCACTTCGGCAGCATCGATGCCCTGATCGCCGACACTTACCAGAAGCTCGCCAACGAACTGACGAGCGCCCTGATGCAGGAAATAGAACAGGCCGACACCCCCGCCGCAAAGATGGACGCCTTCCTCACCGGCTCATTTGCCCCCCGGGTCATGGACCCGCAATTACTCGGCGCCTGGGTGGTGTTCTGGAGCCTGATCCGCCACTCCGTTCACGTCAGCCAGGCTCACGAAAAAAGCTATCGAGCCTATCTCGACTTGCTGCGCCATTTGCTCGACGACCTGGCGGCCAGCGAAGGGTTTGTGATCCACGACACTCACCTGGCCGCCATCGGCCTATCCGCGACGCTCGACGGACTCTGGATCGAGTGGTGCCTCAACCCCGAAACCTTCAGCCCCGCCAACGGCCTGCATATCTGTCGCTGCTGGGTAAAGGGGTTGCGAAACGGAGCATTCAGCGCCGACGACGTCCTGTGAGGCATGACGCCCGAAGATCATCGCCAGGGTGCCACTGACAGCAATCAGCCCCGCGCCGATCATCAGCGACACGTCCATCCGGGTGCCCCAGATCAGGCTCGACAGCAGGAACGCCCAGATCAACCCGGTGTACTCGAATGGCGCCAGCAAGGTCGCCGTCGCCCGACGGAAACTGGCGAACAGCAGGAACTGGCCGATACCACCCACCAAGCCAGCTGCGAGCATACCGAGCCAGTCCGGCATCGGTGCTGGCGTATGAGTCCACGGCAAGGCCAGGGTCATGCAAATAACAAACACCACGTTGGTGATCAACATTTGCTCCAGCACCGATGTCTGGTCATCCACCTGCCGCAACTGGATGTAGGTGAACGCCCAGCACATGGCGGCCAGCAGGGTCAGCACCACCGGCAACGGGTCGGTCAACCGTGTTGGTCGGCAGGCGATGATCACGCCGATGAAGCCGACGACCAGGGTGAACCATTGCCACCCGTTGGCGCGTTCCTTGAGGATCACCGCCGCCAGTACCGTAACCATGATCGGCGCGGAAAAATACAGCGTGGTCATCTCCGCCAGCGACAGGTCTCGGGCAGCGGTGTAATACAGCACCCAGGCGATGATCGACAGCAAACCGCGCACCACCAGCAAGCGCCGGCTTGGTGAACGCCAGGCTTTCTGCACCAGGCGCAAGCGCCCCGCAGCCACGCAGACCACCACGACCAGCAAGCTGCGCCAGAACAGGATGGTCACCACCGAATAATCGGCCACCAATGCCTTGATCACCGCGTCCTGCAAGGCCAGAAACGCGTACCCCAGGGTGCACAGGCCGATGCCCTGCAACGACCGATCAACCATCCGTGGCGCACTCATCACACCGACCTGCGCACGGGCGTCCCGCGCCGCTCGAAGAACGCAAACAGGGCCTCGATCAGGAAGGTGAGGCACACATACACCCCGGCCACCAGCAGCAGCGGCTCATACACCTGCAGGGTTTGTGCGCGCACCACATTGGCCGCGCCCAGCAGGTCGATGATCGCAATGGTCGAGGCCAAGGCCGTGGACTTGAGCAGCATCACCGTCTCCCCGGCCAGGGTCGGCAACAGCAGGCGCATCGCCCGCGGCAGGCGCACCCGCAACAAGGACTGGCGCGCAGTCATGCCGAACGCCGAGGCCGCTTCCATTTCACCCTTGGGCACCGCCAGCAGCCCACCACGAATCACCTCTCCGACGTAGGCACCCACCGACAGCACCAGCGCAAACACGATGTACCAATAGCCGTCGCGCAAATAAGGCCAGAAAAAGCTGCCACGGATCAGCGGGAACTGCGCAAACAGGCTGCCCAGGCCGTAGTAGAAAATGTAGATCTGGATCAGCAGCGGCGTGCCCCGCAGCACGCTGGTGTAGAACAGGCTGGCCTTGGCAATGAACTTGTTTTTCGAGATCCGCGCCAACGCCACCAGCACCGCCAGGGCGAAACCGAACACCATCGAGATCAACAGAATGCTGATGGTCGTTTGCAATCCACGGCCCAGGAGTGCCGCATATTCAACTATCCACGCTGGAATCATTTCATTCACTCAGCCAAAGGCATCCAGCGACGGATGCGTCGCTCCAGCCGTCCCGAGAGGTAGTTGGACACCAACGTCACGGCGTAATACATCGCCGCAGCCGTGAGGTAGAACAACAGATAGTGACGCGTCGAACCCGCCCCTTGCTTGGCGGTGTACAGCAGCTCATTGGTGCCGACCACGCTGATCAGGGCACTGTCCTTGATCAGGTTGATCCACAGGTTGGCCATCCCTGCCATGGCGTAGGGCGCCATGATCGGCAGCGTGACTCGCCGGAACAGGCCGAACCCGCTGAGCCCGAACGCCCTCGCCGCCTCGATCTGGCCATAGGGAATCGCCTGGATCGCCGCGCGAAAAATCTCCGAGGCATAGGCGCCCTGGACCAGTCCCAGCACCAGGATTGCCGCCAGCGGGCCGCTGACGTTGACCGCGTCGTAACCCATCCTGGCCATCAGCGAATTGAGCAGCATGGAGCCGACGTAGTACAGCAGCAGGATCAGCAACAACTCCGGAATGGCCCGAAACAACGTGGTGTAGCCGCGCATCAGCGCCGCGATGGGTTTAGGCGCACCCAACTTGAGACAGGCCACCACCAGGCCGATGAACAAACCGACCACGAAAGCACCCGCAGAAATCTGCAGGGTCATCAACAGGCCCTTGAGCAATGCGCTGCCCCAGCCTGTTTCGCTGAAATTGATCAAATCGAACATTGCTGGCATTTCGGTCTCCAGTCGGCGAACCAGACATCACCACTCCTTCGTGTGGGAGGAGCCCCTGTGGGACCAAAAGCTCTGCTCCCACGGGTCATCTTGCAGCCCGGCGTCAGAACGCAGGTTTCACGCTCGTACCGAAGTAGCTCTGGGACAGTTCGTCATAGTCTTTGCTTGCCAGCAGGCGGGTGATTGCCTGGTCCAGTTTGGCCTTGAGCTCAGTGTCATCCTTGCGCAAACCGGCGCCGACGCCTTTACCGAAAATCGGGTCGTAAGGCACGGTGGCGAGGTAGGCCAGGTTGCTGGCATCGGCCGTCTTGACGAAAGAGGCCATGGCCGTGCCGTCCGCCATCATCAAGTCGATACGGCCGGAAATCAGGTCGGCGTTGGCCGAGTCCTGGGTGTCGTAGTACTTCACCTCGGCGATCTTTTCGTAATTGGCCTTCAGGTAGCTGGCACTGACGGTCGAGTTCTGCACGCCGATAATCTTGCCTTTGAGATCATCCGGAAACTTGCTCACGGTGGTGCCCTTGGGCCCAACCACCGCGATTGCCGAATCGTAGTAAGCCTTGCTGAAGGCGATCTGTTTCTCGCGCTCGGCAGTCACCGACATCGAGGAAAAAATCACGTCGATCTTCTTCGCCAGCAAGGAGGGAATGATGCCGTCCCATGCCACTTCCTTGATCTCGCACTCGGCCTTCATCTCGCTGCACAGCTTATGGATCAGGTCAACCTCGAAACCTTTCCACTCACCGTTCGCCTGCTTCTCGGTGTACGGCGGATAAGGTTCTGCTGCCACTGCAAACCTGATCGGTGCAGCCTGGGCTGCGCTCATCCCGGCCAGCAGCACGCATGCCACGCCCGTCATCCAGTTTGCCAAACGTCGATTTCCCATGATTGTTCCCCGTCTTTTTATTGATCAGCGAGTCTGATGAGCGTTGACGAATTGTCGGCAACGCTCGCTGCGTGGGTGTACGAACACATCGTCCGGCGAACCGGTTTCTTCGATCAGCCCCTGGTGCAGGAAGGCGACCTTGGAGGAGACATCGCGTGCGAAGGCCATTTCATGGGTCACCAGGATCATGGTCCGGCCTTCTTCGGCGAGAGAGCGGATCACCCGCAGCACTTCGCCGACCAGTTCCGGGTCGAGTGCCGAGGTGGGTTCATCGAACAGCATGACCTTGGGCCGCATGGCCAAGGCCCGGGCGATGGCGACCCGTTGCTGCTGCCCACCAGAAAGAAACGCCGGGTACTCGTTGCGCTTGGCCGCCAGTCCCACGCGCTCGAGCAAGGCTTCGGCCCGTTCGGTGGCCTCCGCGCGGCTTTCTCGCAGGACCTGGGTCGGTGCTTCGATAAGGTTTTCCAGCACGGTGCGATGGGGCCAGAGGTTGAAGTTCTGGAACACCATGCCCAGGCTCGAACGGATCCGCACCAGCTGTTTGGCGTCGGACACCAATGGCGCCCCCGGCCGATTCTGGTTCAGATGGATGCTTTCGCCATCCACCAGGATGCGGCCCTGGTCAGGTATTTCGAGCATATTGATGCAACGCAGCAAGGTACTTTTACCCGAGCCGCTGGCGCCAATCAGGGAGATCACTTCACCTTCACGAGCGGTCAGCGAAACACCCTTGAGCACCTCGATATTGCCAAAGCGTTTGTGCAGGCGATCGACTTCGATCATGGTCTTGCGGGCCACCGCCTCGATCGTCGCCTCGCTGCCCACCCGATTGATCACCGGGCGCGGCGCTTCACCGTTCAAAACCAGGACAAATTTGCGAATGCGCTGGCAGGCCTGGGCCAATCGCTCTTCGCCTTGGGTAAACGAGAGCCGCACAAAACCCTGGGCCGGCTCACCGAATGCAGCCGCATCCAATACCGAGACATGCGCCTCGCGCAGCAGCCGCCAGGCAAATTCCAGCGACGTCAGGCCTGTGCTGCGCACGTCCAGCAGCACAAACATCCCCGCGTCCGGGTTGAGTACCGATATCCCTGGACAATCCGCCAGGCTCTTCACCACGAGGTCGCGACGACGGCGGTAAATGTCACGCATGCCGTGGGTGACGTCCGCATGGGACTGCACGGCCTTGAGTGCCGCCTCCATGACAAAACCCGGCAGGCCATAGAGCATGCTCAGCACCAGGTTTTCGACGTGGGCCACCAGGGTTTCGTTGGCGATGATCCAGCCGATGCGCCAGCCGGTCATGGCGTGGGATTTCGACAGGCTGCCGATCACCACGCAACGTTCGGCCATGCCCGGCATCGCTGCCAGGCTCAGGTGCTCACGCTCGAACGTCAGGCTTTCATAGACTTCATCCACCACCACCCACAAGTCATGGACAACGGCAAGCTCGGCGATCGCCTGCAATTCTTCGCGATTGAGCACGACGCCGGTAGGGTTGTTCGGGTTGGACAGGAACAGGGCTTTGGTGCGCGGGGTAATGGCCTTGGCCAGCACCGCGGCATCCAGCCGAAAACCGCCATCGGCAGCGCACGGTACGCGCACCAGCGTCGCGCCGGACGCCTTCAGGGTAGCCTCGTAGGTGACGTACATCGGGTCCAGGGCGATCACTTCGTCGCCAGCTGTCAGCAGGCACATTGATGCGGCGAACAGGGCATTCTGCGCCCCTGCCGTCAAAATCACGTTGGACGCGTGCAGCTCACGGTGGAACAGGGGGCTATGGCGGGCGGCAATCGCTTCGCGCAATTTCAGGCGACCGGCGATTTCGGTGTAGTGAGTATCGCCCTCACGCAGGGCATGAATGGCGGCGTCAGTGATGAAGTCAGGGGTGGGGAAGTCCGGATCGCCGACGCTGAGGATAATCACATCCTCGCCCCGGCGCTGGGCTTCATACGCTGCGTAGTGAATATCCCAGGCGGCAACGCCGTCACCAGTTATCCGCTGAACAAAGGGTGAAAACCGCATGCAAGTGCCTCGTTCGATAAGAAGAAACGCAAGCCCGCGCTACCAGCCGGGGAAGTGGGTCTCAACATAATCGAAGCTGAACAGTCGTTCAACAGATAATTCCTGCCGATTCGCGTTCAGTGTCAAGAGGTCGTTTTTACGACAGTACTGCCGTTTCAAGGTACGCTTTTGCTGTGTTTGTGCTGGCCGTATCACGAGCAGGCCCGGCGACGCACACCTACCGAGGCCGACGTTGTTCCTCCTTCGGTTGATGGTTACGTACCACGCATCTAAAGCTAATAGCGCGAAAGTCCTGCACAGGAATTTTTCCATTCAAGCACCGACGTCTCTGCGACGGGACTTTCAGCCCTCCTGGGTACATGCGCTCGCCGGAAGTCCCAGCAGATACAAACATCTCCTTACAAATACACTCCTGGCTTAACTCCGAATATATAACTACTAGTGATAGGTTACGCCGCTCGATCAGGCCCCTTGAGATGCCGAGCCGTATGATGCGCATCAATCCTCCCCGCCTTGCCGTTTACGTTGTATTGGTGTGCCTGTTCGCGGGCGCCTGGTTTACCCACCCTGCCGCAGTCCACTCCTCCTTCGCCCTGATGAGCCCGGTGATGGCGGTGGCCGACAAAGTGGCCAAGCCCGTCTACACCAGCCGCTTCGCGTCCTCGGGCCTGGTGGACTTTGTGCATTCCTCGGCGGTTACCGCACTGCCTGACGGCAGCCTGATGTCGGTCTGGTTCGCCGGCACCCGCGAAGGCGCTGCAGACGTGCAGGTGCGTTCCGCCCGGTTCAACGCGAAAACCGGTGAATGGGGCGCGGAGCAGGTGTTGGCGACTCGCCAGTCGACCCAGCAAGGCACTCGCAAATACATTCGCAAGCTTGGCAACCCGGTCGTGGCGCTGGCGCCGGACAATCGCCTGTGGCTCTTCTATGTCTCGGTGTCGATGGGTGGTTGGGCCGGCAGTGCAGTCAATGTGATGGTCTCCGACGACTTCGGCGATAACTGGTCTACGCCGCGCCAGTTGATCACCTCGCCCTTTCTGAATATCAGTACCCTGGTGCGTTCGGCACCGGTGTTTCATGCCGATGGTTCCATCGGCCTTCCGGTGTATCACGAGTTTCTGGGCAAGTTTGCCGAGTACCTGTACCTGAGCCCGG
This sequence comes from Pseudomonas sp. Y24-6, assembly GCF_020295325.1. NCBI lineage: Bacteria > Pseudomonadati > Pseudomonadota > Gammaproteobacteria > Pseudomonadales > Pseudomonadaceae > Pseudomonas > Pseudomonas sp. Y24-6. The sequence continues at coordinate 47,157 of NZ_JACBXG010000020.1, read as the reverse complement.
ACGGCAACGTCATCGACAAATTCCGTATCAGCCGTGGCACCAATTCCTTGCAGCCAACGGTCGTGCCGCTGGATGGCCAGCGCGGCGTCGCCCTGCTGCGCTATGCCGGCGAGACCCACCACCGAGTGCTGGCGACGCGCACCGAAGACGCCGGGCAAACCTGGAGCGAACCCTATCCGCTGGACCCGTCCAACCCAAACTCTTCGCTGGCAGCGGTCGCCACGCCGGAACACGGCTTGCTGGTGGCACTCAATGACCTGCGTGAAGGCCGTTTCAAGCTGAGCCTGTACGGCACCGATGCGAAAATGGACGACTGGCGCGCCCTGCGCGACCTGGATAAATCGCCAGACCCGGAAGGCGAGCCGTTTTCCCCGCAAGCCTACAAGGAAATCATCGGCCAGGAATTTCGCGACTCCAGCGGTGCGCTGCGCCAGCCCCTGGAAGCGCAGTTCCTGAGCAATCTGGACACCCGGGTCTGCACCAGCCGCGGGTGTGAATTCGAGTATGAGTATCCCTACTTCATTCGCAGCCCCGACGGCATGTATCACCTGGTTTATTCCTGGAACAACACTTTCATCAAGCACGTCACCTTCAACGAAGCCTGGCTGTCCGAGCGCCTGAAATGATCAACCTGTGGCAAGCCCATCTCAGTTTCGCAATGATCATATTCCTCATGCTGCCCGGCTTTGGCCTCGGCCGGCTCTGGCGCGGGTTGCTGCTGCTGGCTTTGCTCGCCGCCAGTTTCATCCCGCTGGACGGTTTGACGGTGGCGGCTTATTTGCGCAGTCACATCGATGACCTGGCAATTACCACGATGATCCTGATGGCGTGGGCATGCCTGCGCCGCCTGGAAATCCTGGCGCCTGCGCCACGTGTATATGTCGGCGTGCTGGTGATCTTCGCCGCCATGGCCGTGCTGTTGTATCCGGCGACGCTGGGCTGGACGTACGTCGATCCATACCGGCTGGGTTTCAGCCCGCGCGTGCTGCTGACCCTGATTGCATTGCTGACGCTCGGCCTGTACTACCTGCGCAACGGCCTGGCTGTGGCCATGCTGGCGGGCGCGACCCTGGCCTTTATGGTGGGGCTCAAACCTTCGCACAACTATTGGGATTACCTGGTGGATCCACTGCTGGGGCTGTATTGCTGCGTGGCGCTGCTGGTGCTCGGCACCCGCCAGGCCTATCGCTGGTTCCTCAGCCGGCGTGGATCGGCGAGCTACAGGTCCATTTGAGATTTAACGACTTTAAACAGGGGAACAGGGATGGGTTGGTTGCAATCGAGACGCTTGCATTACTGGTTGGGCGCGACCGCGATCGTGTTTGCGCTGTTCGCGGTATTGCGAGTGGTGTTCTTCTTCGGCTTTTCAGGGTTTGACGCTAGCGCCCTGAGCGCCCAACCCGCGATTGTGGAAACCCTGGGCATCGGCTTTCGTTTCGACTTGCGCCTGGCCATCCTCACGGTGTTGCCCCTGGCGTTGCTGGCGTGGATTCCGCGCTGGAACCTGACCACCAGCCGCGTGCTGCGCCTGGTCGCCAGGGTCTATCTGGTGGCGGCCCTGAGCGTTCTGCTGCTGATCTACATCATCGATTTTGGTCACTACGCCTACCTTGGTGTGCGCATCAATGCCACCGTGCTGCGCTTCATCGAGGACGCGCAGATATCCCGCGACATGGTCTGGCAGACGTACCCGGTGATCTGGATCAGCCTCGGCTGGCTGGCCACGGTCGCGCTGGCGACCCTGGCCCTGGTGCGCCTGGAAAGGGTCACGCTGGATCGTCCGCGCAAGGTCATTCACCCACTCTCCGCCACCTGGGGCAGTGCGTTGATGGTGGTGCTGGTGCTGCTTGGCATCCTCGGCCGAGTAGAAAACATGAACCTGGAAAATCCGGTTCCCCTGCGCTGGAGCGATGCGTTTTTCTCCAGCAACAACCAGATCGCGGCATTGGGCCTGAACCCGGTGATTTTCCTCTACGACACGGTCAAGGTTGGTCAGTCCCGTTACGACGAACAGCAGGTGCGCGAGCACTACGCAGTCATGTCCCGCTACCTGGGCGTCGACCAGCCGGACGCGCAAACCCTCAATTTCGTACGGCACCAGGCACCTCAACCTTACAAGATTCCCGGCTCGCGCCCACCCAATGTGATGTTCGTGATGCTCGAATCCCTGGGCACCAGCGCTGTCGGGGCCTACGGCAACCCGATCGATCCGACGCCCAACATTGACCGACTTGCCAAGCAGAGCTGGTTCTTCGAACATTTCTACGTGCCAGTCACCGGTACCGCGAAAACCGTGTGGGCGAGCATCTCCGGGGTGCCCGACGTCACCCGCCAGGAAACCGCGACGCGCAACCCGCTGATCACCCAGCAGAACACCCTGATCAACGCCTTCACCGGCTACGAGAAGATCTACACCATCGGCGGCAACTCCGGCTGGGCCAACATGAACGCGCTGATTCGCCAGAGCATCGATGGCGTGCGGCTGTACGAGGAGCGCGACTGGAAGGCGCCGGTCGTCGATGTCTGGGGCATTTCCGACCTGGACCTGTTCAAGGAAACCGACAAGATCCTGCAGGCGCTGCCCAAGGACAAACCGTTCTTTGCCTATGTGCAAACCGCCGGCAATCATCGCCCTTTTACCATCCCCGAGCTCAATGACGGATTCGAGGTCAAGCACCCGACCCTGGCCGAAGTTCAGGCTGCCGGATCGCGCAGTGTCGAGCAGTACAACGCCGTGCGCCTGCTGGACTTCAACATCGGTCGCCTGATGGAAATCGCCAAGGCAGGCGGCTGGTACGAGAACACCATTTTCGTGCTGTTTGGCGATCACAACACCCGCATCGCGCAGATCCCGTTTCTGGCCCCGGCCTACGAACAGCTGGGCCTGGAAAGCAACGCAGTGCCGATGATCATCCATGCCCCTGCGCTGCTGGGCTCACGCACCGTCGAGGAAGCCGTGGGCCTGGTGGATTTGCTGCCCACCGTGGCCGGCATGGCGGGCCTGGAGTTTCGCAACAGCGGCATGGGCCGGGATATCCAGCAACCCGCCCCCGAAGGCGAACGCGTGGTGCCGCTGGTCCTGCGTGAGGGCACCTTCCCGCTGATTGCCGGCGTTACCCAGCATTTCATGGTGCAAATGGAGCACGACGGCAGCTCGCCGACCTTGCACGACCTGGCGTCGATGACCCCGACCGATGACGTGGCCCGACAGAACCCCGAAGAGTTCAAGCGCCTCGTGCAATTGACCCGAGGCATGCACGAAACTTCGAGGCTGATGCTCTACCAGAACGTGCGCAAGTAACGGCCTGACAAGTGCCGGCGGACAAATGTGACCTTATATATCCGGGCCAGTTTTGCCGGCACTTGATACCATCCAGCACACTTGTGTGACGATTTAGTGGCTGGAATGTATTTTGTGAACAAACTCCGTCTCGGGTTGCAGCAACCCTACGCGCGCCTTATTGCCCTGGTCGGCCTGGTGTTGGTCGTGCCCCTGTGCCTGCGCGCAGCACTGGGCTGGTCAAATCCCCACGGATATTTGTCGGACCTGGCCATCGGCAGCCTGCTGCTGGTGCTGTTACATCGTCGGCCCTGGTGGCTGGCACTGCCGGTGTTGCTGGCATGGGGCTTCCTGACGGTGGCCAGCGCCGAGCTGGTCAGTGCCGTTGGCCGGTTGCCCAACGTGTCGGATGTGCATTACCTGATCGACCCGCAGTTCCTGGAAAATTCCACCGGTGGCGGCTTCGCCCAGCCCTGGCTGGCAGCCGCGTTGCTGGTCGCACTGGGCGTATGGTTGCTCAGCCACTGCCTGGCGCCCTCGACCCCCTCGCCGTCCCTGCCCCGTCATGCCTGGAGCGCTCCGCTGCTGCTGCTTATCGCCCACTGGGGGGCGCAGCACTTGCAGCCTACCGATGCCGATCAGTGGCGGGTCTACAACCTGCCCCATCAATTGATGGCCGCTGGCATGGGCAACGTGCAGATGACGGTGGAGGAATGGCTGGAGGGCGACGTCGTCGACGTGCCGCCGCAGATGGCTGGCCTGGTCCAACTCGACCTGGACGGCCAGCGGCTGCTGGCCGGCCGCGGACAGGCGCGTAATGTGCTGGTCATCGCCCTGGAAGGCATTCCCGGTGCCTACATCGGGGCCAATCGCGAAGCGTTGCACAGCAGCTATCAGGAGGACCTGATGCCGCGACTCAGTCGCTGGGCGCAACGCGGCATGAACACCCCTGACTACGTGCTGCACAGCCACCAGACCATCCGTGGCCTTTACGCCATGCTCTGCGGTGACTACGACAAACTCGACAACGGCACGCCCAAAGGCGTCGAGATGCTCGCCCAAAGCGCGCGCAACCAGGACTGCCTGCCGGCACAGCTGCGCAAGAACGGCTTTGCCACGCATTACCTCCAAGGTGCCGGCCTGCGCTTCATGGCCAAAGACAAGATCATGCCGCACATCGGCTTTGACACGACCCTGGGCCTTGAATGGTTCACCAACGCATCGTACCTGGACTTCCCGTGGGGCAAGGACGACAAGGCCTTCTTCGAAGGTGCGCTGGACTATGTCGGCCAGCTCAAGAAACAAAAACAACCGTGGATGCTGACCCTGCTCACCGTCGGCACCCACCAGCCCTATTCCGCCCCCGAAGACTACCTGCAACGCTACGACACCCCCAAGCAGGCAGCGGTCGGTTACCTGGATGACGCCCTCGACCAGTTCCTCAGCGACCTGGAGCGCCAGGGCGTGCTCAAGGACACCCTGGTGGTGATCACCTCCGACGAGTCCCATGGCATCGATGGCGTGCGCCTCGCTTCATCATGGGGGTTCAACCTGACCCTCGCACCGGATCAGACGCAGTTGCCACACATCAAACCCGGGGTGTACGGGCATGTGGACTTGAGTACGTCGATCCTCGACTACTTCGCCCTGCCCGTGCCGGCCACCCTGAGCGGCCGCTCGCTGTTTCGCGACTACGCCACCGGGCGCGAGATCATGTCCTACACCAACGGCAACCTGCGTTATCACGATGGCCAGGGTACGTTCACCGAGTGCGATTTCCAGCAACGCTGCCGGTACTACGCCAGTGAAGGCTTCATCGCCGAGCGGGCGAAGCTGCTCGGCCAATACGGCGGCCAGCGTGCCCGGCAGATTGCTGCGCGCGCCACGGCCCTGGATCAAAGCCTGATGCAGACACCGCTGAACCAGCGTTATCAGTTCGGCAGCCCGGCAAGCATTCCGCTGCAGGCACAAATCAAGGATGACTGGGCCGACAACCTCATCGGCGCGCAATACCTGGAAATGCCCAAGGGCTCGCACACCCGGGTGCGCCTGACCGTACGCTCGGTCGACAGCCAGGACAATGCCTACATCCTGCTCAAGACCAAGGAATTCGAACGGGACGTTCAGGTAGGGTTGCCGGCTGAAATGCTGGTCACCGCCGACCAGCCGCTGGAGATGGACTTCAGCTTCGACAATCCCGAGTCGCGCAAGGCTTTTTCTTTCCACTTGCTGGGGTACGGCACGGGCGCCGTCGAGGTCAGTGACTTCAGCGTGATTACCGAATTGCCGGGGCAGGAAGAACCGGTCGGCGAAACCCTTGATGATGATACGGCGGAGTCGAGCTGAGTGACGGGTGCGCGGTTTGAGCAGCCTTGCGTTACTCCGACACCGCCACCTGGTTACGCCCTCGCGCCTTGGCACGGTACAACGCCTTGTCCGCGTTGTTCATCAGGCTGTGCAAATCATGATCCTCGCTCCCCATCGACGCGACCCCCAGGCTGGCCGTGATGCAGTGCACCGGCCCGGTCATCGACCCTGCGATCGAGCGCGTGACCTGCTCTGCAATATCCAGCGCCACCTCGATGCAAGTGTCGGGCAACAACACCGCGAACTCCTCACCACCCAAGCGTCCATACACATCCGTAGGCCGGAACGACTTGCTGATCACCACCCCCATCTGCCGCAACACCTGGTCCCCGACCTGATGGCCATAGGTGTCATTGATGTGTTTGAAATGATCCATGTCCAGCATTACCACGCACAGTGGCAATCGGTGATTCATGCAGTGGCTGTACAACTGCTGCGCTTGCTCGAAGAACGCACGCCGATTGTTCAATCCGGTGAGCTCGTCGGTCTGCGCGGCGCGGGTGGAAATGCTGTGCGCCTGTTCCATTTCCCGGGTCAGGCGAAAGGCAGTTTCCAGCGCCTGGGACAACTTGCGGGTCGCGCCTGCCACAAAAGAGGCAAAGACCAGCACCGCCAGGGCCATGCCCACCTGAATCGTTGACGACTGGAACAACAGCCAGACAGTACAGGGCAGCAACACCAGCGCTATCGACGCCAGGGTCATGTGGCTATAGGACGAATAGCAGGACACGGCGCTGACCGACATCCCCACCGCGAACAACATGACCAGCGCCTGGGACAACAGGTCGTTCGTGGGCATCACCGCCAGGGCCCCGGCACCCCAGATGCCTGCCGACAGGACCAGCGTCAGCCAGTACATGAGTTCCCAACGTTGCGGGGTACGTTCCAGGTCAGGGCTGCGAAAATAGGCGATGAACATTCCCAGGCGTAATAATGACGACACCGACAACAAGGCGATCCAGGAAAAAACCACGTTGTGATCCAGGTTGTCCCAGCACAGCCAGCACAGCATGAGAGCGGCCAGGTAACTGCCAAATACCGCAGACACCGATTGGTGAAACAACTGATGCAACCGGTCCGAGCGCACCTGATCGGCGATCTGCGTCTGCTGGTCGTACCGAGGCCCAATTCGATCCATGTGATCCGCCTGATCATGCTGCCGGTAAAAACGCGATTGTGGCACCCCGCCACTAACGCCCGCTATTGAATAACACTCATTTGCGAAGAAAATTCGTTGTGGGAGCTAGCTCGCTCTTACAGGTTCAACGTTCAATATTGTAGTGCATCAACCGGCTTGTCCCTGACGCTGGAACTGACGCGGTGATAAACCAAAGCGCGTGCGAAACTCCCGTGAAAAATGCGCGCCATCGGCGAACCCGCAGTCCATGGCAATTTGCGTGATGCTGCTGTGACTGTTGAGCAGTAACCAGCTGCCGTATTCCACCCGCAACGAGCGCTGGAATTCCATGGGCGAAATGCCCAGCGACTGTTGGAACGCGCGCGTCAGCTGCCGGCGCCCAAGGCCGACATAGCGCGCGATGGCGTCCAGCGTGGGCAGGCTGTCCATGCGTTGCTCGATATAGTGAGCGGCCTGGCGCACCCGCTCATCCTTGATGTCCGCCAGGTTCGCATAGAAATGCGCCTGGGGCTGACGACCCTGCCGAATCCCCTGCAACATCATATGCCGCACGGCCTGCTGGGCTTTTTCGCGCCCGCAGTGGCGCGCTACCAGGTACAAGCCCAGGTCGATCGCCGCCGTTGAACCGGCGCAGGTAATCAAATCTCCCTCGTCGATGAACAGATGGTCCACCGCTGCTGGCGTTTTCGGAAACCGCGCGCGAAACGCGTCCAGCACGTTCCAGTGCACACAGACCGAGCGGTTTCCTACCACGCCTGCCTGGGCGAGTGCGAAGGTGCCGGTGCAGATGCCCAGTAATCGGGTGCGGCTGTTTGCTGCGCGCTGCAACCAGTCCCGCAAATGCCCCGGCAAATGGGTATTGGGGTAATCATTGCCACCGCAGATGGCAATGTAGTCGAACTGGTCCAGGTCCTGCTCCAGTGCGCCGGCAACCTCCAGCGTGATCCCGGCGCTGGAGGTTCGGGGCAAGCCGTCAACGCTCATCACACGCCAGGCAGTATGGATCTGCCGACTCGCGCCGCCGATATCTGCAGACAACCGCAGCACATCCACAAATCCGGAGAACGCCGCCAGGGTGAACTGGTCGAGCAACACCAGTCCCACCGACAACTGCGGGCGAGTGTTCGCCTGCGCGTCGGTGCCGCTCGATACATGGCAATCATGAAGATTCTGAGTCATTTTGGGCATGACCCAACTATTCAACTTTAAGACCCCGGTGTGCAAGCGCTCGTATCGACGTTACGAGCAAGATGCAGACAAGGGGAACAGCACGACTACGCCCCAGAGGACATGAGATGAGAACAATAAACCGCACTAAAATCACAGTCGCGCTATCGCTGGCGGGCTGCATCTCCTCGCAAGGCGCCATGGCGGATCAGCAAAAACTGACCGTCGCGTTGTACGGCGGCAACTGGGGAGACGCGTTCCTCAATTGTGTTGCAGAACCTTTCACCAAAGCCACCGGCATTGCCGTGGCAGCGGAAGTCGGCACCTCGACCACGACACTCGCCAAGCTTCAACAGCAAAAATCCAGCCCCACCATCGACGTCGCGTGGATGGATGGCGGCATCAGCGAGCTCGCTTACGCGGCAGGCGTGATCGCCGACCTCGACCCGGCAGCCATTCCCAACCTGAAAAACGTCGAGGAAAAAGGACTGTACTCCGAAGCGGGCCATACCTTCGCTGTCAGCAGCGGCTTCTACTCTTTGGGCCTGACCTACAACACCCGGGAAATCAAAGAGGCACCGACCAGCTGGAAGGACTTGTGGAAGCCCGAGTACGCCGGTGCGATAGCGTTGCCCTCGCCCGCCAATTCTTCCGGGGTGCCCTTCGTGTTCTTCATGGCCGATGTCTGGGGTATCGATCGCGCCGATCTGGCACCTCTTTACAGCAAGCTGGGGGCACTGGACACCGCGCTGTTCTTCGACAGTTCGGGCGCCGCTACCAACGCTTTCCAGAGTGGCGAAGCGATCATCGGCGCGCACTTCAACGTCGGTGCCTGGGACTTGATCGACAAGGGAGCCCCCATCGGCTTCACCATTCCCAAGGAGGGCGCATGGGCGACCGACGCGCGCCTGCACCTGATCAAGGGCGCGCGCAACACCAAGGCCGGTGAGCAATTCATCAATACCGCATTGACCCAGGAAGCGGCGTCCTGCCTGGCCGGCAAGCTGTACCTGGGCCCGGCGGTGAAAGGCGTGGAAGTCTCGCAGGAGGTCGCCCGCAAGTTGCCATGGGGCGCAGGCGGATCGATCAAGGACCTGCGCCTGTTCGACTGGGCGCAGATCAACGCCCAGCGCGCCAGTGTCACCAACGACTGGAACCGCAAAGTCACCGCCAAATAGCTCAAGAGGTCTGCAATGTCAGTTTTATTGAGCATCGACAGCGTCTGCAAGAACTTTGGGCCTTACCAGGCATTGGACAATATCAACCTGGACATCGAGCAGGGCGAGTTCATCGTCCTGCTGGGTCCCAGCGGCTGTGGCAAGACCACCCTGCTGCGCTCGATCGCCGGCTTCATGCAGCCTGATTCCGGGAGCATTGCGATCGACGGCCAGGACGTCAGTCGCCTGCCACCCTACCGTCGGCCACTGAACACGGTCTTTCAGAACTACGCGCTGTTTCCGCACATGACCGTGCTGGAAAACGTCGCCTACGGCCCACGACGCCAAGGCGTAAACCGTGGCGAAGCCCGCGAACGGGCTCGTGAAGCGCTGGCGCTGGTGGGCCTCGAAGCGCTGGGCGATCGTTACCCAAGCGGCATGTCCGGCGGCCAGCAGCAGCGGGTTGCATTGGCCCGGGCCATCGTTAACAAACCGAAATTGCTGTTGCTCGACGAACCGCTCTCGGCGCTGGACATGAAACTGCGCAAACGCATGCAGCTGGAGCTCAAGCATCTGCAAGCGAAGTTGGGGATTGCGTTTATTTTCGTCACCCATGACCAGGAAGAGGCGATGACCATTGCCGATCGTATCGTGGTGATGAATGCCGGCCGCATCGAACAAACCGGCACCAGCAGCGCCATCTACAGCGCACCGGCTTCGCGTTTCGTCGCTGACTTTATCGGCGAAGCCAATCTCATCGACTACCAGGTCACCGGCAACGATGAAATACGCCTGGGCATCCGCAACCAACCGCTGGCGCGCAACACCAGTGCCATCCCGTCACAAGGCGTGGCCGTGCTGCGCCCCGAACATTTGCAGGTGCTGGAAACAGCTGCTGCCGAGACGCCCGGCTGCCACGAAATCCACGGCACCGTCAGCGACGTCGTTACCGTCGGCAGCCATACGCTGATCCATGCCCTGATTGACGGGCAGATGATCATCGCGCGCACCATGGGCTTTCCAGGGCCGCACATGGTTGCCGGCAGCACGGTGCGCCTGGGCTTCAACCCCGCTCATCTGCACCTGATCGGGGAGTCGGTATGAAACGCAAGACGCTCGCCCCGCTGCTGATGCTCTTTGCAGCCCTGGCATTTTTCGCGGCGTTCTTTCTTGCGCCGTTTGCCGTGGTGATCTTCGCCAGCTTCACCCAGGGCGCGGACCAGGCCTTTACCCTCGATCACTATATTCGGGTGTTGGGCGATCAGTACCATTGGGACGTTATCCTGGTGACCTTCCGCATCGCCGCGCTGACCACCCTGGTGTCTTTGCTGCTCGGGTATCCGCTGGCCTGGTACCTGGTGCGTGTCGTGAAGTGGCGGGCCTGGCGGCGCGCCTGTGTGATCCTGCTGGTGGTGCCGATGTTCACCAGCAACATCGTCCGCTCGTTCGGCTGGATGGTGCTGCTGGGGCGCAAGGGCCTGGTGAACCAGAGCCTGATGGACACTGGCCTGATCGACACTCCAGTACGGTTTCTGGGCACCGAGCTGGGCATCCTGATCGGCATGGTCTACATCCTCCTGCCATTCATCGTGCTCGCGGCAGGCAATGCCCTGGCGCAGGTCGACCCGGCCTACGAGCAAGCTTCCGAAGATCTCGGCGCCAGTCCCCGGGCCACGTTTTTCCACGTGGTACTGCCACTGACCATGCCTGGCATCATCTCCGGCTCGATCATGGTGTTCACCCTGGCAGCCAGTGCCTATGTCACCCCGGCACTGCTGTCGGGCGGCAGGATCTCGGTGCTGTCGATGTTGATTTTCCAGCAATACAGCTCGGTATTCGACTTCAACTACGGCGGCGCCCTGAGCGTGGTGCTGCTGATCTTCACCCTGGTCATGGTCGGCCTTGCCGGTCGGGTTGGCAGTGTCAGAGGGAGCAATCAATGATCACGCGAATGCTGGTTCGCCTGGTGGCCTGGGCAGTGCTCGGCTACATGCTGCTGCCCCTGGTGGTGATCATGGGCGTGTCCTTTACCGCCTCGTCTTTCCTCGCATTCCCGCCTCAAGGCTGGACGCTGGATTGGTACGCCAAGATGCTCAGCGACCCAAGCTACGTGGCCTCGTTTGCCACCAGTACGGTCCTGGCATTGGTCGCGACCTGTGTTGCAGTGCTGCTCAGCGTGCCGGCGGCCCTGGCGATTGCGCGTTACGAGTTCGCCGGTAAACAGGCGATCCTGGCTGCCCTGACGTCACCGCTGGTGTTCCCGCATATCGTGCTCGGCGCAGCGCTGCTGCAGTTTGGTGGCTACTTCGGTTTGACCCGCAGCTTCCTCGCGCTGCTGATCGGCCACACCATCATCATCTCGCCCTTCGTGTTGCGCTCGGTGCTGTCGATGCTGACGCCTGAGCAACGTGCGCTGGAGGAAGCGTCCAGTGACCTGGGCGGTACCCCTTGGGCAACCTTCTTTCTGGTGGTGCTGCCACAGATCCGGCCCGGGATCGTCACCGGGTCGATCTTTGCCTTCATCTCGTCGTGGATCAACGTTGAGCTGTCGATCTTCAACACGACCCCGGACCTGAACACCATACCGGTGAAGCTTTTCAACTATGTGCAGTACACCGTCGACCCAACCATTGCCGCCGCCTCAGGGGCAACCATCGTCGTGGTCGTCATCGCCGTCATCATTCTGGACCTGTGTATCGGTCTCGATCTTTTGTCAGAACGCAAATAAACCCCCACCCCTACATCCCGCAAGCCAGGAGTTCAGTCATGCGTATGCAAGACACGTTCGATGTCATCTATACCCATACCGAAGGTGAACCACTGTGCATCGTGCACAGCGGCATCCCCTACCCCGCAGGTTCCACCATTCTGGCCAAGCGTGCCTTTCTTGAGCAGAACTACGATTGGCTGCGCAAGGCGCTGATGCAGGAGCCTCGCGGCCACAAGGACATGTTCGGCGTCTTCCTCACCCCGCCTTCGAGCAGTGAATTCGACGCCGGCCTGATCTACATGGACGGCAGTGTGTATTCGCACATGTGCGGGCACGGCACGATTGCCGTCAGCATGGCGATGGTTGCCCTGGGCCTGGTCCCACGCGGCGCCGATGGCATCACCAAAATTCGCTTTGAGACCACCGCAGGTCTGGTCGTTGCGGAAGTGGCCTCGGAAGGCGAAAACGTCCTGTGGACCCGCTTCGAAAACGTACCGGCTTACGTGGCGGCCCAGGACATACCCGTGCACCTGCCCGGGTATGGCGACCTCAAGGCAGACCTGGTCTGGGGCGGTAATTACTTCGGCATCATCGACCTGACCCAGTGCGACCTGCGCATCAGCCCGGAGAATGGCAGCGAATTGTCGCGCCTTGGCCTGCTGGCCCGGGACCAGATCCAGAAACAACTCAAGATCCAGCACCCCACCGAGGCGCACATCAACGACCTCAACTTCATCACGTTCTGGCACCCGGCAACCATCGACGGAGCGTTCTACAAGAACGTCCACGTGTTCAGCGCTGGCCAACTCGACCGCTCACCAGGCGGCACGGGCACCAGCGCGATGATGGCGATGTTCGAAGCCCGGGGCAAACTCGGGTTGAACCAGCCGATCCTGTCTGAAGGCTTGCTGGGCAGCGGCACGTTCGAAGGCTGCCTGTTGGGTGAAGTCGACCTCAACGGTACCCGTGCGGTGCGCCCGACCGTCAAGGGCACCGCGAGCATCCTGGGGACCTCGCGCTGGGTCATCGAGCGCAATGATCCGGTCGGTGCCGGTTTCGTCGTTAACTGACCACTGCCCGCGCCCGGCGCACCACGCCGGGCATGCCCCTCTGCGGCGCGCGCATCCTCGCAACCGCCCGACACCCTGTGTAAAAGACTTTCCCTATCGTCCCCTAACACTCCACCTATTAGCTGAGTACCCAACTCGGGTCTACCCTTAGGGCTGCTCTGGCGCCACAAGCTGGCCGTGCCCACAGGGCGCGGATAGCCCGGATGATCACGACCAAAGGTAGCTCACACATGGCAAATGAATCGAAATGCCCGTTCAATCACGCCGCTGGCGGTGGCACGACGAACCGCGACTGGTGGCCCAACCAACTGAACCTGAAGATCCTGCACCAGCATTCGTCCCTGTCCGATCCGCTGGACGAGGGCTTTGACTATGCCCAGGCATTCAAGAGCCTGGACTTCCAGGCACTCAAGCAAGACCTGCGCGCGCTGATGACCGATTCGCAAGACTGGTGGCCGGCGGACTTCGGGCACTACGGACCGCTGTTCATCCGCATGGCCTGGCACAGCGCGGGCACCTATCGCACCGCTGATGGTCGTGGCGGAGCGGGCTCTGGGCAGCAACGTTTTGCCCCGCTCAACAGCTGGCCGGACAACGTCAGCCTGGACAAGGCCCGCCGCCTGCTGTGGCCGATCAAGCAAAAGTACGGGCGCAACATTTCCTGGGCTGACCTGATTGTCCTCACCGGCAACGTTGCGCTGGAATCCATGGGCTTCAAGACCTTTGGTTTCTCCGGCGGCCGTGCGGATGTCTGGGAGCCGGATGAAGACGTCTACTGGGGCTCGGAGAACAAGTGGCTGGCGGGTGACACTCGCTACGATCAAGGCCATAAGGAACCCATGCAGGAACCCGGCGAAGGCCCGCTGGTTGCCGAGCCCGGAGAAAATGAAGACAGCCGGGTCGAACCCGGTCGCCACCTGGAAAAACCCCTGGCCGCCGTACAAATGGGCCTCATCTACGTCAATCCCGAAGGCCCGGAAGGCGAGCCTGACCCGGTCAAGTCGGCCCTGGATATTCGCGAAACCTTCGGCCGCATGGCCATGAACGATGAAGAAACCGTCGCGCTGATCGCCGGTGGCCATGCGTTCGGCAAAACCCACGGCGCCGGGCCTGCGGACAATGTTGGCGCGGAACCGGAAGCGGCGGGCCTTGAGGAACAAGGTTTCGGCTGGAAAAACAGCTTCGGTACCGGCAAAGGCCCGGACACCATCACCAGCGGCCTGGAAGTGACCTGGACCACCACGCCCACCCAATGGAGCAACAACTACCTGGAAAACCTCTTTGGCTTCGACTGGGAACTCACCAAAAGCCCGGCCGGCGCGCACCAATGGACGCCAAAGAACGGCGCGGGCGCCGGCATCATTCCCGATGCCCACGACCCGAACAAACGCCGCAACCCAACCATGCTCACCTCGGACCTGGCGCTGCGTTTCGATCCTATCTACGAACCCATTTCCCGACGGTTCCTGGAGAATCCCGACCAACTCGCCGACGCCTTCGCCCGCGCCTGGTTCAAGTTGATCCATCGCGACATGGGCCCGCTTTCACGCTACCTGGGCCCGGAAATGCCCAGCGAAGAACTGCTGTGGCAGGACCCGATCCCCGAAGTCGACCACGAGTTGATCAACGACAGCGACGTCACCGCACTCAAGGGCAAGCTCCTGGCCAGCGGCCTGTCCGTCTCGCAACTGGTTTCAACCGCGTGGGCGGCGGCTTCGACATTCCGCGGCTCCGACAAACGCGGCGGTGCCAACGGCGCACGCCTGCGCCTGGAGCCGCAGAAATCCTGGCAGGCCAACCAGCCGGAGCAACTGGACAGCGTGCTGGCCAAACTTGAAAGCATCCGGAACGAGTTCAGCAACGGGGGCAAGAAAGTCTCGCTGGCGGACCTGATCGTGTTGGCGGGCAACGCCGGCGTCGAACAGGCGGCCAAAAATGCCGGGGTCACCCTCACCGTGCCCTTCACTCCGGGCAGGACCGATGCCACCCAGGAACAGACCGACGTCGAGTCCTTTGCCTTCCTCGAACCTGTCGCCGATGGCTTTCGCAACTTCCTCAAGACCCGCTACACCGTACCGGCCGAAGCACTGCTGATCGACAAGGCCCAACTGCTGACCCTCACGGCCCCGGAAATGACCGCGTTGATTGGCGGCCTGCGGGTGCTGAACACCAACGTCGGGCAGACCCGGCACGGTGTATTCACCCAACGGCCGGAAGCCTTGACCAACGACTTCTTCACCAACCTGCTGGACATGGGCGTGGAATGGAAACCCACCTCGGACGACGCGCAGGAGTTTGAGGGACGTGACCGCAAGACGGGCCAGGTGAAATGGACCGGGACGCGTGTGGACCTGGTGTTTGGATCGAATGCGCAGTTGCGGGCGCTTGCCGAAGTCTATGCGAGCAGCGACAGCCAGGAAAAATTCGTCAAGGACTTCGTTGCGGCGTGGACCAAGGTGATGAATCTGGATCGGTTTGATGTGAAATAAGCCTGAGCCCTGAAACGCAAACGCCTCCCGCTGGAGGCGTTTTGCTTTACAGCACGAAGGCTACACCGGCGAGATTGTGGCCAGAGCGCCGATCAGCACCGTCAGTACGAGAAAACCACCGAGGAAAATCGCCATCTTGCCCATGAGGGTGCTCCTGCCTGTTCAATATGCAGTTATTGTGAGCCGCAGACTGTTTGCATTACAGATGCAGATGGCGATGAAAAATACGGATCAGCGCACAGCCTGAACCCGCGCTTCATCCTTCATCATCAGGGGCACCGCAGAATCCAGCTAAGCCCGCTGACCACTTCGGTTCAGCAGGCTTATTTTCGCTAGGCCTTCCAGGACCTTCGGCTATTTCTCAAGTTCAAGTTCATCTAACAACCGATCCACCGACAATTCTGCCAACGAAATCATCTGTAGAATGCCCAATGCCAAATTGCATTTCGGACCGCTGAGGAGAAAAGCCAACTCACTGGCCATGACGCCGGCCGAGGCCAGGGTTTCACAGGCGTGGGCTAGTAAAGTTTCAGTGTTTACACCAGGGGCGATGATAAACATTGGAGGAGCACAGCGTTTTGCCATGGCTGGCTTACGGGATTCAAACGCTGAATCGATTTCTGTGTGACCATCCGTTTGCGGAGGATATAGGGGTTTCTTTGATCATGTGGAACTCCTATGACATGAGTTCCTCTTCACCCGCTACCACGCAAAGTGAGGAGGCGACTGTACACAGGGTGGTAGACCGGTCATAGGAACCCGGCAGGCCGAAGCCTCCCATGCACAGCCGCCACAAAGCAGCCAGCATAAAAAACGCCCTGAGGCGTTCTGGGTCTATGAAACAACCGGGCTACCACACCCGTCCGCTGAATTTGCAGCGGCAGAGCAAGGTTAGCGATGAGGCTTGCGAAGTGCAAGCGCCGTGGTTGGAACCCTCCATGCTGGCGATCCTCCCATAACAACACCCACAAAAAAGCCCGCTGACCGTCACCGGTTCAGCGGGCTCTGCAACAGCGCTTCTACTTACAAAGCCATGTCACTTGCAGCGTTAGCCTTCGGAGCAGCCTTCTCGGCATCAGCCGGAGCAGCCACCGGTGCCGCTACCTGACCCATCGCCGGCGGCGGAGTCAGTTGCAGTACCTTGGCGGTATAGGCCCACTCTTCAGCCACTTTCTCAGGGCTGCCGTTCAACTGGGTGCCGTAGCTCGGCACGATCTGGTGCAGTTTTTCCTGCCAGGCCGGGGAAGCGACCTTGTCCTTGAACACCTTCTGCAGCACGGTCAGCATGATCGGCGCGGCAGTCGATGCACCTGGGGAGGCGCCCAGCAGGCCGGCGATGGAGCCGTCTTGCGAAGCCACGATCTCGGTGCCCAGCTTCAGCACGCCACCGGCGGCTTCGTCACGCTTGATGATTTGCACGCGCTGGCCGGCTTGCCACAGGCGCCAGTCTTCAGCCTTGGCGTTCGGGAAGTATTCCTTCAGGGCGTTGAGGCGGTCTTCGTCCGACAGCATCAACTGGCCGGCGAGGTACTCGACCAGCGGGTATTCCTTGATGCCGACCTTGGTCATTGGCCACACGTTATGCGTGGTGGTGGTGGTCAGCAGGTCCAGGTACGAACCTTCTTTCAGGAACTTGGTGCTGAAGGTCGCGAATGGGCCAAACAGGATGACGCGCTTGCCGTCCAGGACACGTGTGTCCAGGTGCGGAACCGACATCGGTGGTGCGCCAACGGAGGCTTTGCCGTAGGCCTTGGCCAAGTGTTGCTCGGCGATGGTCGGGTTCTCGGTCACCAGGAACGAGCCGCCAACCGGGAAGCCTGCATACTCCTTGGCTTCAGGAATACCCGACTTCTGCAGCAGGTGCAGGGCACCGCCGCCAGCGCCGATGAAGACGAACTTGGCGTCGGTTTCGAACTTGCTGCCGTCTTTCAGGTTTTTGTAGCTGACGCGCCAGGTACCGTCTTCGTTCCTGGTGATGTCCTGCACTTCGCTGGACAGCTTCAAGTCGAATTTAGGGGTGGTCTGCAGGTGCGCGACGAACTGGCGAGTAATTTCGCCGAAGTTGACGTCGGTACCGATCGGCGACCAGGTGGCGGCAACTTTCTGTTTCGGGTCACGCCCTTCCATCATCAGCGGCACCCACTTGCTGATCACAGCCGGGTCTTCGGAGTACTGCATGCCGGCGAACAGCGGGCTCGCTTGCAGGGCCTCGTAACGCTTTTTGAGGAAGCTGATGTTGTCGTCGCCCCACACAAAGCTCATGTGTGGCGTGGAATTGATGAACGAACGCGGGTTCTTCAGCACGCCTTGCTGAACCTGCCAGGCCCAGAACTGACGGGAGATCTGAAACGCCTCGTTGATTTCAACGGCCTTGGGAATCGACACATTGCCCTTGTCGTCTTCCGGGGTGTAGTTCAACTCGGCCAGGGCGGAGTGACCGGTACCGGCGTTGTTCCAGCCGTTGGAGCTTTCCAGGGCCACGCCGTCCAGACGCTCGATCATTTCCATCGAGGTGCCGGGCTCCAGCTCGTTGAGCCAGACACCCAGGGTCGCGCTCATGATGCCGCCGCCGATCAGCAGCACATCGACTTTCTTTGCCTCTTCCGCTTGAGCGGACGTGATCCCCATCGACAAAGCCAGCCCCAGCAGGGCCGTGTTCATTTTCTTAAACATCTGTAGCACCTATGATAAAACGCCATCCGCCCTGCCATCCGCAGTCTCGGGCCCCGTGTTTCACGACAATCAGGCAGGATGTCGTGGGTGCTCGCGCCGCTGGATTGGAGGGTGGGCACACAAGGCCGATTGAGTGCATCGACCTCAGTTTATATGTCCCTACTGAACTGACTTTTTATCTTTATTGGCTTCAGCTGCTTGAGCGACAGTGATTCCGTTGGCGCGTCGCATGGACACGCAAACTGAATGGATCGAACCAAGTTACTGCAAAGAATATCACGTCAGGACAAACCCGCGCGTCTGTTCCCGACTCGTTGGTCCGGCTGCGGGCGTCGGGGCCACTATACTCAAGGTGTTTTTTCACCAGAGCCGGCGAGGCATCTAAATGAGCGACAAACCCGATTTGCGCAAATATTCGTCTCAGGTAGTTGACGGCGTGGAGCGCTCGCCGGGGCGCGCCATGCTGCGGGCGGTGGGTTTTACCGACGAGGATTTCGCCAAGCCGCAGATCGGCATTGCCTCGACCTGGGCCATGGTCACCCCTTGCAACATGCACATCGACAAGCTCGCGCGGGAGGCCGAACGCGGGGCGAATGCGGCGGGTGCCAAAGGGGTGATCTTCAACACCATCACCATCTCCGACGGCATCGCCAACGGCACCGAAGGCATGAAGTACTCATTGGTGTCGCGGGAGGTGATCGCCGACTCGATCGAAACGGTGGCCGGTTGCGAAGGCTTCGACGGACTGGTCACGGTCGGTGGCTGCGACAAAAACATGCCCGGCTGCCTGATCGGCATGGCACGCCTGAACCGCCCCTCGATCTTTGTGTATGGCGGCACCATTCGCCCGGGTGCCGGCCATACCGACATCATTTCCGTATTCGAAGCCGTGGGCCAGCATGCGCGCGGCGATATCAATGAGATCCAGGTCAAGCAAATCGAGGCAGTGGCCATTCCCGGCCCTGGCTCCTGCGGCGGCATGTACACGGCCAACACCATGGCTTCGGCCATCGAGGCCCTGGGCATGAGCCTTCCCGGTTCCAGCTCCCAGGATGCGGTAGGCACCGACAAGACGTCAGACAGCTTCCGCGCCGGGCAACAGGTCATGGAGTTGCTCAAGCTCGACCTCAAGCCGCGGGACATCATGACCCGCAAGGCCTTTGAAAACGCGATTCGCGTGGTGATCGCCCTCGCCGGCTCGACCAACGCCGTGTTGCACCTGCTGGCCATGGCCCACGCCGTGGACGTCGAGCTGAGGCTGGATGACTTCGCCGAGCTGGGCAAAGTGTCGCCGGTTGTGGCCGACCTGCGGCCCAGCGGCCAGTACATGATGAGCGAACTGGTAGCCATCGGCGGCATTCAGCCGCTGATGAAACGTATGCTGGACGCCGGCATGCTGCATGGCGATGTCATGACCGTGACCGGCAAGACACTGGCCGAGAACCTGCGCGATGTTGCCGATTACGTGGCCGGCCAGGACGTGATCCTGCCCTTCGACCAGCCGATCAAGAAGGACTCCCACCTGGTCGTGCTGCGCGGCAACCTGGCCCCCGATGGCGCGGTGGCCAAAATCACCGGCAAGGAGGGCCTGCGCTTTGCAGGCACTGCCCGGGTCTATCACGGCGAAGAAGGCGCGCTGGCGGGCATTCTCAACGGCGAGGTGCAGGCAGGCGATGTGATCGTGATTCGCTACGAAGGACCCAAGGGCGGGCCCGGCATGCGCGAAATGCTCTCGCCGACTTCGGCGGTCATGGGCAAGGGGCTGGGCAAGGAAGTAGCGCTGATCACCGATGGCCGCTTCTCTGGCGGCTCCCATGGCTTCGTGGTGGGCCATATCACCCCGGAGGCATTCGAGGGCGGGCCGATTGCGTTGATCGAGGATGGCGACCGAATTGTTATCGATGCCGAAACCCGGCAGATCACCGTGGAAGTTGCGGCGGCTGAATTGGCCAGGCGCAAGACGACTTGGCTGCGCCCGGAGGCCAGGTACAAGCGCGGGGTGTTGGCCAAATATGCCAAGACCGTGTCCAGCGCCTCGGAAGGCGCTGTGACGGATAAGTACCTCTGAGCGGAGTTGACGGCTGCTTGAACTATCGCCATCGCGAGCAGGCTCGCACCCACAGTGAACTCGCCAGGGTTCATCAGTGGGAGCGAGCCTGCTCGCGATGAGGCCTTTGAACCGAAAATGTCTAAGCGCCCGACTGGTAACCAAACATCGACTTCAACTCCAGGTATTCCTCGAGTCCGTGGACGCCCCACTCGCGGCCGTTGCCCGACTGCTTGTAGCCACCAAAGGGCGCGCCGTTGTCGGCCTTGCTGCCATTGAGGTGAACCATGCCGGTGCGCAGCCTTCGAGCAACCGAACGAGCCTGCTCCAGAGTGCCAGCGGTCACATACCCTGACAGTCCGTAAGGGCTGTCATTGGCGATCACCACAGCTTCGTCCTCGCTGTCGTATGGCATGATCACCAGCACCGGACCGAACACTTCCTCGCGAGCAATCGGCATGTCCGTGGTGACGTCGGCAAATACCGTGGGCCTCACGTAATACCCTTGGGTCACGCCAACCGGACGACCCACGCCACCACACACCAGGCGCGCGCCTTGATCCATCGCCCCGGCGATCATGGCCTGGACGCGCTCAAATTGCGCCAGGTTGGCCAGCGGCCCCATGGCGGTGGAGGGATTGCTGTCGTCGAAACAGATCTGGGCGGCGACAGCCCGGGCGATCTCCACGGCTTGTTGCTGCAAGTGGCGCGGGATCAGCAATCGCGTCGGTGCATTGCAGGACTGGCCGCTGTTACGAAAACAACTGCTGACACCGTGGCGCACAGCCGCCTCGATATCCGCATCGGCGAGTATCAAATTGGCCGACTTGCCGCCCAGTTCCTGGGACACGCGCTTGACCGAGTCCGCCGCGGCCTTGGCCACAGCAACCCCGGCACTTGTGGAACCGGTGAACGACACCATGTCGATATGCCGATGGCGGGCAATGCCGTCGCCGATGGTCGGGCCGTCGCCGTTAACCAGGTTGAACACCCCCTTCGGCACCCCGGCATGGTGAAGAATGTCGGCCAGCAGCATCGCCGACAGCGGCGCCCTTTCGCTGGGCTTGAGCACCAGGGTGCAGCCGGCCGCCAGTGCCGGGGCAATTTTGCAGGTCAGTTGGTTCAGCGGCCAGTTCCATGGGGTGATCAGGCCGCAGACGCCGATAGGCTCTCGACTGATCAGGGTGCTGCCATGGGGACGGTCGAAATCATAAGTGCGCAGCACTTCAAAAGCGCGTTGCAGATGTCCGAGGCCTGCGGGAACGTGGGCGCTGCGGGCCAGTGACAGCGGCGCGCCCATCTCCTTGTGCACCCATTCAGCCAAGGCTTCGCTCTGTGCTTCATAACCTTGAATGATCGCCGCGAGCAGTTCCAGGCGCTGTGCCCGCGACCACTGCGAGTAATCTGCAAACGCCTGCCTTGCCGCTGCCACCGCGTCATCGAGATCGGCCCGGGTACCCAGGCTGATCACCCCGACCGAGCGCTCGGTGGACGGGTCAATCACCTCCAGGGTAGAACCACCCTGCGGCTTGACCCACTGGCCATTGATATAGAAATCCAGGAAGTTCATGGCGGCTCCTCAGGCGACCTTGTCGATGGCGCGGCGCAAGGTGGCGAAGATCAGCGCGATCTGTTCTTGCGTGATAATCAGCGGCGGCGACAGTACGATATTCTCCCCTGACGCGCGTACCAGCACCCCGGCGTCGAAACACCGCTGGGCAACATCGGCGGCGCGGGCACCCGGTGCGCCTTCACGGGGTTTGAGTTCAACCGCGCACAGTAAGCCAATGGCGCGAACGTCGAGCACCAGGCCCTGCTCGCGCAATGCCAGTGCAGCGTTCTGCCAGACTGGCGCGACCTGCTGCACATGGGCATTGATGCGCAGCTCATCGTGCACTGCCAAGGTCGCAAGCCCGGCGGCGCACGCCAGTGGGTGCGCCGAGTAGGTGTAGCCGTGCATCAATTCAATGGCCTGGTCAGGGCCCTGCATGAACGCGTCATACACCGCACCGCTGACCAGCACGCCGCCCATGGGCACGGCGCCATTGGTCAAGCCCTTGGCCAGGGTCATCAGGTCCGGCGTCACGCCGAACACCTGCGCACCGAAAGACTCGCCCAGGCGCCCGAAACCGCTGATCACCTCATCAAAAATCAGCAGTACGCCATGCCGATCGCAGATTTCGCGCAGTTTCTGCAGGTAACCCAGTGGCGGCGCATACACCCCACCCGACCCCGTGACCGGCTCGACGATGACCGCCGCCACGGTCGCCGGGTCGTGAATTTCCAGCAATTGCAGCAACGCGTCGGCGTAATGCGCGCCCTGCTCCGGCTGACCGGGGCTGAAACGCAAGCTGGCATCGTACGGTAGCGGCAGGTGTGCAACGTCGCCTAGCAACGGGCCGAAATCACGTTTCTGCCGGCCAATCCCGGAGACCGACAGCCCACCGAAGCCCATGCCGTGATAGCCCTTGGCGCGGCCGATCAGTTTGGTCCGGCGACAATCGCCACGAGCCTGATGGTAGGCCCGGGCGATCTTCAACGCCGTGTCGACGGCCTCGGAGCCGGAGTTGGTGAAGAACACCTTGTCCAGGCCCGTCGGAGCCTTCGCCACTAACTGGTCAGCGAAGGCGAGTGCCGCCGGGTGACTCATCTTGAACGAGGACACAAAGTCCAGGCGCCCCGCCGCTTCGCGAATCGCTTCAACGATTTGCCCCTGGCCGTGCCCCGCGTTGACACACCAGAGCCCGGCCATGGCATCGAGCACCTGACGGCCGTCGGTGGTGGTGTAGTGCATGCCCTCGGCGCTGTCGATCAACAGCCGCTGGCGATCGAACTGGCGCATCGGGGTAAAGGGCGCCCACAGCGCCGAAGTCGAGGTCTGGTTCATCTACAGTGCTCCGTAAAGTGTCAAAAGATTCAGATGCGCTTGCCGGTCAGGGTCGGCCGCTGCATTGATCCGGCGTTGGTGTTGACGCCGCGATCAAACAGCAGGCGACCGCCTTCCAGACGGCAACGGACATGGTCGCCAAAAGCGGTTTCGACGAAGCGCCAGTCCATTCGCAACTCACCATCAGGGGTCCAGCGCCCATGGGCGATTACCGGGGTCTGCGGTGGTTGGTATTGGTGATGCAGATAGTTACCGGTAAGGCTGGTGATCGATTCCAACGGCTGCTGCAAACCCACTCGCAGGCGATGGGTTCCGCGATGATCGACCAGGCTGAACGCGCATTCGCCAGGGCTGAAATCAAAGCTGATCTCGCGCACACCGTCCTCGTTCGGTTCGATGGCGAAACGCCCCTGCAGGGCTTCAGCCTCGGGAGATTCACTCAAGCCCTGCAGCATGGGCAGGCGCAGGCCTTCGATCGCTGCATCGAGTTGCAACCGGGACGCTTGCGGGTCCGCCGCTGCACGCCCAAGGGCCGGGAACAAATATTCCCAGATGGCCGCCTGCAAACGGCGTTCGCCGAGCTGCAGGCCGCAGGTGAAGGCCAGCACCGTTTCCTGGTCGGGCAGCACCATGCAGTACTGGCCGAAAACCCCAGACGCGTAGTACCCGCCGTGACGGGTCATCCACCATTGGTAGCCATACCCTTCACGTTGCACTTCGCTGGCACCGTCCTTGTTGCGCGGCAGGTATTGCTTGCCATCGAATTCGCCCATCCACACGTCTTCGACCTGGTTGCGAGTGGCCGCGGCGATCCACTGCGGCGACAATAACTGCCGGCCCTGCCACTGCCCTTTGTTCAAATGCAGCACGCCGAACTTCAGTGAGTCTTCCGTGGTGCAGCTCAAACCATTGCCGCCGGAATTGAAGCCACCTGGCGCCAGATCCCACTCCAGTTTGTCCATCCCGAGAAAACCCAGGACCCGCTCCTGCAACAGGGCATGCATGGTCTGCCCGCTGACACGGGTGACAATGGCCGAGAGCATGAAGCTTGAGGCGCTGCTGTAGATGAATGACTGGCCCGGGGGTTCGTCCACAGGCTCGTGCAGGAAGGCCTCGACCCAGCTGCTTTGCAGATTGCGCCAGGCGCCACCGGAAATGCCGCGCTGATGGCCGGTGCGCATGGTGAGCAGGTCTTCGACGGTCATGGCGGCGAGGTTCGCGCTGATCTGTGGCGGGCACAGTTCAGGGAAAAAGCTCACGACTTTGGCGTCGAGCTGCAGGCGTCCATCGTCGACCAGCAGGCCGACGGCGGTGGCCGTCCAGCTCTTGGTCGCCGAGTGCTGCACGTGCATGCGGCGCGCCGAATAAGGTTGCCAGAACGCCTCTGCCACCACCGCTCCCTGGCGATAGAGCATGAAACTGTGCAGCTCGATCCCGGCGTCACTCACCGCCTCGAGAAATTCGACGATCCCGCGAGGGTCGACGCCCCGTTCTTGAGGCAGGGCTCTGGGCAGAGGTACATAGGTCATCACAACGCTTCCTGATAATTGCCATTGATGCGGCGGCAATGTTTTTATATTGAAAGTAATACAGCTCAAATAGTGACTTTTACTTATTAAATGTATTTGCGCCGCCTATAATTCCGTTTCGGGCGAATCGAAGCGGCCCGGGCTTTTCGGGTATCCTTGTCTTCCCCTGCCACAGGAACGACCTCGCGCCATGTCTCAACTCACCTCGCTGCAGACCAAAGTCGCCGGCCAGATTCTTTCCGCCATCCAGTCGGGCGACCTGCAACCCGGTACTCATCTGAAGGAAGTCGAACTGACTCAGCGCCTGGGCGTGTCCCGCTCGCCCATTCGCAGCGCGCTGTCGTACCTGGCCGAGCAGCAGTTGATCGAGCCCTTGCCGCAGCAGGGTTTTCGCGTACCGCTGCAGACGGCCAGCGGACTGGCACAGCAGGTCAGCGAGTTGCACAACGAGGAGGACGACCTGTACACGCGCCTGATCGATGACCGACTTAACCAGGTGCTGCCCGATCAGATCTCCGAGAGCGACCTGCTGCGCCGTTATGGCGTCGGTAAAAGCGTGCTGCGCCGTTGCTTGTTGCGCCTGTCCGATGAAGGCGTAATGCAGCGCAGGCACGGTCACGGCTGGTTGTTCCTGCCAACCCTGAGCAGCGCGCAAACCCGCTTCGAGAGTTATCGCTTTCGCATGCTGCTCGAGCCCGCGGGGCTGCTGGAGCCGACCTTCAAGGTCAACCCCGAGCAATTCCGTCGGTGCCGGGAGCGGCAGCTGGAGCTGCTTGAAGGTCAAGTGGACGGGCAGCGCTTTTTTGAATGCAATGCCGAGTTTCACGAGCTGTTGGCTGCGGCCTCTGGCAACAGCTACATCCTGCAGGCGATCCAGCAACAGAACCGCCTGCGCCGCCTCACCGAGTTCCATTCGGCGAGCAACGTCGAGCGGGTCAAGGTCTCCTGCCGCGAGCACCTGGCGATTCTCGATGCGCTGGAACAGGGCGACAACGAATGGGCATCGACCCTGTTGCATCGGCACCTGGAAGTCGCCAGCAAGATGGGCGTCGCGCGCAACAAGGCCTGACTCGCACCGTAGGCATCCCCCCGTAGGAGCTGCCGAAGGCTGCGATCTTTTGATCTTGTTCAGCAGGCTCATTACCAAAGCGCCACGGTGTAACCGACGATCACGCGGTTTTCGTTCATGTCGCGCAGGTAATTGGCTTTGCTCATCCCGTTGCGCCAGCGCAATGAAACGCCTTTGAGCGCGCCGGACTGGAACACATACCCCAAGTCAATATCCCGCTCCCACTCACGCCCTTCCCCGGCAAAACCCAACACTTGCGCCTGATCTCCCTTGGCCCAGCGAGTCGAGAACGTCAGCCCGGGCACACCCAGCGCAGCGAAATCAAAGTCATAACGCGCGTGCCACACCCGCTCGTTGGTCTGGGAGAAGTTGCTCAACTGGTACTCGGAAAACAGATAGGTGTTGGTGCCATCGACATAGGTGAACGGCGTATCACCAAACTGCTCCTGATACCCGCCGCCCAGGCTGTGTCCCTTGTAGCTGTAGGCGACCCGCGTGCTCAGCGCGCGGTTATCCACCTTGCCCGCCAGCCCGGCGCCCGCCTTGTCCGCGTCGAAGTAGCGAATGTCGCTCTTGAGCACGCCGCCGCCCAGGGCAAAACTGTTCTTCAGGCCCACATAGTGCTGCTGGTAAATGTCCTCCAGCTGGGCAAAGTGATAGGTCAACGTCAGGTTCGGATTGACCTTGTAATCGCCGCCCATGAAACGGAACTGATCGCTCTTGGCCGAGCTTTTGTAAGCGCCGCTTTGCCCCGTCAACCCCATGTCCTCATAGTCGGTCGACTCACGTTGTTTGGTCCGGTCGATCTGGCCACCAGTGAGGTTCAGGCCGGTGACATCCGCCGACGTGACCTGAGTACCGCGGAACGTCTGCGGGAACAGGCGGCTGGTGTTGGGTTGCAAGGTCGGCAAGTCCGGTACCAGGTATCCGCTGCGCAATTCGCTCTTGGCAAAGCGCACCTTGCCGGTCACACCCAGCTTGGAATATTCATCGTGGGCGCGCTTGACGTAGCTCGGTTGCCCGGGCTCAGGTTCGTTGTCGCGCGACAGCAGGCCCGACCCTGAGCGATCCGGACTGGAGTCCAGTTTCAGGCCGAGCATGCCGACCGCGTCGACGCCGAACCCGACCGTGCCTTCGGTGAAACCGGACTTGAGGTTGAGCATGAAACCCTGAGCCCACTCCTCGCGTTTGGATTGCCCGGCGTCTTCGCGGTAGTCACGGTTGAAGTAGTAGTTTTTCAGCTCCAGGTCGGCCTTGCTGTCCTTGATGAAATCGGCGTAGGCCGGGGCGCAAAGCAAGCCGCCGCTCATGAGGCTTACGCCCTTGAAGATCAGGTTCAGGTTGTTCTTATGCATTGTCATTGGCTCCTGGCAGTCGTGATGGATGAGTAGGTCTTATTGTTTTTCGGACATGACTTCCCCCTTCGCGCCCGTTTTGAAGCTGGCGCGCCGGGTGTCATCAGGGTGCTAAATCAAAAGCTTGCGGGTCGTATTCGGTAGCCGCCGTCGCTCAGCTTTTCCAGCGGGCTCGCCGCCGCCAGCAGCTGTCGGGTATAGGGGTGTTGCGGGTGGTCGAAGATCTGTTCGCGAGCGCCCACCTCCACGACTTCGCCCTGATGCATCACGGCCACGCGGTGGGCAATGCGCTCCACTGCCGCCAGGTCATGGGAGATGAACAGGCAGGCGAAGCCGTATTGCGCCTGCAGACGCTCGAACAGTTCGAGGATCTGCTTCTGGATCGTCATGTCGAGGGCGGAAATCGGCTCGTCGGCGATCACCAGTTGCGGATGCCGCACCAGTGCGCGGCCGATGGCGACTCGCTGGCGCTGACCACCCGACAGTTGGTGGGGAAAGCGCTCGATAAACTGTTCGGCCAGTCCCACATCGCGCAGTGTCTGTGCCACGCGCTCCCGGCGCTGCAGGGCATTGAGCGCCGGTTCATGGCGCAATGGCTCGGCCAGGATCTCGCCGATTTTCATCCGTGGATTAAGCGATGAATAAGGGTCCTGGAAAATCATCTGGCATTGCAGCCGATGGGTTCGATTGGCCGCCTTGAGAATGTCCACGCCCTTGAACCGAATGGCCCCGGCACAGGGTTTGATCAGCCCCACCAGTGAACGCCCCAGGGTGGTCTTGCCCGAACCGCTGCCGCCGACCAGCGCCAGGGTTTCCCCCGGCGCAATCGCCAGGCTGGCCGAATGCACCACGCGCTTGTAGTGGCGTTTGCCCCAGAACGAAGTAGGCCCGGGATGCTCGATGCACACCTGATCGACTTCTACCAACGGGCCGTCGCTGGCCGGCAAAGGTGCCAATGCGCCGCGCCGTGGCAAGGCTTCGAGCAACTGGCGGGTGTATTCGGCCTTCGGTGCCAGAAGGATGTCCTGGATACTGCCCTGCTCCACTGACTTGCCGTGACGCATCACCACTACCTTGTGGGCGTAGCGTGCGACCAGTGACAGGTCATGGCTGATGAACAGGATAGCCGTGCCCTGCTCCCGGGTCAGTTCCAGCATCAGCTCGATGACGTCCAGCTGCGCCAGGCAATCGAGCGCGGTAGTCGGCTCGTCGGCAATCAGCAACGCCGGGCGTAACAACATCACCGAAGCCAGCATGATCCGTTGGCGCATGCCGCCGGAAAACTGGTGCGGGTACGATTCCAGGCAGCGTTCGGCGTCCTTGATGCCGATGCGCTGGAGCATCGTGATGCAACGCTCGCTGATCTGCGCGGCGCTGAGGTCGGTGTGCAGTTGCAGCGCTTCGCTCATCTGCTGGCCAATTTTCAACGCGGGGTTGAGCGACACCATTGGCTCCTGGAACACCATGCCAATGCTGGCGCCGCGAATGGCGCGCAGCTGTGCGGTGTCGAGCTTCACCAAATCACGCCCCTGGAACTCCAGGCGACCTGCGCAGACCTGCATCGGCAGCGGCAGCAGGCCGATCGCCGCACGGGCCGCCATGGTCTTGCCACTGCCCGACTCGCCAACCAGGGCGACGATCTCGCCCGGTGCAACGCTGAAGCTCAGGTCGTCGACCGCCAGTGCGCCGTGCTCACCCACGCGAATCTTCAGGTTTTCCACGCTCAGCAACGTATCAGTCGCCATGCTTATTTCCTCATCCGGGGGTCGAGACGATCACGCAGCGCGTCGCCGAACAGATTGATAGCCAACAGTGCCAGGCAGATGAACAGCCCCGGGAAGATTCCCAGCCAGCTCGCCGAAGCAATATAGGGTCGGCTGCTGGCGAGCATGTTGCCCCACGTCGCCGCAGGTGGCGGAACGCCCAGGCCGAGAAAGCTCAAGGCGCTTTCCGACAGCAATGCCCAGCCGAACATGCTGGTAGCCAGTACGCACAGTGGCGCCAGGCAGTTGGGGGCGATGTGCCGCAGCATGGTGTACAGCTCGGAATTGCCGATTACCCGCGACGCTTCGATGTACTCCAGCTCCCGCAGCGACAACACGGTGCCGCGCACCACGCGCACCACCGACGGGGTGTAGGCAATGCCCAGTGCCAGGACGATCCCGTACTTGCTCGCGCCGATGATCGCCATGATGCCCAGGGCCATGAGGATGCCGGGGAAGGCCAGCAGCGCATCGTTGAACATCATCAGCACGCGGTCAGTCCAGCCGCGCAGGTAGCCGGCCAGCATGCCGATCAAGGTCCCCGCGATCACCGCGACACTGACCGCCAGCAGGCTGATCCACAGGCTGGTACGGGCGCCGATCAACAGCCGGCTGAACACGTCGCGACCGAATTCATCGGTGCCCAGCCAGTGAGTGGCTGATGGCGCCTGCAACCGCGACAGTAAGTCGAGACGCAATGGGTCGAACGGCGTCCAGACCAGTCCCAGCAAGGCCAGGGCGATCAGGATCAGCAGCAGACTGCCGCCGATCATGGCGTTGGCCGCGGGCCAGGCACGGGGCCGCTTGCCTGCGGGGGTGGCGGTGTCGACAAGCGGCGCCACAGGTAGATTCGAACTCATAACTTCACCCTTGGATCGAACAGCGGATAAAGCAGATCCACACAAAGGTTGACCAGCACATAGATGAAGGTGATCAGCAGCAGGCAGCCCTGCAGCACCGGATAGTCGCGGGCGAAGATCGCGTCCACCATCAGCCGGCCAATGCCCGGCAGGGTGAACACGGTTTCCAGTACCGCAATGCCGCCCAGCAGGTTGCCAAGGATCAGCCCGACCAGGGTCCAGGTTGGCGCAAAAGCATTGGGCAAGGCGTGCCGCCAGAGAACCGCGCGTTCCGACAGCCCCTTGGCGCGGGCATGGGCAATGTATTCCAGGCGCAGGACTTCAATGGTGCTGGCCCGGGCCATGCGAGTGATCGCGCCCAGCTCCACCAAGGTCAGCGTGACGATCGGCAGTACCAGGTAACTCATGGCCTGCCAGGGTGCCTGGGCAAAGCTGACGTACCCCACCACCGGCAGCCAGCCGAGCTTGATGCCGAACGCGTGGAGCAGGAGCAAGCCAAGCCAGAAGCTGGGAATCGACAGCAGCAAGGTGGCAGTGGTCACCAGCCCCAGGTCCAGCGCGCTGTTCTGTTTCCAGGCGGCGATCAGCCCCACCGGCACCGCGATGAGCGTGGCCAGCAGCACCGACACCAGGACGATAATCGCGCTGACGCTGAAACGCTCCAGAATCAGCGGCAATACCGCCTGTTTAGTACTGATGGAGAATCCCAGGTCACCGCTGAGCACGGCCTTGATCCAGATGAGAAACTGGGTCACCAGGCTGTTATCCAGGCCCAGGTTGCGGCGCATGTCGGCCAGGCTCTGGGGGTCGGCCATGTCGCCGAGCATCAGCAGCGCCGGATCACCGGGAATCAAGCGGATCAACGCAAACACCATCACCGAAATCAGCAACAGTGTCGGTATCGCCATCCCGAGTTTTTGCAGGATAAAACGCAACATGATCAGACTCCGCCTTACTGAGCCGAGAGGCTCACGCCCCACAGGCGTGGCTTGGCCACCGGCCAGGAGTGGTAGCCACGGACGCTGTCGCGCAACGCGCCGATAATGGTGCCGTTGTAGATGATTACCATCGGGGTGTCCTCAATCATCATCTTGTGCAGTTGATCGAACAAGGCCTGGCGCTTGCCCGTGTCACTCTCGCGCACGGCCTCGCGCAGCAAACCCTGGGCCTGGGGGTTGTCCCACACCTTCCGCGGCTCCTTGCTCTTGTCGCCCATCAGCGAATCAAAACCCAGGGCCGGGTCCAGTCGCGATGAGTAGGAGAACGACATCATCTGGTAGTTGCCGCTCTGGTAACGCTCCAGCTGGGTCCCCCACTCCAGGGTTTCCATCTCGATATTCAGGCCGCTGCCCTGGGCCATGGCCTGGCTCAGTACGCCCATGTCGAACATCTGCTGATAGCGTTTGTTGACGATCATCTTGATCGGCTGGCCTTTGTAACCGGCCTCTTTCAACAGACGCTGAGCCTGCTCTGGGTCATATTTGTAGCCTTGTTTCGCCGTGGCGTCGTAGAAAGCACTGGTCTGCGGTATTGCCGAATTGTTCGGCTCGGACAGGCCGTTGGACAAGGCCGTGACCATCTGTCCGTAGTCCAGTGAATGAGCGATGGCCTGGCGAATGCGCACGTCCTTGAGCAGAGGATCGTTGGTCTGGAACAGCAAACCGCAGATCGCCATGATCGGGCTGACCGACACCTGCACGCCCGGCAGTGCCTTGAGCTCCTGGGCATCGCTGGCGGTCACGTCCGGCAGCAGGTCGATGTTGTTCGACAGCAGCGCCGCCTTGGCCGAAGACGCATCGGGAATGATCATGAAGCGCAGCACATCGACCAATGCCTGTTTCTTTCCGGTGAAGCCATCCGGGCCGGCATCGTCACGGGCGCTGTAATCCTTGAAGCGTGCCAGCTCCACCGACTGCCCGGGTTTCCACTCGGCCAGGGTAAACGGGCCGGTACCGATCGGGGCTTTCCACTTGCCATCCGCCGCCACTGAGTCCGGGTGCAGAATGCCACCACCGCCGCAATCAGGACGGGCCATGGAGGCCAGAAACAGTCCGCTCGGCTGATCAAGGGTGAAGACCACAGTCAGCGGATCGGGGGTGGCAATACCGGTGATCTTCGCCCCGCCGCGACCATCGAACTCCGCCAGGCAGCGCCACTGGGTCTTGGGATTGAGGTAGTGCTCCCAGGTCCACTTGACATCAGCCGCCGTCAGCGTCGCGCCATTATGAAAACGGACCCCGTCGCGCAGCTTGAAGGTATAGGTCTGGCCTTCGTTGGAAACCTGGACTTCCTTGGCCAGCAACGGGCCGACCGATGCATCCTCGCGATGGGCCACCAGGCCCTCGACGATGTGCAGCATCACGGTATCGGTATTCTCGTCACGGTTGACCCCAGGCTCGGTGCTGCGGATATCGGCGTTGAGGCCAACTCGCAAGGTGCCGGCGGCCTGGGCCTGCGCAAAGGCTGCGCCGAGTGCAACCACACTGAGGGCTTGCAGGGTGACGCAGAGGGATCTGTTCAATAAGCGATGCACGGGAGAGGTTCTCCTTCGCTGAAAAGTCCGGCCAGGGGCAGTGCCGGCTTCAAGCCTGTGTTTATGTCGTTTTTGTTATGGCCTGATTGGAATCAGCGCCGCATGCGATTTTGTTTTTTTAAATTCGCACGAACATAATCACAGCATGCATTCTGCTTGTAAATGTTTTTTTATGCATCTAAAAACATTAGATGCATTTTTTTGTGTGAGACGCCGGTTCAAAAGATCGCGGGCTGTGCCAGCGCCTGCCGCGGCTTCAAAGCCGGAACCTGTTAACTGACTGCGACAACTGCCCTGCCAGGCTCGCCAGCTCATCAGTAGTGTTGGCCGTCTCGCCAATCACACGGCTGTTGCCCTCTGACATCCCGGCAATCATTTCCACCTGATGGGCAATTTCGTTGCTGGCCAGGCTTTGCTCGCCAATGGTGCGAGTGATGTCGTTGACCAGTTGGGTGGTATTGAGCGTGGCATCGAGAATTTCCCGGATCGCCCGCTCGACCTCGGCGGTCACCGCCATCCCCTTGTCGACCTGAGCCACCCCCGCTTCCATGCTGCTGACCGCTTCCCGGGTGCTTTGCTGGATGCGCGCAACCATGCCGGCGATTTCCTGGGTCGACGCACTGGTACGCCCCGCCAGGCTGCGCACTTCGTCAGCGACCACGGCAAAACCACGGCCCTGCTCTCCGGCGCGGGCGGCTTCAATCGCGGCGTTCAGTGCCAGCAGGTTGGTCTGGTCGGCAATGCCCTTGATGACCTGGATGATGCTGAAAATCCCTTCGGACTCTTTGTCCAGGGTGCGGATGACCTGCGCCGACTGCTGCGCCGAGCGAGCGATGCCATCCATGTCGCTGACCACTTGATGGATCACCCGGCCGCCTTCCTTGGCCAGGTTTTCCGCCTGGTTCGCCATGTTCAGCGCACGCTCGGCATGCCGGGTGATCTCCTCGATGCTGGCGGTCATTTCGCTCGCGGCTGCGGCCATGGTGCTGGCGGCACTGCTTTGCTGTTGACTGCTGTCAGCGACCTCATGGCAGCCATTGCTTAACCGTTCGCTCATGCCGCTCACGCCGTGGGCGTTGCTGCGCACGACCTCGATCATGCCGCGCAAGTCGCGCTGCATGGTCGCCAGGCTGCGAATCAGGGCGCTGGCTTCATCTTTGCCGGCAGGTTCGGCAATTGCCTCGCTCAGGTGGCCGTGGGCGATGCTGTCGGCGATGCGACTGGCGGTTTGCAGCGGGCCCATGATACTGCGCAGCACCCAGTGCCCCTGCACCAGCAGCAACAACAGGCTGGCGATCAGCACACCACCGAGGGCAAAATTGGCGTTGCTGATGGCCTGTTGCGTACCGACGCTGGTGTGCTGGGTATCGGTTTCGATCAGTTCGCTGAGCGCAGCCATCTGGTCTTCGAGCTGGCTGAATGCGGCATTAAAAGTGCCGAGTTCCTGTTGCGCAGCCGAAGGATTTTCCAGCGCCAGCCCGACAATCCGCTCCGCGGCGCTGATGTAGGTATCGAGGCTCGGCTTGATCTGATTGAGGCCAGCCTGGAGGGTGGCGTTGACCGGCAGCTTGAGGTTGTTGCCCAGCACTTCACGGAAACGTCCCGCGTGCTCATCGATGGAGTTGCGCACCTCGGCCTGGCTGCTGTTGCTCTTTCCCAGGCCGACCAGCATCGCCGACAACACGTCGGCGCGCAGGGCGTCATGCATCATGTCGGCTTCAAGATGATTGCGCAGCGCGGCCATGCTGACTTCGTTATCGCTCACCGCCTCCGCCATCTGCGTGTTTCCCATATAACTGACCAGGCTCATGATCAAGGCCGTCAGCAAGCCGGTACCAATCAGCAGTATCAAACGTAATTTTATCGACACTCTGTGCATCCCCGATCAGTTGGGTGCAGCCATGCTGCAGATGGCTGTTCTGATCAGGTTATCGACTGCGCGAAGCGCTAATTGAAGGCTATTTGCAAACGAGCGTTTTGTTGCTCGCCGGGGTGAGTAACGATTGCAGGGCCAAGGCATTGCCCACGGCAAATCCGCTGGCGGTATTGTCAAAGATGCACCAGGCCTCGCGTCCTGCCTGGATCGCCAATTGCACCTGCTGCGCCAGTGCCTGCAGGCGCTGGATATCGTAGGCGCTGTGGTAAATACGGGGCGAGCCGTGCCAGCGCCAATACTCAATCCCCCGCCAGCCACCCGGCACGTCACCGCCAGGAATGGCCGCTGGATCAGCCGCCACCTGCCCGACCTGCTGCTCGACCAACAACGCCTGAGCGTTTTGCCAACTGGCATGCCGAGGCTCAAGCACCAGGGCCCCGCCGTAACGCGGGCGCAAGGCGCTAAAAAATGCCGTGGCCATGGCTTCGTCGTACGCCAGGGAGGGCGGTAGCTGTACCAGCAAACAGCCCAGGGCATCGCCCAGTGCCGTGCATTGGGCGAGAAACTCGTCCAGCAGCGGCTCGCAATTCTGCAAACGCTGAACATGGGTTATCCGCTTGGGCAGCTTGACCGAGAATCGAAACCCCGCAGGTACCGATTCGGCCCAGCGCTGATAAGTCTTCGGCCGATGGGGGCGATAGAACGAACTGTTGATTTCGACGGCCGTCAGCTGCGATGCATAACGCTGCAAATGAGTGCCTTCAGCAGCAAACATCGGCCACTGGTCACGAGGCAGATTCCAGCCGGCGCAGCCGATGCAGGCCTGGTAGCGGCTCATTGGCGCGACGCTGCGGTTTCTACATCGATGGTTGCGTGCATTGCGCCCTCCTCGCTATGTGCATCCTTGTTCTTGGAGGAAAGCGGATCAGGCAAGTTCGTTTTTTCCTGCCTCAAACAGCCGGATAGACAATTTCCAGCCAAGGCCAGCGCGCCTGATAGCTGAGCGCTTTCTTTTCGAACAGATCAAATTGATGGTTCACCGGATTGATCCGCAACAGTCCCTGCTCGATATCATCCAGGCCATAAGGCGCATACACCTCGCCGAAGCGCTCGCCGTACCACAGGTGGACTCGGGCCTGATTCTTGATTTCAATATTGAGGTCGAGGTCTTGAAACAGCGCCTCGGCCGCCAGGATGACCTCGTTCTCCGCCTCCCAGGACAAGTCCTGGTCAAAGTAGAAGACGTCGTAATCCTTGATGCCCCACGCGGCAGGTTTTGCGTCGTGATGGTTCCACACGGCCTGGAACAGGCAGCCGGCAGTGAGCATGCACTGCTTCAGGCCAAGGGCCGGCAGACGCTCGAGGATCTCGACGTTGGCCGGGTTGGTGCGGGCGATTTTCATCAGACGATCGGGTGTCAGTACCATGGCGAACTCCTTGTCAGCGATCAGATCCCTGGAGTGGGACGATACCGCAGAACAAGCGAGCTTTTCATCCGTGAGGTCTCAAATCAGGGGCAAGGTCACCACAAACTCGCTGCCCTGGCCATCGCCTTCGCTGCGACCGGTCACGCGCCCTCCGTGTGCCTCGACCAGATCGCGCACCACCGTCAGGCCGATACCCAGGCCGGCGCTGTTGAAGCCCATGGCATGATTGTCTTGCACGAACGGTTCGAAGATAAACGGCAGCGCCTGGGCGGAAATACCGATGCCGTTATCACGAATACGGATGATCAGGTTGTGGCCCTGGGCTGTGACGCCCAGCGTGACGACGCCGCCCGCCGGAGTGTACTTGGCGGCGTTGCCCAGCAGGTTGTCGAGGATTTGCGTCAGGCGCACGGCATCACCCTTTATCATCTGGGGCTGCTGCGGCACATCAGCCGTAAAGTGCAGACCGCGATCGGTCATCAACGACCGGCACATTTCGACGGCGTCTTCGATGACCGGGACGATATCAATCAGGCTGCAGTCCAGACGCAGCTTCCCGGAAGTGGCGCGGGAGACATCGAGCAAGTCCTCCACCAGCCGTGACATGTGCTTGACCTGCCCCTCGATCAAGTGCTGCATGCGTGGCAGCTCTGCACTTGGCACCCTCGCCAGCCGCCCGGCAATCATGCTGATGGGCGTCAGCGGGTTGCGCAACTCGTGGGCCACCACCGCCAGGGTGTTGCGTTGCTGCTGCAGCGTGTATTCGGCCGAGGCTTGCAGTTGTTGCGCGCTCAGGGCGGCAATCACCAGTTGCTCGTTGGCTTCGCGCATCTCCACGAACAGCCGCTGCTCGCGGTCGGTACGCTCGGTGTTTTGGGCGTCGGACTGCGCTGACAGGATTGCCAGCACCAGTTGTTGATTGGCCTCGATCAATTGCTCGACCTGCTGATTGTCCATCAGCTGCGTGTTGGCGTCGCTCAGTTCCTTTTGCAGGGCCCCCAGCACCGCGCGCGCTTCAACGGTCTTCTGACCCAGCACGAACAATTCGCGAGCGGCAGTCGCCAGCGCTTTTTCGTGCCGGCCATCAGCCTCGTTCATGATAATGCTCATCCATTGTCGGGGCCCGTGTGGCGCCGGGTTGGGCGGCCGCCGAGCAAACCTTCCTGATCCGGCAAGCGATCGCCGATCTGCAGCCCGTCGTTGTCTATGCGGTACAGGCGCAGCTCGTCGGAGTGCGCACTGGAACGCACCTTGACCACCGCCATGATGCGCAGCAGGCGGCTCTGCACTTCGATGTAGCGCTGCACGATGATCGCGTCGGTGAGAAATGCCGTGCCATAAGGGCTGAATCGCAGGTCGGTGTAGCGGTCTTCCAGCTCGGAAGTCATCAGCACGCTGACCCCGGCACCGGTCAACGCAGTGACCATCCGCGACAGCGACTCGCGGAAATCTTCGCGAAAGGTCGGCGCCAGCGCCAGCTCGAAACCTGACAATGAATCGATCACCACCCGGGTCGCCTTCAGGCGACGGATTTCGCTAAGCAGCAAATGCACGATCTCATCGATGGACAGGTCCGGCGCGCGGCTATCCACCAGGCCGACCTTGCCCGCCTCGATCAGGCCCGCCAGGGTGGCGTTCTGCGAATGATTGGGACGCTGTTCAAAGACGGCAATCACCCCGGTTTCGCCATTGCGCGCACCTTCTGCCAGGAATGTCGCGGCGAGGATGCTCTTGCCCGAACCCGAAGGGCCGGCCACCAGCAGCGAATAGCCCCGCGGCAGGCCACCGCCGAGCATCTCGTCAAGTTGCGGCACACCCATTTTCAGGCGCTCGCCGACAGGTGGCCGAGCGACCTCGAAGTGCTCGGTCGCAACCGGTGCGAAGACCTTGATCCCCGACGTGGCGATACGGAAGGTGTGCAGTCCAGGCAGCGTCGGCTGGCCGCGCATCTTCATGATTTCCATCTTGCGCACCATGGAGTTGCGCTGCACGCTTTGGCGCAGCCAGATCAGGCCGTCGGCCACGGTGAAAATCGGATTGGTATCGGTTTCGGTGAAATACTCGCCAATCAGGAAGGTCGTCGCCTGCCAGGTGGTCATCAACATGCCCAGTTGCTGGACAAACTGCGGCAGGTTGTTGTTCGGGTTGTCCTGGGTCTGGCTGGCCAATACCACCGAGCGGAACGAGTCGACAAAGACCAGGGCCGGCGAGTGGGTTTGCACCTCGCTGACAATGCGCCGCAGCACTTCATCCAGGTCCCCGGCCAGGGTGTCGTCAGCCAGGTTGATATAGCGCACCGAGTGGTTGATAGCCTCACTGTCGAAGAAGTCGAACTGCTGTTGATAGCGCAGCATCTTCAGCGGTGGTTCGCCAAGCACGGTGAAGAACAGCGCCGGTCGCTCAGGGGTGGCCAGGGCGAACATCATCTGATGCGCCAGGGTGGTCTTGCCGCAGCCCGGAGGACCGGCGATCAGGGTGAACGAAAATTCCGGCAGTCCTCCGCCCAGCACCTCGTCCAGTCCTGGCACGCCCGTGGCCAGACGGTTGATAGTTACTTTGGTGCTCATGGCGAAATTTCCTGCGAAGGGGTGTCGCTCAAGGAAGGTCCCCACACGTCACGAAGCAAACGTGCGGTGAGCGAGGGCCCGATCAGCGTGGTCAACAGCTCGTAGACAGTGGTCAGCATGACTTCGCTGAAAAACAACGCTTGGGCATCGCTCTGCTCGACGAGCACTGACTCGAGGGCAAGCACATCCAGCGACTGCGGAACACTGGCACAAATGACGGCCAAGTGCGGGTGCCTGGCGGTGCAAAGATGCACGCTGCGGCAGTAAAGCGCGCCAACCCCCTGCTTGCCGATGATCGGCGCGAGGGCTGCGTCCATATCCTGCAAAGTGGTGGCCAGCGCCTGGGCAATCCTTGCGGAGTCGGCGTCGGGGCCCACACGGTGCGCCAGAGAAGCTACGATCTGGCGGCTCTCTTGGCTTTGCGTGGTCATGGCAAACTGATATCTGATGAGCAGACCTTGATGGTACACCCTATGGACGCGCCGGGAGTCAATTAAGCGCGAGGCTGGCGGGGGATGCAGCATTAATGGGTGACAGCGGCCCATTTAAGCGGCGCCTTGATCTGTAGACGCAAAAAGCCTATAACTTGATCTGTAGATTATCAAGTGAGGTGGATTTCATGGCCAACGCCCTTCCTGCACAGGCCTTTTCCAAAGATCAATGCGTGGCCGGCCTGCGGGCGGCGGTCGGGATCATTGAAAAATGGGCAGCGTCCAGCGAGCAGGCCTGCCGGATCCTGCGTATTTCCCGCAGCACCCACACCCGCGCCAAACAGCGTGACGCTGACTGGTCGGTGGCGCTGGATGCCGATCAGATGCAACGCATCAGTTTTATCCTCAACATCCACGCAGCGCTACGCCTGGTATTTGATAACCCGGACAATGTTTATGGCTTCCCCGCCATGGCCAATCACAACGAGTTCTTCAACGGCCGCTCGCCCCTGGAGATCATGTCCCAAGGGGACATGGTCTCGCTCTATGAGACCTTCCGCCGGATCGACGTCCTGCGGGGTGCACAATGGTGACCCTGGACCTCTTGCCGACTCTTGCCGGGGAGCCGGTGCAAGCTTATCGCCTGGTCAATTCGAAGTTCCCGCCCATCGACTTGTTCGATGACGTGGCCGACGCCCGGGAGTTCGAAGCGCTCTATCAGATCCAGGCACTGACCAACCCCAGGCTCAGGAACGAACTCGGTCAGCTGGAGATGATTGCGCGCAGCGAAATCCCCTTCGGCATTCCCGGCTGCTCCTACGCCACTGCCCCCTTCACCCACGTCAACCCGGCCGGCTCGCGCTTCAGCGATGGCAGCTTTGGCGTGTTGTACCTGGCTGCCTCGATGGAAACTGCCCTGGCGGAAGTGCAACATCACCAGAGCCTGTACTGGTCGAACGTCCATGGTTTGAACTATGAACGTTTTGTGTTCCGTGGATTGTCCTGTTCGTTCGTCGATGCGGCGATGAAAGATGCCGCCACCGTGGCGATGAACGATGCGATTTACGCGCCCGACGATTACGCGTCATCCCAGCGCCTGGGCAAGGCCGTGAAGCTGGCAGGTTGTCCCGGCTTGCGCTACCGGTCGGTGCGCTTGCAGGGTAACCACTGCTGGGCACTGATGACCCCAAGGCCGGTGTTGTCGATCATCCAGACCGCCCATTACGAGATGATCTGGAACGGGCAGATCACCGGGGTCAACCAGATACACGAGGCCTGATCACTGACAGGTCGATACTTGCATCCCGCTCGGTAGAAAGCCGTTCGACGCTATCCGGAAAATGCTGATCACTGTCCATATTCTGCGCACTTTTTTTCCCCGAATCGAACCTCGCAAAAAACAGCAAAAGCCGTGCGATTACCGGTCATTGGCCTTTGCCGCTGCGCGCGCGAGCCCATACCCTTGGGTGCGGCAATGTCTGCCGGATAATAAAAACACAGTGAGAACCTCACCTTGAAACGTCCGATCCTAGCTCCCCTGTACCTGGCATTGTTGACTGCACTTGGCGCCCCTTCGAGCCAGGCGACTGACCTGGACTGGGTGGATTCCGCAGTCAGCTCGGTCAACCAGCAAGTCATCGATCTGCGCCGCACCATTCACCAGCATCCCGAGCTGGGCAACCAGGAGGTCAAGACGGCTGCCCTGGTCGCCGCTCAGCTCAAGGCCTCGAACATCGAAGTGCGCACCCAGGTCGGCAAGACGGGCGTGGTCGGCGTGCTCAAAGGCGCACTGCCTGGGCCCGTGGTGGCCCTGCGCGCCGACATGGATGCGCTGCCGGTCAAGGAGGCGACCAACCTGCCTTTCGCCAGCCAGGCCACCGGTGTGCGGTTGGGCAAGACCGTGCCGGTGATGCACGCTTGTGGCCATGACACCCACACCGCCATGCTGTTGGGTGCGGCCAAGGTACTGGCCGAGCATCGCGAGCAACTGCGCGGCACTGTCGTTTTCCTGTTCCAGCCCGCCGAAGAAGGTGCGGCCGATGTGGACGAGTTCCAGACCGATACCTTGATCGGCGCCCAGGCAATGATTCGCGATGGCGCCATGGACTCGCCCAAAGTCGAGGCGATATTTGCCCTGCACGTGATGGCGGGCTACCCGACCGGGCACCTGTTCTACAAGGCCGGCACGGTGCTCAACAGCAGCGATTCATTCCGCATCCAGCTCAAGGGGCAGCAGACCCATGGCTCTGCTCCCTGGAGCGGCAACGATCCAATCGTCACCAGCCAGGGCATCATTGCCGCGATGCAGACGCTGGTCAGTCGACGCATCGATCTGACCAAGGGAATGGGGGTCATCAGTGTCGGCACGATCAATGCCGGCTCGGCGGCGAACATCATCCCCGAAACCCTGGAGATGACCGGGACCATCCGCACCAACAACGCCGACATACGCGACAGCATCCTGCAGAAAATACCTCCGCTGGTCAGTGGCATCGCCAGCGCTTATGGAACCGAAGCCAAGTTGCTGCTGGTCAACAATGCCCCGGTGACCATCAACGACCCGACCCTCACCGAAGCCATGGTGCCGGCAATGAAGCTGGCAGCGCCAGGCAAGGTCCAGCGGCTTGAGTCGTCGTTGTCGCCCAGCGAAGACTTTTCCTACTACGCCCAGAAGGTACCCGGCCTGTTCGTATTCCTGGGCGCCACCCCTGAAGGCCAGGACATGTCCAAAGCGCCCAACAACCACAGCCCCTACTTCACCGTCGATGAAGCCACCTTCGCGACCGGGGTGAAGGCGCACGTGCAATTCGTGCTGAACTATCCCGATCGCGCAAAGGGCAAATCCTGAAAATTCACCGCTGAAATCAGGTGACCGAGGCGGCCTCATCGCGGGCAGGCCTTGCTCCTACAGGGTTATGTGCCACACAAGGTTACGCATGCCCCTGTGGGAGAACGATGTAGTCGTTCCCCTGGATGATCCCGCCGTGCTCACCCTCGACCAGATGGATATACCGCCCGCCCACCAGGTCGATCGGCAGGCAATCATCCACGTCCATCAGCGCATCGGTATGCGACTGGGTCCAGTGTGCCGGCAGTTGGCGCTTGCCCTTGGCAGCGGCTTCTTTCCTGTTCCGGGCGACCACCAGCAGGTAATGGTGAGCTTCACCAAACACCGATGTTTCATAACCACCCAGGTTGATGAAGTACAGGCGCGGTGAATCCGCTGCCGGTGCCAGCGGACTCAACTCGACTTTCCAGCCTTCCACACCATCAACGCGCATCCATGAGTCGATGTGCACGCCGGCTGGATGGCCAAACCAGCCTTCTCGCAATTGCCCATAAGTACCCTGAAGGTCGTCCGCAACGGCGAACACAACATCATGAACCTCAATCCGCGCCCTGGGATGTTTGCCTCCCAGCATCACCACAAACAGCATTACCGTCCTCCTGATTACGCCAGACTACCGCTCCCCTGAGGCGCCGCAGTTGCTATTGCTCAAAGCGTCCAGAAGACTCCCGATCCTGTTCATAGTGCCTGTCCAGCGCAAAGGCGGGCAACCACGACTCACGACGCGAGGTCCAGCTTTCGTAAGTGGGCAGCAGTTGATCAGGGGCGTCCAGGGAGCCCAGGTTCACCTCGATCTCATCAGCGCTGCGGGCGAACACCGATGAACCACAACGCGGACAGAAAAACCGTCCGGCATAGTCGCCGGTTTCGCCCTGGATGGTCACGGCGTCCTCTGGAAATATGGCCGAGGCATGAAACAACGCGCCGTGGTGCTTGCGACAATCGAGGCAGTGGCAGAGGCCGACGCGGTAGGGCCGCCCTCTCGCCTCAAGCCGCACGTTGCCACACAGGCAACCGCCAGTGAACCGGTCCATGTTGCATATCCTCTGAATGCGTTCCTGAAAAAGTAGCAGCTGCGCGCATCGCAGCCAGGTTCTTCCCCACACGCCAGCGGCTGTGTACTATCAGCGCGGGCCGATGCTGCCCGCCGCTCGCTTCCGTAAGGAAGGGTGAAAGCATGTATTCATTACCCAAATCCAGTCGCAACTCTTGACGGTCGAGGTTTGGCAACGCGAGCACCAACATGCCTTGATCAAAGGAGCTGTGATGATTTCTATCGAACAAGCCAAGCAAATGGCCAAGCGCCTGCGCGCCTCACTGCAAGCGCACGACCAGCAAGCGTCCCATTCCATGGCGCTGGAACTGGTCGCCCACCAGTTGGGCTACAAGGACTGGAACACCGCTGCGGCGCTGCTGCCTGCGCAAGTCCCGCAAACGGCGGTCACCTTCACTAAAGCCATTCCGATCCTGCGAATGTTCGACGAAACCAAGGCGCGGGAGTTCTACCTCGACTTCCTGGGCTTCAGCGTGGAGTTCGAGCATCGTTTTGAAGCGGACCTGCCCCTGTATCTGGGGATCCAGCGCGGCAGTCTGCAACTGCATCTCTCGGAGCATCACGGCGATGCGAGCCCGGGCGCGACGACCTTTGTCCCGATGGACAATATTGAAATGTTCCGTGACGAACTCCAGGCCAAGCGCTACGGCTATGGCCGGCCCGATATCGTCGAGCAAGGCTGGGGCAAGATCCTTGAAGTCCATGACCCGTTCGGCAACCGCATCCGCTTTTGCCAGGACTGACACTGCCACGGCGGGCCGCTGACAGCGGTCCGCTTCCTCACTGATTCGCCGCGTCGAGACCCGAATCCGGAACATTGAGAAAGGCATTCCACAGCTCATAAGCGTCGTGGTGCCTTTGGGTCGCTTCATCCCACGCAGGCCCGGAAACGCATCGAGCAGATACCAGCAGCATCATGCCCATCGTTGCCGCGTCCAGTTCGATCAGGAGCGCGTGCGATTGTATTCTGAAGTCTTCGACCGATGTCATTGATTGAACCCCGGGCGGATAGCACCGCCATTGCAGAGCAAAGCTCTGTGCAACATCGAGTGCGGGCATCGTGCAAGATTCAACCGGCCTGACCGCCGGTACCCTGCATGCCAGCGCGGGTATTGCCACAACCCGTCCGTGCGCCCCGTGGTTGCCAACCACGCCATCCCGACCTATGGTCCTTTCCATACCTATCGCGATCCACTCACTGACCCTCCATTGCCAATAAACGAGCGAGGTGATGACATGCCAAGCGACTCCCGCCCTGCCGTGCTCGAACTGATCGGTAACACGCCCCTGGTGCGTGTCAGCCGATTCGACACCGGCCCCTGCACCCTGTTTCTCAAACTCGAATCCCAGAACCCCGGCGGCTCGATCAAGGACCGCA
The DNA here is from genome assembly GCF_020295325.1 of Pseudomonas sp. Y24-6. Taxonomy (NCBI): domain Bacteria; kingdom Pseudomonadati; phylum Pseudomonadota; class Gammaproteobacteria; order Pseudomonadales; family Pseudomonadaceae; genus Pseudomonas; species Pseudomonas sp. Y24-6. The sequence goes on along the minus strand of NZ_JACBXG010000020.1, from coordinate 3,482 downwards.
TCGGCCTGGCGATGATCGACGCGGCCGAGCGTGACGGGCGCCTCAGGCCCGGCGGCACGATCGTCGAAGCGACTGCCGGCAACACCGGGCTCGGCCTGGCACTGGTAGGCCGCGCCAAAGGCTACCGGGTGGTACTGGTGGTGCCGGACAAGATGTCTACCGAGAAGGTCCTGCACCTCAAGGCCATGGGCGCCGAGGTGCACATCACCCGTTCCGATGTCGGTAAGGGCCATCCGGAGTACTACCAGGACGTGGCCGCACGCCTGGCCAAGGACATTCCCGACGCGTTCTTCGCCGATCAATTCAACAATCCGGCCAACCCCCTGGCCCATGAATGCAGCACCGCGCCGGAAATCTGGGCGCAAACCCAGCACGACCTGGACGCCATCGTCGTCGGCGTTGGTTCGGCCGGCACCCTGACCGGCCTGACCCGCTTTTTCAAACGGGTGCAACCGGACCTGGAAATGGTCCTGGCCGACCCCGCAGGCTCGGTCATGGCCGAATACAGCCGCAGCGGCACGCTCGGCACGCCCGGGTCGTGGGCCGTGGAAGGCATTGGCGAAGACTTCATCCCCTCCATTTGCGACCTGTCCAGCGTGCGCAAGGCCTACTCAATCAGCGACGAGGAAAGCTTCGATCACGCGCGCCAACTGCTGCGGGTCGAAGGCATTCTCGGCGGATCGTCCACCGGCACCCTGCTCGCTGCCGCACTGCATTACTGCCGCGAACAAACCCAGCCCAAGCGCGTGGTCAGTTTCGTCTGCGACACCGGCACCCGCTACCTGTCCAAGGTCTACAACGACCAGTGGATGAATGATCAGGGCCTGCTTCAGTACAAACGCTACGGCGACCTGCGCGACCTGATCGCGCGGCGTTTCGAAGACGGCCGGGTGATCAGCGTGGGCCCGGACGATACGTTGCTCACCGCCTTCCAGCGCATGCGCCTGGCCGATGTCTCACAACTGCCGGTGCTGGTGAACGGCAAGCAACTGGTGGGCGTCATCGACGAATCCGACATCCTGTTCGGCATGCAGGAGGACCCCTCGCACTTTCGCCTCAGCGTCGCCAGCGCCATGACCGACAAAGTCCAGACCCTCGCACCCGCTGCCAGCCTGGCGGAACTGCAAGCCGAGCTCGACCGCGGGCTGGTGGCGATCATCGCCGACGCCTCGGGCTTCCACGGCCTGATCACCCGCTTCGACCTGCTCAACCACCTACGGAGATCCCTTGCATGAGCCAGCATGACGAAAACGCCCCGGCCCACGCCTTCGCCACTCGCGTGATTCACGCGGGGCAGACGCCGGACCCATCCACCGGGGCGTTGATGCCGCCGATCTATGCCAACTCCACTTACCTGCAACAGAGCCCCGGCGTGCACAAGGGCCTGGATTACGGCCGTTCCCACAATCCGACGCGCTTTGCCCTGGAGCGTTGCGTCGCAGACCTCGAAGGTGGCACCCAGGCATTCGCCTTCGCCTCGGGGCTGGCGACCATCTCCACGGTGCTCGAACTGCTCGACGCCAACGCCCACATCGTTTCCGGCAATGACCTGTACGGCGGCACCTTCCGCCTGTTCGACAAGGTTCGCAAACGCAGCGCCGGGCACCGTTTCAGCTTCGTCGACCTGACCGACCTGGCCGCCTTCGAAGCAGCCCTGCAGGACGACACGCGGATGGTTATGGTCGAAACGCCGACTAACCCGCTGCTGAGCCTGACCGACCTCGCCGCGATTGCCCGCATCTGCCGCGCGCGAGGCGTCATCTGCGTGGCCGACAACACTTTCGCCAGTCCGTGGATCCAGCGCCCGCTGGAACTGGGCTTCGACATCGTGCTGCACTCGACCACCAAATACCTCAACGGCCACTCGGACGTCATCGGCGGCATCGCCGTGGTCGGCCAGAACCCTGAACTTGCCGAGCGCCTTGGCTTCCTGCAAAACGCCGTCGGCGCCATTGCCGGCCCGTTCGACGCGTTCCTCACCCTGCGCGGCATAAAAACCCTGGCCCTGCGCATGGAGCGCCACTGCAGCAACGCACTGGACCTGGCGCAGTGGCTGGAACACCAACCGCAAGTCGCCCGCGTCTACTACCCCGGCCTGCCTTCACATCCCCAGCACGAGCTGGCCAAACGCCAAATGCGCGGCTTCGGCGGCATGATCTCCATCGACCTTAACACCGACCTGGCCGGCGCCAGGCGCTTCCTGGAGAACGTTCACATCTTCGCCCTGGCCGAGAGCCTGGGCGGTGTAGAAAGCCTGATCGAACACCCGGCCATCATGACCCACGCCACCATCCCGCCCGAAACCCGGGCACGACTGGGCATCGGCGATGGGCTGGTGCGCTTGTCGGTGGGGGTTGAGGACGTGGAGGATCTGCGTGCGGATCTGGCTCAGGCGTTGCAGAGGATCGACAACCCAATATAGAAGCGAGCTTGCTCGCGATGTGAGCAAGAGCGATGTGGAAATTCAGGTACGCAGCGCCAGCGTTAACGCCCATCGCGAGCAAGCTCTTACAGTCGATGGGTGCGTCTGTGCAGTGGAATATGAATCAGAAAAATGGCAGGGGCGGCTGGATTCGAACCAACGCATGGCAGGATCAAAACCTGCTGCCTTACCGCTTGGCGACGCCCCTGTATCGATCGCGACGAGTGCTGGGCACTGTCTTTTTTGATGGTGAAGCGGGTGAGCAACGGCGGGCGTTGCTACGTTCGCTGCCAGTCCGCTGAGGCCCTGTGCAGGAATGGGCGCAAATTTACCAACTTCTGCGCCATGTTGGAAGCAAAAAGTGTAAATAATTTTGTTTTAAAACAGCTGCTTATCGTATTCGCAGGTTTGCAACGGCGACTTGGCTCATTTGACCAGGCCGCCGGACAGATCGGATTCAGCCCTTGGCCGCCATCGCCGTGACTTCCACGCGCATCCCTTCCACCGCCAGCGAGGCCACGCCGACAGCGGCGCGTACGGGCCATGGCTTGGCGAAAAAGCGCTTGTAGACTTCGTTGAAGGCGGCGCGATCGGCCATGTCGGTGAGGTAGATGGTCAGGTGCAGGACGCGATCCATGGAACTGCCGGCGCGCTCCAGCGCAACCTTGAGTGCCTGCAGGGTGCATTCGCTCTGGCGGGTGATGTCACCCAACTCCAGACTGCCATCAGCGTGGGTCGGGATCTGCGTGGAAACCAGCAGACCGCCGAAGCCGGCCACATCGGAGGAGATGGAATCGGCGTCAGGATCAGGGACGAAGGTGATGTCTTGATTGGCCATGGGGGTCTCTTTCATAAAGTGATCGGCTGGGGTACGCCTTGAGCGGGCATAGTCTACAGCGGCTGCACGGTGGTGTGGATGGTTGACGTGACGGATCTGTGTGCGCAGGAAGACTGGCAACAGAGTCGGGGACATGGGGATGCTGCACGCGGATCCCATCCGTGGTAGGTGCATTAATGAACTGTGGGGATGAAACACATCACCGGATAGCGAAAGCCCGCC
>NZ_JACBXG010000002.1:0-579673 GCF_020295325.1 Pseudomonas sp. Y24-6 | reverse complement strand
AAGTGGGGCGAATTATAGACACCTGAGATCTGCCGTCAAGCGTAAATTCTGCTTTTCCATCAATTAGTTAGGAAAGGGCCGGAAACGCGTCTTTCCTTCTATATAAAGTGCACCTCTATATAGAAGGAACAACTTAAAGCACCCCGGCTTCCTTGAAGGCGGCCACCGCACCAGCATCCAGGCCCAACACCCGCTGCAGCACCTCCAGCGTGTGCTCTCCCAACAAAGGCGGCGCATTACGGTATTCCACCGGTGTCTCGGACAGGCGAATCGGACTCGCCACTTGCGGCACCATGCCAGCGAGCGCATGGGGCAGTTCAATCGCCAGCCCTCGCGCCTTCACCTGGGGGTCGGCAAACATTTGCGCCAGGTCGTTGATTGGCCCGCAGGGCACGCCCGCCTGCTCGAGCTGCAACACCCACTCGGCGGTTGTCTTGAATACGGTCGCCTGGCGAATGAGAGGAATCAGCTCAGCACGATTGGCCACCCGCAACTTGTTGGTGGCGAACCGCGGATCGTCAGCCCACTGTGGCTGACCCGCCACCTCGGCAAACTTGCGGAACTGCCCATCGTTACCCACGGTAAGGATGAAATCACCATCCGCCGTTGGGAAATCCTGGTAAGGCACGATGTTTGGATGGGCATTGCCCAGGCGCTTGGGTGCATTACCGGTCGTCAAGTAGTTCATTGCCTGGTTAGCCAGACAGGCCACCTGGACATCCAGCAACGCCATATCAATGTGCTGGCCGCCGCCACTGTGATCCCGATGCGCCAGCGCTGCCAGAATCGCGACGGTCGAATACAGCCCGGTCAGTATGTCCGTCAGGGCGACGCCAACCTTCACCGGCCCCGCGCCCTCATCACCCTCAGGTCGCCCGGTCAGGCTCATCAAGCCACCAAGCCCCTGGATCATGAAATCGTATCCAGCGCGCTTGGCATAAGGGCCGGTCTGGCCGAATCCGGTAATCGAGCAATAGATCAGATTGGGATTGATAGCCTTGAGTGACTCATAGTCCAGACCATAAGCAGCCAGGCCGCCGACTTTGAAGTTCTCGATCAGGATGTCCGACTTGGCCGCCAGGTCGCGCACCAGCTTCTGCCCTTCAGGGCGAGTGAAGTCGATGGTCACCGATTGCTTGTTGCGATTGGCGGACAGGTAATAAGCCGCTTCGCTGGTGTTCTCGCCATAGGCATCCTTCAGGAAAGGCGGGCCCCAGGCGCGCGTGTCATCACCATTGCCCGGGCGCTCGACCTTGATCACTTCAGCGCCAAGGTCAGCGAGGATCTGCCCGGACCAGGGTCCGGCCAGCACGCGTGATAAATCCAGTACCCGCAGATGCGAAAGCGCGCCCATGGCCGTTCTCCTATTAGTAGAACGCCTGCAGGCCAGTCTGGGCGCGACCAAGTATCAGCGCGTGAACGTCATGCGTGCCTTCGTAGGTATTTACCACTTCCAGGTTGACCAGGTGCCGTGCAACGCCGAATTCATCGGAGATACCGTTGCCGCCCAGCATGTCGCGAGCCATGCGCGCGATATCCAGGGACTTGCCGCAGGAGTTGCGCTTCATCATCGAGGTGATCTCGACCGCTGCAGTGCCTTCGTCTTTCATACGACCCAGACGCAGACAGCCTTGCAATGCCAGGGTGATCTCGGTCTGCATGTCGGCCAGTTTTTTCTGGATCAACTGAGTGGCCGCCAAAGGACGCCCGAACTGCTGACGATCCAGGGTGTATTGACGAGCGGTGTGCCAGCAGAACTCAGCCGCACCCAGCGCGCCCCAGGAAATGCCGTAGCGGGCGGAGTTGAGGCAGGTGAACGGACCCTTCAAGCCGCGCACGTCCGGGAAAATGTTCTCTTCAGGAACAAACACGTTGTCCATGACGATTTCGCCGGTGATCGATGCCCGCAGGCCTACCTTGCCGTGAATTGCCGGTGCGCTCAGGCCTTTCCAGCCCTTCTCGAGTACAAAACCGCGGATATCGCCGGCATCGTCCTTGCCCCAGACCACAAACACGTCGGCGATCGGGCTGTTAGTGATCCACATCTTGCTGCCGGTCAGGCTGTAGCCGCCTTCGACCTTGCGCGCACGGGTGATCATCGCTCCCGGGTCGGAACCGTGGTTAGGCTCGGTCAGACCGAAGCAACCGATCCACTCACCCGACGCCAATTTCGGCAGGTACTTCTGTTTCTGCGCTTCGGTACCGAATTCATTGATAGGCACCATCACCAGCGAAGACTGCACGCTCATCATCGAACGGTAACCGGAGTCGACGCGCTCAACCTCACGAGCGATCAGGCCATAGCTGACGTAGTTCAGGCCACTGCCGCCGTATTGTTCAGGAATGGTTGCGCCCAACAGGCCCACCTCACCCATCTCGCGGAAGATTGCCGGGTCAGTCTTTTCATGACGGAAAGCTTCCAGAACACGCGGCGCCAGCTTCTGCTGAGCGAATTGCTCGGCGGTATCGCGAATCATGCGTTCTTCTTCAGTGAGCTGTTGATCCAGCAGCAGCGGATCGATCCAGTTGAAGCTAGCTTTACCGGCCATGAGCAAGTCCTCTCGAAAGGCATCAAATAACGTGGACTGATCCTAGGCCTGCTCAAGCGCAAGGGCAAACGAGGATTTTGCATACTGTTGTGCTAATTTCTCACTCCGTAACATCGCCAAAGTCGAATCATGCGATGGATTAGTGAGGTTGAGGTACATGCGCAGAAAGATCCCCAGTACAACCGCCTTGATCAGCTTTGAAGCGGCTGCGCGCCACGAGAGCTTTACCAAGGCAGCCCAGGAGCTTTCGCTGACGCAGGGCGCCATTTGCCGACAGATCGCCAGCCTCGAGGAGTTCCTGAGTGTCGAACTGTTCCGACGCTCTCGCCGCGGAGTGAAACTGACCGAAGCCGGGCTTTCCTACAGCCGGCGAGTGGCCACTCAGCTGGACGCGGTTGAGCGCGATACCTTGTCAGTGATGGGTCAGCAAGGCGCCAACGTCATCGAACTCGCGGTGGTGCCGACATTTGGCACACAGTGGCTGCTGCCTCGGTTGAAAGACTTCCAGCACAAGCATCCGGAAGTAACCGTCAACCTGACCAACCGGACCCGACCCTTCCTGTTTGCCGACACGGATTTCGATGCGGCTATCTACTTTGGCGACGCCGATTGGTCGGGTACTGAATCCCACAGGCTGATGGGGGAAAACCCGATGCCTGTTTGCAGCCCGCACCTGCTTGGACACCAGGATTCGCTGACACCCGACCAAATCGCAGAGTGTCCACTGCTGCAGCAGACCACCCGCCCCTATGCCTGGCGCCAATGGTTCAACTCGCAGCTCCTCAATATCCCGAGGGACATGACAGGGCCGCGCTACGAGCTATTCTCCATGCTCGCCCAGGCAGCGATGCACGAGATGGGCATCGCGCTGATACCGCCTTTCCTGATTCAGCGTGAGCTGGCGGAGAAACGCCTGGTGATTGCGAACCCGAATGCGCTATCGAGCATCAAGGCCTATTACCTCATGATTCCAGAGCGAAAGGTCGAATCGGCCTCTTTGAGGGCTTTTCGTGATTGGCTGGTCAATCAAGCGCAGGGCTATAGCTTAGAGTCCTAGCGGCTCAGAGCGATAAGTTGACCTCGTAGTCAGATAAAACAAAGCCCTACAGATATAAGTAATTGTCGCATTTAAGCAGACTGTACTTGAATGGAGCACAATCGTGCCACAAGCTTGTGCCACCGTGGCTTTGAGCCGGTATTACCTAGCGATAACTGCTCATTCACCTGACTCATGCGCAAAATCCAGAATCGTTCAAAAATTCCCTGCAGGCCCCGATTAACAAGGGCTGGGGTCGAATGCTTGCGACATTCGGTCACGGGGTGACTTGTAGTTAATTTTCCGTCACGCATCATAATCCCTTGAAGGGTGCAAAGTTCGCCTGCAAAATGCCGCGCCCCGCCCTGAATTAGCGGGATCGTGCTGATCGGCCGCCCCAGCTCGCACCATCCGAAGTGCCTGGGTTTACTCAATAAGATCACGCAGGAGATTTGACGTGCACATTGGTGTTCCTCTCGAAACCCAGACGGGTGAAACACGGGTTGCTGCAACCCCGGAAACCATCAAGAAGCTGATCGGCCAGGGTCATAAGGTCACTGTGCAAAGCGGCGCCGGCATCAATGCCAGTGTTGTCGACAGTGCCTATGAAGCGGCAGGCGCGATTATTGGCAGTGCCAATGAGGCGTTTGGTGCCGAGCTGATTCTCAAGGTGGTCGCTCCCAGCGACAGCGAACTCGCTTTGATCAAGAGCGGAACCGTTGTGGTGGGCATGCTCAACCCGTTCAGCAATGAAACCATTGCCAAGCTCGCCGAGTGCGGCGTTACCGCGTTTGCCCTGGAAGCGGCGCCACGCACCTCTCGGGCCCAGAGCCTGGACGTGCTGTCCTCCCAGGCCAACATCGCCGGCTATAAAGCCGTATTGCTGGCCGCTCACCACTATCCGCGCTTCATGCCGATGCTGATGACCGCTGCGGGTACCGTGAAAGCGGCGCGGGTGCTGATTCTCGGCGCAGGCGTGGCGGGTTTGCAGGCGATTGCCACAGCAAAGCGCCTGGGTGCAGTGATCGAAGCGTCTGATGTGCGTCCTGCCGTTAAAGAGCAGATCGAATCCCTCGGCGCCAAGTTTGTCGACGTGCCCTACGAAACCGATGAAGAGCGTGAGTGCGCTGTTGGTGTTGGCGGCTACGCCCGGCCCATGCCTGCCAGCTGGATGCAGCGCCAGGCCCTGGCCGTTCACGAACGCGCCAAGCAGGCGGACATTGTCATCACCACCGCACTGATTCCGGGCCGCAAGGCACCGACATTGCTGAGCGCGGAAACCGTGGCGCAGATGAAACCAGGCTCGGTGGTCATCGACCTCGCCGCAGCCCAGGGCGGCAACTGTCCGCTTACCGTGGCGGACCAGGTAGTAGTCGAGAATGGCGTGACCATTTGCGGCCCGACCAATCTGGCCGGCGCGGTCGCGGCGGATGCTTCGGCACTGTACGCACGCAACCTGCTGGACTTCCTGAAGCTGGTCTTCAACAAGGAAGGCCAGTTCGAGATCAACCTCGAAGACGACATCGTCGCCGCGTGCCTGATGTGCCGCGACGGCCAAGTCATCCGCAAAAACGCCTAAGCAGGGATTCAGACGATGGAAGAGCTTATCTCCCCCGGTATCTACAACCTGATCATCTTCGTGCTGGCGATTTATGTCGGTTACCACGTGGTCTGGAACGTTACGCCTGCACTGCACACCCCCTTGATGGCGGTGACCAACGCCATCTCGGCGATCGTGATTGTCGGCGCCATGCTGGCTGCGGCGCTCACCGTAACTCCGCTGGGCAAGACCATGGGCACCCTGGCCGTGGCCCTGGCGGCAGTGAATGTGTTCGGTGGCTTCCTGGTCACCCGCAGGATGCTTGAGATGTTCAAGAAAAAAGCCCCGAAAGTCGTAAAAGAAGAGGCGCCCAAGTAATGAGCATGAACCTTGTCACGACGCTCTACTTGATCGCGTCCATCTGCTTCATCCAGGCCCTCAAAGGGTTGTCCCATCCGACAACCTCCCGACGCGGCAACCTGTTCGGCATGCTCGGCATGGGCCTGGCGATCCTCACTACAGTAGGCCTGATCTACAAGCTGGGCGCTGAGCTCGCCACTGCGGGCATCGGCTACGTCATTGTCGGCCTGTTGGTCGGCGGCACCGCCGGCTCGATCATGGCCAAGCGCGTTGAAATGACCAAGATGCCGGAACTGGTCGCCTTCATGCACAGCATGATCGGCCTGGCGGCTGTATTCATCGCCATCGCAGCGGTGGTCGAGCCGCAGTCCCTGGGCATCGTCAAGCAGCTGGGCGATGCAATCCCTGCGGGTAACCGCCTTGAACTGTTCCTTGGCGCAGCTATCGGTGCAATCACCTTCTCTGGTTCGGTGATCGCATTCGGCAAGCTCTCCGGCAAGTACAAGTTCCGCCTGTTCCAGGGCGCACCCGTGCAGTTCGGTGGCCAGCACAAGCTGAACCTGCTGCTGGGCCTGGCGACGCTGGGCCTGGGCATCACCTTCATGCTCACCGGCAACCTCGGTGCCTTCGCACTGATGCTGGCCCTGGCTTTCGTCCTGGGCGTGCTGATCATCATCCCGATCGGTGGCGCGGACATGCCGGTGGTAGTGTCGATGCTCAACAGCTATTCGGGCTGGGCGGCGGCAGGTATCGGTTTCTCGCTGAACAACTCGATGCTGATCATCGCCGGCTCGCTGGTGGGTTCGTCCGGTGCAATCCTCTCGTACATCATGTGCAAGGCGATGAACCGTTCGTTCTTCAACGTATTGCTCGGTGGTTTTGGCAACACGGCAGACGCCGGCCCTGCAGGCGCCAAGGAAGCTCGTCCGGTCAAATCCGGTTCGGCTGACGACGCAACCTTCCTGCTGACCAACGCCGATACCGTGATCATCGTTCCGGGCTACGGCCTGGCGGTCGCTCGCGCGCAGCATGCGCTCAAGGAACTCACCGAGAAGCTCACTCATCGTGGCGTGACCGTGAAGTACGCCATTCACCCGGTGGCGGGTCGGATGCCTGGGCACATGAACGTATTGCTGGCCGAGGCCGAAGTGCCCTACGACCAGGTGTTCGAGATGGAAGACATCAACTCTGAGTTCGGCCAGGCCGACGTGGTGCTGGTGCTCGGGGCGAACGACGTGGTCAACCCCGCGGCGAAGAACGATCCTAAATCGCCCATTGCCGGCATGCCAATTCTCGAGGCGTTCAAGGCCAAGACCATCATCGTCAACAAGCGCTCGATGGCCAGTGGTTATGCCGGGCTGGACAATGAACTGTTCTACCTCGACAAAACCATGATGGTGTTCGGCGACGCTAAAAAGGTCATCGAGGACATGGTCAAAGCCGTCGAGTAAAACCTGCTCCAGCGCAATACCCAAAACCTCAGCCTTTAGTAGGCTGGGGTTTTTTATTGCCTGTAAAAATCCCCGCCAACCCGACCAAAGGCTCTAAATCAGCGGTCTGCATTCGACCATGGTAGCGGGAGGATTTTTCTGGAAATCACTAAACTGCCCACCTTGCTTCCGTTGCCCGAGATAACAATCCATGTACCGTGATCGTATTCGCTTGCCTTCGTTGTTGGATAAGGTGATGAGCGCCGCTGACGCCGCCGCTTTGATTGAGGACGGCATGACCGTCGGCATGAGCGGCTTCACCCGCGCGGGCGAAGCCAAGGCCGTGCCCCACGCACTCGCCGAGCGCGCCAAAATCTCTCCGCTGAAAATCACCTTGATGACCGGCGCCAGCCTGGGCAACGACCTCGACAAGCAGCTCACCGAGGCTGGCGTGCTATCGCGGCGCATGCCGTTCCAGGTGGACAGCACCCTGCGCAAGGCCATCAACGCCGGCGAGGTCATGTTCATCGACCAACACCTTTCGGAAACCGTCGAGCAGCTGCGCAACCAACAGCTCAAGTTGCCGGATATCGCCGTCATCGAAGCCGTAGCGATCACCGAACAGGGCCATATCGTGCCCACCACCTCGGTAGGCAACTCGGCCAGCTTCGCGATTTTCGCCAAACAGGTCATCGTCGAAATCAACCTTGCACACAATCCAAACCTGGAAGGTCTGCACGACATCTATATCCCGACCTATCGCCCGACCCGCACGCCCATTCCGCTGGTAAAGGTGGATGACCGCATCGGCAGCACGGCCATCCCGATCCCGCCGGAAAAGATCGTGGCGATTGTCATCACCAATCAATCCGACTCGCCATCCACCGTCTTGCCGCCGGACGTGGACACTCAGGCCATCGCCGATCACCTGATCGACTTCTTCAAGCAGGAAGTCGCTGCCGGGCGCATGACCAACAAGCTTGGCCCCTTGCAGGCCGGCATCGGCACCATCGCCAACTCGGTGATGTGTGGCTTGATCGATTCGCCGTTCGAAGACCTTACGATGTACTCGGAAGTCCTGCAGGACTCGACATTCGACCTGATCGACGCCGGCAAGCTGAGCTTCGCCTCGGGCAGCTCGATCACTCTGTCAGCCCGGCGCAACAGCGACGTGTTCGGTAACCTGGAGCGCTACAAGGACAAACTGGTCCTGCGCCCTCAGGAAATTTCCAACCACCCGGAAGTCGTACGTCGCCTCGGTATCATCGGCATCAACACGGCGCTTGAGTTCGATCTGTACGGCAACGTCAACTCGACGCATGTCTGCGGCACCCGAATGATGAATGGCATCGGCGGGTCCGGCGACTTCGCACGAAATGCCCACCTGGCAATCTTTGTGACCAAGTCGATCGCCAAGGGCGGCGCGATCTCCAGCGTAGTCCCGATGGTCAGCCACGTTGACCATACCGAGCACGATGTCGACATCCTCGTGACCGAAGTGGGCCTGGCTGACTTGCGTGGCCTTGCACCCAGGGAGCGCGCACGGGTCATCATCGACAATTGCGTGCACCCCGACTACCGCCAGGCCCTGGATGACTACTTCACCGCGGCCTGCGCCATCGGCGGGCATACCCCCCACATCCTGCGAGAAGCACTGCGCTGGCACATAAACCTGGAAGAAACCGGCAGGATGCTGGCCGTGTAAATAGTACAGATAGCCGCTGGCGCAAACACAGTTTCGCCAGCGACCGATTGAAAAGCGTCTAATCGAATAAAACTGTACTACTGTACTGGTTATTTCCTACGGAAAAGTCCCCAACGTATGGGCATCAACGGCACAATTGCACCAATAAAGTGCCGACAAGTACAGTTGCCTCAATTTAGACCAGTACACCCCCTATTAACAGTTAACTGGTACCTCACAATACAGTTGAACTGTATCTACAGGGACTGGCCAAACGAGAGGATCATTGGCATCAGTTAAACCACTACCTAATCCCGCCACAAGCGGAAGGATGTCAACCATGGAACGTACACTCAGTTCCGAACTGTTCTTCGAAGATACCGCTGCAAAAACCCAGGCTTCGATGCCTCTTCGCGTTATCGCCAACCTGATGTTGTGGCAGCGCCGCATCTCCAGCCGCCATCAACTGGCTCGTCTGGATTCGCGTCTGCTGGCCGATGCCGGGATTAGCGAAGCACAACGCTACGAAGAGCTGAGCAAGCCGTTCTGGCGCTAAGTAGCGTCGCTGGCTCTGACCTGCAGGGTCCACCGCCAGCAACCCGAATTGCACAAACAAGACCCGTCGCCGGAAACCGCGACGGGTTTTGTCGTTTCAGGCCCCTGAAAAACTCAACCAGTACAGTTGTTTAAGCAGTGAATACTGCTAGTACAGTTCCGCAGGAGCTGCCGAAGGCTGCGATTTTTTGACGTTGGCGTGGCGAAACAAAGATCCATAAATCGCTACCTTCGGCAGCGCCTACGCAAGGTTTCTTCGGTGTTGGACTGTTCGAACCGGCCCACCCCGGCCTAATATCCGGGGAGAACGTGGCGAATGCTGCAAAACAGACGTCCCACTAAACAAGCCACCTCCCAATCCGGTTCATTTTAAGGAGTTACACCATGTCCCGTCTTCGTCTGCTCAGCGCTGCAGCCCTGCTCGCCGTGGCTGCCAATTCCCACGCCACCAGCTTCATCGTGACCACCGATGCCGTCGTCGGTGCACTCAAAGCCACTTCCGATGCGACTTCCGACGTAACCTCCTCCTTCCGCGATGACAAGATCGTCCGTGCCGCGCGCGATGACGCTGCCAGCTTCGTAGCCAGCGAAGGTTCGATCCGAGGCGTGAAGCTGGAAAGTGCTCTGGACCACATTCGCCACCAGGCACCTCAGCTGAACGCAACCGACGCACAACTGGCCCAGGCTATCCTGACCATCTGACTCGGATGATTGCTATGGGGCGCGCAAGTCGTGTCCCATTGTTTCAGCGCTGGCTCTAAAACAGGCATTACGCTAGCCTTCGGACTCGTTTTCCAACTATCGAGCCTCATGCGTTTTCTTTCAAATCTGTTGATCACTCCGGTATTAATGGCCATCGGCTGGTCGGGATCTGCCCAAGCCTACGACGCCTTCAATCTGTCCACCCAGGGCATCGTCGCCAGCGGCTATGCCACGAGCATGGTGACCTCGGCCCCCTTCGACCGTAAGCTACTGCTCGCAGCACAGGATGACGCTGCCGCCTTCCTCGCCACCGATGGAGCATTGCTTGGCGCGCGCCTGGAGTCCGCACTGGTTTATCTGCGTCATACACGGCCAAAACTTCATGCAAGCGACCTTGAACTGGCGCAGGCAATTCTCGTCCAATAGTTATCCTTGTCCTTCCGGAGTCGTTCCATGCGTAACCCGCTGATTGCCGCCACCCTTGGCCTGCTGTTGCTGGCCGACCTGGCCCAGGCGCAAACCCTGGTAGCCACCAGTAACATCGTTATTCGTGCCAGCCAGCGCACGCTTGATTTCACCTCGGACACCACCACGTCGATCCGTGATTCTAAAATTGTTCGCGAAGCCCATGACGATGCCGCCAGTTTTGTGGCCAGCGATGGCGACATTCGCGGAGCACACCTTGAAGCCGCCTTCGATACCTTGCGTACCCGCGTGCCCGAAGCGCGCGACGCCAGTGACCAGGTTCTCGCCGAAGCCATCCTCGCACTGTGAGGTCGGTAGGCGCCTGGCTGCTGGCCGGGGTCGTGTTGCTGCTTGGCAACACGGCTCAGGCTGACCTGCAATTACGGCTCAAGACCACAGGCCTGAGCCCCGCACAACAACAGGCCAGCCAGGCGCTCCTTGATGAAGCCATGCAGGCGTTACCGCCACAGTTCATCCAGCAACTGGACCGTCGCATCGACGTTGGCTGGACCGACGACATGCCCGCCAATGCCTATGGCCAGGCGTCACTGGTTTCTGAGCTCGACCTGAACCGCAACCTGCTCGACAGTCTCACGGACGGCAGTGCCGCCAGCAAAAAAACCTATCGCCCCCACGGCACCGTGCGCCGGGAGATGCTCGCCACGGTGTTGCACGAGCTCACGCACATCTATGACCGCTCCCGTCTCTGGACGGGGACCGAGCGCACGCTGATCCAGCGCTGCACCCGGCGCAACAGCAGTGCCGGGCTGGTCGGCATGCCAGACGAGTGTCGCGGCCAGAACGACCGCCGCTTCACCCTCAGCGACGATCCACGCCTGCTTGATCTTGCTGGCTGGCAACAATATGTCGGTCGCCGTGGTGAGCGTGAACAGCACAATCGCCAGATCGCGCGCAGCCCGGACATTTACGAGACGAGCAGCCCGAAGGAGTTTGTGGCGGTCAACATGGAGTATTTCCTCCTCGACCCAAGCTACGCCTGCCGTCGCCCGGCGCTCTATCGCTACTACCAGGAACACTTCGGCTGGGCCCCCGCCGCCAAGGAGACCTGCGCCAAATCTTTCGCCTTCCTCAATGCAGGCAACGATTTCGCCAAGCAACCCCTGGGTCAGGTAGACCCGGAACGGGTTTACGCCGTGGACTATCTGCTGGCCGAGGCCAATCAGAACTGGGTCAGTCGCTGGGGCCACAGCATGTTGCGCCTGGTGATTTGCGCGCCCGGTCGACCGCGGGGGCCGGATTGCCGCCTGGATCTTGATCAACACCTGGTGCTGTCATACCGCGCCTTCGTCGGCGACGTGCAGCTGTCGAGCTGGGACGGGCTGGTCGGGAAGTATCCGTCACGCCTGTTCGTACTGCCGCTGGCCCAAGTCATCGACGAATACACCAAAACCGAGTTGCGCAGCCTGGCCTCGATCCCGCTGACCCTGTCGCGCAAAGAGATCGAAGAAGTGGTCGAGCACGCGGCCGAGATGCATTGGAGTTACGACGGCAACTACTTTTTCCTGTCCAACAACTGTGCAGTGGAAGGGCTGAAACTGCTACGTAGTGGCACCAACAACAAGCAATTGGTGGGCCTGGACAGCATCATGCCCAATGGGTTGCTGGAAGTGCTCAAGGGTCGCGGGCTGGCCGATACCAGCGTCCTTGATGATCCGCGCGAGGCCTTGCGCCTGGGCTATCGCTTCGACTCGTTCCGCGACCGCTACCAGGCGATGTTCGAGGTGCTGAAAAAGCATTTGCCAATCAAGCAGGAGAACGTCGAGGACTGGCTGGCGATCAAGGCTACAGAGCGGCGCCAGTGGATCGACCAGGCGGACCTGCGCACCAGTGCCGCCCTGCTGCTGCTCGAGCAGGCAGCGTTCCGGCAACAACTGGTGCTGGCGCAGGATGAGGTCAAGCAACGCTATCTGGGCGCGCGGGAATTGAAGAACGGCGGCATGGACAAGGCCAACGCCACGCTGCAGCAGATTCTTGCCAACAGCGGGTTCCTGAGCCGGCCGGCGGAATTGCTGGGTACTGGCGGTTACGGATTGCCGCAGCCAAGCGAGTGGCATCGCCTGGAATCGGAAAGCAGCCTTCGGCAGAAACAGCTTCAGGTGCTGACCGGCGATCTGGACAAGGAAGTCAGAGCCCTGCTGGACCCGGCCCGGGCAGCCGAGATGGCGGAGAATGAAGCCAACCTGAAGCAGCTTGGCGAACATTTACGCAAATTGCACAAGGCAGCCGGAGGGCTGGAACTGCCTTGAGCAAAAGCCGCTGACAGGCGTCAGATTCGAGCCTTGCGCACGCCTTCGGACAAGGCTGCGCAAAGGCTCAGTACGCCGTCGATCGCCTGGTCGGGAGTGGAGGCATTGGCAATGTGATCGATCAGTGCCGAACCCACCACTACACCGTCCGCAAGACGCGCGATCGCCGCCGCCTGCTCTGGCGTGCGGATGCCGAAACCAATGCTGATTGGCAGGTCGGTATGGCGGCGCAGGCGAGCGACGGCCTCTTCCACGTGTTCCAGGGTGGCCGCGCCTGCACCGGTCACACCGGCTACCGACACGTAGTACACGAAACCAGAGCTGCCGTTCAGCACCGTTGGCAGGCGCACATCATCAGTAGTCGGCGTGGTCAGGCGGATGAAATCCAGGCCGGCAGCCTGTGCCGGATCGCACAACTCACCGTTATGCTCAGGCGGCAGGTCAACCACGATCAGGCCATCCACGCCGGCAGCTTTGGCGTCTTCAATGAACTGCGGCACGCCATACATGTGGATCGGGTTGAAGTAGCCCATCAACACCAGCGGGGTCTCAGCATTGCCTTCACGGAACTCGCGAACCATCTGCAGGGTTTTCGCCAGGTTCTGTTTGGCGCCCAAGGCACGAATGTTGGCCAGCTGGATCGCCGGGCCATCGGCCATCGGGTCGGTAAACGGCATGCCCAGTTCGATGACGTCGGCACCCGCGCCGGGCAGGCCCTTGAGGATCGCCAGCGAAGTGTCATAGCTTGGGTCGCCGGCGGTGACGAAGGTCACCAGGGCAGCGCGATTCTGTTCCTTGAGTTCGGCAAAACGCGTTTGCAGGCGGCTCATGAGTGTTTCTCCTGCTTGGATTGCATGTGTTGGGACTGCTCCATGTGGTGCATCACGGTCTGCATGTCTTTGTCGCCACGGCCGGACAGGTTGATCACCATCAAGTGATCTTTTGGCAGCTTAGGCGCACGCTTGAAGACTTCAGCCAGGGCGTGGGCGCTTTCCAGCGCAGGAATGATCCCTTCCAGGCGGCAGCACTTATGAAATGCATCCAGGGCTTCGTCGTCAGTCACCGAGGTGTACTGCACGCGGCCGATGTCATGCAACCAGGCGTGTTCCGGACCGATACCGGGATAATCCAGGCCAGCGGAAATCGAGTGAGCGTCGATGATCTGGCCGTCATCGTCCTGCAGCAGGAAGGTGCGGTTGCCGTGCAACACGCCCGGAACCCCACCGTTGAGGCTCGCCGCGTGCTTGCCGGTTTCGATCCCGTGGCCGGCCGCTTCAACGCCGATGATTTCAACGCTCTGGTCGTCGAGGAACGGGTGGAACAGGCCCATCGCGTTGGAACCACCGCCGATGCACGCCACCAGGCTGTCTGGCAGGCGGCCTTCCTGGGCTTGCAGCTGGTCCCGGGTTTCCTTGCCGATGACGGCCTGGAAATCACGCACCATGGCAGGGTAAGGGTGCGGGCCAGCCACCGTACCGATCAGGTAGAAAGTGCTGTCGACGTTGGTCACCCAATCGCGCAGCGCCTCGTTCATCGCGTCTTTCAAAGTGCCGGTACCGGCAACGACTGGAATGACTTCGGCACCCAACAGCTTCATGCGGAACACGTTGGCCTGCTGACGCTCGATGTCAGTAGTGCCCATATAGATCACGCAGTCCAGACCGAAACGCGCCGCGACTGTGGCGGTCGCCACGCCGTGCATGCCGGCACCGGTCTCGGCAATAATGCGTTTCTTGCCCATGCGCCGCGCCAGCAGGATCTGGCCAATGCAGTTGTTGATCTTATGCGCGCCAGTGTGGTTCAGCTCTTCGCGCTTGAGATAGATTTTCGCACCGCCACAGAACTCAGTGAGACGCTCGGCGTAGTAGAGCGGGCTCGGACGACCGACGTAGTCGCGCTGGAAGTACGCCAGCTCTTCCTTGAAGGCCGGATCTTCCTTGGCCAGTTCATATTCACGGGCCAGCTCGAGGATCAACGGCATCAAGGTTTCAGCAACGTAACGGCCGCCGAAGCCGCCGAACAGGCCGCTGGCATCGGGGCCACTGCGCAGATTGGTCTGGGTCATGAGTTGCTCCAGTTGAATTCGTGTGATGACAATGACGCTCACTTTACCCCTGACGTCCTGCACTGAAAACCGATAAGATCGCTACAACCTGTCAGGAAAACTCACATATCCCATGAGCCATGACCTCCCGCCGTTAAATGCCCTTCGCGCCTTTGAGGCCACTGCGCGCCTGAACAGCGTGAGCCAGGCTGCCGAGCAGTTGCACGTCACCCATGGGGCAGTTAGCCGGCAATTGAAGGTACTCGAGGAACATCTGGGCGTCAGCCTGTTCATCAAGGACGGGCGCGGCTTGAAACTCACAGATGCAGGCGTTCGACTGCGAGATGCCAGCAGTGAAGCGTTCGAGCGCTTGCGTACGGTTTGCGCAGAGTTGACTCAAAGCACCGCCGACGCGCCTTTCGTGCTGGGCTGTTCGGGGAGCCTGTTGGCGCGCTGGTTCATTCCGCGCCTGGGCCGACTGAATGCAGACCTGCCGGACCTGCGCCTGCACCTTTCAGCGGGCGAAGGTGACCTCGATCCACGGCGCCCCGGTCTGGATGCCTTGTTGGTATTCGCCGAGCCGCCCTGGCCGGCGGACATGCAGGTGTATGCCCTGGCCAGTGAACGGATCGGCCCGGTAATGAGCCCGCGCTTCGCCGGTTATGCACATTTGCAGAATGCACCGGCCAGCGCACTGCTCGGTGAGCCGTTATTGCACACCACCTCCCGCCCGCAAGCATGGCCAAGCTGGGCACAGCAAAGCGACCTCAACGCCAAGGCACTGACGTACGGACAGGGTTTTGAGCATTTGTATTATTTGCTGGAGGCGGCAGTAGCAGGGCTGGGCGTGGCAATTGCACCTGAACCGCTGGTGATCGAAGATTTGAAGGCGGGTCGCCTGGTTGCACCATGGGGTTTCACTGAAACGACGGCGCAACTGGCGTTGTGGTTACCCAAGCGCGCCGCAGACGGGCGCGCCAGGCAGTTGGCGCAGTGGCTTAAAAACGAGCTGCGCCAAGCGGATTAGTCACCACGTTTGCACAGCAGATAAGCGGCCAGCAAACCCAGTGCACCGACAGCGACACCGGCTGTCGTCCAAGGGTGTTCCTGAGCGTAGTCACGAGTGGCAATCCCGGTTTCACGGGTTTTGACTTTGACTTCTTCGTAGGCATCGCTAAGCAGGTGGCGCGAGTGCTTCAGCGCGCTCTCAGCGTTGGCTTTCAAGACTTTCAGGGTTTTGCGCGACTCGTCCGAGGCGTCGTCCTTCAGGCTTTCCAAAGACTTCAGAAGACTCTCGATCTCGGCTTCCATGCTTTGCAATGAGGCTTTACGTAAAGAGGTGTTGGCCATGGTGGCTCTCCTGCATTGGTGATGAGTGGCGTGTGTTGATTGGGACTACAGCCGTTTGAGAAAGTGCAGTAAATCTGAACTTCTGTATCGAGTTGACCGACAGAAGTAATACGAAAATTCACTGCTAGTCTGTATTTCATACCCCAAGGAGAACGCCATGACTGATCACCATACGTACAAAAAAGTCGAACTGGTCGGCTCATCTGCCACCAGCATCGAAGACGCGATCAACAACGCACTGGCCGAAGCAAGCAAGACCATCAAGCACCTGGAATGGTTTGAAGTGACCGAGACCCGTGGGCATATCGAGAATGGTCGGGCCGCGCATTTTCAGGTAACACTCAAGGTCGGCTTCCGGATTGCCAGCAGCTGAGTTTGAGCTAGTCTTCTGAACTTGCGCGCTGGCCGAATGCCATAGGGAATGGCAAAAGCGCTACATGAGTGCACCCCTGTGAAACTTGGGTGCCCCTATTATCCGACCAGAGAATGCATCCGATGAAGAAGTTTATTTTGGCGGTAGGTCTGCTGAGCCTCGCCGGTACAGCATTCGCAGCTGGCAAACCGTGCGAAGAGCTCAAAGCCGAAATCGCCGCGAAGCTCGATGCCAAGGGCGTTTCTGGTTACTCGCTGGAAATTGTCGATAAAGGCGCTGCGGCTGGCGGCCAGGTCGTTGGCACCTGCGAAGGTGGCGCCAAGGAAATCGTCTACAAGAAGTAAGCGGGTTGCGCCGCACTCAAAGCCGACGCAATGGCGTCGGCTTTTTTACGCCTGGCGTCTGAGTGTCAGCCTTTCATGACCTGCGCCAACAGCTCGTAGGAATGCACGCGATCGGCATGTTCATACAGGTCGCAGGTGAAGATCAGCTCATCCGCCTGGGTTTGCTCGATCAGCACCTCCAGTTTGGCGCGAATTTTCTGCGGGCTGCCAACCATCGCCAGGCCGAGGAAATCAGCCACCGCCTCCTTCTCATGGGGCAACCACAGACCGTCCATGGTTTTAACCGGTGGACGCTGCACAAGGCTCTGGCCACGCATCAGCGCGAGGATTCGCTGGTAGACCGACGTCGCCAGGTAATCGGCTTGCTCGTCGGTATCGGCAGTCACCAATGGCACGCCCAGCATCACGTATGGCTTGTCCAGCACCGCAGAAGGCTTGAAATGATTGCGATAGACGCGAATCGCCTCATGCATGAAGCGCGGTGCGAAATGGGAAGCGAAGGCGTAGGGCAAACCGCGTTCACCGGCCAGTTGCGCACTGAACAGGCTTGAACCCAGCAGCCACACCGGAACATTTGTGCCCGTGCCAGGCATGGCGATGATCCGTTGATCCGGCGTGCGGGGCCCCAGGTAGCGCATCAGCTCCGCCACGTCAGACGGGAAATCGTCGGCGCTGCCGGAGCGTTCCCGCCGCAGCGCGCGGGCGGTCATTTGATCGGAACCGGGCGCACGCCCCAGACCGAGGTCGATACGGCCGGGGTAAAGACTTTCCAGAGTGCCGAACTGTTCGGCAATCACCAGAGGCGCGTGGTTGGGCAGCATCACGCCGCCGGAACCGACACGAATGGTCGAGGTACCACCTGCCAGGTAACCCAGCAAAACCGAGGTGGCCGAACTGGCGATGCCGTCCATGTTGTGGTGTTCGGCCACCCAAAAGCGGTTGTAGCCGAGTTTTTCGACATGCTGTGCCAGGTCGAGGGAATTGCGCAGGGACTGGGCCACACTGCCGTTTTCCCTTACAGGTACAAGGTCCAGGGTAGAAAACTTTACGTCGGTCAATCGTTTCATAAACCTGCTTCTCCAATCGGGGGGAGCAGGTTTTTTCTTGCGAACGAAAACCTGCCGAATCCATAAGCGTGTTTCATGCAATGAGGGCATATACCCGAGTTTCAATAGCCAAGGCAAAAAAACCTACGAAAATGGTAGGACTTTTCAGATCGGGTGAACTTTGCACCTGCGTCTATCCTCAGAACCCTAGCAACCGAAAACCACGAAGGCGCGACGATTCGCGCCCGATCTTGAGGAGGCAGACATGGCTATCACAAAGAAAGCATCGGCTCATTGGGAAGGTGACCTGAAAACCGGTATCGGCTCGATTTCCACGGAAACCGGCGTACTGCGCGAAGCCCCCTATGGCTTCAAGGCCCGTTTCGAAGGCGGTAAAGGTACCAATCCGGAAGAATTGATCGGCGCGGCCCACGCAGGTTGTTTTTCCATGGCCTTTTCGATGATCCTCGGCGATGCCGGGCTCAAGGCTGACAGCATCGATACCAATGCCGAAGTGACCCTGGACCAGGTTGATGGAGGGTTTGCGATCACGGCGGTGAAATTGATCCTGAAGGCGAAGATCCCGGGCGCCACTCAGGAGCAGTTCGAAGAATTGAGCAATAAGGCCAAAGAAGGCTGCCCAGTGTCCAAAGTGCTGAATGCCAAGATTACTCTGGATGCGACCCTGGTCGGCTAAATTGGCCCAGGCGTGACAATGATCGCAGCCTGCAGTCGCTTTTACCCAGGTAAAAGTGACCATGGGCTGCGATCTTTTTTGTCCTGAAACAAAACCAGCCAGGTCAAACTGTGGTCGAATAAATGACAGCAGCTCTAGCGCACGACCGTGCGCGCTGCCAGAAAAGGAGCTTCACATGAAACGTTTTGCCTTGGCGATCATCTGCGGTGCACTGGCGACTTCGGCCATGGCGGCGCCCAAGGATTGCGAAGAACTCAGGAAAGAGATCGAAATCAAGATCCAGGCCAATGCAGTGCCTTCCTACACGCTTGAAATCGTGTCCCGGGAAGAAGCCGAGAAGCATGACGTGGCCATGGTTGTGGGGACCTGCGAAAACGGCACCAAAGCCATCGTGTACCAAAAGAACGATAACTGATCCGACTTACATCAGGCAGTTGACCTCCCGGTCCTCGGCCACGATCTCGCGCTTGGCGTTATACAACCTGGCGCTGGGGGTGAACGCCAGATTCCGGGCCTCCAGCAGATAACGCTGGCCAGCCTCGAAATGGTCGTAGTTGATGGTCAGGTAACACAGGCGCTCTACCGGCCCGGTCATCAGGCTCCCGCCGCCGCCAAATACCTCGAAGTCGAAACGTACCAGCAGTTCATGGCTGCCCGGGGCGACCTGGAAAAAGCGGCCATCGCGCAACCGCTGCTTATCCAGGCGCTCGGCCATCAGCAACTTGCCACCAGGACTCGGCGTCGCGAAGTCTACCCACGCCATCTGCGGATTGATGGCTGGCATCGGGCTTTGGCAACCGGCGACGACACTGGCGGCGAGCAATAGCAGCAACCTGCGCATGATAAATGTCCTAGGGCGTAGACATTCAGCATAGCGCCGATCAAGTACGCTGGCAGCCTGCCGGTGCGCCTTGGCCTACGACTTTGCGCTGTTGATCGTAGAGTTTGGCCCATGGCCTGAAGCCGATGTTGCCCGCTTGCAGCTGATAACGTTCGCCGGCGTTGAAATCCTTGAATTTCACATGCAGTTGGCAATCGCGCCACAACGGCTCGGCGTCAGGACCGATGTTGGCAGGGTCGACCGGGAACTGATAACGCACGGTCAATTCGTGGCTGCCGGGCTCAACCTCGAAGTAACGCTTGTCTGTGGAAGCTTTGGCATCGACCTGCAATGCTTGCAGCGCGGTGTCTTCCTGCTGCGAGTCGAGGTCGACCCAGGCCTGGGATGGATCGTGATGAGGCAATCCGAATCCAGCACAGCCTGTCAGCATCAACAGGCCGCCCGTCAGCATCAATTTGCGCATAGCGGAGCTCCAGTGCGGCGGGATAGTCTTGCGGGCAGACTTTCCAGGAATAATTTCATTTTGATCAGGCCTTTTCCAAGCCATGGGTTACTTGATCGCGTTTTACGCATTTTGTTTCCGGGTGTGCTGCTTTTGTTGCTCAATGGCTGCGCCAGCGTCAGCTATTACAGCCAATTGGCCAGCGGACAGTTGCAGCTGTTGCGCTCTCGGGAGCCTGTGTCCGAAGTGATCGCCGATCCCCGGCGCGACCAGCAGCTACGCGCGCATCTGACCCAGTCGCAAAAGGCCCGCTCGTTTGCCAGCGATCATCTGCGCCTGCCGGACAACCAGAGTTACCGCCTGTATGCCGACATCGGTCGCCCGTTTGTGGTCTGGAACGTCTTTGCCACACCTGAGTTTTCCCTGGCAGCGCAAAATCACTGCTTTCCGATTGCCGGCTGCGTGGCCTATCGCGGTTACTACAGCCAGGGTGCAGCCCGCGGCGAGGCTGCCTTGCAGCGACTGCAAGGTATGGACGTTTCGATTGGCGGCGTCGAGGCCTATTCGACGCTCGGCTGGTTCAACGATCCAATCATCAGCTCCATGATGAATTGGGGCGACGAGCGGCTGGCAACGTTGATCTTCCATGAGCTCGCCCATCAACGTCTTTATGTCAAAGACGACACCGAATTCAACGAGTCCTTTGCGACATTCGTGGAGCAGGAAGGCACCAGGCAATGGCGCGCCTTGCGTCGCCTGCCTCCGGATAACGGCGCACAAGCCCGGCAACGTGATCAATTCATCGAACTGGTACTGGCGACCCGGTCGCGACTCGAACAGCTCTACGCCCTGCCTCTGCCACCTGACCAAATGCGCCAGCGCAAGGCGGCGGAATTTGAACGGTTACGCGCTCAATACCGCAGTGTCCGTGACAGCCAGTGGGCAGGAGACAAACGTTATGACGCCTGGTTCAACGCCCCGCTGAACAACGCCCGGCTGCTGCCATTCGGCTTGTATGACCAATGGGTGCCGGCGTTCGAGGCGCTGTTCCGACAGGCGCATGGGGACTGGCCTGCTTTTTATGCGGCCGCAGAAAAACTCGGAGCACTGCCGGTGGCAGAGCGCAAGGCGGCGCTGAAGGTGTTGGCAGGACCATGAGAATTTGCAGCTGCGCTGCAAGTACGCCATCGCGGGCAAGCCTTTACAGCGATGGCGTACTGTTTAGCCCCGCAAAAACGCCTGATGCAGCTCATCCAGCGTTTCGAAATGATAAGCAGGGCTTTGTGCACTCAGCTCCTCACGGCTGCCAAAACCATACCCCACCGCAGCCGCATCCAGACCGTTGCTGCGCGCGCCGATGAGGTCGTGCTTGCGGTCGCCGATCATCAGGGTGGTGGTCGGGTCCAGACCTTCTTCGGCCATCAGGTGAGCAAGCAGCTCGACCTTATTGGTGCGGGTACCGTCCAGTTCACTGCCGTAGATCACCTTGAAATGTTTGGCGAAATCAAAATGCCGGGCAATCTCACGGGCGAAAATCCATGGTTTGGAGGTCGCGATATACAGCTGGCGGCCCTGCCCGCCGAGGGTTTCCAGCAGAGGTGTAACCCCGTCGAAGACCCTGTTTTCATACAATCCGGTGACCTTGAAGCGCTCACGGTAAAAATTCACCGCCTCCCAGGCCTTGGGCTCGTCGAAGTCGTAAAACTGCATGAAGGCCTGCAGCAATGGCGGACCAATAAAGTGTTCAAGCCGGGAAAGGTCGGGCTCGTCGATCCCCAGTTTGGCCAAGGCGAACTGAATCGAGCGGGTGATGCCCTCGCGAGGGTCGGTCAGCGTGCCATCAAGGTCGAACAAAACGTTCTGGTAATGCATGTGCAATCCTGAGTTGAGTGTGCCGGGTCAGAGCTGGTCGTAGCCTTCAGCCAGGTGCAGGTCCTTGAGCTTCACGTAGTTCGCCGCGCTGTAAGTGAAAAAAGCGCGTTCCTTGTCAGTCAGCTCACGAACCTGCTTCACCGGGCTGCCTACATAAAGAAAACCGCTTTCCAGACGTTTTCCAGGCGGCACCAGGCTGCCTGCACCGATGATCACATCGTCCTCGACCACCGCACCGTCCATGACAATACTGCCCATGCCAATCAATACCCGGCTGCCCACACTGCACCCGTGAAGCATGACCTTGTGCGCGATGGTCACGTCGTCGCCGATCAGCAACGGGAAGCCATCAGGATTAAATGGGCCGGCATGGGTGATGTGCAGCACGCAGCCATCCTGGACACTGGTACGCGCACCAATGCGGATGCGGTGCATGTCGCCACGAATCACCGTGAGCGGCCAGACGGAACTGTCTTCGCCGATTTCGACGTCACCGATAACCACCGCCGAACTGTCGACAAAAGCGCCCTTGTCCAGTGATGGCGTGTGGTTCTGATACTTGCGAAGCGTCACGATAGGCTCTCTCTCTGTTGCTGATAGCTGCGGTCGGCGTCGATTGTAATTAAGATGGGGCAATGTTTCTTCCAGCCAAGGTGCCAACCGTGAGCGTGAACAACCCTCTTTTGCAGTCCTATGACCTGCCGCCGTTCTCCGCGATCCGTGCCGAGCACGTGCAACCGGCCATTGAACAGATCCTGGCGGATAACCGCGCCGCCATTATCGAGATCCTCAAGACCCAGGGCAAACAACCCACCTGGGCCGGCCTGGTGTTGGCGATGGACGAATTGAACGATCGCCTGGGCGCCGCCTGGAGCCCTGTCAGCCACCTGAATGCGGTGTGCAACAGCGCTGAATTGCGCGAAGCCTACGAGTCCTGCCTGCCAGCCTTGAGCGCCTACTCCACCGAGATGGGCCAGAATCGCGAGCTGTTCCAGGCCTTCGAAGCATTGGCCAACAGCCCGGAAGCTGAAGGATTCGACGTTGCTCAGAAAACGATCCTGGAACACTCGCTACGCGACTTCCGTCTGTCGGGTATCGACCTGCCGGAAGCCGAGCAGAAGCGTTACGCTGATGTACAGAGCAAGCTGTCGGAGCTGGGCAGCCGCTTCTCCAACCAGTTGCTTGACGCCACCCAGGCGTGGACCAAGCACGTCACCGATGAGGCCAGCCTGGCCGGCCTGACGGATTCCGCCAAGGCGCAGATGGCCGCCGCCGCGCAGGCCAAGGGGCTCGATGGCTGGCTGATCAGCCTGGAGTTCCCGAGCTACTACGCAGTGATGACCTACGCCCACGACCGCGCCCTGCGTGAAGAAGTCTACGCCGCCTACTGCACCCGTGCTTCGGACCAGGGCCCAAATGCTGGCCAGAACGATAACGGCCCGGTCATGGAAGAAATCCTCGACCTGCGCCAGGAGCTCGCCAAACTGCTGGGCTTCGCCAGCTTTTCAGAACTGAGCCTGGCCACCAAAATGGCCGAGTCCAGCGACCAGGTCATCAGCTTCCTGCGCGACCTGGCCAAGCGCAGCAAGCCTTTCGCTGCCCAGGACCTCGAACAGCTCAAGGCTTACGCCGCCGAACAAGGCTGCCCGGACCTGCAAAGCTGGGACAGCGGTTTCTATGGGGAAAAACTGCGCGAGCAACGTTACAGCGTTGCCCAGGAAACACTTCGCGCCTATTTCCCGATCGATAAAGTACTCAGCGGCTTGTTCGCTATCGTGCAGCGTCTATACGGCATCGAGATCGCCGAGCAGAAAGGTTTCGACACCTGGCACCCGGATGTACGCCTGTTCGAGATCAAGGAAAATGGTCAGCACGTGGGCCGGTTCTTCTTTGACCTGTATGCCCGCGCCAACAAGCGCGGCGGAGCCTGGATGGACGGCGCCCGAGATCGTCGTCGCACCGCTGGCGGTTTGCTGCAGAGTCCCGTGGCCAACCTGGTGTGCAACTTCACGCCAGCCGACAGTGGCAAACCAGCCCTGTTGACCCACGATGAAGTGACCACGCTGTTCCACGAATTCGGCCACGGCCTGCACCACCTGCTGACCCGCGTCGAACACGCCGGCGTATCCGGCATCAACGGTGTGGCCTGGGATGCGGTCGAACTGCCAAGCCAGTTCATGGAGAACTGGTGCTGGGAGCCCCAAGGGCTGGCATTAATCTCGGGTCACTACGAGACCGGCGAACCGTTGCCTCAGGACCTGCTGGAAAAAATGCTGGCCGCGAAAAACTTCCAGTCCGGGCTGATGATGGTCCGTCAACTGGAGTTCTCGCTGTTCGATTTCGAGCTGCACGCCACCCACGGTGATGGCCGCAGCGTACTGCAAGTACTCGAAGGGGTGCGTGACGAAGTCTCGGTGATGCGTCCACCGGCCTACAACCGCTTCCCCAACAGCTTCGCGCACATCTTCGCCGGCGGATACGCGGCGGGTTACTACAGCTACAAGTGGGCTGAAGTGTTGTCCGCCGACGCTTTCTCCAAATTTGAAGAAGACGGCGTACTCAATGAACAAACCGGTCGCGCCTTCCGCGAGGCGATCCTGGCACGCGGCGGTTCCCAGGAGCCTATGGTGCTGTTCGTCGACTTCCGTGGCCGTGAGCCATCGATTGACGCACTCTTGCGCCACAGCGGCCTGGGTGAGGACGCAGCAGCATGAGCGAGGGGCCTGTGATTACCAAGAGACGCTTCATCGCCGGCGCAGTTTGCCCGGCTTGTAGCGAGCCGGACAAGCTGATGATGTGGAGCGAAAACGACGTTCCCCATCGAGAATGTGTGGCTTGCGGTTATGCCGACACCCTCAATGAACAAGGTTTGTCAGTGCCCAAGGAATTGGGCACCCGGGTCAACACTTCAGCACTGAAAGTCGCGGACGCGAAAGTTCAGGCGGTGCAGTTTTTCCCGAATCCAAAATTAAAAAAGAAGCCTGACGAGCCACAATGAGTTACCGCCACCCTTTACCCGTGAATGGGAATGGGGTGGCACTGCTCCCCCAGCGCGCGTTTATTCAACATTTGCCGACTTGAGCCAACTCTTCATCGAGCAAGCTGCGAAAGGGCTGGTGCTGCAATCACCATTGGCCAATGCGGTACGCAGTTTGCCGGTATCGGCTTGCAGGATGTAACGCACACCATCGCGGTAATGGGAATTGTCTCCGAAGCCGCCTTGGGTCATTTCATCCAGGGCCTCCTCCTTGCTCCATCCCTGGATGACGACTCGATACATCGCCGCCATCAAACCGGTACGATCGGAGCCATGCTTGCAGTGCATCAGCACAGGTCCCTTGCTTTCTGCATCGCGGATAGTTCGAAGCGCCTTCAATACATCTGCATCATCGACGTGATTAGTCCGATACGGCAGTTGTACCTGGGTGACTCCAGGTGACGACAACCAGCCCAAATCTGGCTCGGGCAGGAAGTTAATGACCGTGGCTACCTTGAGCCGTCCCAGTAGGGGCAGTGCCTCTCGATCTGGCAACGCGCTGCGGTATAGCGTCGGGGTCATCTGAAACAGGTTGTACCGAATTTCCACCGGTTGCGCCCATTCTTCCGGACGCGTCGACCCCGTGTCTTCGGCATGAGCGTACGAGCAACCGAAAATGGCGGCCAGCAAGCATAAAAGTGCAGCAGGTGAAAAACCGGGTGGGAACATGCTCGAACGACCATGGGCAGATGTGGATAATTGACCACAGTTTCACTGCCGACCAGTCAATGATATGTGAGGCATTTGTCAAAGAACCGTGAATGAAAAACAACGGCGCAAAGATTCGCGCCGAAAGTCAGCGAACCCGCTCGACAAGTATTCGTTTTATAAAGTTAGAACAGCGTAATGCTTACATCAGGGGTTAACGATTTTTGAATACGCTTTAGCCAATGCCAGAAGAATGGCCTTATCCTGCGGATCAAAATCGCCGTCGCCATCCAGATCGCAGTGGGCTGGGCCCATGGTGAAGGTTACCGCGCCATCGTTCGATACGGCTTCACGATGAATGCACTTCAAGAGATAGTCGACTCTATCGCCATTAACGGGATGATAGCCCTCCTCTTTTGTCGCGAACTGCATGGACACCCGAACTTCCATCGGACTTACGACTGAAGGCCTCAGCAATTGAAGAAAGATGCCGCGCTGGTTGTAGAAAGACATTTATTAAATCCTTTTAATAATTGGGGCATGAACACTTTCCGTGAACCAGGAGCATACTGACAGTGCTGCTGATCACGCCAGCCGCGATATATTTCTCAAGATGACCTGAACCACTCAATCATGGGCAGGCGCCCAATGGCACTGGCCGAACGCGCCATCGCCATATACTGTATGGGCATACAGTCTAAGAGGCGCTTTCGATGGCTACTTCACTTCCGCCGCGTGGCCGGGGCACCGCCACCAACCCGCACAATCGTTTTGCGCCGAATCGTTCGGTCGCCGAGGACGACGGTTGGTACCAGGAAGTACCGCTCACCCAAGGCACGGAAGTACGCTTCGAAACGGCGAAGACCATCATCACCCGTAACACCTCGCCAGACCTGCCCTTCGATCGCTCGATCAACCCTTACCGCGGGTGTGAACACGGTTGCATTTACTGCTATGCCCGGCCCAGCCATGCGTATTGGGACATGTCGCCCGGACTCGATTTCGAAACCCGGCTGATCGCCAAGACCAATGCCGCCGACGTGCTGGAAGAACAGCTGTCACGACGGGGCTATCAGTGTGCGCCCATCAACCTGGGCTCCAACACCGACCCGTACCAGCCGATCGAACGCGAACACGGGATTACCCGAAAAACCCTTGAAGTTTTGCTGCGCTACCGCCATCCGGTCACCATCATCACCAAGGGTTCGCTGATTCTTCGAGACCTGGACCTGTTGACCGAACTCGCCCGGCAGCGGCTGGTGGCGGTGATGATCAGCCTGACCACGCTGGACGATGAGCTCAAGCGCATTCTCGAGCCCCGCGCAGCAGCACCGAAGGCCCGGCTGCGGGCAATCCGTGTGATGCGTGACGCCGGTATTCCTGTAGGGGTGCTGTGTTCGCCGATGATTCCAATGATCAACGACAGCGAACTCGAAAGCCTGCTCACCGAAGCGCAGGCAGCCGGTGCCCAGAGTGCCGCCTACATGATGTTGCGCCTGCCTCTGGAGGTGGCACCGCTATTCGAGGAATGGCTGGCCGCGCATTATCCTCAGCGGGCTGCGCATGTATTGAGCCTGATCCGCCAAAGCCGTGGGGGGGAGCTGTACGACAGTCGATTCGGCGCTCGAATGCGCGGCGAAGGCCCCTTTGCCGACTTGCTGGCGCAGCGCTTCGCCAAGACCATCAAACGCCTGGGGCTCAATCGTCGGGAAGGTTTTGATCTGGACTGCAGTGCCTTCTGTCCCCCGGGTCGCCAAATGTCGCTGATTTAGGGAGAATTAGCCTATTGTTGAAGCGGGACAAAGCATCTGGCCACCACACCAGTCACGTTTTTTGTGACCTGGAACACATGTTCTAGAGCGGTTGATTCAGTTTGAGTTAAGTTTCGCGGGCTACCTTGTTCATCGAGTGACTGACGGGTCGAGATTTCTTGGCCTGGATGTTTTTAACAGCCACTGGCTTCACATCGGACAACACGGGACAATTCCCCGACTCCGCCCAAGAGGATGAATTTATGAGTGACAAGGATAAACAGCCGCTGGCTGCGTCGGCTTCCGCCCAACCCGAAGCGGAGTCTGCCGATGCAGCGCTGCAGCATATCGTTGATGGCTTCTTGCATTTTCATCACGACGTCTTCCCCCAGCAGGAAGAACTCTTCAAAAAGCTCGCGACGGCACAGAGTCCCCGGGCAATGTTCATCGCTTGCGCCGACTCGCGCATCGTTCCTGAACTGATTACTCAAAGCGCGCCCGGCGATCTGTTTGTGACCCGTAACGTAGGCAACGTCGTGCCACCTTATGGGCAAATGAACGGCGGCGTTTCCACTGCCATCGAATATGCGGTGCTGGCGCTGGGTGTGCAGCACATCATCATCTGCGGACATTCCGACTGCGGCGCCATGCGCGCAGTGCTGAACCCCGACAGCCTGGAGAAAATGCCGACGGTCAAAGCCTGGCTGCGGCACGCAGAAGTTGCGAAAACCATGGTCCATGAGAACTGCAACTGCGCCGACGAAAACGAAAGCATGCATGTCCTCACTGAAGAGAACGTGATCGCGCAACTCCAGCACCTGCGCACGCACCCATCCGTGGCTTCGCGCATGGCCAACGGCCAACTGTTCATCCATGGCTGGGTCTACAACATCGAAACCAGTGAAATAAAAGCTTACGACGCGGACAAAGGTTGTTTCCTGCCATTGGATGGCAGCCATCCGATCCCGGTGGCGACGCCCAAAGCGCGCTTCTAACGCCTCCTAAACCCCCTGTGTAGCAAAGCCGAGGCCGCTGAATAAGCAGCCTGGCTTTGCCACGCCTGAAGAAATGTCGGGAGAATCAACATGCGTGCTGCGCAACTCAAAGCTGCACTGCCGCGGGAGCTGCTGGCTTCGGTGGTCGTATTTCTGGTGGCCCTGCCCTTGTGCATGGGCATCGCCATCGCTTCCGGCCTGCCACCCGCCAAAGGCCTGATCACCGGGATCATCGGCGGCCTGGTTGTAGGCTGGCTCGCCGGCTCCCCCTTGCAAGTCAGTGGTCCTGCCGCCGGGCTTGCGGTACTCGTCTTCGAACTCGTGCGTCAGCATGGCATTGCCATGCTGGGGCCGATCCTGCTGTTAGCGGGTTTTCTGCAACTGGTGGCCGGCCGGTTGAAACTGGGCTGCTGGTTTCGGGTGACGGCACCCGCCGTGGTCTACGGCATGCTCGCAGGCATTGGCGTGCTGATCGTGTTGTCACAAGTGCATGTGATGCTCGACGCCGTGCCCAAACCATCCGGCCTGGACAACCTGTCCGCCTTCCCCGCAGCCGTTGCGCAAGCTTTGCCATCGGTTGGCTGGCAGGCTGGCTTGCTCGGCCTGGGGACGATTGCAGTGATGTGGCTGTGGGAAAAATTTCGTCCGCATTCCCTGCGCTTCATACCTGGCGCCTTGCTCGGCGTAGGGCTGGCAACCGGGGCCAGCCTGGTGTTGGCCTTGCAGGTCAAACGAGTGGAAGTCCCTGCTAACCTCGCGGAAGCGATCGACTGGCTGAAGCCGGCGGACTTGCTGAACCTGGCCGACCCCACCCTGCTGATCGCCGCGTTTGCCGTGGCATTTATCGCCAGCGCCGAAACCTTGCTCTCCGCCGCCGCCGTCGACCGCATGCACAGTGGCCAGCGCTCTGACTTCGATCGGGAGCTGTCTGCCCAAGGTGTGGGCAACATGCTCTGCGGCCTGCTGGGTGCGTTGCCAATGACCGGCGTGATCGTGCGCAGCTCGGCCAACGTGCAAGCCGGCGCGACCACGCGACTGTCGACGGTTTTCCACGGGCTGTGGTTGCTGGCTTTCGTCCTGTTGCTCTCCAGTGTGCTGCAGAGCATTCCGGTAGCGAGCCTGGCGGGCGTTCTGGTTTACACCGGGTTCAAACTGGTCGACCTCAAGGCGTTTCGCGGCTTGGGGCGTTACGGCAGGATGCCGATGTTCACCTACGCGGCGACCGCATTGGCGATTGTCTTCACCGACCTGCTGACTGGCGTGTTGATCGGCTTTGGCCTGACGCTGGCGAAGCTGGCGTGGAAAGCTTCGCGCTTGAAGATCAGCCTGATCGACCTGCCTGCCGATGGCGAGATGGAGTTGCGCCTGAGCGGTGCCGCGACCTTTCTGAAGGTACCGGCGCTGACGCAGGTGCTGGGGACTATTCCGCCGGGCGCGACTGTGCACGTGCCGCTCAATAACCTGAGCTACATCGATCACTCGTGCCTGGAACTACTTGAAGAGTGGGGACGAGCGAATGCGGCGAAGGGTTCGAAGCTGCTGATCGAGGCCCGTGGGTTGAAGCGCAGGCTGGAAGGGCGTTTACGGACCACTACTGGCGTAGGGTCTGCAGGGGTCTAAAGCAAAAGATCGCAGCCTTCGGCAGCTCCTACATTGGACCTGTGTGCATTCCGTAGGGGCTGCCGGAGGCTGCGATCTTTCAAGTATTACGGTTAAGCCGCCGGCTGATCCAGGTCCAGGCCCACGCCTAACCGGCGCGACATGCATGGCCAGCGTTTCCACGCAGCGCCCGTGTCCGGGCTGCTGAGCTTCTCGCGATAGGCTTCAACCGACTCCAGCGCAAAACTCTGGTCGTCGAGCATTTCGTCAAGCGCGTGATGCACGGCCTCGTCCAGCTGGTTGGCAAATTCCTCACCGATCAACTGGTGGGCGATCAGGTTGGCAACAGTCATGTCCAATGGGATCAAGGGCTGGCCAAGATGCTTGATGTACAGGTCATTGACCTCTTCGACAAAGCGATGCGCCAGGTAGGCTTCATCCAGCAGGCTGTCGAGCCCGATGTGGCCGGCCATGATGGCGGGCGGCTGGAGGAAATACTGCTCGGCGATTTTCAACACCGGTGTGATCTGCGACTGGATACCCGCTTCCTTGGCCACTTCGTTGGCTGCATCCAGCAGGTCAGGCACCTCGTCAATGTAGGCGGCAACAAAACGAGTGAGCACACCCTTGGCGTCCGTCTCCGGCAGCTGGATGGACGGGTGCAGATGTGGCAGTTTGCTTTCCAGCTGACGCGTCAGCAAGCCAGTCTCGGCTTCGTGCTGTTGGGCTTTTTGGATCTGCTCGCGCAATGCGGCGGTGTTCATGAAAACTCCAGGAAACAAGGCAAAGAAATAGGGAAGACATAACTTAGCTGGCGCAGGAAAATTCTTCAGACGCATTTGTCATAATTATTTCACCCTTAAGACATCAAAGTTATATCCATTTGCCACCACTCGTCTGCATCCTTCTCCATTCGTGCCCTTGAGCGCAAGTGCGTCCTGTCCCAGTTCATTTACCCCATCGCATTGCGAGGTCTCAGTCGCTGTCTATACTCGGGTTGGAATGGAGTTAGCTGATGACGCCCGACTGCACACGCAGCAAGGCCCGGCAATCAAGTTCGTAGTCTGAAAAGCCGCTCCCTTGCCACTGGTGAAAGCCGGCGGGATAACAAGAACGATAAGGGGAACCCGCAATGATGCGACATCCACACGTCTGGATGGGCCTCCTGTTGTGGTCGATTTTCAGTCAGGCGCAAGCGGCCTGGACTGTGAATATGGCGCCTGGAGCGACTGAAATCAGTCACGCAGTATTTGACCTGCACATGACCATTTTCTGGATCTGTGTAGTGATCGGCATCATCGTCTTCGGCGCCATGTTCTGGTCGATGATCCTCCACCGCCGCTCAACCGGGCAGGTGGCCGCAAAATTTCATGAAAGTACGACCGTAGAAATCCTCTGGACCATCGTGCCCTTCCTGATCCTGGTGGCCATGGCGGTTCCCGCGACTGCAACCCTGATCAAGATGTACGACACCAGTGAGCCGGATATCGATATCCAGGTCACCGGTTATCAGTGGAAGTGGCATTACAAATACCTGGGCCAGGACGTCGAGTTCTTCAGCAACCTGGCCACCCCCGCCGAGCAGATCCACAACAAGGAAACCAAGGGCGAGCACTATTTGCTCGAAGTCGACAAGCCGCTGGTGCTGCCGATTGGCGCCAAGGTGCGTTTCCTGGTGACCTCCGCCGACGTTATCCACTCCTGGTGGGTGCCCGCCTTTGCGGTCAAGCGCGATGCCATTCCGGGTTTCGTCAACGAAGCCTGGACCCGTATCGACAAGCCCGGCATCTACCGCGGCCAATGCGCCGAGCTGTGCGGCAAGGACCACGGTTTCATGCCGATCGTGGTCGAGGTGAAGGAAAAGGCCGACTACGAAAAATGGCTGGGCGAACGCAAGGCTGAAGCGGCGCAGCTCAAGGAGCTGACCAGCAAGGAATGGACGCTCGATGAACTCAAGGAACGCGGCGACAAGGTCTATCACACCGCGTGCGTAGCCTGTCACCAGGCCGAAGGCCAGGGCCTGCCGCCAATGTTCCCGGCACTCAAAGGTTCGAAAATCGCCACCGGACCGAAAGAAGGGCACTTGGGCATTGTCTTCCATGGCAAACCAGGCACCGCCATGGCAGCGTTCGGCAAGCAGCTCTCGGAAGTCGACATCGCAGCAGTCGTGACTTACGAGCGTAACGCCTGGGGCAACAATAAAGGCGACATGGTCACGCCAAAAGAAGTGCTGGAGCTGAAACAGGCGGAAAGCAAATGACCCGGTCTATTGCGTACCCAAGGAACCGGTCGGGGCAGCGTGCCCCGGCCTGCCCAGCCCATCTGTTTGCAGGAGACACGCCATGAGCGCCGTCATCGATGACCATGGTCATGCCGACCACGCCCACGGCCCCGCCAAAGGCCTGATGCGCTGGGTGCTGACCACTAACCACAAGGACATCGGCACACTGTACCTGTGGTTCGCGTTTTCCATGTTCCTGCTCGGTGGTTCGTTCGCGATGGTGATTCGCGCCGAACTGTTCCAGCCGGGCCTGCAGATCGTCCAGCCGGAATTCTTCAACCAGATGACCACCATGCACGGCCTGGTGATGGTCTTCGGTGCGGTGATGCCGGCATTTGTCGGGCTGGCCAACTGGATGATCCCGCTGATGATCGGCGCGCCGGACATGGCGCTGCCGCGGATGAACAACTTCAGCTTCTGGCTATTGCCAGCTGCGTTCATCCTGCTGGTATCGACCCTGTTCACGCCCGGCGGCGGACCTAACTTCGGCTGGACGTTCTACGCCCCGCTGTCGACAACTTATGCACCGGAAAGCGTGACCTTCTTCATCTTCGCCATCCACCTGATGGGGATCAGCTCGATCATGGGCGCGATCAATGTGATCGCCACCATCCTCAACCTGCGCGCCCCTGGCATGACGTTGATGAAAATGCCGCTGTTCGTCTGGACCTGGCTGATCACCGCGTTCCTGCTGATTGCGGTGATGCCGGTGCTGGCCGGTTGCGTGACGATGATGCTGATGGACATCCACTTCGGCACCAGCTTCTTCAGTGCGGCCGGGGGCGGTGATCCGGTGTTGTTCCAGCACGTGTTCTGGTTCTTCGGGCATCCCGAGGTATACATCATGATTCTGCCGGCCTTCGGTGCCGTCAGCTCGATCATCCCGACCTTTTCACGCAAGCCCCTGTTCGGTTACACCTCGATGGTCTACGCCACGGCGAGCATCGCGTTCCTGTCGTTCATCGTCTGGGCGCACCACATGTTCGTGGTCGGCATTCCGCTGGTCGGCGAGTTGTTCTTCATGTACGCCACGCTGCTGATCGCGGTACCGACCGGGGTCAAGGTGTTCAACTGG
The DNA here is from genome assembly GCF_020295325.1 of Pseudomonas sp. Y24-6. Classification (NCBI taxonomy): domain Bacteria; kingdom Pseudomonadati; phylum Pseudomonadota; class Gammaproteobacteria; order Pseudomonadales; family Pseudomonadaceae; genus Pseudomonas; species Pseudomonas sp. Y24-6. The sequence continues at coordinate 546,690 of NZ_JACBXG010000002.1, read as the reverse complement.
GCCAGCACCATGTGGCAAGGCTCGCTGACCTTCGAGACGCCGATGTTGTTCGCCGTGGCGTTCGTGATCCTGTTCTCCATTGGCGGCTTCTCCGGCTTGATGCTGGCCATCGCTCCGGCGGACTTCCAGTACCAGGACACCTACTTCGTGGTTGCGCATTTCCACTACGTGCTGGTGCCAGGGGCGATCTTCGGGATCTTCGCCTCGGCTTATTACTGGCTGCCGAAATGGACCGGCCACATGTATGACGAAACCCTCGGCAAGCTGCACTTCTGGCTCTCGTTCATCGGCATGAACATGGCCTTCTTCCCAATGCACTTCGTGGGGCTGGCAGGCATGCCGCGGCGGATTCCGGACTACAACCTGCAGTTCGCCGACTTCAACATGGTGTCGTCGATTGGTGCATTCATGTTCGGCACCACTCAGCTGTTCTTCCTGTTCATCGTGATCAAGACGATTCGCGGCGGCCCACCCGCACCGGCCAAGCCATGGGATGGCGCGGAGGGCCTGGAGTGGAGCATCCCGTCACCGGCGCCTTATCACACCTTCACCACACCGCCGGAAGTGAAATGAACACCCTCGGCCTTGCGCGAATTCCTGTGGGAGCTGGCTTGCCAGCTCCCACAGGGGTCTCGGTATGGAGTTGGAATCATGGCTGACTCGATTTCGATGAAAAAACTGGTCACCCGCCTGCTGATGGTGGTGGTGGCAATGTTCGTCTTCGGGTTTGCCCTGGTGCCCATCTACGACGTGATGTGCAAGGCATTCGGCATCAATGGCAAAACTTCCGGACAGTACGAAGGTGAACAGACGGTGGATCTGTCTCGCCAGGTACGCGTGCAGTTCCTGTCGACCAACTCCGCCGACATGTCCTGGGACTTCTATCCCAAGCACGATGAGTTGACCGCCAACCCCGGTGCGGTGAACGAGATGATTTTCATCGCCCACAACCCTACCGATCGCCCGATGAGCGCCCAGGCCGTGCCCAGCATCGCGCCCAGCGCTGCGGCAGCGTACTTCCACAAAACCGAATGTTTCTGCTTTACCCAGCAAGTGCTGCAGCCCGGTGAACGGATCGAGATGCCGGTACGTTTCATTGTTGACCGTGACATGCCCAAGGATGTGAAGCACCTGACGCTGTCCTACACGCTGTTCGATATCACCGCCCGACATCCCCCGGTAGCTGTAAACACTGGCGGCTGAGCGTGCCCGATAAGGAGAACAATAAATGGCAACTCATGAGCACTATTACGTACCTTCCCAGAGCAAGTGGCCGATCATCGCCACGGTCGGCATGTTCGTCACCGTGTTCGGCCTGGCCACCTGGTTCAACGACCTGAAAGCTGCGCGCCCGGAATCCCACGGCCCGCTGATCTTTTTCGTCGGCGGCCTGCTGGTGGCGTACATGCTGTTCGGCTGGTTCGGTACGGTGATCAAGGAAAGTCGCAGCGGCTTGTACAGCGCGCAGATGGACCGTTCATTTCGTTGGGGCATGAGCTGGTTCATCTTTTCGGAGGTGATGTTTTTCATCGCCTTCTTCGGTGCACTGTTCTATGTACGGCAAGTCTCGGGTCCCGCGCTCGGCGGAGAAGGCGCCAAAGGCATAGCTCACATGCTCTGGCCCAACTTTGAGTTCGTCTGGCCGTTGCTGAACAACCCTGACTCGAAACTGTTTCCGCCACCCAAAGACGTCATCAGCCCATGGGGCCTGCCGTTGCTCAATACGGTGTTGTTGGTGAGTTCCAGCGTGACCGTCACCATCGCCCACCACGCCTTGAAGAAGGGCCATCGCGGCGCGCTGAAAATCTGGCTGGCGATTACCGTGCTGCTGGGCTGCGCGTTCCTCTTTTTCCAGGCTGAAGAATACATCCACGCTTACAAGGAACTGGGCCTGACACTGGGTTCGGGCATCTACGGCGCGACGTTCTTCATGCTCACCGGATTCCACGGCGCCCACGTGACCATGGGCACGATAATCCTGTTCGTGATGCTGATGCGGGTGATGCGCGGGCACTTCGACAACGAGCATCAGTTCGGCTTCGAAGCGGCGAGCTGGTATTGGCACTTCGTGGACGTGGTGTGGATCGGTTTGTTCGTCTTCGTCTACGTACTTTGAGGCATCACCAAGGCGCGTGAGACACCAGCTGGCCGCTGAAGAATCCCCAGGCGATCAAGCCGACGGTGATGGCGGCCAGGGCTACACGAACACTCAAGGCAATGACGAGACGGTTCGAGCTGCTGTCGTCCTTGACCAGAAAAAACAGGCCGCTGAACAGGCTGACAACCGTGGCAATCAGCATCAGGACGATGGCTGCTTTGAGCATGGTGAGACTCCAGGGGAAATGCGATGCACTTGAGTATAGCTATCGCGACTATCGACATTCTGGCGACGTCATGAAGCGCTTCCGGCCAGGTATCGTGCCGAGTTTGGTGGTGGCCTTGTTGCTGCCACTGCTGGTCTCGCTCGGTTTCTGGCAACTGAATCGCGGCGCGGAAAAAAGCGCGCTGCTGAACAGTTATGCCGAGCGCCGGGTGGCGCAACCAATGGCCAGCACTGCATTACAGCACACTGAGGATCCTGCCTTCCGCCGGGTCGTGCTGCGTGGCCAGTTCGATGCCGCGCACAGCCTGCTGCTGGATAACCGCCAACGGGACGGCAAGGTCGGGGTCGAGTTGCTGCAGCCGTTTCAGGATCAAGCCAGCGGCCAATGGCTGCTGGTCAATCGCGGTTGGCTGCCCTGGCCGGACCGGCGCATCCCCGCGCAATTCACCACGCCAGGCGAAGTATTGAACCTCACCGCCTGGGTCTACGTTGCTCCGGGCGTTACTTTCCAGCTTCACGCCGACCCGGCCACCACCACCTGGCCGCAACTGGTGACAGCGGTTGAGCCGGCGAAGCTCTGGGCAGCATTGGAGCGTGATGGTTTCCCTTACGAATTACGTGCAGAACCGGGTCCCGGGACCTACCAGGCCGATTGGCCGGTGGTCGCCATGGGGCCAGAAAAACACATCGCTTATGCCGTGCAGTGGTTCGCCATGTCGATCGCCCTGCTCGGCCTGTTCATCTACCTCGGCTGGCACAACGCAAAGGAGAAACACCATGGGAGCGGCCATGAATCCACCCAGCATGTCTGAAGCGAAGTCGCCGGCAAGTCGGCGCAAAGGCCGTTTGCAGCTGCTGCTGATTCTGCTTGGAGTGATCGGTCCGATGATCCTCGCCACCGGCATGTACAAACTGCAGTTCTGGGTGCCGGAGGGGCGCAGCTATCACGGCGAACTCATCGGCAATGGCCAGACCCGCGCCGACCTTGGCGTGCAGGCTCAGGAGCAACGCTGGCAAATACTGGTGACTGCACCCAAAGACTGCTCGGTTGACTGCCAGCAGCTGGTGTACCTGGCGCGCCAGGTGCAGATCGGCCTCTCCCGCGATGCATCACGGGCCAGTCACGCCCTGGCCGCCGCGCAGCCGCTCAACAGCGAGTACGAAGCCAAGCTCGCCCGCGAATACCCACAACTGCAACGTTATCCCATGGACCTGACCACGTTCAGCAAGACCACTGGTGACCACGCCGTGCCGCAGCTGTGGATCATCGACCCCCACGGCAATCTGGTGCTGCGCTACGACCCGACCGTCAAGGGCAAGGACCTGCTCAACGACCTGCGCCACCTGCTGAAACTGTCGAACATCGGATAAGGGCATCGTCATGGCCAAACCTGGATTTCGCCTCGCGCTGTTTGCCACCCTGCTGGCACTGATAGTGGTGTTGCTCGGCGCCTATACCCGCCTGACCCACGCCGGCCTTGGCTGTCCGGACTGGCCGGGCTGCTATGGCTTCATCAGCGTGCCAAAAAGCGAGGCCCAGCTGGCCCATGCCGAATTGCATTTCCCCGACACGCCCGTCGAAGCCCATAAAGGCTGGAACGAGATGATCCATCGGTACTTTGCCGGCACCCTTGGGCTGCTGATTGCCGTACTGGCCGGCCGTGCGTGGGTGCATCGTCGGCACCCGGGGCAACCGGTGAAGTTGCCGTTGTTTTTGTTGGCCGTGGTGATCGCCCAGGCCGCGTTTGGCATGTGGACCGTGACGCTCAAGCTCTGGCCGCAAGTGGTCACGGGGCATCTACTCGGCGGCTTTGCCACCTTGAGCCTGTTGTTTCTCCTGACCTTGCGCCTGTCCGGGGTTTTGCCGGCACTGACCGTGCCACGACGCCTGCAGCACTGGGCAACCGCTGGTTTGCTGCTGGTGATCGGGCAGATCGCCCTTGGAGGCTGGGTCAGTTCGAACTATGCCGCCGTAGCCTGCATCGACTTCCCGACCTGCCACGGGCAATGGCTGCCGCCGGCTGATTTTGCCAACGGCTTTCACCTCACACAACACATCGGCCCGAACTACCTGGGTGGACAACTGGACAGCGATGCCCGCACCGCGATTCACCTGACCCACCGAATCGGCGCGTTGCTGGTAACCCTTGTATTGCTCGGCCTGGCGTGGCAACTCAAGATCGTCGGCATGACCCGGCTGGCGGGGCTGGTGCTGGTCGCGCTCGCCGCCCAGATCACCCTGGGCATCAGCAACGTGCTGTTCCACCTGCCATTGCCGGTGGCCGTCGCGCATAACGCCGGCGGCGCAGCACTGCTGCTGACGTTGGTGCTGGTCAATTATCACGCGCGAACCAGCCTGGTTCGGGTCAAACAGCAATTCCCTGCACGCTGGCGGTTCAGCCCGCGTAAACATTCAGCCGGGCCCATAACAATAAAAGGAGAGATGCCATGGCGACTCTGATCGGCGAACGTCACAGTCAGGCGATCTGGCGTGATTATCTGGAGCTGACCAAGCCGAAAGTGGTGGTGCTGATGCTGATCACCTCACTGGTCGGCATGTTCCTCGCGACCCGCGCCGGGGTGCCCTGGACGGTGCTGATCTTCGGTAACCTGGGGATTGCGTTGTGTGCCGGCGGCGCGGCGGCGGTCAACCATGTGGTGGATCGGCGCATTGATGCAGTCATGGCCCGCACACACAAACGGCCCCTGGCCGAAGGAAGGGTTTCACCGGCCGCCGCGCTGACCTTTGCCCTGGTGCTGGCCGTGCTCGGCCAGGCCCTGCTGTTGACGTTCACCAACCCGTTGACCGCCTGGCTGACCCTGGCCTCCCTGCTGGGCTACGCGGTGGTCTACACCGGTTTCCTCAAGCGCGCGACTCCACAAAACATCGTCATCGGCGGATTGGCCGGTGCCGCGCCTCCGCTGCTTGGCTGGACCGCTGCAACCGGCCATATCAGCGCCGAACCGCTGCTGCTAGTCCTGATCATATTCGCCTGGACCCCGCCGCACTTCTGGGCGCTGGCGATACACCGCAAGGAGGAATACGCCAAGGCCGACATCCCGATGCTGCCCGTGACCCACGGCGAGCACTACACCAAGGTGCACATCCTGCTTTACACCTTCGCGTTGCTGGCCGTCAGCCTGATGCCTTACGTGATCCACATGAGCGGCCTGCTCTACCTGGCCTGCGCGCTCGTCCTGGGCGCGAGGTTTCTGCAATGGGCCGTGGTGTTGTACCGTGGCACTCGGCCGCACGCGGCGATCAACACCTTCAAGTACTCTATCTGGTACTTGTTCCTGCTGTTTATCGCGCTGCTCGTAGACCACTACTTACTGTTGAACCTATGACTCGAACCCAGAAAACCGTATTCATCCTCGTCGCCCTGATCGCGCTTGTGCTGGGCCTGACCATCAATAAAGTGCTGTCTGGCAAAGGCCAGGGGGACCCGACAGAGTTGATCGACGCCGGCATCATCCTGCTGCCGCAAAGCCGCAACCTGCCGGATCTGACCATGACCGACCAGGATGGCAAGCCGGTGGCGGTCGACGAGTTGAAAGACAAATGGTCACTGCTGTTCTTCGGCTACACCTTCTGCCCGGACATCTGCCCGACCACCCTCGCCCAACTGCGCCAGATCAAGAGTGAGTTGCCGGCGGACGTGGTGGACAAGCTGCAGATCATCCTGGTCAGTGTCGACCCCAATCGCGACACGCCCAAGCAGCTCAAGCAGTACCTGGGCTACTTCGACCCGCAGTTCATCGGCTTGACGCCGACCTCGATCGCCGACCTGCAAAAATTCGCCAATGCGGTGAGCATCCCGTTCATCCCGGCAGATACCACCAAGCCAAACTACACGGTGGATCACAGCGGCAACCTGGCGGTGATTGGCCCGGATGGAACGCAGCGCGGGTTTATTCGGGCGCCGTTGAATAATGTGAAGCTGGTGGCGCAGTTGCCAGTGATGCTCAAACGCCAATAGTTTTTTTCAGGCACAAAAAAAGATCGCAGCCTGCGGCAGCTCCTACGTAATCGGGTCGATACCGATGCTTGTGCAGGCGCTGACGAAGGCTGCGATCTTTTGCTTTTGGCCGCTAGATCAGAACGCTGGCAATACCGCGCCTTTGTACTTCTCCAGGATGAAAGCTTTGACTTCCGGGCTGTGCAGGGCCGCGACCAGTTTCTTCATGTCTTCGCTGTCCTTGTCGTCCGGACGGGCCACCAGAATGTTCACGTAGGGCGAGTCGTTGCCTTCGATGACCAGCGCGTCCTTGGACGGATCGAGCTTGGCCTCCAGCGCGTAGTTGGTGTTGATCAGCGCCAGGTCGACCTGGGTCAGCACGCGCGGGATGGTCGCCGCTTCCAGTTCGCGGAATTTCAGGTCCTTGGAATTCTCGGTGATGTCCTTGACGCTCGACAGGATGTTGTTCGAATCCTTCAACTTGATCAGCCCAGCCTTCTGCAGCAGCAACAGGGCGCGACCGCCATTGGTGGCGTCGTTGGGGATTACCACGTTGGCGCCGCCTGGCAAGTCGGCCAGGGTTTTGTATTTGCTGGAATAGGCGCCCAGTGGTTCCAGGTGCACGCCGGCAATGGCGACCAGGTTGGTGCCCTTGGCCTTGTTGAACTCATCCAGGTATGGCTGGTGCTGGAAGAAGTTGGCGTCCAGGCGCTTCTCGGCCACTTGCACGTTGGGCTGGACATAGTCGGTGAATACCTTGACCTTCAGGTCCACGCCGTCCTTGGCCAAGGCTGGCTTGATGAATTCGAGAATCTCTGCGTGCGGGACTGGCGTGGCGGCAACGGTCAGGGTGTCCGCCTGGGCAGAGAACGCAGCAACGGCGGCGAATGCGACAAGTAGTTTTTTCATTCAGCTAACTCCATGTGAGGCGCCAGTTATGCGGCGCCTGCCAGCGAATGGCCGGCTCATTTGCAAAAAGACGAGAGTATTTATTTGCGGGAAAAATGCACAACCAATTTGTCACCAACGGTTTGCAGCACCTGGACCAGCACCAACAGCAACACCACAGTCACCACCATCACATCGGTCTGGAAACGTTGATAGCCGAAACGGATCGCCAGGTCACCCAGGCCGCCAGCGCCGACGACACCGGCCATTGCCGTGTAGGACACCAGTGTAATCGCTGTCACTGTAATCGCTGCGAAGATGCCCGGACGGGCTTCCGGCAGAAGGGCATTGGTGATGATCTGCCGAGTGGTCGCACCCATGGCCTGGGTCGCCTCGATGATGCCGCGATCCACTTCACGCAAGGCGGTTTCCACCAGTCGCGCGAAAAACGGCGTGGCGCCCACGACCAGCGGCGGAATCGCACCGCCTACACCCAGGGAGGTGCCGGTGATCAGCACTGTGAAAGGAATCATCACGATCAACAGGATGATGAAGGGCAGCGAACGCAGGATATTCACCACCAGCGACAGCAGGGCGTACAGCCCCTTGGCTTCGAGCAGTTGACGCGGGCTGCACAGGAACAGCAGCACACCCAGGGGCAGGCCCAACAGCACGGTGAACAGCAGCGAACCGCCGAGCATCAGCAGCGTGTCGCCAGTGGCCAGCCAGATTTCGAACCAGTCGATGTTGGAGAAGAAACTTGTCAGGGCTTCCATTAGCGCAGCACCTCCATGTGAACGTCAGCCGCGGTGAAGCGGGCAAATGCCGCCTCCATGTCGCCACCGGTGACGGCCAGAGTGAGTTGCCCATAAGGGACGTCTTTGATGCGGTCGATGCGGCCGGCGAGGATGCTGTAGTCCACACCCGTTTCGCGAGCGACAGTACCCAGTAAAGGCGCATAGGTCGCTTCGCCCTGGAATGTCAGACGCACGATGCGGCCTGGGACATGAGCGAAGTCGTCGCGTTGTTCACTTTCATCGATCTGCTCGTCTTCCTGCACAAAGCGCTTGGTCGTCGGGTGCTTGGGATGCAGGAACACATCGGCAACCGAGCCCTGCTCGACGATCACACCAGCGTCCATTACCGCCACCTGGTCGCAGACCCGACGAATCACGTCCATTTCGTGAGTAATCAGCACGATGGTCAGCTTCAACTCGCGATTGATCTCAGCCAGCAACTGCAGGACCGACGCAGTGGTTTGCGGGTCCAGGGCGCTGGTGGCCTCGTCGCACAACAGGATTTTCGGCTTGGTGGCCAGGGCGCGGGCGATGCCAACGCGCTGCTTCTGCCCACCAGACAACTGAGCCGGGTATTTTTTGGCGTGATCGGACAGCCCGACCCGCGCCAGCAATTCGGCCACGCGCTGGTCGATCTCGCTGCGCGACAGCTCGCCGGCCAGAGTCAGGGGCAGCGCGACGTTATCGGCCACGGTCTTGGAGGCCAGCAGATTGAAGTGCTGGAAAATCATCCCGACCTGTTGGCGGAAGCGTCGCAGGCTGCTGGCGTCGAGCGCAGTGACTTCTTCGCCGTCGACGAAGATCTTGCCGCCAGTGGAATTCTCCAGCCGATTGATCAGGCGCAGCAGAGTACTTTTGCCCGCACCGGAGTGGCCGATCAGGCCAAACACCTGGCCGTTCTCAATCGTCAGACTGGTCGGGTGCAGGGCGGGAATTTCCTTACCGGCGACGCGGTAGGTTTTATGGACGTTTTGAAACTCGATCACGTAGCGAACCTTGTGGGGCGCGTTGGAAAAGGATCAGCGGTTAGCCGGGCGCGCATTTTAGCCTGTCCGTATAGAGGTTCTTAGCATTTATTTCGCATTCAACCAGCGATTTGGCAATAACGCGATCAAAGGTCAGAAAAAAGGAACGGCTGAAACAGTCACCAGTCATTTATTAGGCAGCTCGAGAATCGCCAGGTGCCGTGCCTGGAACATTGCTCACAAGTCCGGCTAGGACGAGATCGCAACGAGGAGTTTACGACTGATGAGTACCAAGAAACCTGCCACACCTAAAAGCGAACTGGCCGGGACCGATACCCTGGACCGCAGCAATACCAATACCAAGCTCGATAGCCTGGAAACATTCCGCTCCGACGCCACAGGCCAGGCCTTGCGCACCAATCAGGGCGTAAAGGTTTCGGACAATCAGAACACGTTGAAGGTCGGCGCGCGCGGGCCCTCGCTGCTTGAAGACTTCATCATGCGTGAAAAAATCACGCACTTTGACCACGAGCGTATTCCCGAGCGTATCGTCCACGCCCGCGGCACCGGTGCTCATGGATACTTCCAGGCCTACGAAAACCATGCGGCATTGACCAAGGCCGGTTTCCTCCAGGACCCGGGCAAGAAAACCCCGGTATTCACCCGCTTCTCCACGGTGCAGGGCCCTCGCGGCTCGGGCGATACCGTGCGCGATGTGCGCGGTTTTGCCGTGAAGTTTTTCACCGACGAAGGCAACTTCGATCTGGTGGGCAACAACATGCCGGTGTTTTTCATCCAGGATGCGATCAAGTTTCCCGACTTCGTCCACGCCGTGAAACCTGAGCCCCACAACGAAATCCCTACTGGCGGCTCTGCCCACGATACCTTCTGGGACTTTGTTTCGCTGGTCCCGGAGTCGGCGCACATGGTGATCTGGGCCATGTCCGACCGCGCGATTCCCAAGAGCCTGCGCAGCATGCAGGGTTTTGGCGTGCACACCTTCCGGCTGATCAACGCCGAAGGCAAATCGCGCTTCGTCAAATTCCACTGGCGCCCTTCCAACGGCACCTGCTCGCTGGTTTGGGATGAAGCACAGAAGCTCGCCGGCAAAGACACCGACTTCCACCGTCGAGATCTGTGGGAAGCGATCGAGATGGGCGATTACCCGGAATGGGAATTGGGCGTGCAAATTGTCGAAGAGGAAAACGAACACTCCTTCGACTTCGACATTCTCGACCCGACCAAGATCATCCCCGAGGAAATCGTGCCTATCACGCCACTGGGCAAAATGGTGCTGAACCGCAACCCGGATAACTTCTTCGCCGAAACCGAACAGGTCGCGTTCTGCCCGGGGCACATCGTGCCAGGCATCGATTTCTCCAATGACCCGCTGCTGCAAGGCCGGCTGTTTTCTTACACCGACACGCAGATCAGCCGTCTTGGCGGCCCCAACTTCCACGAAATCCCGATCAACCGTCCGGTCGCACCGTTCCACAACGGCCAGCGCGACGCGCTGCACCGCACCACGATCGACAAGGGCCGTGCGGCCTACGAGCCTAACTCCATCGACGGCGGCTGGCCGAAAGAGACGCCGCCGGCGGCACAGGACGGTGGTTTCGAGTCCTATCCCGAGCGCATCGACGCCAACAAGATCCGCCAGCGCAGCGAGTCCTTCAGCGACCACTTCTCCCAGGCGCGGCTGTTCTTCCACAGCATGAGCAAGCACGAGCAGGAACACATCATTGCGGCCTACAGCTTCGAGCTGGGTAAAGTCGAACGTGAGTTCATTCGTGCCCGTCAGGTGAACGAGATCCTCGCCAACATTGATCTTGAACTGGCCGCACGCGTAGCCGCTAACCTCGGTTTGCCGGCACCCAAGGCCGGCACGGTCGATGTGCCGAAGACTTCGCTGGATCGCTCACCCGCGCTCAGCCAGGCCAACCTTCTGCCCGGCAACATCAAAAGCCGCAAGGTGGCGATTCTGGCGGCCAACGGTGTCGATGGCGCAGCGATTGATGCGCTGAAAAAAGCGCTGGCAGCCGAAGGGGCGCACGCCAAGCTGCTGGGGCCGACTTCGGCACCCGTGAAGACCGCTGACGGCAAGACACTGCCGGTGGATGCGTCGATGGAAGGGTTGCCGTCAGTGGCGTTTGACGCGGTGTTCGTGCCCGGTGGCGCAGCCTCGATCAAGGCCTTGAGCACCGATGGGGTGGCGCTGCATTACGTGCTGGAAGCCTACAAGCATCTGAAGGCGATCGCCTTGCACGGCGAAGCCAAGCAGTTGCTGGACGTGCTGAAGCTAGAGGCGGATGCGGGATTGATCGTGGGAGCGGATACGAAGCTGTTCAAACCGTTTATTGCAGCGATCGGGCAACATCGGGTCTGGGATCGTGAGCCGAAAGCCAAGGCGGTTCCGGCTTAATATTTGTTGCGTTAGTAAGGATGCCATCGCGGGCAAGCCTTGCTCCCACAGGGTTAACGGCTGAACACACATGCTGTGATCAGCGCTAACCACTGTGGGAGCGAGCTTGCTCGCGATGCTTTTAAGGTTTACGCGGAATCAAAACCATCTGCGCAGGAATATTGCGCAGAATCTGCTTCTTGAGCTTCAGATCAAACTCCGAATCAAGCTTCTTCACCCGCTTGGTCAATAAAGTCGCCAACCACGGATAATCCTGGGTACGCGGCGCTTGAATGCTCACTGCGCACTCGTAATTCACCACATCGGCAGCGATCGCGTCCAATTGGCGGCGCAACTTGGCCATATCTGTCAGGTTTAGCGCCACCGTGGTGCTTTCGGCCGTGGGGTCGATGACTTTGGCTGCAGGCTTGGCTTCGGCCGCCATGAGCGCCGCTTCCGCTTTATCCAGTTCGGCCTTGCGTGCATTAACGATGGCATTATTGACCCCGCCGGTCAGCGCGGGCGCCTTGGGCATCAGCGCCCGAGCCCGGCTGAGGGCCGTGGCGGCAGCATTCACATCACCTTTTTGCAGCACAATGCGGCTGCGCAGCAGATAAGCCTCGGCCAATTGACGCTGGTACTGCTCGAGCGATTGGTCATTCGGGGCCTCGGCCTGCAAGGCAGCCAGTTGCCCTTCGGCAGTCGCCAGCTCACTGCTGGCGAGGCTTTGTTCCAGTTGCGCGACAGCCGCAGCTCGCGCATCAGTGACCTCGGGGGTCGCCGGTGGCGTACTTTGGCAAGCGCCCAGCAGCATGGAAAATGCGACAAGGAGCAGATAACGGGAGGTGAACGGCTTCATTCCTGCGACTCTCTATTTGCGCAAAAAACGAGCAAGTCTACACCCCTCGACGGGGCAGGACAAAACTCAGCAGAAACAGCCCGGCCGCCGTCACCACAATCGACGGGCCCGCCGGAGTGTCCTTGAACCAGGACAACGCCAGGCCGCCACACACGGCGAGCATGCCCAGCAGGCTCGCGCCCACTGCCATCTGCTCCGGCGAGCGAGCGTGACGCTGCGCTGCCGCCGCCGGAATGATCAGCAGCGAAGTGATCAGCAACACCCCGACTATTTTCATCGCGACCGCAATGACAACGGCAATCAGCAGCATCAAGGTCAGGCGCAGAGATGCCACCGGCAACCCCTCAACCTTGGCCAATTCCTCGTGCACAGTGATGGCCAGCAAAGGTCGCCACATCGCCAACAGCACTACAAGAGCCGCCGCACTTCCGCCGAGAATCCAGGCCAGATCGCCGGGACTGATGGCGAGCAGGTCGCCAAACAGATAGGCCATCAGGTCTATCCGCACTTCATGCATGAAGCTTAGTACCACCAGGCCCAATGAGAGGGTGCTTGGTGCAAGAATCCCCAATAGCGTGTCCGACGCCAGTGGTTGGCGTTGCTGCAAGGTCACCAGCAGCACCGCGAGCAACAGACAGCCCACGGTGACGGCAATGGCAGGACTGACATCCAGCAGGAAACCCAAGGCTACCCCGAGCAGGGCGGCATGAGACAGGGTGTCGCCAAAGTAGGCCATGCGCCGCCACACCACAAACGAACCCAGCGGCCCCGCCACCAGCGCCAGGGCCAGGCCTGCAAGCAGGGCGTAGAGCAGAAAATCAGCCATGCTTGCAGCTATCTCCATGAACATGGGTAGAGGCCGGTGAGGCCGTACTGACCACCGAACCATGCAGGTCATGGGCATGGTCATGGTGGTGGTGGTAGATCGCCAGGCTTTGCGCGTTCTTGCCGAACAACTCGACAAACGCCGGATCGCCACTGACTTGCTCGGGGTGCCCGGAACAGCACACGTGGCGATTCAGGCACACCACCTGATCGGTCGTGCTCATCACCAGGTGCAGGTCGTGAGACACCATCAGGACGCCGCAGCCGTGGCGGTCGCGCAAGCGGGTGATCAGGCTGTAGAGCTCGGCTTGACCCGCCACGTCCACGCCCTGTACCGGTTCATCAAGCACTAGCAGTTCAGGTTCGCGCAACAGCGCGCGGGCCAGCAGCACACGCTGCATTTCGCCGCCGGAAACACTTTGCACCGGGCTGTCGATCACCTGCTCGGCACCGACTTCCTTCAAAGCAGCCAGGGCCCGGGCACGGTCTACACCCGGCACCAGGCGCAGAAAACGCAGCACCGAGAGCGGCAGCGTCGGGTCGACGTGAAGTTTTTGCGGCATGTAGCCAACCCGCAGCTTCGGCTTGCGCCAGACACTGCCACTGTCAGGTTTCAACAGACCAAGAACGGCCCGGACCAAGGTCGTCTTACCCGCACCGTTGGGACCGATCAGGGTAACGATCTGCCCGGGTTCGACGCCAAGTTCGATGTTATCGAGGACGTTTTGCCCAGCGAAGGTTACGGTAACCTGCTCAAGACGGATCAGCGCGTTGCTCATCAAGCCCCCTGGCAACCCGAGCACAGCCCGACGACCTCAACGGTCTGGCCTTCAACCACAAACCCGACATCACTGGCGCTGTCGATGATCGCGTCGCTGATGGACTTCTGTTCAAGCTCGATAGCTGCGTGACACTCCCGGCAAATCAGGAACTGGCCCTGATGCGCATGTTCGGGATGGTTGCAGCCGATGAAAGCGTTGAGTGACGAGATCCGGTGCACCAGGCCGTTTTCCAGCAGGAAATCCAGGGCCCGGTATACGGTAGGCGGCGCGGCTCGTCGGCCGTCCTGTTCGCTGAGCACCGCAAGAATGTCGTATGCCCCCAGCGGCTTGTGGCTTTGCCACACCAGTTCCAGCACCCGACGGCGCAAGGCTGTCAGGCGCAGGCCTTGACGCGCGCACAGGGCGTCAGCCTCCGACAGAGCGCTGTGGACGCAATGAGAGTGGTCATGGGGACGGCTGGCTATCGGTGTTTTTGGCATGAGCGGCGACGAGTTTTGTGAGAGACGTTATTATGTTACCCCTTCTCGCCTCTTCGAGTGGTCATTGTGTCCCGACTTTTTTCTTTCTTTGTTACATTTCTCGCCAGTTTGATCATGATGGCCAGTGCCCATGCCGAGGTGCGGGTGTTGACCAGCATTAAGCCTCTGCAACTGATCGCTGCAGCCGTCCAGGACGGCGTGGCGATTCCGGAAGTGCTCCTGCCGCCGGGCGCCTCTCCGCACAATTATGCCCTGCGCCCATCCGATGTACGAAAGGTGCAGGCCGTTGATCTCGTCTACTGGATCGGCCCCGATATGGAAGGCTTTTTGCCTCGCGTGCTGAAAGGTCGCACGCTGCCCAGCGTCGCTGTGCAGGACCTGCCGGGTCTGAAATTGCGCCATTTTGGCCAAGACAGTCATTCTCATGCCGAGGAAGCGGACGAGCATGATCATGATCATCGTCCGGGCAGCCTGGATGCGCATCTGTGGTTGTCCCCGGTCAACGCCCGGGTAATCGCCACAAAAATGGCCGCCGACCTCAGCGCTGCGGACACCGCCAACGCTGCGCGTTACGAGAGCAACCTCAAGGCCTTCGATGAGCGTCTGGATGCACTGGACCTGCGTTTGAAAAAGCGCCTGGCAGCCATCGCCGACAAACCGTACTTCGTGTTCCACGAGGCCTTCGACTACTTCGAGGACGCTTACGGCCTCAAGCACGCGGGTGTGTTCAGCGTTGCCGCCGAAGTGCAACCGGGTGCCCAGCACGTTGCCGCCATGCGCACGCGACTGCAGGAAGTCGGCAAGACCTGCGTGTTCAGCGAACCTCCACTACGCCCGCGCCTGGCGGAAACCCTGGTGGCTGGACTCCCGGTTAAACTGGCAGAGCTGGATGCGCTGGGCGGATACACGCCAGCGACCGCCCAGGGCTATGAGCAGGTGCTGGAGAAGTTGGGCAATGATCTGGCGGGGTGCCTGGAGTCACTGTAAGCAACACCACACCCTGTAGGAGTGAGCTTGCTCGCGAAGAAATCTGCAGCAATGTGGGGTGCCAGGCACCCCGCGTTATCGTTGACGACCCTCGCGAGCAAGCGCTCCTACACATAATGGGGTTACAGGGCAAACGGCAGCGGCGTACTCACCTTCTGCCGCTGCGCCAGCCGGCGCTGAAACTCCATCGGATCGTGAATCAACACATCCTGGCCGGCAAACGACTCGGCGGCGATCAACCGCGACAGCCAGAACCGCACGCACGCCACCCGCAGCATGGTGGGCCACAACTCGGCCTCCGCCGCGGTGAAGGGACGCAAGCCAGCATAAGCTCCCAATAGCGCCCGGGCCCGCGGCCCATCAATGGTTCCGTCTTCGTCCGAACACCAGTCATTCAAGGCGATCGCGACGTCGTACAGCATCGGCCCGGAGCAGGCGTTGTAGAAGTCGATCAATCCGGTCAGGTGCGTGCCTTCGAACATCGCATTATCGCGAAACAGGTCAGCGTGGATATTCGCCCTTGGCAGCGCCAGAATTTTCGTCTTCTCCCGGTTGATTTCGTCCAGCGCGCGCTGCAGCAACTCGTTCTGCTCGGCATCCAGGTGCGAAAGAAACTGCGTGCCCTCCTCCCGCATCCAGTCCAGGCCGCGATCGGTCTTGCGCTTGATCATATTGGCCTGGGTGGCCAGGTGAAGGTGGCCGAGCAGCTCACCGACCTGAGCGCAATGCTGCGCGTTGGCCTCCTTGATGTGCTTGCCCGCCAGGCGCGGCTGCAACAATGCAGGTTTGCCGGCCAGCTCACGCAGGGCCACGCCATCGGTGGTGCGCAAGGCATAGGGCACGGGCAGGTCGGCAGCGTGCAGCACGTCCAGCAGCTCAATGAAGAACGGCATTTCCTGCACCGGCCCACGCTCAACCAGGGTCAGGACGAACTCGCCCTGCTCCAGGCTGATGAAGAAATTGGTATTTTCGCTACCGGCGGCGATCCCCTGGAAATCAAGCAGGCGGCCGAGCCCGTATGGGGCGAGAAAGGTTTCCAGCTCGGGCCGAGCCAGGGGGGTGAACACAGACATGTTTTAACTGCCAGTACGGGCGCCGCCGGATCAGCCAGCGCCAATTGAAATTAAGAAACTACTTCCACTCGAAGATCTTCCACGACGGAATCAGCATATCTGGCTGATCCGAGCGGATGAAGTTTGCATCGGTCCCGTCTGCGCGCACCAGGAAATACGGCGGCGCGCCCTTGGGCGTGACCTTGATCGCATACAGGAAGCCATTTTGGCGGTACTCCTGAATGACCTTGTCGCCTTCCGTGCGAATGGTGACATCCGGGTCCGAGGATGGCGCATCGTCCGCTGCCATGACGGCCAACGGTGTAATTGCAAACAAGCCAGCCAGCAACAGGCGATTTAGTGTGCGCATGATAACCTTGTCCCTTTGTCGTCAACGGTCCCGCTATTCTAGCGCCGGACCCGCCGAAAAGGTTGATCCTGCTCATGAGCCAAGCCCCCCTCGTCCTGGTGGACGGTTCTTCTTACCTGTACCGCGCCTTTCACGCGCTGCCGCCGCTGACTACTTCCAAAGGCCTGCCCACCGGCGCGGTCAAAGGCGTGTTGAACATGCTCAAGAGTCTGCGCAAGCAGTACCCGGACAGCCCGTTCGCCGTGGTGTTCGACGCCAAGGGCGGGACGTTCCGCGATGAGATGTTCGCCGAATACAAAGCCAACCGCCCAAGTATGCCCGACGACATGCGCGTGCAAATCGAACCGCTGCACCAGAGCGTGAAGGCGTTAGGCTTTCCGTTGCTGTGCGTAGACGGCGTCGAGGCCGATGACGTGATTGGCACCCTGGCCCGCAGCAGTGCGGCGGCCGACCGTCCGGTGGTGATCTCTACCGGCGACAAGGACATGGCGCAACTGGTCGACGGCCACATTACCTTGGTCAACACCATGACCGGTAGCGCGCTGGACGTAGAGGGCGTGAAGGAGAAATTCGGCGTCGCTCCCGAGCAGATCATTGATTACCTGGCCTTGATGGGCGACTCCTCCGACAACATTCCAGGCGTCCCGGGCATTGGACCCAAAACCGCCTCCGGGCTGCTGGTCGGCGTGAATGGCGGGTTAACCGAGCTCTATGCGCAGCTCGACATCGTTCCGACCTTGCCGATTCGCGGCGCCAAGACCCTGCCGGCCAAGCTTGAAGAGCACAAGGAAATGGCATTCCTCTCCTATCGCCTGGCCACGATCAAGATCGACGTCCCTCTCGACATCGGGCTCGACGACCTGCAAATGGGCCAGCCGGACCACGACAAACTCGCCGAGCTCTACACGCTGCTCGAATTCAAGAGCTGGTTTGAAGACAACCAGCGTGAGGCCAAGCGCTCGGGCCAGGAGATTGTCGAAATTGCCCAGGAACAGCCGGGCGCCGTCGAAGCTCAATACGAAACCATCCTTGACCAGGCACGCTTCGAAGCCTGGCTGGACAAGCTCAACAACGCTCCGTTGATTGCGTTTGTTACTGAAACCAATGGCGGCGATGCGCAGCACTCGCAACTGGTGGGCCTGTCCTTCTCCGTTGCCGCAAATGAAGCAGCCTACATTCCCCTGACCCACTCCTACATGGGCGTCCCGGAACAGCTGGATCGCGACAGTGTTTTACTGGCGTTGAAGCCGCTGCTGGAGAATCCGCACAAACTCAAGGTCGGCCAGCACGCCAAGTTCGAAACCAACATCCTGGCCAACTGCGCCATTGGTGGCGATCAGAGCAACGGGATCATGGTCCGGGGCATTGCCTACGACACCATGCTCGAATCCTATGTACTGGACTCGACGGCAACGCGCCATGACATGGACAGCCTGGCGCTGAAGTACCTGGGCCAGAGCAAGACTGACATTCAGGAGATCGCAGGCAAAGGCGTCAAACAGCTGACTTTTGACCAGATCTCCCTTGAACTCGCCGGCCCCTACGCCGCCGAAGATGCCGATGTGGTCTTGCGCCTGCACCTCGCCCTGCAGGAAAAACTCGCAGCGACACCGAGCCTGTGCACGGTCCTGGACGAAATCGAAATGCCGCTAATGCCGGTGCTGGCGCGCATCGAGCGTCAGGGCGCGCTGGTGGACGCCAATCTGCTGGGCATCCAGAGCGTTGAGCTGGGCGAAAAACTCGTCGCCCTTGAGCGCGAGGCGTTTGCCATCGCCGGTGAGGAATTCAACCTGGGCTCACCCAAGCAACTGGGGGTGATTCTTTACGAAAAGCTGGGTCTGCCAGTCCTCAGCAAAACCGCCAAGGGTCAGGCCTCCACAGCCGAAGCGGTACTGGCCGAACTGGCCGAACAGGATTACCCGCTGCCCAAGGTGCTGATGCAGTACCGCTCGCTGAGCAAACTGAAAAGCACCTATACCGATCGGCTGCCAGAGCAAATCAATGCGCGTACTGGCCGCATCCACACGTCCTACCAGCAGGCCGTGGCGGCCACAGGACGCCTGTCGTCGATCGACCCGAACCTGCAGAACATCCCGATTCGCACCGCCGAAGGCCGGCGAATTCGCCAGGCGTTCGTTGCGCCGAAGGGCTACAAGCTGCTGGCGGCGGACTATTCGCAAATTGAACTGCGGATCATGGCGCACCTGGCCAAGGATGAAGGACTTTTGCATGCCTTCCGCAATGATCTGGACGTGCACAGGGCCACCGCCGCCGAAGTGTTTGGCGTCGAGTTGGCCGATGTCACCACCGACCAGCGCCGCAGTGCCAAAGCGATCAACTTCGGCCTGATCTACGGGATGAGTGCGTTTGGCCTGGCCAAACAGATCGGCGTAGATCGCAAGCAGTCCCAGGCGTACATCGACCGTTATTTCGCGCGCTACCCGGGCGTACTGCAATACATGGAGCGCACCCGTGCCCAGGCGGCCGAGCAAGGTTATGTCGAGACCATCTTCGGCCGCCGCCTGTACCTGCCGGACATCAACGCGAAGAACCCGGCCCTGCGCAAAGGCGCGGAACGCACAGCGATCAACGCCCCCATGCAGGGCACTGCGGCGGATATCATCAAAAAAGCCATGGTGGCGGTGGATAACTGGCTGACCGCGTCCGGCCTGGATGCCAAAGTCATCCTGCAGGTCCACGATGAATTGGTGCTGGAGGTGCGTGAGGATCTCGTGGATCAGGTTCGCGAAGAAATCCGTACGCACATGAGCAATGCCGCGAAACTGGACGTGCCACTGCTGGTCGAAGTAGGTGTGGGTAACAACTGGGATGAGGCTCACTGAGTCCCGATTCAACTCATACTGCAGGAGCGAGCTCGTTCGCGAAAAACCTGAGGGCGCCGAAGATAATCTGGCGCCCCGCAGAATCGCTAGACCATCGCCGGGAGCAAGTTCTCTACACAGGAACCGCACCGCGGCAATTAGTCGCGGCCTCGCGGGTTAGACCGCAATGTTCTTGGGGTTATTCCAAACGCATTCGAAAATAATCTGAACTAAACCGCCAAAACACCACTCAGATTTACTGAATGGCTGGTGAAGCCCTTCGATGCTCCTATGTTGTGTTAAGTGTTGGCAGATATCTGGACCCCGCCCTAGCGGTCCGGAACTTGAACCCCGGAACTTCCCCCTCCCCATAGAAGTCCGGGGTTTTTTTTGCGTGCGATTTATTGCTCGGCCGTTTGCGCACCCTTGTCTGCCAGTTCCATCCAGCCCGCCAGTACAGTGTAGGCGTCTTCCAGGCCCAGGCGCTTTGGCGCCGAAAACAGCTGGATCGAGATCGCGTCGCCCCAGCCTTTACGGATGTCCGACTGCACTTTGAGCAGCACGTTTTTCGCCGCGCCGTAGGTCAGTTTGTCGGCCTTGGTCAGCAGGATGTGCATCGGCATGCCGCTGGCGACAGCCCAGTCGAGCATCAACAGATCGAAATCGGTCATTGGATGACGGATGTCCATCATCAGGATCAGACCTTTCAAACTCTCGCGACCACCCAGATACGCTTCCAGGTGACGCTGCCAGTGCAGCTTCAGCGGGATGGGTACTTTTGCATAACCGTAGCCCGGCAGGTCGACCAGACGGCGATCATCGTCTAGCTTGAAGAAGTTCAAGAGTTGCGTGCGACCGGGCGTTTTCGAGGTCCGCGCCAGGCTGGCATGCGTCAGGGTGTTCAGCGCGCTGGATTTACCGGCGTTGGAACGGCCGGCAAACGCCACTTCGAAGCCTTCGTCGTCGGGACATTGATCGACTTTGGCAGCGCTGAGCATGAAGGTGGACTGTTGGCACAGGCCGAGGATGGGGTTCTTGAGTTGCATGGGATTTCCGATGTGGGCGGCGCCGGGAATGGACGCGGCGAGCAGTGTCGTTTCCGTTTCAGTGACGCCAGTATATAATGCCGCAGATTTTGTGTGCGCTTTGTCCCAGCGTAGGATGAAGAACACGAGAGCGATAGACCTTGATTGCGCATCAGAACGCAGCACGCTCTCAACCCTGAAAAGGTCGTTTTATGACGAAATGGCTGCTAGCTGCCGGTATCTTGATGCCGCTTTACAGCGCTCAGGCTACACAGGATCCGGAAGCTGTGTACAACCGTGTTTGTGGTGCCTGTCATTCCGGCCAACTACCCATGGCGCCCAGAAAGGGCGATCAGGCAGCTTGGACGCCGAGGTTGGCGAAAGGTATGGAGACGCTGGTGCAACACGTGACCCAGGGTTTCAAGGCGATGCCGCCGCGTGGTTTGTGCATGGACTGCAGTGCCGAGGATTACCAAGCCATCATCCAGTGGATGAGCGAGTGATCCCGGTCCATAACTCTTTAACCCTTAGCCGTAGTTGGATTAGCTGATGAACAAATTGATCGTGAGTCTGCTGTTGACCGTGGGGATCTCCGGCATTGCCCATGCTGCAGGTGATGCGACTGCTGGTCAGGCGAAAGCCGCAGTATGTGGCGCCTGTCATGGCCCGGATGGCAACAGCATGGCGCCTAACTTTCCGAAACTGGCAGGCCAGGGCGAACGTTATCTGAACAAGCAGTTGCACGACATCAAGTCCGGCAAGCGTGTCGTACTGGAAATGACCGGCCTGCTGACCAACCTGAGCGATCAGGACCTGGCTGATATGTCCGCCTACTTTGCCAGCCAGAAAGGCAGCGTTGGCGCCGCCGACCCGAAAGTCGTGTCTCGCGGTGAAGCCTTGTTCCGTGGTGGAGACCTGGCCAAGGGCCTGCCGGCCTGCACCGGTTGCCACTCGCCTAACGGCGCCGGCAACGCTGCTGCCGGCTTCCCGCACCTGGGCGGTCAGCACGCTCAATACATTGCCAAGCAACTGACCGACTTCCGCAAGGAAGAAGGCGGCCGCACCAACGACGGCGACACCAAGACCATGCAGACCATTGCCAAACGCCTGAGCGATGAAGATATCGCCGCGGTGTCGAGCTACATTCAGGGCCTGCACTAAGGCCGTCCATGGAGCATCAAGGGGGACGGACATCTCCTGCAATGTTAACGCTCCATTAATCCGTCGCAGCAAGTATAAAAAGGGTGGCTCTGGCCGCCCTTTTTTGTGGCCGCTGCCGTTACACTACAGAACTCAAGCCCGCCATGACCTGTCTGAATACAGGTCGCGCGAGGCGACCAAAATTGTCCAGGAGTAAAGCATGCGTAATCTGATCATCAGCGCCGCTCTCGTCGCTGCCAGCCTGTTCGGCATGACTGCACAGGCAGCCGAAGCACCTGCCGCCCCCTATGTCGAACTGAGCAACCCGGTTCAGGTCGCCGTGCCCGGCAAGATCGAGGTGGTAGAGCTGTTCTGGTATGGCTGCCCGCATTGCTACAAATTCGAGCCAGTGATCAACCCTTGGGTTGAAAAATTGCCATCCGATGTGAACTTCAAGCGCATCCCGGCGATGTTCGGCGGCCCTTGGGACGCCCACGGCCAAATGTTCCTGACCCTGGAATCGATGGGTGTCGAGCACAAGGTTCATGCCGCCGTGTTCAAGGCAATTCAGGAAGAACACAAGAAGCTGGTAACTCCGGAAGAAATGGCCGAGTTCCTGGCAACACAAGGTGTCGACAAGGATAAATTCCTCGCTACTTTCAACTCCTTCGCCATCAAGGGCCAGGTCACCCAGGCTCGCGAACTCGCCAAGAAGTACGAAATTACTGGCGTGCCAACCATGGTCGTCAATGGCAAGTACCGTTTTGACATCGGCTCTGCCGGCGGCGCCGAACAAGCATTGCAACTGGCCGATAAGCTGGTCGAACAAGAGCGAGCGGCTAACAAGGCTGCTGCCAACTAAGCGCGGGGCCTGCCATGCGCCGCTGGGGAACTGAACGAGTGGTTGGCCTGCATGATCCGCGGGTCAACGAACATCACCTGGAATCGACCGGGTTGCCCGCTGACAGCCGTCTGCGGCTACTCAGTTTTAATATCCAGGTGGGCATCAGTACCGAGCGTTATCGGCACTACCTGACCCGGGGGTGGCAGCATTTGCTACCCCACACCGGGCGCGCCACCAATCTGCAAAAGATCGGCGACCTGCTGGGTGACTTCGATCTGGTCGCCTTGCAGGAAGCCGATGGTGGCAGCATCCGGTCGGGCTATGTCAACCAGGTCGAACACCTGGCCCAGCTCGGGGCCTTCCCCTACTGGTACCAACAGCTCAATCGCAATCTTGGTCGCCTCGGCCAGCACAGTAATGGCGTGCTCAGCCGCCTGCGCCCCTGGGCGATTGAAGATCATCCGCTGCCGGGGCCCAAGGGTCGCGGGGCAATTCTGGTGCGTTTCGGCGAAGGCCCGGAGGCCCTCGTCGTGGTGATGATGCACCTGGCGCTCGGGGCGCGGACGCGTAGCCTGCAACTGGCCTACATCCGCGAACTGATTGGCGGGTACAAGCACCAGGTGTTGATGGGCGACATGAACACCCACGCCAGCGACCTGCTGCAGAATTCGCCGCTGCGCGATCTCGGCTTGCTCGCCCCGCAGCTGGAAGCGACCTTCCCCAGCTGGCGTCCACAACGCTGCCTGGACCATATTCTGCTGAGCCCGACCCTGACCCTTGAAAAGGTCGAGGTCCTGGCACAACCCATTTCCGATCACCTGCCGGTCGCGGTAGAGATTCGTCTGCCGGGTTCGCTCACGGCTGATGCATTCCCCGCGTTGAGTCCTGCCCCCTAGCGGATCCCCTGAATGAGCGACGAAGCACAGCGCTGGAAAGAGAAATACCTTCAAAGCATCGAACATCAGGAAAAACTCGAACGTCGCTGGGACGCCCGGCTCGACTTGCTGCGCCGTGGGCTGGTGCGCAGCACGCTGGCGGCCGAGGGCACCGATCGGACGGTCGATGAATGCATGAAGGAAATGCGCGACGTAGTGCGTACCGATGACATGGACGCCGGCCTGGCCGCATTGTTGCCGCGCCTGGAAAAAGCAGTGCTCGATTCCGAGCAACGCCGCGAGACTCGGGTCAATCAAACCAGCGCCGCACTGACGGCACTGGTCGCGCAGTTGCAAACATTGCCGCTGCCGCGAGAAGTGAGTCGCCCCCTCAAGCAGTTTGCCAAGCAACTGGATGCACGGGTTGGCCAGGCTCGCGAGATGCCGCTGCTACTTAGCGAGTTGAGCGGGCTGCAGGGTAAAGCGCTAAGCCGGCTTGAGAGCCCAGAGGAATCGGAACGACCAAGCTTGTTGCAACGCCTTTTTGGCAACCGTGAAGCGCAGGACACCGCTCCCGCGCAGGTGCCAGCAGCGATGGCCCCAGTACGCGCACCAGTGATTGCGGTGCCCGCTGCCGAGCCCCCCCCGGAACCACCTGCAGCTACTGAACAGCAACCCCCGCTGGTTACGGCGCCAGTGCCAGTAGCGGCACCGGCACCGGCATCAAATGCTGCACAGCCTGCGCCAGCGCCGCCGCCACAAGAGCCTGAGCAACCTGAGCAACCCGCAATTGCCACCGAAACGTCTGCGCCGACCAGCGCTGAACCGCCCACCGTCGAAGACGTGCCCACTTCTCCAGACACGCTCGACACTCCGGTCGCCGATGCGCAACCTCCCGAGCAAGACACGCTCTACGCGCTTCCGGACTCACCAGAGCCCACCTACAGCTCGGTGGCCAGGCACATTGAAGACACGTTACTGGGCCTGCTTGACGACCTGACACTGCCCGAACGTCATCGTCCGCAAGCCGAGGCCATGCGCCTGCGCCTGCAAAATGGATTGAACTGGTATGAGCTGATCCCGATCCTCGACGACCTGGCCACCTTGATGCTGGCGATCACCGGTAGCGGCCAGCATGAATTCGAAACCTACCTGCAGCAGCTCAACGAACGCCTGGAGGCTTTCCAGAGCAACCTGAGGGCGGCCAGCGACGGGCATGCCGACAACCGGTCTGCTGCGCGCGAGATGGACTCGCAAATCCGCGAACAGGTCGATGGCTTGCAGAGCAGCATGCAGGACGCCGCAGACCTGGACGGGCTCAAGCATGCCCTGGAGAACCATCTGGAGGGCCTGCTGGGCACCCTGGATCATTTCCAGAAACAGCGTGACGAACGTGAACAGGAAGTGGCGAGTCGCCTGCAAGGCCTGGCTGATCGGGTGGCCCACATGGAACACGAAGCCCTGGGCTTTCGCGAACACCTTGAAGAACAGCGCCAGAAAGCCCTGATCGATCCGCTGACCGGCCTGCCCAACCGCGCTGCCTGGAACGAGCGCCTGGATCAGGAAATCAGCCAATGGCATCAACAGGGAAACAGCCTGTTGTTGGCCATGCTCGACCTCGACCATTTCAAGCGGATCAACGACAACTATGGCCACCTGGCGGGCGACAAGGTCCTGAAGATCATTGCCACCGTCCTGCGCAAGCGCTTGCGCGGCTCGGACTTCATTGCCCGATTCGGCGGCGAAGAATTTGTCCTGCTGATGCCCGCGACCTTACCGGCGACAGGTGCCAGTCTGCTCGAAAAATTGCGCGCAGCCATCGAAGCCTGCCCTTTTCACTTCAAGGGCGAACCGGTAACGGTGACCCTCTCGATGGGCATGACCGCCTTCCGGCCTGGCGAGCACAGTGACGCGGCGTTAAAAAGAGCCGACCAGGCGCTCTATCGGGCCAAACATGCGGGGCGCAACCGCATCGAATTGGGGTAAGGCCAATTGTTCCATTTTGTTTAAATCGGCGCTTTGGCCTTCGACCCGCCCGGCATTACGTTACACTGTTGCATTATCATCCTACGTGTATCGTCACTCGCCATGAAATATTTCGCCCTTCTTGTGTCGCTCGTCCTGCTGGCAGGTTGCGCCAGTGGCCCGCGCATCGACACCAGTCATCCGTCAGCCAACCACGACAGCCGCATCCAGTTCGTGGTCGTGCACTACACCTCGGCGTCGCTTGAGCGCTCGCTGCAACTGCTGACCCACGGCGAAGTCAGCAGCCATTACCTGATCGGCGACGACAACAAGGCGACCATCTACAAGTTGATGGATGAAGGCCTGCGCGCCTGGCACGCCGGCGAGAGCGAATGGCAAACCCGTACCTGGCTGAACTCCAGCTCAATCGGCATTGAAATCGTCAATCCGGGCTTCAAGGACACGCCGACCGGCCGTCTGTGGTATCCCTACAGCAACGCCCAGATCCAGTCCCTGGTCTTCCTGCTCAAGGACATCAGCAAGCGCTACGGCATCAACCCTCACAACATCATCGGGCACAGTGACATTGCTCCGGGACGCAAACTCGATCCGGGCCCGCTGTTCCCGTGGAAGCGCCTGGCGGAGCAGGGGTTGGGCGTTTGGCCGAACGAACAAGCCGTGGCACGCCAGCAAGCGCAGTTCAATGTGCAGCTGCCGAGTATCAGCTGGTTCCAGGGGCAACTGGCGCGCCTAGGTTATGCCACACCGCAAACCGGTGAACTGGATGTTTCCACTCGTCACGTGTTGTCGGCGTTCCAGATGCATTTCCGGCCCTCCCGGTTCGACGGCACGCCGGATGCGCAGACTGCGGCACTGCTACAAGTCTTGAATCAGACAAAATAATGACGCCCGCCCGACGGTCGGGCGTTTTACTCAACCAGCAGCTATAACTCATTGGTAATTCTTCGGATGTTACCGGATGCCACCTGCTCGAGAGACACTACGTAGCTGGTTTTATCGCCCATGGTTTTTGGCGACGCTGGCGGCTGTCTTCAGTGCAACGTTATTGCTTACAGGCAGTCTATTCGTCGCCGTCCACCACATTGATAAAAACGAAAGCGAAGAGATGAATGCTCAGGGCGAGCGCTTCCTTGCGCGCCTGGAGCAGTTGTTCGGCCAATTGCGAGAAAGCCTCGACGACCTTGAAGCCCAACCTTTGCGCACCTGCGACGATGAAATGATCGCCACCTTGCAGCAGGTGACATTCAACTATCGCTTCGTTTACGAAGCCGCCTACATGGACTCCTCGCGAATCTGCTCCAACCGGCCTCGCCAGGAAGGCCTGTCGATGAGCCGCGCCCCGGACATCAAGGGCCCCACCTACAGCTACTGGCTGAACACCACCACCGAACCGGACGAAAACCGCGCAGCGCTGATGCTGGGGCGCGGCAATTTTCGGGTCGCTACTTCGCGTGGCCATTTGACCGACATGGTCGACCTGACGCCAGGTAGCAGCCTGCTCGTGGTGCTCGACCATGGCAAACGCGCCATACCGGTTCTCGGTGCGGAGCAGGCCTGGCCGCCGCTGGAAGTTTGGTCGCCAAAAAGCCGCGATGCCTTGCAGATTACCCAGACACACCTGATCTACCGCATGCCCACCAACAACCCCGCCTATCAGCTGGTGCTGATCTCACCGCGCACGGGAATCCACGTGCCGCCGGTCTGGTGGTGGCTGGTCCCGGCCAGCCTGGTGCTGGGTGGTTTTGTCGGGTTTCTGGTGTTCCTGCTGGTGCGGCAGCGCCAGTCGATGGATGCCGAGCTCAGCGGCGCCATCCGCCGGGGCGAACTGCAGGTGTTATATCAACCGATTTTCGACCTCGACAGCCGCAACTGCGTCGGCGCCGAAGCCTTGCTTCGATGGCGCCGACCGGACGGCACGCTCACCAGCCCCGACCTGTTCATCCCCATGGCTGAGAATACCGGCCAGATCCGCCAAATGACTGATTTTGTCCTGCAACGATTACTGGAGCAGTTGGGCCAACTGCTGCGCGCCAACCCCCAGCTGTACATCTCAGTCAATCTCGCGGCATGCGATGTCATGGTGCCGCGCGTTGGCCAGGTCATGGCCCGCTTGCTGACCTTGCACCGGGTCGCCGCCAAGCAGATTGCCTTTGAAGTGACTGAGCGCGGATTGATCGACGTAGTCGTCGCCCGGGAAAACCTGCAAGCCTTGCGGGACGTCGGGCACCAGGTGCTGATTGACGACTTCGGCACTGGCTATTGCAGCCTCGCCTATCTGCAAACGCTGCCAGTGGACTGCCTGAAGATCGACAAGGCGTTTATCGACGCCCTGGGACATGACGCCGCCAGCAGCGGCGTGGCGCCGCACATCATCCACATGGCCCAGGCCCTGCAACTCAAGGTGATTGCCGAAGGCATCGAACATGAAGCCCAGGCCGCCTTCCTGAGCAGCGAAGGAGTGAAGTTCGGTCAGGGTTGGCTATTCGCTCGAGCATTAAGCGCAGTGCAGTTCATCGAACTGATTACCCGTGGCCGACGCCTGGCAGGCCGTCGCCTGGACGACGAGGCCTGACCACGCTTCAGACCGCCAGGGCCATGTAGAACTGCGTGCCCTGCCCCGGTCGCGAGTAAACCCCCATTCGCCCGCCGTGCAGTTGCACGATCTCCTTGCACAGCGCCAGGCCGAGGCCCGCGCCGCCTTTCTTGCGACCGACCTGCACGAAAGGTTCGAAAATCCGCCCCTGCTGGCCGTAGGCAATTCCTTCGCCGTTGTCCTCTACGCTGATGATCACACGTTCGCCGTGGCGTCTTGCCTGCAGGCGAATCTGCCCGCCCGGGGAGGTGTGGCGCAGCGCATTATCAATAAGGTTATCCAGTACACGATCCAGCTGCGCCTGGTCGGCCTGCAGCCGGGGCAACGGGTCCTGCACTTCCACCACCAGATCGATATTGCTCGCCAAAGCGGTCCCACAGAAACGTACTCGGGCCTGTTCCAGCAGATCTTCGATGGAGCACGGCGCCAACGTGAGCTTCTGCAGACCGTTCTGGTAACGAGAAAAATTCAACAGATCGTTGATCAACTGCATCAGCCGCTGCATCTCTTCGTTTACCGTATCCAGCAGATCGGCTTCACGAGAATCCTCCGGGAATTTGGCCCTTTCCCGGAACAGGCCGAACGCCATATGCATGCCGGTGACCGGTGTGCGCAGCTCATGGGAAGCCCGCAGCACGAACTCGCTGCGCACCCGTTCGAATGCACGCTGTTCGGTTACGTCGTGCAGCACCATCACCGCGCCGAGGATATGCCCCTGGGTGTGGCTCACAGGCGTCAAGCTGTAGGTGAGCAACCGCGATTCGCCGTCGACCTCAATACTCAGGTCTTCGGGAGCCCGCTCCAGGGTGCCGCCGCGCAACACCAGCTGCAGCTGCCCATCGAGCTCCGGACGTTCGAGGGCCGAACCCAACCCCTGCCCCAAGCGGTCCGAGTCCCAGCCCAGCTGCCGTTGGGCCACTGGGTTCAAATGCTCCAGGTGTCCTTCGCGGTCAATCATCAACAAACCGTCATCGATGCTATCGAGCACCGCTTGCAGGCGCTGTTGGCCGGCGAGCAATTCGTCAACATTGGTTGCCTGATGCTCGCGCAGGGCCTCGGCCATGATGCCAAACCGCTTGGTCAGCAGATTCATCTCCGCAGCTGACGATATCGGCAGGGTGACTTCAAAATTGCCCTGGCCAATATTGTCAGCCGCCTGCGCCAGCGCCTCGATCGGAGCACCAAAACGCCGGGCAATGGCATGGGCAGTGACAAAGCCGATAATCAGCACCGCGAGGCCAACCAGCCCGATCAGACCGGCTACCAACAAGGCACGGTCTCGCGCTGAACGTTCGGTTGCATAGATGGCATCCAGGGCGCGCTTGTGCTCGGAAAGCAGACCATTGCGCAGTTTGTTGAATTTTTCCGTGAGCTCTTCGTTTCCGCTCAACAGATGGGAGGGGCTACGTGTATCCGCGTAGGCCTGCAAAAAATCCTGGTAGTCAGCCTTGGCCTGCTTGAAACCGTACTTGAAGCCGTCACTCACCTGTTCGTGGGCAATGCCTTCGTCGAGCAACTGCAGGTAGTGATCCCTGGATTTATCGAAAGCAGCGCGGTCCGGGTTCTCGCTGAGCATGACGACCAACTGGTCACCCAGGGTCTGGCGCAGTTTCAGCCCCAGATCCAGGGTGGCGAAATTGTTGCGAACCAGCGACTGCTGGGAACTGGCCATCTGCATCACGCTGACCAGCCCGAGCAACAGCCCAAGCAGCGCGACGGTGATCAGCGCGGAAATGCTCAGGAAGAGCCGGGTGCGCAACTTCATCGCCAGTTTCATCGGGGATGACTCACAGGTTGTACTGCTTGCGTTTGCGATACAACGTCGAGGCGTCGATACCCAAGGTCTTGGCAGCCTGGTCCAGCGTGTCGGCGGTGGCCAGGACCGCGCCGATGTGAGCCTTTTCCAGCTCGTCCAGACTCAGTGCCGCGCCAATACGCGGCGCGTTGTTCACCGGCGTTTCTGCCATGCCCAGGTGGCTGATCTCGACTCGTTCCTGCGGACAAATGATGCTCGCACGCTCCACCACGTTACGCAGCTCACGGATGTTGCCCGGCCAGCGATACCCGAGTAACGCCTCGCGGGCCTCCTCGCTGAAACCCCGCGCCGGACGAGCGTACTCCTTGACGAAGCGGGCCAGGAAGCGATCAGCCAGGTTTAGGATGTCTTCACGCCGCTCGCGCAAAGGCGGTAGATGCAACGTGATGACGTTCAACCGATAAAGCAGGTCTTCGCGAAAGCGCCCATCGCGCACCATGTCTTCGAGGTTGAGGTTGGTCGCCGCCAGAATCCGCACATCGGCACGGCGAGTGACAGGGTCGCCGACTCGCTCATACTCCTTGTCCTGAATAAAACGCAGCAACTTTGGTTGCAACGTGAGGGGAAAATCGCCGATCTCATCAAGAAACAAGGTTCCGCCATCCGCCTGGTTGACTCGACCCAAAGTACTTTCGCTGGCGCCGGTAAAAGCACCCCGACTGTGACCAAACAACTCGCTCTCCATCAACTCCGCGGTCAGCGAAGGACAGTTGATAGTGACGCAAGATTTTTTCGCGCGCTTGCTCCAGCCATGAATGGCATGGGACAACTCGCCCTTGCCCGTCCCGGACTCGCCGAGAATAAGGATGTTGGCGTCGGTACCGGCGACTTGGCGGGCCGTTTCCAGCACCACTTTCATGGCCGGGCTATGGGAGTCCAGGCCGTCCTTGGGCTTGCGCACTTCACCTTCCAGCGCTTCAAGGCGCGCCGAGAGTTGCCGCACTTCCAATTGCTTGGCCGTGGCCAGACGCAGCTGGTCGGGGCTGCACGGCTTGACCAGATAATCGGCAGCACCGGCCTGGATGGCATCTACAGCCGTATCCACAGCCGAATGAGCGGTGACTATGACGACACGCATCCATGGCGCCTGAATGCGCATCTGTGCGAGGACGTCGAGGCCGTTGTCTTCTCCCAGGCGCAAATCCAGAAAGCACAGGTCAAACACCTGGCGTTGCAGCAAGGCATCTGCCTGGGCAGCGCTGTTGGCCGTGGCGACACTGTAGCCTTCGTCTTCAAGGCAATAACGGAAAGTTCGCAGGATGGCGGATTCGTCGTCCACCAGCAGAATGCGGCCTTGATGCTCCGTGGCTGACTCCATTTTCCTACGCTCCATAAAGAATGATCTTAGGTTAGTCCCGGAAAAATCGGGCAAGTTGCATGGTCAATTCTGTGCCTTTTCATCAAAGGAAGGGTAGCTATCTACCGCCTCGTCGGACAAAGGCTTGATTTAACAGGATTTTTTGTGAAATACGATTTTTTGGGCAAATGCCCACGTCCATTTCTGACATCCGCGCCCTCCTCTCAATTCAAAAAGAATGAAAGTTCCTACGGCATTATCGTGCATTACGCACGACCGTAGAGAGCCCATCGTGCAGGATGCGTTCAATGTGATTTTTAACCATCTTTTAAGTCATTGTTTTTAAACAGTTTTTTCATATGAAAAAGCTGGCATGCAGGCTGCAATAGTCTGGGTAATCAGGGCAAAAGATCGCCCACAACAAGATCACCACCGAAGTGGGAGGAGTTTCCGGATGAATCGCCAACGTACCGCCCAATTGCGCATCTCGCCCCTGCACATCCAGCAAGGTCTATTCGCTGTACTTGCGCTTTTGATCACATTGATTGGCGGCCAGCAATTCCAGCGTTGGGAACAAAGCCAGCAGCAGGAAGCGCCGCAGCTGTCATTCAAATATCCGACTCAAACCCACTTCAGTGCCGCCAGCAGTCAAGCGGCAGATAGCACCCCCCTGCGGATGATGGACGTCGACCAGGCACAGCCTGCGAATGAGATGCCTCGTCAGGAGCGCTGGGTGTTCTGATCACCAGACTTGGCGCGCTGCTTGCGCCGGGAAAAGCACCAAAAGCATCACCTCTAAAATAGAAGCGTAAGGAGAATCACCATGTTGAGCTGGGCAATCACATTCTTGATCATTGCCATCATCGCCGCCGTACTGGGCTTCGGTGGTATCGCGGGCACCGCCACGGGTATCGCCAAGATTCTCTTTGTCGTGTTCCTAGTGATGTTCATTGCGTCGTTCTTCTTTGGCCGCCGTGGTCGAGGCTGAACATGAACGTCTCGTTGAAGACACTGGCAGCCGCCCTGCTACTGGGCGGCAGTGCCATGGCGATGGCAGCCAATGATGGCCAGACGCGGGTCAACGAGCTGTTGAATTCCGATCCGCAGTATCGCGAAACCTGGCAAGGCGTGGTTAAGAAGGAAGAACGCCTGCCGGAATGGGTGATGAACCTGTCCGGAGATGCCGAGCAAATGAATGCAGTGCAAGAGGATGGCGACAAGTACCTTGTAGGACCGCTATGCGAATCGCAGGCGACCTGTCTGAACAAGCGTCTGATCGTTGCTGTCAGCTTCGACAAGGATGACGCCTACGGGATGCTGGTTGAAGTGCCAGCCGGGCTGCCGGCTGACAAGTCGCCGACGCGACATGCTACTTACCGGTTCCTCGGCAAGCCCGATGAGGGCATGCAGAACCTGTTGATGGAACAACTGAAAAAAGATCCAAAGTGGTACTGAGTTTGAAATAGAAAGAGGCCGCCAGGCGTCTTTCCGATGCACTGCCCGATGACGGCAGGCGCATGACCAGGGGGCCGGGACGCTCTGCCTGTTTCAGGGGCGCAGTGACCTACGGGTACAGGGAGTACCTGCGCAAGGGCCGGGTCAGGAAAAAAGCTGCGACGCAGGTTCGCGATATTCAATGTCGACGAACCTGCGAAGAGCTTATGCAATCGAGGCATTCGGTTAGCACTCAATCCTCGTTTGCACCTTCCTCTCTACAATTCGAATCAACCACACCGGAAAAATACATTTCCCGGTGTTTCCTGACGACCGTACATCGAGAAAAATAACCTGATTTTTCAAGGCTATTTGACTTTCTGATCATCGAATTTTGCTCCAAAAATCCCTTTCTGCGGTTGATCAAAAAACACTCAATCCCCGCTGTGATGGCCGGTTCACGGCACTTTTGCCTGCCGAAATGTCGTATTCGAACCGGTTGGGACGCCAGTTTCGATTAAAAAAGCTCATGCCGATTCGGCATAGGGTAGGCGTTTACGGCATTAGACGTCGCAGTCTTGCATCGGAATAGTTGCGCCTTTTTTCGCCTGCCAGAGAGCTACCAACAAGCGCTCCGGGGCACCTTATACGGAGGCCGATGCACAAGACTTTTTCGCCACGAGCGTTCCTGTTCCGCGCATCTGCCTGAGTCAAACGCAAGTAAGGGTAAAGATATGAAGAAGGCAAAGCTTAGCCTCGCCTGGCAGATCCTCATCGGTCTGGTATTGGGGATTGCAATCGGTGCGCTGCTCAACCATTTCGGCGCCGAAAAAGCCTGGTGGATCAGTAACGTTCTGCAACCGGCAGGCGATATCTTTATCCGTCTGATCAAGATGATTGTGATTCCGATCGTAATCTCTTCGTTGATCGTCGGCATTGCCGGCGTCGGTGACGCGAAAAAACTCGGCAGCATCGGGCTCAAGACCATCATCTACTTCGAGGTCGTCACCACGATCGCCATCGTCGTAGGTTTGGTACTGGCCAACCTGTTCCACCCGGGTGCCGGCATCGACATGAGCACCCTGGGCACTGTGGATATCTCCAAGTACCAGGCCACAGCTGCCGAGGTCCAGCATGAACACGCGTTCATTGAGACCATTCTCAACCTGATCCCGTCGAATATCTTCGCGGCCATTGCTCGCGGCGAGATGCTTCCGATCATTTTCTTCTCGGTATTGTTCGGCCTCGGTCTGTCGAGCCTGAAACCGGAATTGCGCGATCCGCTGGTCACCATGTTCCAGGGCGTGTCGGAAAGCATGTTCAAGGTCACCCACATGATCATGAACTATGCCCCGATTGGCGTGTTCGCACTGATCGCGGTGACCGTCGCCAACTTCGGCTTCGCGTCCCTGCTGCCACTGGCCAAACTGGTGCTGCTGGTTTACTTCGCTATTGCCTTCTTCGCCTTCATGGTGCTGGGCCTGATTGCTCGCCTGTTCGGCTTCTCGGTGATCAAGCTGATGCGCATCTTCAAGGATGAGCTGGTACTGGCCTACTCCACCGCCAGCTCCGAAACCGTGCTGCCGCGGGTTATCGAGAAAATGGAAGCCTACGGCGCGCCGAAAGCCATCTGCAGTTTCGTCGTACCGACCGGCTACTCCTTCAACCTCGACGGCTCGACGCTGTATCAGAGCATCGCGGCAATCTTCATTGCGCAGCTGTACGGCATTGATCTGTCGATCAGCCAGCAACTGCTGCTGGTGTTGACCCTGATGGTAACCTCCAAAGGCATCGCCGGCGTGCCGGGCGTGTCCTTCGTGGTGCTGCTTGCGACCCTGGGCAGCGTGGGTATTCCATTGGAAGGCCTGGCGTTCATCGCAGGTGTCGACCGCATCATGGACATGGCCCGTACCGCACTGAACGTGATCGGCAACGCTTTGGCGGTCCTGGTCATCTCTCGCTGGGAAGGCATGTACGACGATGCCAAGGGCCAACGCTACTGGAACTCGTTGCCGCACTGGCGCAGCAAGGAAAAACTGCCGGCAGGTGAAGTTTCCAAAAACTGACTCACGCTGGTCTGCCCCCAAAATGTTGAACATTCATCATGACTTTTGGGGTGCCGATCACTCTGTAGGAGCTGCCGAAGGCTGCGATCTTTTGATCTGGCTTTTAAAAAAACCAAAAGATCGCAGCCTTTGGCAGCTCCTACAGTAGATTGAGGCCATCCATGTAAATGGGCCGCCAGCAGTTCCAGACAAACCCCGGAGAAATCCGGGGTTTGTCGTTTCTGGCTACCCCGTTATCATTCGCCGCATTCTTTGGGGGATTTGACTGATGCTTAATGGCCTGTGGCTTGGCTTCTTCATCGTGGCCGCCGTATCGGCGCTGGCGCAGTGGTTGATTGGCGGCAACGCCGGGATCTTTGCCGCGATGGTGGAGAGCATTTTCGCCATGGCCAAGTTGTCGGTCGAGGTCATGGTCCTGTTGTTTGGCACCCTCACCCTTTGGCTGGGCTTTCTGCGAATCGCCGAGAAAGCCGGCATCGTCGACTGGTTGGCAAAAGCGTTGGGGCCGCTGTTCCTGCGGCTGATGCCGGAAGTGCCGGCCGGTCACCCGGCGATCGGCCTGATCACCCTCAACTTCGCCGCCAACGGCCTGGGCCTGGACAATGCTGCCACGCCAATCGGCTTGAAAGCCATGAAGGCACTGCAGGAGCTCAACCCCAGCCCGACCATTGCCAGCAACGCGCAAATCCTCTTCCTGGTACTCAATGCCTCTTCGCTGACGCTGCTGCCGGTGACGATCTTCATGTACCGGGCGCAGCAAGGTGCGCCGGATCCAACCCTGGTGTTCCTGCCGATCCTGCTGGCCACCAGCTGTTCGACTCTGGTTGGGTTGCTATCCGTGGCATTCATGCAACGCCTGCGTCTGTGGGATCCGGTGGTGCTTGCCTACATGATCCCCGGTGCCCTGGCACTCGGCGGCTTCATGGCACTGCTGGCGACGCTGTCAGCCACCGCATTGGCCGGCCTGTCTTCCATTCTCGGCAACCTGACGCTGTTTGGTCTGATCATGCTGTTCCTGGTGATTGGCGCGCTACGCAAAGTTAAGGTCTATGAAGCGTTCGTCGAAGGTGCGAAGGAAGGCTTCGATGTAGCGAAGAATCTGTTGCCGTACCTGGTGGCGATGCTCTGCGCGGTCGGCGTATTGCGGGCCTCGGGCGCGCTGGATTTTGGCCTGGATGGCATTCGGCACCTTGTGGAGTGGGCGGGTTGGGACACGCGGTTCGTTGACGCGCTACCGACCGCGATGGTCAAGCCCTTCTCCGGCAGCGCCGCCCGCGCCATGTTGATTGAGACCATGAAAACGTCTGGGGTCGACAGCTTCCCGGCGTTAGTGGCGGCGACGATCCAGGGCAGCACTGAAACCACGTTTTATGTGTTGGCGGTTTACTTCGGCGCGGTGGGGATTCAGCGTGCGCGGCATGCCGTTGGCTGCGCTTTATTGGCGGAATTCGCCGGAGTAGTCGGCGCAATCGCCGTTTGCTACTGGTTCTTCGGCTAACAACCGCCCCTTGTAGGAGCGAGCTGGCTCGCGAGGGTCGTGAACGATGACGCAGGTAACCTGACACCCAGCAGCACCCTCAAGCGCTTCGCAAGCGAGCTCGCTCCTATAGAGGAAATGTGCCGGGTTTACGGGCGCCGCGGCGGGACTGCTTTTTGGCCTTGCGCCACCGCCCAATCCACCACCTGCGCCGTCAACTGGTCGCTCGCCAGGCCAAACCCGGCCACCACGGCCGGCACCTGCACGTCGGTCAGCGGCTGGCGCACTTCAAAGCGGCGACTGGCGAGAATCCGCTGGTCATACCCGCGCACCAACAACGCATCCAGACGCACCACCACGGTAGCTGCCGTACCCTGATACTCGGTCTGGAACGCCTGCAAATTGCCACCGAGCTCCAGGTCCGCCTGGAAGTTGCTGTCGTCAGTGCTTAATAACGGTACCCGGCCGTCACGCTGAAAGCCATCCAGCAGGCGATTGCGCAGCAACACGGGGGCAGGGTCACTCCAACGCGAGGCTTTGTAACTGCTGATCAGGTCGCCCTGGGGAATGACGGCGATGTTCGGGCTGTTCAGTGCCTGGCTTGCTTGGGGTTTGGCCAAACGCAACGACCACGGCTGTACGGCGTCTTGCCTGACCGGAGCAGCGCCTTGAGTCGATGGCAGTCGGTACACATCCGACGGATCCGCCTTGGGCAGGATCGAGCAGGCACTGATCAGCGCAAAACCGGTGAAGAGCAGGGCGCGGGTCAGCTTCATGGGGTGAATTCCTTGTTCTTGTCGTTGCCCAGCAGATATCCGCTGGGATTGGCTTCCAGGCGCTGGGAGATGGCGCGCAACGAGGTCAGCGTATCGCGCAGTTCACGCACAGCGGGTGCGAGCCCGTTAAGACCCTGCATGCCATTGTTGAGCGAGTCCTGGTTGCTGGACAGCAACTGGTTGATGGTGGCGCTGCTTTGTTCCAGCGACTTCATGGCCTGCTCGGCGCTGGCGAACATCTGCTTGCCCTGATCATTGAGCAGGCCGTTGGCATTGCGCATCAGCGCAGAGGTCTGTTCCAGCATGGCGCCGGCCTGCTTGCCCACTGATGCCAGCTGTTGCATGGCCTGGCGGATGTCGCCGCGCTGGTCCGCGATGGTGCCAGTCGTCTGCTCCAGGTGCTCCAGGGTCTTGCTGATGCGCTCGACGTTTTCCGTGGAGAACATCAGGTTGGCGTTGTGCATCAGCGTGTTGACGCCCGCCATCAGGTCGTTGCTGTCGTTCAGCAGGCGAGCGATGGGCGAGGGCGACGCCACGATCACCGGCAGTTTGCCGTCCTTGCCCTTGAGCGTCGGGCTCTGGGGCGTGCCGCCGCTCAGCTGGATGATCGACGTGCCGGTAATCCCGGTCAGCGCCAGCTTCGCCTGGGTGTCTTCCTTGATCGGCGTCTCGCCGCCCAGGCGAATCCGCGCCAGTACCCGACGCGGATCGTTCGGGTCCAGGCGCAGGGTCACCACATCGCCGACCTTGATCCCGCTGTATTGCACGGCGCTGCCTTTGGACAGGCCGCTGACCGCCTCGTTGAACACGATTTCGTAGTCCTTGAACTCGGTATCCACACTGGACTTGGCCAGCCAGAGCCCGAAGAGCAGAGCGGCTGCCACCACAATTACCGTGAACAGGCCGATCAGTACGTGATGGGCTCGGGTTTCCATGTCAGACCTCGTTGAGCTGTTGAGCGGCAGTCAGCGCCGCGCGGCCGCGAGGGCCGTGGAAATATTCGTGAATCCACGCATCGTCGGTTTCCGAAACCTTGTCGATGGCATCCGCCACCAGCACTTTTTTCTGCGCCAGCACCGCCACTCGATCGGTGATGGTGTAGAGGGTGTCCAGGTCGTGGGTGACCAGAAACACACTCAAGCCCAGCGCATCACGCAGGGTCAGGATCAATTGGTCGAAAGCGGCAGCGCCGATGGGATCCAGGCCGGCGGTGGGCTCGTCGAGAAACAGGATGTCCGGATCCAGCGCCAGCGCGCGGGCCAGTGCGGCGCGCTTGATCATCCCGCCGGACAGCGAAGCGGGGTACTTGTCCGCAGCAGACAGCGGCAAGCCCGCCAAGGCCAGCTTTACCGCCGCCAGGTGCTCGGCGTCATTGCGGCTCAACCCCGCGTGTTCGATTAGGGGCAGGGCGACGTTCTCGGTCACGGTCAGCGAGGAGAACAGGGCGCCTTTCTGGAACAGCACGCCAAAACGGCGCTCCACCAGCGAGCGCTCGTGCTCGGGAAGGGCCGGCAGGTTTTTCCCGAAGACCTTCACCATGCCCTCGCTGGGCTGGCGCAAGCCGACGATGCTGCGCAACAGCACCGATTTGCCGCTGCCGGAACCACCGACCACGGCGAGGATCTCGCCTTTGTACAAGTCCAGGTCGAGATTCTCGTGCACGCTCTGGCTGCCGAAACGATTGCACAAGCCGCGGACTTCGATCACCGCCTCGGAGGACGCTCGGGGTTGACGACTCACCAGCCCATCTCCATGAAAAACAGCGCGGCCACGGCATCGAGCACAATCACCACAAAAATCGACTGGACCACGCTCGACGTGGTGTGTGCGCCAACGGACTCGGCGCTGCCGCTGACCTTGAAGCCCTCCAGACAACCGATGGCAGCAATCAGGAAGGCGAAGATCGGCGCTTTGACGATGCCCACCAGGAAGTGCTGAACGCCAATATCCGATTGCAACAGCGAGAGGAACATCGCCGGGGAGATATCCAGCGAAACCGCGCACACCACGCCGCCGCCGATAATCCCGGAGAGCATCGCCAGAAACGTCAGCATCGGCAGCGCAACCAGCAGCGCAAGAACTCGCGGCACGACCAGCAGCTCCATGGGGTCCAGGCCCAATGTGCGAATGGCGTCGATTTCTTCGTTGGCCTTCATCGACCCTATCTGGGCGGTGAACGCGCTGGCGGTGCGGCCGGCCATCAGGATCGCGGTGAGCAACACGCCGAACTCGCGCAGAAACGAGAACGCCACCAGGTCCACGGTAAAGATACTCGCACCAAAACTCGCCAGCACCGTCGCCCCCAGAAATGCCACCACGGCACCGACCAGGAAGGTCAGCAGGGCAACAATCGGCGCAGCGTCCAGACCGGTTTGCTCGATGTGCGCCACCATTGGCGTGATGCGCCAGCGTTTGGGACGAAACAGGCCGCGAGCGATGGTTTCCAGGATCAGGCCGACAAACCCGAGCAACTGCAGCGTGTCTTGCCAGACCGCGTCCACCGCGCGCCCGATGCGCGTCAGCAGTTGGATGCCGACGCTGACTTCGGGCTCCTTGATCGGCACGCAGAAATCAGTCATGGAGCAATAGACGGTGTGCAGCAGTGCGCGATCGGCGCCGGACAAGGTGCAGTCCGGATGTTCGGCGGACTTGCCAAGCCGCTCGGATCCCAACAACTCCACCAACAACGACGCGCCGGCCGTGTCGAGGGCGCCCAGGCCATTGAGGTCGATGTGGGTGCTGTCGTCGTATTGGCCGCGAATGGTTTCGCAAAGGCCCTTGAGGTTGGCGTAATGGGCAAGCGTCCAGTCACCCGTGACCCGCAATTGTGCAGGAGAGTGAGAGGCGTCCAGTTGGGCGTTGCCGGCCGTTGTACTGCTGGTCATAAGCTCCATGCTTGTTCGACTGAATGACTGTGGTACGTAATATCACGCAGCGTATTACTTTTCTTTGATCGGTGTGCTGTCTGTGATCTTGAAACGCAACACGCCAATGACCTGGCCATCCTCGGTGAGCACCCGCACCTGCCAGTTACCAGCCGGATTGCCCGGGAAATTCTGCTTGTGCGTCCATGCGCGGTAGCCTTCCTTACGCCCGCCATGGATATCCAGCGGGATGCGATCCACTTCTTTGCCGTTGAACTTCCACACGTGGTAAATCCGCTCGTCCAGCCCGCGCGGCGCGTTGATCGCGGTGTAGGCATACAGCCCGCCACCACGGATCTGCTCGGCCGTGACTTCATCCAGGCTGTCGCCTGGGGTGCGGTCCTGCAGTTGCGTGCTGATGGCGACATCGGTCATCCACAGTGTCGCCGGCGGCACCCAGGAACGCAGCACCCAGCCGACGCCACCGATCCCCACGGTGATACTCAGGATCGCCAACGCGTTGCGCAGGGTGCGAATGGGAAAGATCGACGCCAGGCTGGGGAACGACAGGACCACCGCTGTGCCCAGGGCCAGCTTGAAGCTCTGGGCCGTGGTCAGGTGCAGGATGACGGGCAGAGCGGTCAGCAGCGCGGCAAACAAGGTCAGCGTATGCAGGGCCAGGAACGCCCAGCGGCGGGGGGCCAGCCACTTGTAGTAGAGCGGGTCGATGATTGATATCAGCGCGGCGATACACAGCAGCCCGGTAAAGAATAACTGCCCGCTGTTCCAAGTGGTGGTGATGAAAAAGAACGGCAGGACGAAGAACAGGCTTTCCTGGTGGATCATCTGCGTGGCATAGCGCAGCAAGGGCTGGGGTATCTCGCGCTTGAATATTTTGGCGAACAGCCTGGTCAGGCTGTTTTCCAGCATCAGCCAGATCCAGCTAAGGACCATGATGATGGTGATCCAGGTGGCCAGCCCTTGCTGGCGATCGACCAGAATGAAACTGCCGACCCCGGAGATAAACCCACCGAGCGCAATGACCCCAGGGTAGCGCTTCATCAATTCCAGTATGCGCTGCACGTACAGGGTCAGGGTTGGCATTCGGCGATTCGCATTGGTCGTAGGAAAAATCCTCGACAGATTACCGCCCGAGAGGGTGGTGTGGCGAGCAGGCTCGCTCCCATAGTCATGAAGTCTTTCGGCGCAGACGCCACGCCAACAATCCCAGTACCAGCAGGCCCAACATTCCGGCCACCAGCCAGATCAACTCATCATCACTGATCAACGGCTTTTCAATCCGCAGATACCCCGGCTGCAGCAACAACGAGCGCATGGCGCGGTTGGCTTCTTCCAGGGTGACACCTTGCAGATCCCTGGCCGGATCAGCAAAGCGCCCGTTCTGGAAGTCACCCAGCGCGCCCCAGTAATAATCGGCCAGCGCGCTGTTGCCCTGCACGGCCCAGGCTTGCCGGGCGATGGCGGCCTGTTTGAGGCGGTTGAAAGTGTCGACGTTTAGACCGTCCTTGAGCAGGCCTGCCTTGAGTTCTTCCAGGACCAGCCTGGCTGCGGGCAAATCATCGCGCTCCAAGTCTGCATTGAGGCTCATGAAACCCACCCCGCCAAACACCTCGCGCTCGGCCGAGGGCCCGTAGGACAGGCTATGTGCCAGGCGCATCTGGCGGTAGAGCGCCCAGTCCAGGTAGTCCTTGAGCAAATCAAAGGTCTCGTCGTGCTGGTCCTCCAGTACCGGCTCGGGCACCAGCCAGTGCAACTTGGCGCCGTTGCCCACCAGGCCGTGGCTCAACGTACGCTCGTGGGCTGCCGTTGCCTTGATTTCCGGCAGGGGCGGGTGATCGGTCGGGTCGACCGCTTCCAGCGCGCCATAG
This sequence comes from Pseudomonas sp. Y24-6, assembly GCF_020295325.1. Taxonomy (NCBI): domain Bacteria; kingdom Pseudomonadati; phylum Pseudomonadota; class Gammaproteobacteria; order Pseudomonadales; family Pseudomonadaceae; genus Pseudomonas; species Pseudomonas sp. Y24-6. The sequence goes on along the minus strand of NZ_JACBXG010000002.1, from coordinate 505,099 downwards.
GCCCGCTCCAGATAGGCTGGCAGCAGGCGATCAAGGTCGCCGACCACGATCAACGTCATGTTGTTGGGGGCGTACCAGGCGTTGCGCACCTCCTCGAGCTGTTCGCGAGTCAGGTGATCGACTTGCGCACGCTCAGGGCATTTAAGGCCCAGCTCCACCGCCAGCTGGTTACTCGCGGTGTGGCCCAGATCCTGGCGATCGAGCCAGCGCTGCAGGTGAGAGTAGTGGCCACCGTCCTCACGCTCCACCACCTGCTTGGCCGCATTGATTGCATTGTCGTCAAAACGGGTCTGGGTCAACAGGGCCAGCAACAGATCCAGCACTTTGCGCTGGTTTTTCGCCGGCGCTTCGATGACGAATGTGGTGTCGGCGTTGCTGGTGTAGGCATTCCACTCGCCGCCCAGGGCCTGCATGCGCTCTTCCAGCCCACCTTCGCCGGTGGCGTCGATGCCGCTGAACAACAGATGTTCGAGCAGGTGCGGCAGCTCCTTGTCGGCGCAACCGAAGTCATCCAGACCGACGCCCACCACCAGGCGAATCGCCACATGACCACGGTCCATGCCGGGCTTGAGCAGCAATTGCAAACCGTTGGGCAGCGTATAGCCCTCGACCTGGAAGCGATCCAGGGCGAATGAGGGTAATGAGCCAAGCAGTAGACAGGCGAACAACAGGCAACGCATAACGGGCTTCCAGGCAACCTAATCGGAGATCCATGTCGTCAGTCAGGCCGCTTTCGCGGGCAAGCCCGCTCCCCCAGTAGATTTTTGGGGCTCACAAACCCCTGTGGGAGCGGGCCTGCTCGCGAAAGCGGTCTTGCGGCTGAACCAATGTTACTGACTCACCACCTTGGCAGACGTTCAAGGCGAATGTGTGATGTCCACCAAATCGTCCACCGCCAGCGCACCTGTGTCGGACGTTTCCAGCACTGCATAGGCACTGCTGCAAAACAGTGAATTGAGGCGCTTCATGTCGGCAATCAGCTCCAGATGCAAGGAACTGGTCTCGATACTCTGCACAATCTTGCGCTGCAAACGGCTCACATGCGCATGCGCCAGGCGCCGTTCCTGCGCGCGAAAGCGACGTTTCTCACGCAACAACTGGCGGGCGCTTTCCTTGTCGGAACTGAGGTACACCGACAACCCCAGGCGCAGGTTGGAGATCAGCTGGCTGTGCAGCCCCGCCAATTCCTCCAGGCCCACTTCGGAAAATGACCGACGCTGCGAAGTCTTCTGTTGCTGGACCTTGCGCAGCATGCGTTCGATCAGGTCGCTGGCAAGCTTTAGATTGATCGCCAGCTCGATGGTCTCCGCCCAGCGTCGACTGTCCTGCTCGCTCAAGTCTTCACGGGGCATTTGCGCCAGGTACAGCTTGATCGCGCTGTAGAGCGATTCAACATCATCCGTCAGGCGGCGCATTTCCTGAGTCACGGCCGTCTGCTTGCCGTGCAGCACATCGAGCATGGCTTCGAGCATATTATCGATCAGGTCGCCGATGCGCAGGGTTTCCCGTGCCGCATTGGCCAGCGCCAGGCTGGGTGTGACCAGCGCAGTGGGGTCCAGGTGGCGAGGCTTGGCCGTGCCATTGATCTCCGGGCGTTCCGGTAGCAACCAGGCACACAACCTGGCCATCGGCCCCACGCTGGGCAGCAGGATCAGGCAGCGCACGGTGTTGTAGAGCAAATGGAAGCCGATGACCATTTCCTGCGGGCTGAAGTCGAGGCTGTCGATCCAGTGCACCATAGGATCCAGCACCGGAATGATCAGCAATAGTCCTATCAGTTTGTACAACAGGCTGCCGAGCGCCACCTGGCGGCCTGCGGCGTTTTGCATGCTGGTACTGAGGAAGGCCAGCACGCCGCTGCCGATGTTCGCGCCAATCACCAGGCCGATAGCCACCGGCAGGCTGATCACTCCCGCGCCGGCCAGGGTGGCGGTGAGCAGGACGGCGGCGAGACTGGAGTAGGAGATCATCGCGAACAGCGCGCCGACCAGGGCGTCGAGCAGGATATCGCCGGTCAGCGAGGCGAAAATCACCTTTACGCCTTGGGCCTGGGTGATCGGCGCGGCGGATTCAACGATCAGCTGCAGCGCCAGAATGATCAGGCCCAGACCAATGCTGACCCGTCCCATCTGCCCAAGTCGCGTCTGCTTGCGGGACAGGAAGAAAATCACTCCGACGAAAATCAGCAGCGGCGACAACCAGGACAGATCGAAAGTCAGTACCCGGGCCATCAACGCCGTGCCGACGTCTGCGCCAAGCATGGTCGCCAGCGCCGGGGTCAGTGCCATCAGGCCCTGGCCAACAAACGAAGTGACCAGCATGGCCGTGGCGTTACTGCTCTGGACCATAGCCGTCACGACGATGCCGGAAATAAACGCCAGCCAGCGCCTGGACATGTTCTGGCCAATCACATGGCGCAGATTGGACCCGTAGACCCGCAGGATGCCGGTTCGGACGATGTGCGTGCCCCAGATCAGCAGGGCCACGGCAGATAACAAATTGAGCAGGGTGAGCATAAAGGCCCCCTGTGGTGGTAGCGCCCCAAAGGAGCAAGTTGACGTGCCGCGCGTTTTTCTACGTTCTGTACTTAAGCTGTAGTTGGCTAACGGTCTGCGCGCCAGCATCGCATAGCTAAAGAGATGATTGAAACAAAAGTGTCATAAAAACAGCTGGATGGAAAAACAAAACAGGGACCCTGAGGTCCCCATTCATGCCCTGTGGGAGCGAGCCTGCTCGCGATGATATCGAGGACAACGAGTTGACTCAGTCAGTACGCGTTATCGTTGACGACCATCGCAAGCAGGCTCGCTCCCACAGGTTTCATGCAGGTTAGCGATATTACTGGCCAGGAATATCCTTGCGCAGTTTCACCGGGTCCTGCTGCTTGCGCTTTCTTGCCATGGCAGTGCGCATCTTGATGTTGAACGCTTCCACCGCCAGCGAGAACGCCATGGCGAAGTAGACGTAGCCTTTGGGTACGTGGACTTCGAACGACTCGGCGATCAACACGGTGCCGACTACCAGCAGGAACGACAGCGCCAGCATTTTCAACGACGGATGCTTGTCGATGAACGAGCTGATGGTACCGGCCGCCAACATCATCACCAGTACGGCGACAACAATGGCCGCGACCATGACCGGTACATGGGAGACCATGCCCACTGCCGTGATCACCGAATCCAGGGAGAACACGATGTCGATGATCGCGATCTGGATGATGGTGTACAGGAAGTTGCCACCCTTGCCGGTCGGTTCCTCACCGGTCTCGTCTTCGCCTTCCAGCGCGTGATACATCTCTTGCGAGCTTTTCCACAGCAGGAACAGGCCGCCGAAGAACAGGATCAGGTCACGCCCGGATATGCCTTGGCCGAAGACCTCGAACAGGTCTGCGGTCAGCTGCATGACCCAGGTAATCGACAGCAACAACAGGATTCGCGTAACCATGGCCAGCGCCAGGCCGAAGATCCGGGTACGCGCCTGCATGTGTTTGGGCATGCGGCTGACCAGGATCGAAATCATGATGATGTTATCGATACCCAGGACGATTTCCAGGGCGGTCAGGGTAAAGAAGGCAACCCAGATCTCAGGGTTGGTCAGCCATTCCATGTGTATTCCTTTGAGGATGTGTTGAACCACGAAGGGTCCGGGCTTCGATAAAAAAGCCAGGACCCGTCACGGTGAGTCTTGGGCTTATAGAGTGCTGAACAGCGGAAAAATCCCCATCAGCAATGCTGCAACAAGTATGCACATGCACACCAGAACTGCCCACTTCAGGGTAAAGCGCTGGTGGTCACCGAAGTCGATACCGGCCAGGGCCACCAACAGATAAGTCGATGGTACCAGCGGGCTCAACAAGTGGACGGGCTGACCGACGATCGAGGCACGTGCCATTTCAACTGCGGTTATACCGTAATGACTCGCTGCTTCGGCAAGTACCGGTAACACGCCGTAATAAAATGCATCGTTCGACATGAAAAATGTGAACGGCATGCTCACCAGTGCGGTAATCACTGCCAGGTACGGGCCGAGAAAATCCGGAATCACCGCCAGCAGGCTTTTCGACATCGCATCGACCATGCCGGTGCCCGACAGAATACCGGTGAAAATACCGGCCGCGAAGATCAAACCGACCACTGCCAGCACGCTGCCGGCATGGGCCGCAACGCGATCTTTCTGCATTTGCAGGCAAGGGTAGTTGACGATCATCGCGATACTGAACGCCACCATGAATAACACCGGCAGTGGCAACAAGCCGCCAATCAGGGTGCACATCAGCACCAGCGTCAACGCGCCGTTGAACCAGATAAGCTTCGGACGGCGGGCATCCGGGAATTGCGAAACGCTGATCTCACTGTGGTCAATTTCATCGCCAGCCAGGTGCAGTTCACCCAGACGAGCGCGTTCGCGTTTGCCGTAGAAGTAGGCAATCGCCAGGATCGCCACCACACCCGCCAGCATCGCCGGAATCATCGGCACGAAGATGTCGGACGGGTCCACGTGCAGCGCGCTCGCGGCACGGGCGGTCGGGCCACCCCACGGGGTCATGTTCATCACGCCACCGGCGAGGATGATCAGGCCGGCCATGATGCGCGGGCTCATGCCGATGCGGCTGTAGAGCGGCAGCATGGCCGCCACGCAGATCATGTAAGTGGTCGCGCCGTCACCATCAAGGGAGACGACGAGCGCCAGTACGGCGGTGCCGACCGAAACTTTCAGCGGGTCGCCCTTTACCAGTTTGAGGATCTTGCGCACAGCCGGGTCGAACAGGCCGGAGTCGATCATCAGGGCGAAGTACAGAATCGCGAACATCAGCATCACACCGGTCGGCGCGAGCTTGGTGATGCCTTCGAGCATCATCGGACCGATCTTCGGCGCAAAGCCACCGAACAGGGCGAAAACAATCGGGATGATGATCAGGGCAATCAGCGCGGACAGGCGCTTGGTCATGATCAGGAACATGAACGTGATGACCATGGCAAAGCCAAGGAAAGTCAGCATGGGAATACTCCAGGCGTGGCGCGGCTAGGGGAAATGAGCGAACCGGGTGAGGTCAGCGCAGAACGGGAAGCACGAGTCGAGCGGGCGGAGTTAAAGCGCAGGGGCGGATTGAGAAGGACATCAGGATCACCATTGTTGTTGTTAAATGGGCCGTGCGAGCAGCAAAACACTCGCGTGGGCCAACCGGTCTGTTGCCGGGAGTGAGGCGATCCTAATCGGGGAAGCTTTCAGCCAGCTTTCGCCAGTGAAAGCAATGACCGGATGTTTAACCGGTCGTCGGACAGCACGGTTTGCGCAGGATGATATTTCGCTGGTTAAAAAACACTCAGATCCAGTGGGCGAATCGCCCCCATCCAGATCGCGTGCTCGGTGTGATCCAACAAATCGTTTCCGGTATCGGGATGCAGGAACACCACCAACCCCTTGCGGTTGAGCGCCAGCCACGGCAGCACCTCGCCCAGGTATTGTGGCTCGAAGGCCAACTGGCAACTCCAGTCCGGGTGCGGACCTACCGGACGTTCGTGCACGCGCCCCATCCTTAAGGGAAACCGCTGCGCCGCCTGCTCGCACAGTGCCCGCGCCTGATCGATGTTGCTCGCGTCGAAGTACACGTGGGCGTGATAGCCCTTTATCCCTTGCATCTGAAACCCTCCAAACCCGGTCGAACCCTGAACGATTGCCGCGGGTCACACGCCATATACGTTGCGATCAAGGGACCCCAGCCATGAAAAATGCCGAAACCCGCGTTGTGAAAGTGGTGCTTTATGGTGCCATGAGTAGCCTGGGCAGTGCGCTGATGGCTGAAATGCTGCGACGTCAGCATGAAGTGATCGCGATTCTGGACGACCTCACAGCGCTCTCACCGCGTCCGGGGCTGCGCACCAAGAGCGGCGACCTGTTTGACGCCGAGCGGGTAAAGCAGAGCGTGGCCGGCAGCACGGCCGTGGTCTGCCTGTTAGACGCGCCAGGGCTGCCTTTCGACAGCGAATACGTGGAAAAAACCATTATGCCGGGGCCCGTGGAACAAGTGTTGGCTGTGGATGCGCTGATCGAAGGCATGCAGGCATCCCATATTGCGCGACTGTTCCTGGTGGGTGATTTCGAGGTATTGGACGATCCGGAAATAGAGGATCGCCTGCAACGCCATGCGGCTGAAGAAATTCGCGAGGCCCTGCAAAGCAGCGATTTGCAATGGACAATGGTTAACGCCCCTCGGGGTGTTCCCGGGCTGACCATCGAGCATTTCAGCCAGGTCAGCACTAGCCTCGAGCCGGGACTGGCGGAGCCGCTCGAACGATTGCAGCGGGTGGCGGTAGGGATTGCTGATGAGCTGCAGTTGAATCTGCATGTGGGGGAGCACGTGAGTTTTGTTGCGGTTTCAGCGTCCTGAAGCTGGATCACACCGCAATGGACGGCAACGGCAACCCGTTCAAGGACTGCGCGCTACTGGCCTGCTCCGCCATCAGCCAGTCGACGAATTGCTGAATCAACACTCCGCGCCGCTTGCGCTGGGGCAACACGACGTAATAACCGAGTCGGGAAATCACCGTTTCGGCAATCGGCCGACACAACAGTCCCTGCGCCAGCAAGTTATCCACAAGATGGCGCCAGCCGATAGCCACACCCTGGCCGCCAATCGCCGCCTGAATCAGCAACGTGTAATTGTCGAAACGCAATTGCCCGGGAGCCGGTACCGAATTAATCCCCAGTTCGCGAAATACACCGCTCCAGTCAAACCAGTTGCTGCCGTTCTCGCCGCGCAGGTGCAGTAACGGAAACTCCAGCAATGCCTGTGCGGGCAAGGGCACGACCCGTCCCTGCAATAGCAGCGGACTGCACACCGGGAACACTTCCTCGCTGAATAGCCAATGGCTCTCACCCTGCTTGAAGCGGCCCTCGCCAAACAGTACGGCCACGTCGATATCGCTGCGCAGCATGTTGTGACTGCGTTCACTGGTGACCAGGCTTACGTCAACATTGGGATTGGCCGCATGGAAGCGATGCAACCTTGGCATCAGCCAGTACGCGGCGAAGGCGAAGTCCGTAGCCACTTGCAGCACTTCATGCTGATGCTGGGCGCTGATCGCGCTTAATCCTGCGTCGATATTCTGCAGACCGAGCTGAACTTGCTGAAAAAGTACTGAACCGGCCTCGGTCAGTTCGATCCCGCGGTAGATGCGATCAAACAGTCGAGCAGCCAGTTGCTCTTCCAGCCGTTTGATCTGCTGGCTCACCGCTGGCTGGGTGGTTCCCAGCTCTACGGCAGCCGCAGTGAAGCTGCGATGGCGGGCCGCCGCTTCAAAGGCTCGGAGCAGATCGAGCGACAGATCACCAAGGGCGTCATACATAAGCTGTGCTTATCCTAGTCATTGCCGGGTGTGGGCTTTACCGCAAAAGGCATGGCACCCATGCTCGGTCGCAGCACTCTCGCATAAATATTCACTATGGAATGCCGCGATCACATGAAGCGCAAGAATATTCTTTTCATCATGGCCGATCAGATGGCCGCGCCAATGTTGCCGTTCTACGGCCCTTCGCCAATCAAATTACCCAATCTCAGCCGACTTGCTGCCGAAGGCGTAGTGTTCGACTCCGCTTATTGCAACAGTCCACTGTGCGCACCGTCGCGTTTTACCCTGGTCAGCGGCCAGCTGCCGAGCAAGATCGGCGCCTATGACAATGCGGCTGACTTCCCCGCCGACGTACCCACCTATGCCCATTACCTGCGCCGCCTGGGCTACCGCACCGCCTTGTCCGGAAAGATGCACTTCTGTGGTCCGGATCAACTGCACGGCTATGAAGAACGCCTGACCAGTGACATTTATCCCGCCGATTACGGCTGGTCGGTGAACTGGGACGAGCCCGACGTTCGGCCCACCTGGTTCCACAATATGTCATCGGTGCTGCAGGCTGGCCCCTGCGTGCGCACCAACCAGCTGGATTTTGACGAAGAAGTAGTCTTCAAGGCGCAGCAGTACCTGTTTGACCACATCCGCGAGGACGGCGACCAGCCGTTCTGCCTGACCGTTTCCATGACCCATCCCCACGACCCGTACACCATCCCGAAAAAATACTGGGATATGTACCAGGACAGTGACATCCCGCTTCCGCAGACGCCAGCGCAGTCCGAGCTGGACCCGCACTCCCAGCGACTGCTCAAGGTGTACGACTTGTGGGACAAGCCGCTGCCTGTGGATAAGATCCGTGACGCGCGACGTGCCTATTTTGGGGCCTGCAGCTATAGTGACGACAACGTCGGCAAACTCCTGCAAACACTCGAAGATACAGGGTTGATCGACAATACAATTATTGTTTTCTCCGGAGATCATGGCGACATGCTCGGCGAGCGCGGCCTCTGGTACAAAATGCACTGGTTCGAGATGGCCGCCCGGGTCCCCTTGTTAATCAGCGCGCCGGGGCAATTTGGTGCCGGCCGCGTGAGCGCTGCCGTCTCGACTGCCGACCTTCTGCCGACCTTTGTCGAATTGGCCGGCGGCTCGCTGGAGCCTGGCTTGCCGCTCGATGGCCGCTCGCTGGTGTCGCACCTGAAGGGGCAGGGCGGTCACGACGAAGCGTTTGGCGAGTACATGGCCGAAGGCACCATCAGCCCGCTGATGATGATTCGCCGCGCTGCCTACAAATTCATCTACAGCGAAGACGACCCTTGCCTACTCTTCGATGTGCACAATGACCCGCGTGAACAGGAAGAGCTCAGCCAGTCGCCGCAACACAGCGCACTGTTTGCCGAGTTCCTCGCTGAAGCACGGGCCAAGTGGAACATACCTGCGATTCACCAACAGGTGCTCGCCAGTCAGCGCCGCCGGCGATTCGTGGCCGAGGCCCTGACCATCGGCAAGCTCAAGAGCTGGGATCACCAGCCACTGGTAGACGCCAGTCAGCAGTACATGCGCAACCACATCGACCTGGATGATCTGGAGCGCAAAGCACGTTATCCACAACCCTGCCAAAACCAATAATGTTAAGGGGAAGTCCATGCAAAGGTTATCCACAGTTCTGACGGTCGGGCTTCTGGCTCTGGGCAGCGCATCGGCGTATGCCGATCAGAGCTGCGACACGGTAAAAATGGCCGATCCGGGCTGGAGCGACATTGCGGCGACCAACGCCATTACCGGGTTCTTGCTGGACGGCATGGGCTACAAGGCCAAGGTTGACACCTTGGCGGTGCCTATCACCTTCGGTGGCTTGAAGGACGGTCAGGTCGACGTGTTCCTGGGTAACTGGATGCCGGCGCAGCAAGGTTTCTACGACAAGTTCGTGGCCACCGGGGATGTAACCCAACTGGCGAAAAACCTCGATGGCACCGAGTTCACCCTGGCTGTTCCGGATTATGTGTGGGACGCAGGTGTGCATAACTTCGCCGACCTGAACAAGTTCGCCGAAAAGTTCGAGAAAAAAATCTACGGCATTGGCTCCGGGGCTCCGGCGAACATCTCGCTGCAGGACATCATCAAGAAAAACGACTTCGACCTGGGCCAATGGAAGCTGGTGGAATCCAGCGAGCAGGCCATGCTGGCGGAAGTGTCCCGGGCAGTTAAGAAGCAGAAGTTCGTGACCTTCCTCGGCTGGACGCCGCACCCGATGAACGTGCAGCTGAAGATGCACTACCTCAAGGGTGGCGAGAAGTACTTCGGTGATACCGGTGCGGTTTATACATTGACTCGCAAGGGTTATGCACAGGCCTGTCCGAACGTCGGCAAGTTGCTCACCAACCTGAGCTTCACCCAGGAAATGGAGAACAGCATCATGGCCGAGGTCGTGAACAAGAAGATCAGCAATGCCGAGGCTGCCAAGGCGTGGATCAAGGCTAATCCTGCGGTTCTGGATAAATGGCTGGATGGCGTGAAAACCGCCGATGGCAAGGAGGCGTTGCCTGCGGTGAAAGCCAAGCTCTGATTCATAGGAGGAGCCTGCTCGCGATGGACGTACACGATTTCGCCGGTCGCCTGATGCCCCGAGGTGCCGGTACGTTTTTCGCGAGCGAGCTCGCTCCTGCAGGTGGGGGCTGGCACGCTCGCGCCGCCATCACTGGTTCACCCTGTTACCCTTTGCGCATTCCCCCACCTGAGAGGACCCATGGCCTTTCCCAGCCGCCATTCGCTCTTCCCCTTCCTGAGCTGGTTGCCTCGGCAAACCCGTGCCACTGTCGGGCGCGACCTAATCGTCGGCCTGAGCGGTGCGATTCTCGCGCTGCCACAGTCGATTGCCTACGCCCTGATTGCCGGGCTCCCACCTGAATACGGGTTGTACGCGGCTATTGTTCCCGTTCTGATCGCGTGCCTGTGGGGATCATCCTGGCACCTCATCTGTGGTCCTACAGCGGCAATTTCCATTGTCTTGTATGCCAGCGTCAGCCCCTTGGCAGTGCCCGCGTCGCAGGACTACGTGGCACTTATTCTGTTGCTGACGCTGCTGGCCGGGACCTTCCAGTGGCTGTTGGGCTTGCTGCGATTCGGCGCGCTGGTGAATTTTGTCTCCCATTCGGTGGTATTGGGGTTCACCCTCGGTGCGGCGGTGGTGATTGCCGTCGGCCAACTGCCCAACTTGCTGGGGCTGGACCTGCCCAGCCAGGCCACGGCACTCGACAGCTTCATGTCGGTGTTTCAACACCTGCATCAGGTGGACAAGCCATCGCTCATTCTCGGGCTGGCGACCGTGGCATTGGGAGCCACCCTGAAATGGCTGCTGCCGCGCTGGCCGACACTGTTGATCACGCTGGTAACGGCAGGGCTGCTGGTGTGGCTCTGGCCCGGGATGTTTGGCCACGTCAGCCTGGTCAGCGCCTTTGTCGGTCGACTGCCACCTTTGAGCGCTGTGCCGCTGGACCTGGACTTGATCCTGCGCTTGTTACCCAGCGCGGTCGCGGTGGGCATGTTGGGGCTGGTGACCAGTCTGTCGATTGCTCGCTCGCTGTCGGCACGCTCACAGCAGTTGCTCGACGCCAATCAGGAAGTGCGCGCCCAGGGTTTATCCAACATGGTCGGGGCATTTTTTTCCGGTTCGTTGTCCGCCGGCTCCTTCACTCGTTCGGGCCTGAGCTACGAGGCAGGGGCCTGCTCCCCGCTGGCCGGGGTGTTCTCGGCGCTGTGGGTCGCGCTGTTTGCAGTGTTTGGCGCGGCATTGATCGCCCACATCCCGATTCCGGCGATGGCCGGCAGTATTCTGCTGATCGCCTGGGGCCTGGTGGATCATCGCGGCATTCGCGCATTGCTGAGGGTCAGTCGCGCCGAGTTCCTGGTCATGGCGCTGACCTGTGTCGCCACGCTGCTGCTGGAATTGCAGACCGCGATTTACGCCGGGGTACTGGCTTCGCTGTTCTTCTATCTCAAGCGCACCTCGCAACCGCGTGTGCAGCATTGGCGCGACGGCGATGAGGATGTGTTGCGCGTTGGCGGCTCGATCTTTTTCGGCGCCAGCCACTACCTCCAGGTACGCCTGCAGCGCATGCACGCTGCCCGGGTAGTGATTGAGGCACAGCAGATCAATTTCATCGATTACTCAGGGGTGGAGATGCTGCATCAGGAGGCGCGGCGCCTGCTCAAGCAGAATCGCAGCCTGACCCTGCGGCAAGCGCGGCCGCAGGTGGTGGAGGAGCTCAGAAAGCTGGAAGGCGCGGAGAAATGCCCGATCCGGTTTGAAGACTGAATCGTGTTTCACTCCAACAGTTTCACTCTGCGAGTTGTCGGCGCAGTTCGGCCAGCACCGGCGCCGTGTCCGGACGCACACCCCGCCACAGGAAGAACGCTTCCGCCGCCTGTTCAGCGAGCATCCCCAATCCATCCATTGCCACCGCTGCACCGTGCTCGCTGGCCCAGCGGCAGAATGATGTCGGTTCCTTGCCGTACATCATGTCGTAGCAAACCGTCTTGCCCGGTTCGATCAGACTGCTGGCAATCGGTGGAACCTCACCGGACAGGCTCGCGGAGGTGGCGTTGATGATCAGGTCCACGGATTCCTCCAGCCAGTCAAAGCCACTGGCAGAGACCGGGCCCAGATCATCGAACAACTCGGCCAGCAATTCCGCTTTTTCCACCGTGCGGTTGGCGATGATCACCGACGCCGGCTGCTCGGCCAGCAACGGCTCAAGCGCACCCCGCACCGCACCGCCGGCGCCCAGTAGCAATATGCGCTTCCCCTTGAGACTGAAAGCGGCATTAACCGTCAGGTCCCGCACCAGCCCGGCGCCGTCGGTGTTGTCACCCAGCAACGAGCCGTCAGCCAGTTTGCTCAAGGTATTCACCGCGCCAGCGCGCTGGGCACGCTCCGTCAGGCTGTCGGCCAGGCGATAGGCCTGCTCCTTGAAAGGCACCGTGACGTTGGCTCCGCGCCCCTCCAGGAAAAACGCTCGGGCGAAGTGGGAAAAATCATCGAGCGGAGCCAGGGAAGTGCTGTAGTCCAGTTGCTGACCCGTCTGCTCGGCAAACAGTCGATGGATAAGTGGCGACTTGCTGTGGCCAATCGGGTTGCCGAATACGACGTAACGATCCATCAGTTTTCCTCGTTCAGGCCTTGGCCAACCAATCGCGGTCTTGCAGGAAATATTCGGTCAGCCGCGCTTCTTCGCTGCCCGGCTCGGCCTTCCAGTCGTACCCCCAACGCACTTGCGGCGGCAGCGACATGAGGATTGATTCAGTGCGCCCGCCCGACTGCAGGCCGAACAGCGTGCCACGGTCGTAGACCAGGTTGAATTCGACATAGCGGCCGCGACGGAACTCCTGGAATTCGCGTTGCCTGGCAGTGAATGCATCGTTCTTGCGGCGCTGGACGATCGGCAGGTAGGCCTCAATGAACGCGTCGCCGATGGCCCGCATGAAAGCAAAGCTGGTGTCGAAATCCCATTCATTGAGGTCATCGAAAAACAGGCCGCCAATGCCACGCGGCTCGTGGCGATGCTTGATATGAAAGTAGCTGTCGCACCATGCCTTGTAGCGCGAATAGACGTCGGGACCAAACGGCGCGCAAGCCTGCTCGGCAACCCGATGCCAATGCACACAATCTTCTTCATTGCCGTAGTAGGGCGTCAGGTCGAAACCGCCGCCAAACCACCAGACGGGTTCTTCGCCTTCTTTCTCCGCGATGAAAAACCGCACATTGGCGTGCGAAGTCGGCACCATCGGGTTGTGCGGGTGGATGACCAGGGACACGCCGAGCGCTTCGAAGCCGCGTCCGGCAAGCTCTGGTCGATGGGCACTGGCCGAGGGTGGGAGGCCGCTGCCAAACACGTGGGAAAAGTTGACGCCGCCTTTCTCGATGACAGCACCGTTCTCGATCACGCGAGTGCGACCGCCCCCACCCGCGGGTCTGGTCCAGGCATCCTCGACGAAGCGCGTACCGCCGTCTTCGGCTTCAAGGGCAGCGCAAATGCGGTCTTGCAGGTCGAGCAGATAGGCTTTTACGGCCTCGGTACGGGTCGTCATGGCATCACCTTGAATCGGGACAAACGGCGCGGCGCGTCAACGGCCGGCGGCAAATTGCTGCACAGGATAACACCGCACCCTGTTGCACCACAGTTGACGAAGATCATGCTTAGGAGTCCGATAGGGGGCTTACCCAAACGATCACCAGGAGAGTTCTGATGGCAAAGCGTATCCAGTTCAGTGCCCATGGCGGCCCCGAAGTGCTCGAGTATGTCGACTACCAACCTGCCGAGCCTGGCCCGCAGCAGGTACGCGTGAGCAATAAGGCCATCGGCCTGAACTTCATCGACACCTATTACCGCAGCGGACTGTATGCGCCACCGGCCTTGCCATCGGGCCTGGGTTCAGAGGGCGCCGGCGTGGTCGAAGCGGTGGGCAGCGCAGTCACTCGATTCAAAGTGGGTGATCGGGTGGCCTACGGCAGCGGCCCATTGGGCGCCTACAGCGACACTCACGTGTTGCCCGAAGCCAACCTGGTGCAGCTGCCGGATGCGATCAGCTTCGAGCAGGCGGCCGGCGTGATGCTCAAGGGCCTGACCGTGCAGTACCTGCTGCGCCAGACCTATGAACTCAAAGGCGGCCAAACCATCCTGTTTCATGCGGCTGCGGGTGGGGTAGGTTCGCTGGCGTGCCAATGGGCCAAAGCCCTGGGTGTGAAGTTGATCGGCACTGTCAGCTCTGCAGAGAAAGCCGCATTGGCCACAGCCAACGGAGCCTGGGCGACGATCGACTACAGCCATGAAAACGTGGCGCAGCGCGTCCTGGAATTGACCGACGGCAAGAAAGTGCCTGTGGTTTACGACGGGGTCGGCAAGGACACCTGGCTGACATCCCTCGACAGCGCTGCGCCACGCGGCCTGGTGGTGAGTTTCGGCAATGCGTCGGGCGCGGTGGACGGGGTGAACCTGGGGATTCTATCGGCGAAGGGTTCGCTGTATGTGACCCGGCCAACACTTGCGACCTACGCCAACAACGCCGAAAACCTGCAGCGCATGGCGGATGAGTTGTTCGAGATGATCAGCAGCGGGAAGTTGAAGGTGGATATCAGCCAGCAATATCCGCTGGCCGAAGCGGCGAAGGCTCAGACCGAGCTGTCGGCACGGCGTACTACAGGCTCGACTATTTTGTTGCCTTGAGGACGCCATCGCGGGCAAGCCTTGCCCGCGATGAACGATGACTCGGGCTCAATCCGGGCGAATGACCTGCCCCGTCGCCAGGTCCCGAATCACACTCGGATTCCTGCGCCCACCCAAATTACCGCCCAGGATGTAATCCACCTGCCCACGGAAATACTGCTCCACGCGAATCCGTGTGCGCGCTGCCGGCCGACCTTGCGGGTTGGCCGAAGTGGACACCAACGGCCCTACCAATGAACACAAGTCCCGTACCTGAGGATGATCGCTGACGCGCAACGCCACGGTCTCATGCTTGCCAGTAATCCACAGTGGCAACTGATTCTGGTGCGGCACCAGCCAGGTGTTCGGTCCCGGCCAGGTGCTGGCCATGCGGTCCATCCACAACTCGGGAAAATCCTCGAACAGGAAGTCGAACTGGCGAATATTATCGGCGACCAGAATCAGTCCCTTCTCCATGGACCGTCCCTTGATCATCAGCAAACGTTCCACTGCGCTCTGGTCCCATGGGTCGCAACCCAGACCCCAGACCGCTTCGGTTGGATAGGCAATCACCGCGCCTGAGCGAACGGCTTGCGCGGCTTGTTGCACACGCCAACTGTTGACCATGAAAAACTCTCCGGAATAAGGCTCTGCGCAGTTTACCGATCTTCCTCATAAAACCTAGCTCACCCGCGCAAACCAGCGACCGCTTTCACACACCGCCCGACCGTCCATTTCCAGTTCGGTCAGCGCGGCCAGCACCTTGGGCAATGCCCAGCCGCTGCTGATGGCCAACGATTCACTGGTATGCGGCGCCGCGTGAAGCAACGCGAGCAGGGGGTGGGTCACCGCCGGCATAGGTGTGGAAAATGACAACTGTTGCCAACCGCGCAAGGCTTCAAGAATGTGCTCGATGGTTTCCACCAGCATGGCACCATCGCGAATCAGCTGATGACAGCCCTTGGCGCCGGGATGATGAATCGATCCCGGAATCGCATAAACCTCCCGCCCTTGCTCCGCCGCCAGCCTGGCGGTAATTAACGAACCACTGGCGACGCTCGCTTCGACCACCAGTACGCCGAGGGACAAACCACTGATGATTCTGTTGCGCCGCGGGAAGTTGCTGGCGGTGGGGGCCGCGTCCAGCGGAAACTCCGAAACCACTGCGCTGCCAGAGGCAATCATGGCTTCTGCCAGCCTGCGATTGCGCTGTGGATAAAACTTTTCAAGTCCCGTGCCAAGTACCCCGACCGTTCGCCCGCCCACGTCCAGAGCCGCCTGGTGCGCTGCAGCGTCGATGCCAAGGGCCAGACCACTGGTAATCACAAAACCGGCACCGGCCAGGCTGCGGGAGAACGCTGCGGCCGTGTCCATCCCCGGACGAGATGCGCGACGACTGCCGACCATCGCCAACTGTGGTTTGTCCAGGATATCGGGATCGCCCGCGACAAATAACAAGGGCGGCGGGTCGCTGATTTCCGCCAGCAGCGCCGGGTAGTCAGGTTGGTCCCACATCAGTAAATGCTGGCGCGGACGCTCCAGCCAGGCCAATGCATGGTGGGCGCCATCGCGCACATCGGGATCGCGACGCCCCTCGGCGCAAGCGAATGGAAGGCCCAGAGACTTCCAGGCGTTGGCCGGCGCGCTCAGCGCTTTTGAGGCCGAGCCGAAGGCATCCAGTAGCTTTTTAAACCGTGCCGGCCCCAGTTCGGGTAAGCGATGCAGACGCAGACGCGCCTCCAGTTCGGCAGGCGAAACAGCTGCAGCAGCAGAGAATGTCATGGATCATCCTTGATCGTTATGAAGCCCGTTCAAACGGGCATAAGCTGTGGATAAGTCTGTTGGTAACTTGTGAAGCAGGCTTACGGATTTCGTACTTTGTCCATCACCGCTAAAGACCGCGAAGCATTGAGGACCAGGCCGTAACTGAGTTTGTCGTAGGTGCGGAAAACCATTAGCAACCCGGCGCGCTCATCGGGAATCTTCAACGGCTGACCGGTGATGCGGTCCCGCACGGTTTCACCGGTTTTCATCACCACCAGCACATTGCCTTCGGCCAATCCGTCGCGCTGCCCCTTGTTCAACGTGACGACATCCATCGCGCCGATCTGGGTCACCCCGCGCGGCACATCAATGATCAAGCCCTTGATGTCGGTCTTTGGCGCACTGGGCATGAAGGTGGAATTGATCGAACGCTCCTCGCCACTGAACAGCCGATCCCCCAGGCGCACCTCCTGGGTAGTGCGCTGCAGCGCCAGGGTGGCGACATCGCCCTCGGCGGCCACGATCTCGCCACCGCCGATATCGTCCGCGTTGATCCCGAGGAACTCCTTGCTCTCGGGGTCGGTGTAAACCTTGCCCTGGCGGAAGATTCCATACACTGGCTGGTTCGGATCAAATTGCCCGCGAGCGAAGATGCGGTCTCCGGTGCCGCTGAGCACGCGCTCGGCATCGCCGGCAACGATATAGGGCGCCTTGTCGAAGTCCTCGACCTTGTCGACGATACGGTTGCTCAACAGGAAGCTGTTAATCAATTGCAGCGGAATGCTCGGAATCGCATCCGCCACCGGTGAACTGCGAATGCGCGGCGACAACTTGATAGTGCCCCTGGAAGCCCCGCGATTGAGGGTCAGGCGCGGCTGGCCGTTGATGTAGACCAGCGTCAGCGAGTCGCCCGGATAGATGAGATTGGGGTTTTCGATCTGGGGATTGGCTTGCCATAACTCCGGCCACTTCCATGGCTCGCGCAAGAATTTTCCAGAGATGTCCCAGAGTGTGTCGCCGGTAACCACCGTGTATTGCTGTGGAAAACCTTCCCTGAGTTGCACTTGCCCATGCGCTAAACCGGCTGAAGCCAGAAGCAGCAGGGCGAGTAGTGATTTCCTCATGCGGTGAATCCCTTTATTATGTGCGTTCGCGTGAAACGCCAGAGCCCTCGTGGCTCGCTCCCGACTCTTTGCAGAGAAAAGGGAGCTACGCTTCACAACGGTAGCCTGCATCTTCGGACCCGCCAGGCCATCGACCCGACTTTACCTCACACGTGCAGCAAATAAGCTTATGGCCATTTTAGACATCCTCGAATTTCCCGACTCGCGCCTGCGCACTATCGCCAAACCTGTGGCTGTAGTGGACGACGAAGTGCGTCAGTTGGTCGACGACATGTTTGAAACAATGTATGAAGCGCCAGGCATCGGCCTCGCCGCGACCCAGGTCAACGTGCACAAACGTATCGTCGTGATGGACCTCTCCGAAGACCGCAGCGAGCCGCGGGTTTTCATCAACCCCGAGTTCGAATCACTGACCGACGAGATGGAACAATATCAGGAAGGGTGCCTCTCGGTGCCGGGCTTCTATGAAAATGTCGATCGCCCGCAAAAGGTCAAGGTCAAGGCCCTGGACCGCGACGGCCAGCCCTACGAACTGATCGCCGAAGGCCTGCTCGCCGTGTGCATCCAGCACGAATGCGACCACCTCAACGGCAAATTGTTCGTCGACTACCTGTCCAACCTGAAACGTGACCGAATCAAGAAGAAACTGGAAAAGCTCCATCGCCAGAACGCTTGATGCCCTCCTTTCAAAGGCTTGCTGCGGCAAGCCTTTTCTTTTTCAGAGATCGCTCCCATGACTGAGCCATTGCGCATCGTCTTTGCCGGCACCCCGGAATTCGCCGCCGAACACCTCAAGGCGCTGCTCGCCAGCCCGTACGAGATTGTCGCGGTCTACACCCAGCCGGACCGCCCGGCGGGCCGTGGGCAAAAGCTGATGCCAAGCCCAGTCAAGCAGCTCGCGCTGGAACATCATATTCCGGTGTTGCAGCCGCCGACCCTGCGCAATGAAGACGCCCAAGCCGAATTGGCCGCACTGAACCCGGACCTGCTGGTGGTGGTCGCCTACGGCCTGATCCTGCCGCAAGTGGTGCTGGATATTCCACGCCTGGGCTGCATCAACAGTCATGCCTCTTTGCTCCCGCGCTGGCGCGGAGCGGCGCCAATCCAGCGTGCCGTCGAAGCCGGTGACAGCGAAAGTGGCGTCACCGTGATGCGCATGGAGCTGGGCCTCGATACCGGGCCGATGCTGCTTAAGGTCACCACGCCGATCACTGGTGAAGACACCGGTGGCAGTCTCCATGACCGGCTGGCTGAAATGGGTCCGCCGGCAGTGGTGCAGGCTATCGCCGGGCTGGCTGCCGGAACGCTGGAAGGCGAGGTGCAGGACGACAGCCTCGCCACCTACGCACATAAGTTGAACAAGGACGAAGCGCGCATCGACTGGAGTCGCCCGGCGCTAGAGCTGGAACGTCTGGTGCGCGCCTTCAACCCCTGGCCAGTCACCCACAGCTCTCTCAATGGCGAAGCGCTGAAAGTCCTGGCCGCGAACCTCGCCGAAGGGCAGGGTGCCCCGGGTGAAATCCTTGGCGCCAGCAAGGATGGACTGGTCGTGGCTTGCGGCGAGCAGGCGCTGTGCCTGACGCGCCTGCAATTACCCGGCGGCAAGGCGCTGAACTTCAGCGACCTGTTTAACAGCCGTCGCGAGAAATTCGCCCTCGGCACCGTCCTCGGCCAAGCGGTGGAGGTGCAATGAACCCGCGTCTCGCCGCCGCCAAGGCGCTCGCCGCTGTGCTTAACGGCAAAGCCTCGCTCAACAGTTCACTGCCCACGCAAATGGACAAGGTTGAAGACCGCGATCGCGGCTTCACCCAGGACCTGGCGTTCGGTACTGCGCGCTGGCAGCCACGCTTGTCGGCGCTCGCGGCAAAGCTGCTGCAAAAACCCTTCAAGGCGGCAGACGCCGATGTCGAGGCGCTGTTGCTGGTTGGCCTGTACCAACTGCTCTACACCCGGGTTCCCGCCCACGCCGCCATTGGTGAAACCGTCGGTTGCGCCGACAAGCTGAAAAAACCATGGGCCAAGGCGCTGCTCAACGCCGTGCTGCGCCGTGCCCAACGTGAAAGCGAAGCGCTGCTGGCTGAGCTGGAACACGATCCGGTGGTGCGCACAGCCCATCCACGCTGGTTGCAAAAATCGCTCAAGGCATTCTGGCCCGAGCAGTGGGAAGCCATTTGTGCCGCGAATAACGCGCACCCACCGATGATTCTGCGGGTCAATCGCCGTCATCACAGCCGCGACGCCTACGTCGGACTGCTGAGTGAAGCGGGTATTGCCGCCAGCCCATGCGTCTACAGCCAGGATGGCATCATCCTCGACACGGCTGCCGATGTGCGCAGCCTGCCTGGGTTCGCCGAAGGCTGGATCAGCGTGCAGGACGAGGCGGCGCAACTGGCCGCCGATCTGCTCGACCTGGCACCGGGCCAACGGGTACTGGACGCGTGCTGCGCACCGGGCGGAAAGACCTGCCACATCCTCGAAGCCGAGCCCCGGCTGGCGGGCGTCGTCGCCGTCGACCTGGAGGCCAAGCGCCTGGTGCGCGTGCGGGAAAACCTCGCCCGCCTGGGCCTGAGCGCCGAGCTGATTGCTGCCGATGGCCGCGATACCGCCACCTGGTGGGACGGCAAACCCTTCCAGCGCATCCTGCTAGATGCCCCGTGCTCGGCGACCGGCGTCATCCGGCGTCATCCGGACATCAAGCTGACTCGCCAACCTGACGACATCGCCGCACTGGCGGTTCTTCAGGGCGAATTGCTCGACGCCATGTGGATAACCCTGGAAGTCGGCGGCATCCTCCTTTACGCCACCTGCTCCACATTGCCGACCGAAAACACTGAAGTCATTGAAGCCTTCCTCGCCCGCACCCCGGGCGCCCGCGAGCTCGATCTCGCGACGGCCGCTGGCATCAAGCAGCCCCACGGCCGTCAGTTGCTCGCCCAGCAAGGCGGACATGACGGGTTTTACTACGCCAAGCTGATCAAGATCGCCGCCGCGCGCGGTTAACCGGACTTCAAGGGAGTGACTGGATGAAAATCATCATCCTCGGCGCGGGGCAGGTAGGTGGTTCGCTGGCCGAGCACCTGGCCAGCGAAGCCAATGACATCACTGTGGTCGACACCGACAGCGAACGTCTGCGTGACCTCGGTGACCGCCTGGACATCCGCACCGTGCAAGGCCGCGGCTCATTGCCCACGGTGCTGCGGCAAGCGGGCGCGGACGACGCCGACATGCTGGTGGCGGTGACCAACAGCGACGAAACCAACATGGTCGCGTGCCAGGTGGCCCACACCCTGTTCCACACCCCGACCAAGATCGCCCGGGTACGTGAAGCGGCATACCTCACCCGCTCCGAGTTGTTTGACAATGAAGCGATCCCGGTCGACGTGCTGATCAGCCCGGAACAAGTGGTGACCAACTACATCAAGCGCCTGATTCAACACCCGGGCGCGCTACAGGTCATCGACTTCGCCGAAGGCAAAGCGCAATTGGTGGCGGTGAAGGCCTATTACGGCGGGCCGCTGGTGGGACAGCAACTTCGCCAGTTGCGCGAACACATGCCAAATGTCGAAACCCGCGTCGCGGCGATCTTTCGCCGGGACCGCCCGATCCTGCCCCAGGGCGACACCGTGATCGAAGCGGACGACGAAGTGTTTTTCATCGCCGCCAAAGCGAATATCCGCGCGGTGATGAGCGAAATGCGCCGCCTGGATGAAACCTACAAACGCATTGTGATTGCCGGGGGCGGGCAGATCGGCGAGCGCCTGGCCGAGGCGATCGAAAGCCGCTACCAGGTCAAGATCATCGAGATGAACCCGATACGCTGCCGGCACCTGTCGGATACCCTGGACAGTACCGTGGTGCTGCAGGGCAGCGCTTCGGACCGTGATCTGCTGCTGGAAGAAAACATAGCCGACGCCGACCTGTTCCTGGCTCTGACCAACGACGATGAAGCCAACATCATGTCTTCGCTGCTGGCTAAACGCCTGGGCGCGAAGAAGGTGATGACGATCATCAACAATCCGGCCTATGTCGATCTGATCCAGGGCGGCGACATCGATATCGCCATCAGTCCGCAGCTCGCAACCATCGGCACCTTGCTCGCCCACGTGCGCCGCGGCGACATCGTCAGCGTGCACTCATTGCGCCGGGGTGCGGCCGAAGCGATCGAAGCGATTGCCCACGGCGATGAGAAATCAAGCAAGGTGATCGGCAAGGCCATCGAGAACATTGGCCTGCCACCGGGCACGACCATTGGTGCGATCATCCGCGATGAAGAAGTGATCATTGCCCATGACGACACAGTGATCGAGGCGGGGGACCATGTGATCCTGTTCCTTGTGGATAAAAAGCATATCCGGGATGTGGAGAAGCTGTTCCATGTGGGGTTGAGCTTCTTCTAAGCCAGTTTGGTGGCGAGTTCATTGGCCTCATCGCGGGTAAGCCTTGCTCCCGCAGGCAATCTCATGATCACAAATCAATCAGAGGGTAATCCATGCTCGAATCCCTGGAAAAAATGCTCGTCAAGGGTGTGGATAACGCATTGCTGCGCTTCGGCCTGGGTAAGGGTTACCTGGATCTTGGGGAAAACGCAAAGGCGGCCGAGCATTTCCAGCGCTGTGTAGCGTTTGATCCGAAGTATTCGGCGGCCTGGAAGCTATTGGGCAAGGCGTATCTGGCGCAGGCTGACTTCGCAGCCGCCCGCCATGCCTGGGACATGGGCCTGGAGGCTGCCCGGGCCCATGGCGACAAGCAGGCGGAAAAAGAAATGACCGTATTCCTGAAGAAACTAGACCGCCACCCGTAGGAGCTGGCGCAGCCTGCGATCTTTTGACCTTTTCAAATCAAAAAATCGCAGGCTGTGCCAACTTCTGCGGGGGTATAGAACCTCAGTACCAGCGCTCTTCGCCCGGCGGACGCTTCTTGAAGCGTTTCATGCTCCACATGTATTGGCTTGGATACGCACCGACATAACGCTCCACCACCTTGCTCATCGCCGCGCAGGACGTCTCGGTGTCGGTGCTGTACATCGCATCAGGCGCTGCTTCGAGTATCACTTTGTAACCCGAACCGTCCGGCAGCCGCAGTGCATGCAGGAAGACGCCGACGGCTTTGCCGCCGGCCAGCATGTTTGGCACAAACTTGCTGGTCAGGGCCTGGGTGGCGAAAAACGGCACGAAAATCCCGGCAGACTCTGCCGGCTCAGGGTCCGCAGGAATACCCACTGCGCCACCTTTGCGTACCTCCTTGATCACGCTGAGAATGCCTTCCTTGGTGGAAGCCGCGACTCGGTTGCCCAGTTGTACTCGCTGTTTGCGCAGTAAATCATCCACCGCCTTCAACTTCGGTGGTCGGTAGAAAATGATCGGCTTGCACTGGCTGCAATAGAAATGGTTCAGCACTTCCCAGTTGCCCAAGTGACTGGTAATGCCCACAACGCCCTTGCCCGAAGCCAGGGCGTCCTTCAGCACGTCCAGACCTTCGACTTCACGCACCAGGTCGATCGAACGCTGCGCCGGCCAGATCCACGCGCAGGCACTCTCGGTCAGCGATTTGCCGATGTCCCGCAGGCTGCGACCCACCAGCTGTTCACGCTCGGCCGGGTCCATCTCGGGGAAACACTTGGCCAGGTTGATCCGCACCACATCGCGCGAGCGGTTGGGGGTTTTCCACATCACCCAGCCGATGGCCGAGCCGACAGCCTGCACGGCGCGCCACGGAAGCAGGGCAAACAACCGCAGAGCGCCTACCAGCAAGGCGCCTTTAAACTTATCCACAGGTCACTCCTGATCTTGTGCTGTGTGCGAGGCGGCCATTCTAACCGCCGTTCGCCAAGGTCGCGTAACGATCGCAATCGCGGGTGTGGTCCATGACCATGCCCGACGCCTGCATCAGCGCGTAACAGATGGTGGGCCCGACGAAGGTGAACCCGGCTTTTTTCAGGCCCTTGCTCATTTCTACCGCCACGGGCGTCACGGCTGGCACTTCGCTGCGGTCCTTGAAATGATTGATCACCGGCGTTCCGCCGACAAACGACCAGAGGAACGCAACCGGATCCTCCAGCGCCAGCCAGGCCTGGGCATTACGGCGGGCCGCGTTGAGTTTCAGTCGATTGCGGATTATGCCGGGATCGAGCATCAATTCATCGATTTCCGCGTCGCTCATTTGCGCCACACGCTGCACATCGAAGCCAAACAGCACTTCGCGATAACGCTCGCGTTTGCGCAACACGGTGATCCAGGAAAGACCGGCCTGGAACCCTTCGAGCAAAAGCAACTCGAAGAGTCCCTGCGCATCGCGAAGCGGCGCGCCCCACTCCTGATCGTGATAAGCCATGTACAGCGGATCTTCGGAACACCAAAAGCAGCGTGGCATAAGGCTCCAGGGGGCGTGCGCAGGACCGAATCGGGTATACTCCCGCTCTTTAAATCGCAGCCCAAGAAACAGGTGAATTTCGTGAGCCAGCCTACGCCAGCCGTGCGTACCTTCCAAGACTTGATCCTCGCCCTCCAGCAATACTGGGCCGAGCAAGGTTGTGTGGTACTTCAGCCCTACGATATGGAAGTAGGCGCCGGCACTTTCCACACTGCCACATTCCTGCGCGCCATTGGCCCGGAAACCTGGAACGCCGCTTATGTGCAGCCCAGTCGTCGCCCGACTGACGGCCGCTACGGCGAAAACCCGAACCGCCTGCAGCACTACTACCAGTTCCAGGTAGTGCTGAAGCCGAACCCGGACAACTTCCAGGAACTGTACCTGGGCTCCCTCAAGCACGTTGGCCTGGACCCACTGGTCCATGACATTCGCTTCGTCGAAGACAACTGGGAGTCGCCAACGCTGGGCGCCTGGGGCCTGGGCTGGGAAGTGTGGCTCAACGGCATGGAAGTGACGCAGTTCACTTACTTCCAGCAGGCGGGCGGCATCGAGTGCTACCCGGTGACCGGCGAGATCACTTACGGTCTCGAGCGCCTGGCCATGTACCTGCAAGGCGTGGACTCGGTCTACGACCTGGTCTGGGCAGACGGCCCGATGGGCAAAGTCACCTACGGCGACGTGTTCCACCAGAACGAAGTCGAGCAGTCGACCTACAACTTCGAACACGCCAACGTCGAGAAGCTGTTCGAGCTGTTCGACTTCTACGAAAGCGAAGCCAAGCGTCTGATCGAACTCGACCAGCCGTTGCCGTTGCCTAGCTACGAAATGGTGTTGAAGGCGTCCCACACTTTCAACCTGCTGGATGCGCGCCGGGCAATCTCCGTGACTGCGCGTCAGCAATACATTCTGCGTGTACGCACCCTGGCGCGTTCCGTTGCGCAAGCCTACCTGCTGGCTCGCGCCAAGCTGGGCTTCCCGATGGCGACCCCGGATTTGCGTGACGAAGTACTGGCCAAGCTGGAGGCTGCACAATGAGTGCTCTGGATTTTCTGGTTGAACTGGGCACCGAAGAACTGCCACCCAAAGCGCTGAACGCTTTGGCGGATGCCTTTCTTGCCGGTATCGACAAGGGTCTGCAAGCTGCCGGCCTGAATTACGAGACCAAAACTGTCTACGCCGCGCCACGTCGCCTGGCGGTACTGATCACTTCGCTGGCTACCCAGCAGCCTGATCGCAGCATCAACCTCGATGGCCCGCCACGCCAGGCCGCTTTTGATGCCGAAGGTAACCCGACTCAGGCCGCCCTGGGCTTCGCCAAGAAGTGCGGCGTCGACTTGAGCGAAATCGATCAAAGCGGCCCGAAACTGCGCTACAGCCAGAGCATCGCCGGCAAACCGACCGCGAGCCTGCTGCCGACCATCGTCGAAGACTCGCTGAACGACCTGCCGATTCCCAAGCGCATGCGCTGGGGCGCTCGCAAGGAAGAATTCGTGCGTCCGACCCAGTGGCTGGTAATGCTGCTCGGTGACCAGGTCATCGACTGCACCATCCTTGCCCAGAAGTCCGGCCGCGATTCCCGTGGTCACCGCTTCCATCACCCGCAAAGCGTGCGCATCACCTCGCCAGCCAATTACCTGGCCGACCTGCGTGCAGCCTACGTGCTGGCCGATGCCCATGAGCGTCGCGCCCTGATCAGCAAGCGCACCGAAGAACTGGCGACCCTGCAGGAAGGTACTGCGATCGTACCGCCAGCCCTGCTCGACGAGGTGACCGCGCTGGTTGAATGGCCGGTGCCGCTGGTGTGCTCGTTCGAGGAACGCTTCCTCGAAGTGCCACAGGAAGCCCTGATCACCACCATGCAGGACAACCAGAAGTACTTCTGCCTGCTGGATGCCGACGGCAAGTTGCTGCCCCGTTTCATCACCGTGGCCAACATCGAAAGCAAAGACCCGCAGCAGATCATCGCCGGTAACGAGAAAGTGGTTCGTCCACGCCTGACCGACGCCGAGTTCTTCTTCAAGCAGGACAAGAAGCAGAAACTCGAAGATTTCAACCTGCGCCTGCAGAACGTGGTGTTCCAGGAGAAGCTGGGCAGCGTCTACGACAAGGCCGAGCGCGTTTCCAAACTGGCTGCGTTCATCGCTCAACGCATCGGCGGCAACGCTGCATGGGCGGCCCGCGCAGGCCTGCTGTCCAAGTGCGACCTGTCGACCGAAATGGTCGGTGAGTTCCCCGAGATGCAAGGTGTCGCCGGGTACTACTACGCCCTCAACGACGGCGAGCCGGAAGAAGTCGCCCTGGCGCTGAACGAGCAGTACATGCCGCGCGGTGCCGGTGCCGAACTGCCGACCACGATGACCGGTGCGGCCGTTGCCATCGCCGACAAGCTCGACACCCTGGTAGGCATCTTCGGGATCGGCATGCTGCCGACCGGCAGCAAAGACCCCTATGCCCTGCGTCGTGCAGCACTGGGTGTGTTGCGCATCCTGATCGACAAGAAGCTCGACCTCGACCTGAATGACGCCGTGGCTTTCGCCGTGAATGCATTTGGCACCAAGGTCAAGGTTGCCGGCCTGAATGACTCGGTGCTGGAGTTCATCTTCGATCGTCTGCGTGCCCGTTACGAGGACGAAGGCGTGGATGTCGCGACCTACCTGTCGGTGCGCGCCCTGAAACCAGGTTCTGCACTGGACTTCGATCAGCGCGTGCAAGCCGTCCAGGCGTTCCGTCAGTTGCCGGAAGCTGCAGCACTGGCCGCGGTGAACAAGCGCGTGTCGAACCTGCTGAGCAAGGTCGAAGGCTCGGTCCCGACCGTCGTCGAAGCCAAGTACTTCGATAATGCCAACGAGTTCTCCCTGTATTCGGCGATTCAGCAGGCGGATCAGGCTGTCCAGCCGATGGCTGCGGCGCGTCAGTACAGCGAGTCCCTGGCTCGTCTGGCCGCCTTGCGCGAGCCGGTGGATGCATTCTTCGAAGCCGTAATGGTCAACGCCGATGACGCCAATGTGCGCGCCAACCGTTATGCGTTGCTGGCGCGTCTGCGTGGATTGTTCCTCGGCGTTGCCGATATTTCGTTGCTGGGCTGAGGGACTGCTGTTGAAACTGCTGATTCTTGATCGGGACGGGGTGATCAACCATGACTGCGACGCTTACATCAAGTCGGTGGAGGAGTGGATTCCACTCCCCGGTTCGATCGAGGCCATCGCGCAGTTGAGCAAGGCCGGCTGGACGGTAGCAGTCGCCACCAACCAGTCGGGCATTGCTCGCGGCTATTACGACATCGCCACCCTGGACGCCATGCACGAGCGCTTGCGCTCGCTGGTGGCGCAGCAGGGCGGTGAAGTCGGGCTGATCGTCTATTGTCCGCACGGGCCGGACGACGGTTGCAACTGCCGCAAGCCAAAACCCGGGATGTTGCAAAGCATCGCCGCTCATTACAACGTGTCGCTGACAAATCTATGGTTCGTCGGCGATAGTCTTGGTGACCTGGAAGCCGCCAAAGCCGTCGATTCTCAGCCCGTTTTGGTAAAGACCGGGAAGGGCGAAAAAACGCTGGGCAAGACTCTGCCGGTGGGGACCTTGATTTTTGACGATCTGGCGGCGATTGCCGCAGAACTTATCCACAACTAGAGCGTTTTCGATATTCCTGAACCAGGATTGATCGGGAGTGCGCTTTGTATAGACGGGCACAGCCCGCACGGTAAACGTCGCCATGTCGATACTGCAGGCCATCAGAACCTTCCTTTTTTATCTGTTGCTGGGCACCAGCTCTCTGCTTTGGTGCAGCCTGAGCTTTTTTATCGCGCCTTTTCTGCCGTTCAAGGCGCGCTATCGTTTCATTAACGTGTACTGGTGCCGCTGCGCGCTGTGGCTGAGCAAAGTGTTCCTGGGCATCAGTTATGAAGTCAAAGGCGCGCAGAACGTACCTGACCAGCCTTGCGTGGTTCAGTCGAACCACCAGAGCACCTGGGAAACATTTTTTCTCTCGGCGTATTTCGAACCCTTGAGCCAGGTGCTCAAACGCTCGCTGCTGTTTGTGCCGTTTTTCGGCTGGGCGATGGCCATGCTGCGGCCTATTGCGATTGATCGTGACAACCCGAAAGCCGCCCTCAAGCATGTGGCCAAGAAAGGCGATGAATTGCTCAAGGACGGCGTCTGGGTGCTGATTTTCCCTGAAGGCACTCGTGTGCCTTACGGCACCATCGGCAAGTTTTCCCGAGGTGGCACCGCATTGGCTGTAAATGCTGCCCTGCCGGTACTGCCTATTGCGCACAATGCCGGTAAATTTTGGCCGAAATCCGGCTGGGCCAAGAAGCAGGGCGTCATCACTGTCATCATCGGCGAGCCGATGTATGCAGCAGGAACCGGGCCTCGCGCCATTGCTGAATTGAACGACCGGGTCCAGGCCTGGAACGAGCAGATGCAGCGGCAAATGGGTTCGTTGCCACCCGCACCCCAGGCACCCGCGGCAAGCGATCAACTGGTTGTCTGAGATTCTGTGGATAAGCTGTGTACCGTTTCCCGGAAAACGTCCTGAATACGATCGTAACTTACTGATTTATATATATATTTATTAATGGCTGAATATCCGTAAAAAGGTGCATAAGTTTTTTTTGGATGTAAAAAAACCGGCTGATATAGCCGGTTTTTTTATGAGCGAAATTCGTCGGTTCTGAGCACCTTGCGAAACAAAAAGGCCAACGCAAGCGTTGGCCTTTTTGTCTGGCTGGGTTATCTACACTGGATCAGAAGTCCAGATTCGAAACCGCCAAGGCATTGCTCTCGATGAAGTCACGGCGAGGCTCGACCGCATCACCCATCAGGGTGTTGAAGATCTGGTCCGCGCCAATGGCGTCTTCGATGGTCACCTTCAGCATACGGCGCTGCGCAGGGTCCATGGTGGTTTCCCACAGCTGATCCGGGTTCATCTCGCCCAGACCTTTGTATCGCTGAATGGTGTGCCGCTTGGTGCTTTCGGCCATCAGCCATTCAAGCGCTTCCTTGAACTCGGTGACGGCCTTCTTGCGTTCGCCACGCTGGATATACGCGCCTTCGTCCAGCAGAGTGCTCAACTGAGCGCCCAGGGAGACCACGGTCTTGTAATCGTTGCTGCCGAAGAAGTCGCGGTTGAACGTCACGTAGTTCGACAAACCGTGGGAGATCAGCTCGACCTCAGGCAGCCAAACGTTACGTTCACGGTCTTCACGCAGGCTGGCCTTATAGACCAGACCCGACTTCTCAACGGTACGCAGGCGAACTTCGAACTTGGCCAACCACTCCTGCATGGCTGCATGATCGGACAGTTGCTCCATGCTGACTGCAGGCAGGTAGATGAAGTGCTCGGTCAGCTCCTGAGGATACAGGCGCGACAGACGCTTGAGGGTCTTCATCACCAGGCGGAAATCATTCACCAGGCGCTCAAGGGCTTCACCAGAGATACCCGGTGCCTCTTCATTCAGGTGCAGGCTGGCATCTTCCAGGGCCGATTGCGTCATGTATTCTTCCATGGCGTCATCGTCTTTGATGTACTGCTCTTGCTTGCCTTTCTTGACCTTGTACAGCGGCGGCTGGGCGATGTAGATGTAGCCACGCTCGATCAGCTCGGGCAACTGACGGAAGAAGAAGGTCAGCAGCAAGGTACGGATGTGCGAACCGTCGACGTCAGCATCGGTCATGATGATGATGTTGTGATAACGCAGTTTCTCAATGTTGTACTCGTCACGACCGATGCCGCAGCCGAGCGCCGTGATCAAGGTGCCTACTTCCTGCGAAGAGATCATCTTGTCAAAGCGGGCTTTCTCAACGTTGAGAATCTTGCCCTTCAACGGCAGGATGGCCTGGGTACGACGATTACGTCCCTGCTTGGCGGAGCCGCCAGCAGAGTCACCTTCCACGAGATACAGTTCGGAAAGGGCAGGGTCTTTTTCCTGGCAGTCAGCCAGTTTGCCCGGCAGGCCGGCGATATCCAGCGCGCCCTTGCGACGGGTCATCTCACGGGCTTTACGTGCTGCTTCACGAGCACGGGCGGCGTCGATCATCTTGCCGACGACCAGCTTGGCTTCGTTCGGGTTTTCCAGCAGGAAGTCGGAGAAGTACTTGCCCATTTCCTGTTCGACAGCGGTCTTCACTTCGGAAGAAACCAGCTTGTCCTTGGTCTGGGAGCTGAATTTCGGATCCGGGACTTTCACCGAAATGATCGCGGTCAGGCCTTCGCGCGCATCGTCACCTGTAGTGGCAACTTTGTGCTTCTTCGCCAAGCCCTCGGCTTCGATGTAAGTGTTCAGGTTACGCGTCAACGCCGAACGGAAACCCACCAGGTGAGTACCGCCGTCGCGCTGTGGAATGTTGTTGGTGAAGCACAACAGGTTCTCGTTGAAGCTGTCGTTCCACTGCAGGGCGATTTCTACACCAATGCCATCTTCACGTTGGATGTTGAAGTGGAACACCTGGTTGACCGCAGTCTTGTTGGTGTTCAGGTATTCAACGAACGCGCGCAGGCCGCCTTCATATTTGAACAGCTCTTCCTTGCCGCTACGCTCATCCTTTAGGACGATGCCAACACCGGAGTTCAGGAACGACAGTTCACGAATCCGCTTGGCCAGGATGTCCCAGCTGAAGTGGATATTCTTGAAAGTCAGGTCGGAAGGCTTGAAGTGGATCTGGGTGCCAGTAGTTTCACTCTCGCCAACGATTTTCATCGGCTCTTTCGGAACGCCGTGGATATAGGTCTGTTCCCAGATCTTGCCACTGCGTCGTACTGTCAGGATAAGCTCTTCGGACAGAGCGTTCACCACCGACACACCTACACCGTGCAGACCGCCGGATACCTTGTAGGAGTTATCGTCGAACTTACCGCCGGCGTGCAGCACGGTCATGATGACCTCGGCTGCAGAAACGCCTTCTTCCTTGTGCACGTCAACCGGGATGCCACGGCCGTTGTCGCGAACGGTGATGGATTCATCCGGGTGAATAATAATGCTGATGTCGTCGCAGTGGCCGGCTAGAGCTTCGTCGATCGAGTTATCGACCACCTCGAACACCATGTGGTGCAGACCGCTGCCATCGTCGGTGTCACCAATGTACATACCGGGACGTTTGCGTACGGCATCCAGGCCTTTCAGCACTTTAATGCTCGTTGAGTCGTACGTATTTTCTTCGCTCAATGCCTTCACTCCCGATGGTCGTGGGTCTGGGTGATACGGCCCTGTTCCACGTGGAACAAAGCGACTGGCGTTTCCGTCTGCCAGCCTTCCCTCAATAATTCATGATCTACACAGGTGATAAATACCTGGCAGCGTAAGTCTTCCAACAAGCGGCAAAGCGCGCGGCGGTGGTGCTCATCCAATTCGGACGGCAGGTCATCCACCAGATAAATACACTGGCCGCGACGGGCTTGGCTGACCAAGTGCCCCTGGGCAATGCGCAATGCACAAACCACCAGCTTCTGCTGACCGCGGGACAAGATGTCCGCGGCGTTATGTGCGCCCAATCTGAGACGCAAATCAGCGCGTTGTGGTCCGGCCTGGGTATGGCCCATTTGCTGATCCCGTTGCACGGAACCGGCGAGCACTGCACTCAGTTCGCGGTCTTTGTCCCAGCCTCTGTAATAGCTGAGCGTCAAACCTTCAAGCTCAACCAACTCACTCAGGGTTTGTTCAAAGACTGGTTTCAGGGCTTTGATATAGGCGCGACGGTATTCATCGATTTCCGCGCTGGCCTGGCACAGTTCCCTGTCCCAAACCGCTTGCGAAACGGCGTCAAGTGTACCATGCCGCAGCCAAGAGTTTCTCTGGCGCAGGGCCTTCTGCAACCGTTGCCAGGTGGACATGAATCGTGGTTCCACGTGGAACACACCCCAGTCGAGGAACTGCCGACGAATCTTCGGCGCGCCTTCGAGCAGGCGGAAGCTGTCAGGGTTGATCAGCTGCAAAGGGAGGATCTCGGCCAGCTGGGCGGCGCTACGAGCGTTTTGTCCATCAATGCGGATCTGGAACTCACCCTGACGGTCGCGCGAGACCCCCAGCGCGCTATGGCCGCCCTCGGCTAGCTCGACTTGACCGAATACGGTGCACGCCAGCTGCTCGTACTGAATAACGGGGAGCAGCCGGGTGCTCCGAAACGAACGGGCCAGGCCCAGCAGATGGATGGCTTCCAACACGCTGGTCTTACCGCTGCCGTTGGCGCCGTAGAGAATATTGATTCGAGGGGAGGGGGAGATGGTCACCGGGTGCAGATTGCGCACCGCGGTGACCGAGACGCGACTTAATGACATCTAGCTTCTGCTGAGCATGATTACAGACGCATCGGCATGACAACGTAGGCCGAGTCGTCGTTGTCGGACTCCTGCACCAGCGCGCTGCTGTTGGAGTCGGACAGAATGAGGCGAACCTGCTCAGTGGTCATCACGCCCAGCACGTCGAGCAAATAGCTGACGTTGAAGCCGATTTCCAGCGAGCCCCCGTTGTACTCAACGCCCACTTCTTCCTCTGCCTCTTCCTGCTCAGGGTTGTTGGCCTGAATCTTCAGCTGACCATTGGCCAGCTGCAGGCGGATGCCACGATACTTTTCGTTGGACAAAATCGCAGTGCGGCTGAAAGCTTCACGCAGTGCCTGACGATCGCCGAGAACCAGCTTGTCACCCCCTTTAGGCAGGACACGCTCGTAATCGGGGAATTTGCCGTCT
Source organism: Pseudomonas sp. Y24-6 (assembly GCF_020295325.1). Classification (NCBI taxonomy): domain Bacteria; kingdom Pseudomonadati; phylum Pseudomonadota; class Gammaproteobacteria; order Pseudomonadales; family Pseudomonadaceae; genus Pseudomonas; species Pseudomonas sp. Y24-6. The sequence goes on along the minus strand of NZ_JACBXG010000002.1, from coordinate 472,611 downwards.
ACCAGTTTGGAGGTGAAGGTGAACTCACCTGTGGTAGCACGAATGTGGTGCTGGCCCAACACGATGCTGACGATGCCATCCGGCTCGGTGAGAAGACGCGCCAGTTCAAGGATGCCCTTGCGTGGCACGATCACCTGGTGACGATCCGGTTGACCGATATCCGCCTGCATCGAGCACATCGCCAGACGGTGGCCGTCGGTGGCCACAGCGCGGATGATTCCGGCCGACACTTCCAGAAGCATGCCATTGAGGTAATAGCGCACATCTTGCTGGGCCATGGCGAAGCTGGTGCGCTCGATCAGACGACGCAACTTGCTTTGCTCCAGGCTGCACGTCAGCGAACCTGGGCCTTCCTCAACAGTCGGGAAATCATTGGCTGGCAGCGTCGAGAGGGTAAAGCGGCTACGACCGGCCTTCACCACGAGCTTTTGCTCGTCGACCTTGATATCAATCAGCGCGTCATTCGGCAGGCTCTTGCAGATGTCCATCAACTTGCGCGCAGGCACAGTGATGGAACCCGGGTCTGCTGGCTCTTCGAGCTGTACACGACCGACCAGCTCGACTTCCAGGTCGGTACCGGTCAGCGACAGTTGCTGGCCTTCGACAACCAGCAGCACGTTGGAAAGCACCGGCAAGGTCTGTCGGCGTTCGACGACGCCTGCGACCAGTTGCAGGGGTTTCAACAGGGCTTCGCGTTGAATGGTGAAATGCATGGTCTAGTCCCTTGCCTTAATAAGCTGCGCTGGTGTCATCAAGTGGTCAGTGTACGCAGCAGGTTCTTGTAGTCCTCGCGGATGTCCGCGTCGGATTCCTTAAGTTCGTTGATCTTGCGGCAGGCGTGCAAAACCGTCGTATGGTCACGGCCGCCAAACACATCGCCGATTTCCGGCAGGCTGTGGTTGGTCAGCTCCTTGGACAATGCCATGGCCACCTGACGCGGACGTGCCACCGAGCGAGAACGACGCTTGGACAGCAGGTCGGAGATCTTGATCTTGTAGTACTCGGCGACCGTGCGCTGAATGTTATCCACAGAGACCAGTTTGTCTTGTAGCGCCAACAGATCCTTCAGGGATTCGCGGATCAACTCAATGGTGATATCGCGCCCCATGAAGTGCGAGTGGGCGATCACGCGTTTAAGCGCGCCTTCCAGTTCTCGCACGTTGGAGCGAATGCGCTGGGCAATGAAGAACGCCGCGTCGTGTGGCAGATCAACCTTGGCCTGATCGGCCTTCTTCATCAGGATCGCGACACGGGTTTCCAGTTCCGGCGGTTCGACTGCAACCGTCAGGCCCCAGCCGAAACGGGATTTCAGGCGTTCTTCAAGGCCTTCGATTTCTTTCGGATAGCGGTCACTGGTGAGAATGACCTGCTGGCCACCTTCGAGCAAAGCGTTGAAGGTGTGGAAAAACTCTTCCTGAGAACGTTCCTTGCGGGCGAAGAATTGAATGTCATCGATCAACAGCGCATCCACCGAACGGTAAAAGCGCTTGAATTCGTTGATCGCATTCAGCTGCAACGCCTTGACCATGTCGGCCACGAAACGCTCGGAATGCAGGTACACGACCTTCGCATTCGGATTCTTCTTTAACAGGTGGTTACCCACAGCGTGCATCAAGTGGGTCTTACCCAAGCCAACGCCACCATAAAGGAAGAGCGGGTTGTAGCCATGCTTGGGGTTGTCCGCAACCTGCCAGGCCGCAGCGCGAGCGAGTTGGTTGGACTTGCCCTCGACGAAGTTCTCGAAGGTAAACGTGCGGTTCAGGTAGCTGGTGTGCTTGAGCGCACCTTCGACCTGCACCGTGCGCTGTTCAGCGCGAATCGGGGCCTGTTGCGAACTGGCACCGGCCATCGGGTCGAAACTGTCCCGGGACGGTTCTTCGCTGACATCGGCAATTTTTTGCGTCGAGCGTTTGGTCTGCTGCGGGGCAGCTGGCGCTGGTGCACTCACCGGAGCCTGTGCGGCCTGAGCCTGGGAAGCGGCGGCGGCCAGCGGAGCATTGGGTGCCGCCCGCGGCGCCGAACTGCGTTTGCTGCCTATTAATAAGGACAGCGCCGGCATCGAGCCATTGCCATGCTCATCCAGCAGCTCAAGAACACGACTCAGATACTTTTCGTTGACCCAGTCGAGAACAAAACGATTCGGCGCGTAGACACGCAGCTCGTCGCCTTCGGCTTCGACCTGTAGTGGACGGATCCAAGTGTTGAATTGTTGGGCAGGCAGCTCATCGCGCAAAAGCTCCACGCACTGCTGCCAAAGTTCCACTGACACGGATATCCCCTAAGTTGAAAGCCGGTGAGGCAAAAACAAGCGGCCATTGTAACGATCAGGCGCCGACTTATCCACACGAAGGTTGTTCATCCACCAAGAAGAATCAACGCTTTATAGGGAAAAAAGGCGACCAATGGTCTGTGCATAAGCTCTGTGGATAACCGGGGTTAAGGTCATTGCACAAGTAGGGGGGAAACTCGGTGGATAACCTACCTGTGGATAAACATGCCTTTCACCCACAGCTTATCCGACAGCGCAGCACAGGCTGACCACCGTTTACCACGGTAGTTGTCATTCTCTGTACACCGCGTTTTACCTGGCCCCAAGGCAGTTATCCACAGAAAAGTGCCTGCCTAGCTTTTATAAGCTTTACAAAAAAGCTTTAAATACTTTCCTTCTTTATTTCTATATCTACAGGTTGGTCAGGCACCGGGAATCGCCAGCAGATCTATTTATAAGGAAACGCTGGTTGGAAATTGACCTAGAGGCTTGCTTTCTCTAGAATCCCCGGTCTCTTAAAACGGGGGCCATTCCGGCCCGTTGTGGACGAACCAGGTAACACGACAATGAAACGTACTTTCCAACCAAGCACTATCAAACGCGCTCGTACCCACGGTTTCCGTGCTCGCATGGCTACCAAAAACGGTCGCGCCGTCCTGTCGCGTCGTCGCGCCAAAGGTCGTGCGCGTCTGGCAGTTTGATAATCCGGCACTGGAGGTGAGTCAGGACTTCAGTCGGGAGAAGCGTTTGCTTACCCCCCGGCATTTCAAGGCAGTCTTTGACTCCCCTACCGGCAAGGTTCCGGGGAAAAATCTCCTGCTCCTTGCGCGCAATAACGATCTTGATCACCCCCGTCTCGGGCTGGTTATCGGGAAAAAGAGCGTAAAGCTCTCCGTCGAGCGCAATCGCCTCAAACGTCTGATGCGCGAATCGTTCCGTCTGCACCAGGAATCACTGGTCGGTTGGGACATTGTTATCGTCGCGCGCAAAGGTTTGGGTGACGTAGAAAACCCCGAATTGATTCAGCATTTCGGCAAACTCTGGAAGCGTCTGGCACGCAGCACGCCAGTACCAGCAGTCAAAACCGAAACTGTAGGGGTAGACAGTCCCGATGCGTAAACTGGCACTCGTTCCGATCCAGTTTTATCGCTATGCCATTAGTCCTCTGATGGCCAGTCACTGTCGCTTCTACCCCAGTTGTTCCTGCTACGCGTATGAAGCCATAGAAAATCATGGCCTTCTGCGCGGTGGCTGGCTGACCTTTCGTCGTTTAGGTCGCTGTCATCCGTGGAATCCCGGTGGTTATGACCCGGTTCCATCTATCCCTACCTCCCGTTCTTCTTCGATGGCCGAGTAATCATGGATATCAAACGCACGATCCTGATCGTCGCCCTGGCAATCGTGGCCTACGTTATGGTCCTTAAATGGAACCAGGACTACGGTCAAACTGCCCTGCCGACTCAGAATGTTGCTTCCAGTACTACCGCACCGGGCCTACCGGATACGGCGACTGGCAATAATGCTTCTGTCAGTGACGACATTCCGCGCGCCCCAAGCGATACCAGTGCAACTGCTCCTGCTGAAACTCCGGTAGCGGCAAGCAAAGACCTCATCCGCATCAAAACGGATGTGCTCGACCTGGCAGTCGATCCACAGGGTGGTGACGTTGCCCAACTGACACTGCCGCTGTATCCACGTCGCCAGGACCATCCGGAAATTCCGTTCCAGTTGTTCGACAACGGCAATGAGCGCACTTATCTGGCTCAAAGTGGTTTGATCGGCACCAACGGTCCGGACGCGAACCCGGCCGGTCGTCCGGTTTACTCCTCGGAGAAGAAGGTTTACCAGCTGGCTGATGGCCAGGACCAAATGGTCGTGGACCTGAAGTTCAGCAAGGACGGCGTCAATTACATCAAGCGTTTCACCGTGAAACGTGGCCTGTATGACGTAACCGTTTCGTATCTGATCGACAACGAGAGCGCTCAACCCTGGTCTGGCGCGATGTTTGCCCAACTCAAGCGTGACGCCAGCGGTGACCCATCCTCGACTACGGCCACCGGTACTGCCACTTATCTGGGCGCTGCCCTGTGGACAAGTAACGAGCCGTACAAGAAAGTGTCCATGAAAGACATGGACAAGGCCCAGCTGAAGGAAACAGTCAGTGGTGGTTGGGTTGCCTGGTTGCAGCATTACTTCGTAACAGCTTGGATTCCGGCGAAAGGCGAAAACAACGTCGTTCAGACCCGTAAAGACAGCAAAGGCAACTACATCATCGGCTTCACCGGTCCGGCAATTACTGTTGCGCCAGGTGCCAAAGCTGAAACCAGTGCGGTTCTCTACGCAGGTCCGAAAAGCCAGGCTGTGCTGAAAGAGTTGTCCCCAGGCCTGGAACTGACCGTCGACTACGGCATCCTGTGGTTCATTGCCCAGCCAATTTTCTGGCTGTTGCAACATATCCACGCGTTGGTCGGTAACTGGGGTTGGTCGATTATCTTCCTGACCATGCTGATCAAGGGGATCTTCTTTCCACTTTCGGCTGCCAGCTACAAATCCATGGCACGTATGCGTGCAGTGGCACCGAAACTGGCCGCGCTGAAAGAGCAACATGGCGACGACCGGCAGAAAATGTCGCAAGCCATGATGGAGCTGTACAAGAAAGAGAAGATCAATCCGCTGGGTGGTTGCTTGCCAATCCTCGTGCAGATGCCGGTTTTCCTTTCCCTGTACTGGGTTCTGCTGGAAAGCGTGGAAATGCGCCAGGCGCCGTTCATGCTGTGGATTACTGACCTGTCCATCAAGGATCCGTTCTTCATTCTGCCGATCATCATGGGCGCAACCATGTTCATCCAGCAGCAGTTGAACCCGACTCCACCGGATCCGATGCAGGCCAAGGTGATGAAGCTGATGCCAATCATCTTCACCTTCTTCTTCCTGTGGTTCCCGGCTGGTCTGGTGCTGTATTGGGTAGTCAACAACTGCCTGTCCATCGCCCAACAGTGGTACATCACGCGTAAAGTCGAAGCGGCTACTAAAGCAGCTGCCTGATTTACACTGTGGATAACCACTCAGAACGCCCCCTAGTGGGGCGTTTTGCTATCTGTCATTTTTGTCTGGATATCGGTTTATGAGCGTTCCTCGTGAAACCATCGCCGCTGTCGCAACTGCACAAGGTCGCGGTGGCGTGGGCATCGTGCGCATTTCGGGGCCACTGGCCAATGTTGCTGCCAAAGCCTTCAGCGGCCGCGAACTGAAACCCCGATATGCCCACTACGGACCTTTCCTCGACGGCAACGAAGAGGTGCTGGACCAGGGACTGGCCCTGTATTTCCCGGGCCCGAATTCGTTCACCGGCGAGGATGTGCTGGAACTTCAGGGCCACGGCGGCCCGGTCGTCCTGGACATGTTGCTCAAGCGCTGCCTGGAACTGGGGTGTCGTCTGGCTCGCCCGGGCGAGTTCAGCGAACGGGCATTCCTCAACGACAAACTCGATCTGGCCCAGGCCGAAGCTATCGCTGACCTGATCGAAGCCAGTTCCGCACAGGCAGCGCGAAATGCGCTGCGTTCCCTGCAGGGAGCTTTTTCCCAGCGGGTGCATAACCTAACCGAGCAGTTGATTGGCCTGCGGATCTACGTTGAAGCGGCCATCGACTTCCCGGAGGAGGAAATCGACTTCCTCGCCGATGGCCATGTCCTGAGCATGCTCGACAAAGTGCGAGACGAGTTATCCACAGTACTGCGTGAGGCCGGGCAGGGTGCCTTGCTGCGCGACGGCATGACCGTAGTCATTGCCGGTCGACCGAATGCCGGTAAATCCAGCCTGCTGAATGCCCTGGCGGGTCGCGAGGCTGCGATTGTCACCGAGATTGCCGGTACTACCCGGGACATTCTTCGCGAACATATCCACATCGATGGCATGCCGCTTCATGTAGTCGATACGGCCGGTCTGCGGGATACCGATGATCATGTGGAGAAAATCGGAGTGGAAAGGGCGTTGAAGGCCATTAGCGAAGCGGATCGGGTGCTGCTGGTAGTCGATGCCACCGCACCGGAAGCGCTTGATCCGTTTGCCTTATGGCCCGAATTCCTCGAAGTGCGCCCGGACCCGGCCAAGGTCACATTGATCCGCAACAAGGCTGACCTGACAGGCGAAGCCATTGCACTGGAAGTCAGCGAGGATGGCCATGTCACTATCAGCCTGAGTGCAAAGTCCGCCGGCGCCGGCCTGGAACTGCTGCGAGATCACCTCAAGGCGTGCATGGGCTACGAGCAAACTTCTGAAAGCAGCTTCAGTGCCCGTCGACGCCACCTTGAGGCGTTACGCCATGCCAGCGCATCCCTCGAGCACGGCCGCGCGCAACTGACACTGGCAGGTGCCGGGGAGTTGCTGGCCGAGGATCTGCGACAGGCGCAGCATTCCCTGGGAGAAATCACCGGTGCGTTCAGCTCCGATGATTTACTGGGGCGGATATTTTCGAGTTTTTGTATCGGCAAATAAAAAAAGGGCTGCGGATAACTTATCCACAGCCACTTTTTTGAAAAAATTATTTACCGGTTCGAATTTGGATCGCTTCGTGCGGACACAGCTCCATGAGATTCGTTTAAAGCCTTCCTCCCATCGCGAATGGGACAGCGAACGCCAGGAGTATCAAGCCGATGCCATATGCTTGATGGCGAACAACATTATGCTGTGGAACACTCTCTACATAGCGGCAGCCGTGGAACGGTTAAAACCGCACGGCTACCCAGTGCTAGACTGAGATCTGGCTCGTTTATCGCCGCTGATTCGAGCGCTCTAATATATTGCCGCGGTACAATTTCGCATCGCGAAGCTAGGGCCGCCACTGCGAAATCCAGGCAATACTTAGAGGCTTTGCCCCATATCGATCGCGTTGGGGCCAAATGGGGCGGGATCGATTAATGGGGGAGCAGCGGAACAGAAAGGAGCACTTAAGCTCGGATATTCTGGTTTCGCTACCTGCCCGCATGCTTACCTGTCCAGGTCTTTTATCGAGTCGCCGGACCTAATCGCGACATATTTCGTATGTCTTTTCAGAAATGCCCTACATCCTGCCTGAAACCCTTCTAATACGATGTCCGGCTGACTAAAAGGAGTGTCACGTATGGCTAACCACGGTTACATGACGATCACCGGCAAGGCTCAAGGACTGATTTCAGCGGGTTGTTCAACCCAAGACTCTATTGGAAACAAGTGTCAGACAGCGCGTACCGACGAAATCATGGTGCTGTCTTACAGCCACAATATGGCCAATGTCGGAAATATTAATAAACCAACACATCATCCAGTTATCATAACCAAAAACGTTGATAAATCCTCGCCGCTCCTGGCTCAAGCGCTCTCAAGTAGAGAAGAAATAAACTGCACCATCAGTTTTTACCGCGTGTCTTCCTTTGGCATGCAGGAGAAATTCTATTCTATCTCGATCAATGGTGGAATTATTGCTGACCTGACACTCGAGATGCCTCACGCTATTTTGCAGCACGACGCCGAACCGCAAGAACATGTCGCCATCCGTTACCGAGATATCACTTGGACCCACCACTCTGCTGGCACCAGCGGATATAGTACGTGGGGAAATAACGAATGAAACCAACAAGCGAAAGTTGCATGCCTGGTAGCTGTGACTACTGGATGGTCAGTGACGCCGCTAGAAAACTCGGAAGTCAAGCCAGCACATTAGGGGCTAGACACATCAGAGACGGCACGCTGCGCTTGCAATTCAACCGCGAAGTTGCTTATTACGCGAGAAGCATTGTTAATGATGTCGAGCAGGGTAAAAAAAGTCCTGAGCAGGGTCTAAACGACCTCAGGAACGAACAGAACAGCCTGCTGAGCCAGTCACTAGAGGTGGCTCAAAAAGGCGTGGGAGCAATCGCCGGAGCCCTTCAATTCGCAGCAGGTGCTGGGATATGCTACGGATCAGCCGGTACGCTGTGCCTTTTCGCTGGGGCCCCTCTGATGGCTCATGGGGCCAACAATGCGTATGAAAACGGGCGAAACTTGTGGGAAGGTCGCTCAGATATACAGGGGCCTGTTAGGAAGGGTTACCAAGAGGCTGCAAAAATGATGGGCGGAGGAGCCTTTGAAGGGGATATGGCTTATGGATCCGTTGACTTGGGGCTTTCCGCATACGGTGTTGGCAGACTGATATTAAAACCAGATGCGTGGCGTTTATTTAGATATGTGCGCACTGATTATGTTCGCGGATATGAAAATTCAACCAAGGCTGCATTAACACTTGAAGTTGTTTCCGATACTGCAACAGTAAGCTCCATGTATCTGGAGGCCAAAAGCCGTGACAATTAACCCATTACTTATAGCGGCATTATATTCACTTACATCTCTGGCAGCCTTCTTGGCTTTCTACTCGATCTCAAGAAGAATTTCAGGGGACAGCCTTACGCATGGGAGGTTTTGGTTTTTTTTTACATTGCTTATACTTTGGGGGGCAAATCAACTCAGCGTAGCTCGCTATGGTTATATTTTTTTATATCTACCATCCAAAGATGTTTTTGGAAGTGATTATATAATTCGATGGATCGCTTTTATAAGTGCCCTGCTTCAAACGTTTTGTCTCCCGACTAAAGACAATCCAAGACGCTGGTTTTCACGAAAGTAAACCAGTTGGCTCTGCGCAGCCACCAAAATGGCATTGGCTGCTGACAGGGTGTCGTCACGGAGATAGTTCTGGCTCACCCAGGACAGCCGGTCACGGCGCAGCGCTTGGTTGTTGTTGCGGATCAATGGCTCCAGGCCGATGTTGCAGGCCCCCCCAAAAAGCACCGCACACAGGCTTGTCACCAAGTTATCACCTCGTGCATTGCGTTCGGACACGTGAGTGAAGGCTACGGAGAATCCTGTACGGGCAGCGATTTCCAATAAAATTTCCGGCAGATCGACACGCGGCATCAGTTCGGCCACGGCATCGAGCGTGCAGGATACATAGGCGCCCATGTCGAGGGAGCCATCTTCGCGGGTGATGTGCCTCTGCCCAGCCTTGGCCACGATCTCCTGCGGCGCATCATCCTCCGGCTTCCTGCGAGGCAGGTTCAGTTGCAACCAGTCCAGACTAGCCGCTACTCCCTTGCCAGCCGGACTGAAGCCGAAGCGACTATTGCGGCGACTCACAGCGAGAGCTTGAGCATCTGCCGACGACTTGGGCCAGGAGTCAGAGCGTCCAGCCAGATCCTTGAAGCCTGCGAAGCTAAACTCTTCCCCTAGGATTTGCTGATCTCCATTCCTGCGCTAGACCAAAAGTTTCGCGGGAGGAATTTCTGCGCCTGCTTTTTTTGTAAATCCGGAAAAACTGTGGATTAAGCCCTGTGAATAACTGCCACTAAGGGCAGTTGATAACAGGGCTCGAAAACTGAACATAACCGCCCCTGTGGATAACAACCACTTTAATCCACAGGCTTAAAGCGGTTATCCCAAGGACTCATTGGCACATGAACACAGGGTTTTGAATCTCTGTACATATTGAATATAAAGGCCTGTAGAGATCTGTCCACAGAAAGGTGCCTCAGTAGAAATAAACATAAAAACAAAGATTTAATAAATTTCTCTCTTTTTAATTTCTATAACCCTGACTTCTCCACAGCTGGTTAAATTTTGTGCAAAGGGTTCTTTAGGAACGGCGAAGTCCCTATACTTGTCGACCAGGTCCAGAAACCTGAGCTCAAACTATTCCTGATTACCCAACTGAAAGCAGGCACGAGGTGCGTGGTGGATTTCCCTTCCCGTTTTGAAGTGATCGTCATCGGCGGCGGTCATGCCGGTACCGAGGCAGCACTGGCCTCAGCACGTATGGGGGCAAAAACCCTGTTGCTGACGCATAACGTGGAAACCCTCGGTGCCATGAGCTGCAATCCCGCTATTGGCGGCATTGGCAAAAGTCACCTGGTCAAGGAAATTGACGCCCTGGGCGGCGCGATGGCCATGGCTACTGACAAAGGCGGCATTCAGTTTCGCGTGTTGAACAGCCGCAAAGGCCCGGCCGTGCGTGCAACTCGCGCTCAAGCCGATCGGGTTCTGTACAAGGCAGCTGTCCGCGAAATCCTGGAAAACCAGCCGAACCTGTGGATATTTCAACAAGCGGCCGATGACGTCATCGTCGAGCAGGATCAGGTGCGTGGTGTCGTTACCCAAATGGGCCTGCGCTTTCTGGCAGATTCGGTGGTACTGACCACCGGCACCTTCCTGGGTGGACTTATCCACATCGGCATGCAGAATTTTTCCGGCGGTCGTGCCGGTGATCCGCCCTCAATCGCCCTGGCTCAACGTCTGCGTGAGTTGCCGCTGCGGGTGGGACGCCTGAAAACCGGAACGCCGCCGCGCATCGACAGCCGCTCAGTCGATTTTTCGAAGATGACCGAGCAAGCCGGCGATACCCCGATTCCGGTGATGTCGTTCATGGGCTCCAAGGAGCAGCACCCGCGGCAGGTGAGCTGCTGGATTACCCATACCAACGCCCGCACCCACGAAATCATTGCCGCCAACCTTGATCGGTCGCCGATGTACTCGGCTGCCGGGATGATCGAGGGCATCGGGCCGCGTTATTGCCCATCGATCGAAGACAAGATCCATCGCTTTGCCGACAAGGAAAGCCATCAGGTATTCATCGAACCTGAAGGTTTGACCACCAACGAGCTGTATCCCAACGGGATTTCCACTTCGTTGCCGTTCGACGTGCAATTACAAATCGTGCAGTCGATCCGCGGCATGGAAAACGCGCACATTGTTCGCCCGGGTTATGCGATCGAATACGACTATTTCGATCCCCGCGACCTGAAGTACAGCCTGGAAACCAAAGTAATCGCCGGCCTGTTTTTTGCCGGGCAAATCAACGGCACCACCGGTTACGAAGAAGCCGGCGCCCAGGGTTTGCTGGCCGGAGCCAACGCTGCACTGCGTGCACAAGGCAAAGATGCCTGGTGCCCGCGCCGCGACGAGGCGTACATTGGAGTACTGGTCGACGACCTGATTACCCTGGGTACTCAGGAACCGTACCGGATGTTTACCTCCCGTGCGGAGTACCGCCTGATCCTGCGCGAAGACAACGCCGACCTGCGCCTGACCGAAAAAGGTCGCGAGCTGGGACTGGTGGACGACGCCCGCTGGGCGGCGTTCTGCACCAAACGCGAAAGCATTGCGCTGGAAGAACAACGTTTGAAAAGTACCTGGGTGCGCCCGGGTACCGAGCAGGGCGATGCCATTTCCGAGAAATTCGGCACCCCGCTGACTCACGAATACAATTTGCTCAACCTGCTGAGCCGTCCGGAAATCGACTACGCTGGCCTGATCGCCGTGACCGGTGGGGGTGCAGAAGATCCGCAGGTTGCCGAGCAGGTCGAGATCAAGACCAAGTACGCCGGCTACATCGACCGGCAGCAGGACGAAATTGCTCGTCTGCGGGCCAGCGAAGACACCAAATTGCCTGTGGATATCGATTACACGAATATCTCCGGTCTCTCCAAGGAGATCCAGAGCAAACTCGGTGCGACCCGTCCTGAGACACTTGGCCAGGCTTCACGTATTCCCGGCGTTACCCCGGCAGCCATTTCGCTGTTGATGATTCATTTGAAAAAACGCGGCGCGGGCCGTCAGTTGGAGCAAAGCGCTTGAGTTCGTTGGTCACCTCGCAACATGCCGAAGAGTTATCCACAGGTGCGCGCCAGCTCGGTGTCACACTGACCGAGACCCAGCACGCACAGCTGCTGGGTTATCTCGCCCTGTTGATCAAATGGAACAAGGCCTACAACCTGACCGCCGTCCGAGATCCGGATGAAATGGTTTCCCGCCACCTGCTCGACAGTTTGAGCGTGATGTCTTTCGTCCAAGACGGTCGCTGGCTCGACGTCGGCAGCGGCGGCGGGATGCCCGGCATCCCGTTGGCCATCCTGTTTCCGCAGTCGCAAGTGACCTGCCTCGACAGCAACGGCAAGAAAACCCGGTTCCTGACCCAGGTCAAACTCGAGCTGAAACTGGACAACCTGCAAGTTATCCACAGTCGCGTCGAAGCCTTCCAGCCTGCCGAGCCATTCAACGGGATCATCTCCCGGGCTTTCAGCAGCATGGAAAACTTCAGCAACTGGACTCGCCACCTCGGCAACAGCAACACACGTTGGCTGGCAATGAAGGGCGTTCATCCGGCCGATGAGCTGGTAGCATTGCCGGCAGACTTCCACCTCGATAGCGAACACGCCCTGGCCGTACCTGGTTGCCAAGGCCAACGCCATCTGCTGATACTGCGCCGCACGGCATGATTGGGAACAAAAGCAAGAATGGCTAAGGTATTCGCGATTGCGAACCAGAAAGGTGGTGTGGGTAAAACCACCACCTGCATCAACCTCGCAGCATCCCTGGTCGCTACCAAGCGTCGGGTGCTGTTGATCGATCTAGATCCACAGGGCAACGCCACCATGGGTAGCGGTGTGGACAAGCACGGCCTGGAAAATTCGGTCTACGACCTGTTGATCGGTGAGTGTGACCTGGCTCAGGCCATGCACTACTCCGAGCACGGTGGTTACCAACTGCTGCCGGCCAACCGTGACCTGACTGCGGCCGAAGTGGTTCTGCTGGAAATGCAGATGAAGGAGAGTCGTCTGCGCAGCGCGCTGGCGCCTATCCGCGAGAACTACGATTACATTTTGATCGACTGCCCACCTTCGCTGTCGATGCTCACGCTCAACGCCCTGGTTGCCGCTGACGGGGTAATTATCCCCATGCAGTGTGAATATTTCGCACTCGAAGGCCTGAGCGACCTTGTGGATAACATCAAGCGCATCGCCGAGCTGCTTAATCCGAACCTGAAGGTCGAAGGCCTGCTGCGGACCATGTACGACCCGCGACTGAGCCTGATGAACGACGTGTCGGCGCAGCTCAAGGAGCATTTTGGCGATCAGCTCTACGACACCGTCATTCCGCGCAACATCCGCTTGGCTGAAGCGCCGAGTTACGGCATGCCGGCGCTGGCGTACGACAAATCATCGCGGGGCGCCATTGCCTACCTGGCTTTGGCGGGCGAGATGGTTCGTCGCCAACGCAAAAATTCACGTACAGCCGCTGCTCAGGCAACTTAAGGAATCCCCATGGCCGTCAAGAAACGAGGTCTCGGACGTGGACTGGATGCACTGCTGAGCGGTCCTACCGTCAGTTCGCTGGAAGAGCAGGCGGTCCAGGCTGATCAGCGCGAACTGCAGCACCTGCCGCTGGACCTGATCCAGCGGGGCAAGTATCAGCCGCGCCGGGACATGGATCCCCAGGCGCTGGAGGAGCTGGCGCAGTCCATCAAGGCCCAGGGCGTGATGCAACCGATTGTGGTTCGTCCAATCGGCGGCGGGCGTTTTGAAATCATTGCCGGCGAGCGTCGTTGGCGTGCGAGCCAGCAGGCTGGCCAGGAAACGATCCCCGCAATGGTGCGTGACGTGCCGGACGAGACTGCGATCGCCATGGCGCTGATCGAGAACATCCAGCGCGAAGACCTGAATCCTGTCGAGGAGGCGGTGGCCCTGCAGCGTTTGCAGCATGAATTCCAGCTGACCCAGCAGCAGGTGGCAGAAGCGGTGGGTAAATCCCGCGTGACCGTAGCCAACCTGCTACGCTTGATCGCGTTGCCCGAAGTAATCAAGACCATGCTGTCCCATGGGGATCTGGAAATGGGCCACGCTCGTGCGTTGCTCGGTTTACCGGAGAATCAGCAGGTTGAAGGGGCGCGACATGTTGTCGCACGGGGGCTGACCGTGCGCCAAACCGAGGCACTGGTTCGGCAGTGGTTGAACGGCAAACCGGAGCCTGTTGAACCGGCTAAACCAGACCCGGATATCGCCAGGCTCGAGCAGCGCCTGGCCGAGCGCCTGGGCTCTGCGGTGCAGATCAGGCACGGAAAGAAGGGCAAGGGCCAGTTGGTGATTGGCTACAACTCTCTGGATGAGCTCCAGGGTGTCCTTGCACACATTCGCTGAAACATTTCCTCATGTAGCGAGCAGTCGGAAATCACTACCTGACAGTTGAATAGGGGCTGAACCGCCCCTATACTCTGCGCGCATTTTGTCGGCACAAATTATGCCAAGTTATTGAATTCTGGCAGCCGACCATTGGAGAGCAAAAGTGATGGAAAGCCGCACGCCAAACCGCTTGCCGTTCCATCGCCTGGCAGTTTTTCCGGTGTTAATGGCTCAATTTGTCGTTTTGCTGATCGCCGCTTTGGCGCTCTGGCAATGGCACGGAGTCGTTGCCGGGTACTCGGGACTTTGCGGAGGCCTGATAGCCTTGCTGCCCAATGTTTATTTCGCTCACAGGGCATTTCGGTTTTCCGGCGCCCGAGCAGCCCAAGCCATCGTCCGGTCTTTTTATGCCGGTGAGGCGGGCAAACTGATTTTGACGGCAGTGCTCTTTGCATTGACGTTTGCAGGTGTGAAGCCATTGGCGCCGCTAGCTGTATTTGGCGTCTTCGTGTTGACCCAACTGGTCAGCTGGTTCGCGCCCCTGCTGATGAGAACAAGACTTTCGAGACCTTAGGGCGTTTGAGGCAACCATGGCAGAGACAACCGCTTCGGGCTATATCCAGCACCACTTGCAGAACCTGACCTTCGGTCAGCACCCAACAGGCGGGTGGGGTTTTGCCCACACCGCAGCAGAGGCCAAAGAAATGGGCTTCTGGGCTTTCCACGTCGATACTCTCGGCTGGTCGGTCGCTTTGGGTCTGATTTTCGTTCTTCTTTTCCGCATGGCGGCAAAGAAAGCGACATCCGGTCAGCCTGGTGCTTTGCAGAACTTCGTTGAAGTATTGGTCGAATTCGTCGATGGCAGCGTGAAAGACAGCTTCCATGGCCGTAGCCCGGTGATCGCACCGCTGGCACTGACCATCTTCGTCTGGGTCTTCCTGATGAACGCCGTCGACCTGATCCCGGTTGACTGGATTCCTCAGCTGGCCATCCTGATCACGGGTGATGCGCACATTCCTTTCCGTGCCGTATCCACCACTGACCCGAACGCTACCTTGGGCATGGCCCTGTCGGTGTTCGCGTTGATCATTTTCTACAGCATCAAGGTCAAGGGCATCGGCGGCTTCATCGGCGAACTGACCCTGCACCCTTTCGGCAGCAAGAACATCTTCGTTCAAGCCCTGCTGATTCCGGTGAACTTCCTGCTGGAGTTCGTGACGCTGATCGCCAAGCCTATCTCCCTGGCACTGCGTCTGTTCGGCAACATGTACGCCGGCGAGCTGGTCTTCATTCTGATTGCTGTGATGTTCGGCAGCGGTCTGCTCTGGCTTAGCGGCCTGGGCGTAGTTCTGCAGTGGGCGTGGGCTGTGTTCCACATCCTGATCATCACCCTGCAGGCGTTTATCTTCATGATGCTGACCATCGTCTACCTGTCGATGGCGCACGAAGAGAACCATTAAGACCAGTCTCGACTGGTCTGATGTCCCACCCGGTCAAACGGGTGGGTGCCCTAACAGGGCTATGAAACGATTTGTTTTACCGCTTTAAAATCTAAAAAACCTAAACCATACGACGTAAAAGTCGGGAGGAAAGATGGAAACTGTAGTTGGTCTAACCGCTATCGCTGTTGCACTGTTGATCGGCCTGGGCGCACTGGGTACCGCAATTGGTTTCGGCCTGTTGGGTGGCAAGTTCCTGGAAGGCGCAGCGCGTCAGCCAGAGATGGTTCCAATGCTGCAAGTTAAAATGTTCATCGTTGCCGGTCTGCTCGACGCCGTAACCATGATCGGTGTTGGTATCGCTCTGTTCTTCACTTTCGCGAACCCATTCGTTGGTCAACTCGCTGGCTAATTACTCGCCTTCGAGTAATTGGTGTGATGTGCAACGAACGAGCGAGGTGTTGGCGTGAACATTAATGCAACCCTGATTGGCCAGTCCGTTGCGTTCTTCATTTTTGTACTGTTTTGCATGAAGTTCGTGTGGCCTCCGGTCATCGCGGCTTTGCACGAACGTCAGAAGAAGATCGCGGATGGACTGGACGCTGCCGCCCGAGCAGCTCGCGACCTGGAGCTGGCCCAAGATAAAGCGGGTCAGCAACTGCGCGAAGCAAAAGCTCAGGCAGCCGAAATCATTGAGCAAGCCAAGAAACGCGGTAACCAGATTGTTGAAGAGGCCGTTGAAAAGGCCCGTATCGACGCTGACCGTGTGAAGGTTCAGGCTCAGGCCGAGATCGAACAGGAACTGAACAGTGTCAAAGACGCTCTGCGTGCCCAACTGGGTGCTCTGGCTGTCGGCGGCGCCGAGAAGATCCTGGGTGCCACAATCGATCAAAACGCGCACGCGGAGCTGGTAAACAAACTGGCTGCTGAAATTTAAGCGAGGGCGATCATGGCAGAATTGACCACGTTGGCCCGACCTTACGCTAAGGCAGCCTTCGAGCACGCCCAGGCCCACCAGCAACTGGCCTCTTGGTCAGCCATGCTCGGCCTGGCTGCAGCAGTGTCGCAAGACGACACCATGCAGCGCGTGCTCAAGGCCCCGCGACTGACGAGCGCAGACAAGGCCGCCACGTTTATTGACGTGTGCGGCGACAAGTTTGATGCCAAGGCACAGAACTTCATCAACGTCGTTGCCGAAAACGACCGTCTCCCGCTTTTGCCGGAGATATCCGCTCTGTTCGACCTGTACAAGGCTGAACAAGAGAAGTCGGTAGACGTTGAAGTGACCAGTGCTTTTGCATTGAACCAAGAACAGCAAGACAAACTCGCCAAGGTTCTCAGTGCACGACTCAACCGGGAAGTGCGCCTGCAAGTCGAGGAAGACAAATCCCTTATTGGGGGCATTGTCATCCGCGCCGGCGACCTGGTTATCGATGGCTCGGTTCGCGGCAAACTCGCGAGCCTAGCCGAAGCATTGAAATCTTGAGTTTGAAGGGGCAGCAGAGCAATGCAGCAACTCAATCCTTCCGAAATAAGTGAAATTATCAAGGGCCGCATCGACAAGCTCGATGTGACCTCCCAAGCCCGTAACGAAGGCACTGTCGTCAGCGTATCTGACGGTATCGTGCGGATTCACGGTCTGGCCGACGTAATGTACGGCGAGATGATCGAGTTTCCGGGCGGCGTCTTCGGTATGGCTCTCAACCTGGAGCAGGACTCCGTAGGTGCCGTAGTTTTGGGCTCCTACCAGTCTCTGGCTGAAGGCATGAGCGCCAAGTGCACTGGCCGCATCCTCGAAGTTCCGGTTGGTAAGGAACTGCTGGGTCGCGTAGTCGACGCACTGGGTAACCCTGTTGACGGCAAAGGTCCACTGGGCAACACCGAGACCGACGCGGTCGAGAAAGTTGCTCCAGGCGTGATCTGGCGTAAGTCGGTAGACCAGCCTGTACAGACTGGCTACAAGGCTGTCGATGCCATGATCCCTGTCGGCCGTGGCCAGCGTGAGCTGATCATCGGTGACCGTCAGATCGGTAAAACCGCTCTGGCCATCGACGCGATCATCAACCAGAAAAACAGCGGCATTTTCTGCGTCTACGTAGCGATCGGTCAGAAGCAATCGACCATCGCCAACGTGGTTCGCAAGCTGGAAGAAAACGGCGCACTGGCTAACACCATCGTCGTTGCCGCGAGCGCTTCGGAATCTGCAGCACTGCAGTTCCTGGCTCCGTACTCCGGTTGCACCATGGGTGAATTCTTCCGCGACCGCGGTGAAGACGCGCTGATCGTTTATGACGATCTTTCCAAGCAAGCAGTGGCTTACCGCCAGATTTCCCTGCTGCTGCGCCGTCCACCAGGCCGTGAAGCTTACCCAGGCGACGTGTTCTATCTCCACTCCCGTCTGCTGGAGCGCGCATCCCGCGTTTCGGAAGAATACGTAGAGAAGTTCACCAACGGCGCAGTGACCGGCAAAACCGGTTCCCTGACCGCACTGCCGATCATCGAAACCCAGGCTGGCGACGTTTCCGCGTTCGTTCCGACCAACGTGATTTCCATCACCGACGGTCAGATCTTCCTGGAATCGGCCATGTTCAACTCCGGGATCCGTCCTGCTGTGAACGCCGGTGTTTCGGTATCCCGTGTGGGTGGTGCCGCTCAGACCAAGATCATCAAGAAGCTCTCCGGTGGTATCCGTACCGCTCTGGCTCAGTACCGTGAACTGGCGGCATTCGCCCAGTTCGCTTCTGACCTGGACGAAGCGACCCGTAAGCAACTTGAGCATGGTCAGCGCGTTACCGAGCTGATGAAGCAGAAGCAATACGCACCAATGTCGATCGCTGACATGGCGCTGTCGCTGTATGCCGCTGAGCGTGGGTTCCTGACTGACGTTGAAATCGCCAAGATCGGCAGCTTCGAACAAGCGCTGATTGCTTTCTTCAACCGCGATCACGCCGATTTGATGGCGAAGATCAACGTGAAGGGTGACTTCAATGACGAAATCGACGCTGGCATGAAAGCCGGTATCGAGAAGTTCAAGGCCACCCAAACCTGGTAAGCCGCAGCGGGAGCCGCGAGGCTCCCGCTTGCTAACCTGATAGGTGTTACATGGCAGGCGCAAAAGAGATTCGCAGTAAGATTGCGAGCATCAAAAGCACGCAAAAGATTACCAGCGCCATGGAAAAAGTGGCGGTCAGTAAAATGCGCAAGGCACAAATGCGCATGGCTGCTAGCCGTCCTTACGCGGAGCGCATCCGCCAGGTTATTGGCCATCTGGCCAACGCCAACCCGGAATATCGCCACCCGTTCATGATCGACCGTGAAGTAAAGCGCGTTGGTTATGTTGTGGTGAGCAGCGACCGTGGTCTGTGTGGTGGCTTGAACACCAACCTGTTCAAGGCTCTGGTCAAGGACATGGCGGTAAACCGCGAAAACGGCGTCGAGATCGATCTGTGTGTTGTTGGTAGCAAGGGTGCGGCTTTCTTCCGCAACTTCGGCGGTAACGTCGTAGCAGCTATCAGCCACCTGGGTGAAGAGCCGTCGATCAATGACCTGATCGGCAGCGTCAAGGTGATGCTGGATGCCTACCTGGACGGCCGTATTGACCGCCTGTCCGTGGTGTCCAACAAGTTCATCAACACCATGACGCAACAGCCTACCGTGGAGCAATTGATTCCTCTGGTGGCAACGCCGGAACAGGAACTCAAGCACCACTGGGATTATCTGTACGAACCGGACGCCAAAGAGCTGCTTGATGGCTTGATGGTCCGTTACGTGGAGTCGCAGGTCTACCAGGCGGTGGTCGAGAACAACGCGGCTGAACAAGCTGCGCGGATGATCGCGATGAAGAACGCTACCGACAACGCCGGTGATTTGATCAGCGATTTGCAGCTGGTCTACAACAAGGCGCGTCAGGCTGCGATCACCCAAGAGATCTCGGAAATCGTCGGCGGCGCTGCCGCGGTTTAACGGTTCAAATATTCAGAGGATCCAGCTATGAGTAGCGGACGTATCGTTCAAATCATCGGCGCCGTTATCGACGTGGAATTTCCACGCGACAGCGTACCGAGCATCTACAACGCTTTGAGTGTAAAAAGCGAAGCCGGCACCACCCTGGAAGTTCAGCAGCAGCTGGGCGACGGCGTGGTACGTACCATTGCGATGGGTTCCACCGAGGGCTTGAAGCGCGGTCTGGAAGTCACCGACTCTGGCGCTGCCATCTCCGTACCCGTCGGTAAAGCGACCCTGGGCCGGATCATGGACGTTCTGGGCAACCCGATCGACGAAGCTGGTCCGATCGACACCGAAGAGCGCTGGGGCATTCACCGTCCTGCGCCAACCTTCGCTGAACAAGCTGGCGGCAACGACCTGCTGGAAACCGGCATCAAGGTTATCGACCTGGTTTGCCCGTTCGCCAAGGGTGGTAAAGTTGGTCTGTTCGGTGGTGCCGGTGTAGGCAAAACCGTAAACATGATGGAACTGATCCGTAACATCGCCATCGAGCACAGCGGTTATTCCGTGTTCGCCGGTGTGGGTGAGCGTACTCGTGAGGGTAACGACTTCTACCACGAGATGAAGGATTCCAACGTTCTGGACAAAGTGGCACTGGTTTACGGTCAGATGAACGAGCCGCCGGGTAACCGTCTGCGCGTAGCACTGACCGGCCTGACCATGGCCGAGAAGTTCCGTGACGAAGGTAACGACGTTCTGCTGTTCGTCGACAACATCTATCGTTACACCCTGGCCGGTACTGAAGTATCCGCACTGCTGGGCCGTATGCCTTCGGCAGTAGGTTACCAGCCGACTCTGGCCGAAGAGATGGGTACTCTGCAAGAGCGTATCACTTCGACCAAAAACGGTTCGATCACCTCCATCCAGGCGGTATACGTACCTGCGGATGACTTGACTGACCCGTCGCCAGCGACCACCTTCGCCCACTTGGACGCCACCGTCGTTCTGTCCCGTGACATCGCTTCCCTGGGTATCTACCCAGCGGTCGATCCACTCGACTCGACTTCGCGCCAGCTGGATCCGAACGTGATCGGCCAGGACCACTACGACACCGCTCGCGGCGTCCAGTACGTTCTGCAGCGTTACAAAGAACTGAAGGACATCATTGCGATCCTGGGTATGGACGAGCTGTCGGAAACCGACAAGCAGTTGGTAAACCGTGCTCGTAAGATCCAGCGTTTCTTGTCGCAGCCGTTCTTCGTGGCTGAAGTCTTCACCGGTGCTTCGGGTAAATACGTTTCCCTGAAAGACACCATTGCTGGCTTCAAAGGCATCCTCAACGGTGACTACGACCACCTGCCAGAACAAGCGTTCTACATGGTCGGCGGCATCGAAGAAGCGATCGAGAAAGCCAAGAAACTGTAATCCCGGCGCCCGGCAACGGGCGCTAATTTAGGTTGAGGCAATCAGATGGCTATGACAGTCCATTGCGATATCGTCAGCGCGGAAGGGGAAATCTTTTCCGGCCTGGTCGAGATGGTAATTGCGCACGGTGCACTCGGTGATCTTGGTATCGCCCTGGGTCACGCGCCGCTGATCACTAATCTCAAGCCGGGCCCGATCCGCCTGGTCAAGCAAGGCGGGGAAGAGGAGGTGTATTACATCTCTGGTGGTTTCCTCGAGGTTCAGCCGAACATGGTCAAGGTTCTTGCCGACACTGTGCAACGTGCTGCCGACCTGGACGAAGCCTCCGCTCAGGAAGCCGTCAAGGCTGCCGAGAAGGCCCTGCATGAACGTGGCGCTGAATTCGATTACGGTTCTGCCGCTGCACGCCTGGCCGAGGCTGCAGCTCAGCTGCGCACCGTCCAGCAGATCCGCAAGAAGTTTGGCCACTAACAGGCCTGCCACTTGTTGTGCGATTGATTAAAAAGGGTAGCCTCGGCTACCCTTTTTTCTTTTCCGATATTCATCACCTGGTCGCAGCCGCTGACCACCCAGGATTGGTAGCCAGTCATGTCTCTAGAAATCGTTATCCTCGCTGCAGGCCAAGGCACGCGCATGCGTTCGTCGTTGCCCAAGGTGCTGCACCCGATCGCCGGCAACTCGATGCTTGGCCATGTTATCCACACCGCGCGCCAACTTGATCCACAGCGCATCCACGTGGTCATTGGTCACGGCGCAGACGCTGTACGTGAGCGGCTGGCGGCGGATGACCTGAATTTTGTCCTGCAGGACAAACAGCTGGGTACTGGTCATGCCGTTGCCCAGGCGGTGCCGTTCATCGAATCCGACACCGTGCTGATCCTGTACGGCGACGTGCCGTTGATCGAAGTTGAAACCCTGCAGCGCCTGCTCAAGAAAGTAGCCCCGCAGCAGTTGGGGCTGCTGACCGTGGAGCTGGACGACCCGACCGGTTATGGCCGTATCGTGCGTGATGCCCAAGGGCAGGTGACCGCCATCGTCGAGCAGAAAGATGCCGACGAAACCCAGCGCGCCATCACCGAAGGCAACACCGGCATCCTGGCCATGCCGTTTGCCCAGCTGAGTGGCTGGATGAGCCGGCTCTCCAACAACAACGCCCAAGGCGAGTACTACCTCACCGACGTGATCGCCATGGCAGTCGGCGATGGCCTGGTGGTGGCAACCGAGCAGGCGCACGACGCCATGGAAGTGCAAGGCGCCAACGATCGCAAGCAGCTCTCCGAGCTGGAGCGCCACTATCAGTTGCGCGCGGGGCTGCGCCTGATGGCTCAAGGCGTAACACTGCGCGACCCGGCGCGTTTTGATGTACGCGGCGACGTCACGGTTGGCCGCGACGTACTGATCGACATCAACGTGATTCTGGAAGGCAAAGTCGTTATCGAAGACGACGTGGTGATTGGTCCGAACTGCGTGATCAAGGACAGCACCCTGCGTAAGGGGGTGGTGATCAAAGCCAATAGTCATATCGACGGCGCGATCATGGGTGAGGGCAGCGATGCCGGCCCGTTCGCTCGCCTGCGTCCAGGTAGCGTGCTCGAAGCGCGCGCGCATGTCGGTAATTTTGTCGAACTCAAGAACGCCCACCTGGGTGAAGGCGCGAAGGCCGGTCATCTGACCTACCTGGGCGACGCCGAGGTCGGTGCACGTACCAACATCGGCGCTGGCACCATCACTTGTAACTATGACGGCGCCAACAAGTGGAAAACCGTGTTGGGCGAGGACGTATTCATTGGTTCCAACAACTCGCTGGTGGCGCCTGTGGATATCTCTAACGGTGCAACAACGGCAGCCGGTTCGACCATTACGCAGAATGTGGATAACGCACAGTTGGCCGTAGGACGTGCACGCCAGAAGAACATCGACGGCTGGAAGCGCCCGCAGAAAATCAAGAAACCGTAAGTTATCCACAGTTCCCGTAGGAGCTGCCGAAGGCTGCGATCTTCTGATCTTGAAAAATCAACGGCAAACGATCGCAGCCTGCGGCAGCTCCTACGCGGTTATCCACAGAACTTTTTATCGCCACCCGCTTGACGAAGTTTAAGTAATAGGTTTTGATTGCTTTCGTTATCTTTCGAATCGAAACTTACCAAGTCATGTCGAAGCGCAATACCCCCCAACGCCGCCACAACATACTCGCCTTGCTCAACGTGCAGGGCGAAGTGAGTGTGGACGAATTGGCCAAGCGTTTCGAAACCTCGGAAGTTACGATTCGCAAGGATCTTGCCGCGCTTGAAAGCAATGGTCTCCTGCTGCGCCGTTACGGTGGAGCAATCACCATGCCTCAGGAACTGGTGGCCGACATTGGCCTGCCGGTTTCCAAATACAAGCAGGCCGTCGCCCGCGCCGCCGTCTCGCGAATTCGCGAGCATGCGCGAATCATCATCGACAGTGGCAGCACCACTGCGGCAATGATCCCGGAACTCGGACAACAACCGGGTCTGGTCGTGATGACCAACTCGCTGCATGTCGCCAGTGCTTTAAACGAACTGGAACACGAACCGGTGCTGTTGATGACCGGTGGAACCTGGGATCCGCATTCCGAATCCTTTCAGGGCCAGGTCGCCGAGCAGGTACTGCGCTCTTACGACTTTGACCAGCTGTTCATCGGTGCCGATGGCATCGACCTGGTGCGCGGTACCACCACCTTCAATGAACTGCTGGGCCTGAGTCGCGTCATGGCTGAAGTCGCCCGGGAAGTGGTGGTGATGGTCGAGTCCGACAAGATAGGTCGCAAGATACCCAATCTGGAGCTGCCCTGGAGCAGCGTCCATACCCTTATTACCGATGATCGCCTGCCGCTCGAGGCACGGGATCAGATTCAGGCGCGCGGGATCACCCTGATCTGCGCAGCTGTCAGTCAGGAGAAATAGCATGTGTGGAATTGTCGGCGCAGTCGCAGAACGTAACATCACCCCGATCCTGCTCGAAGGCCTCAAGCGTCTTGAATACCGCGGCTACGACAGCGCCGGTGTGGCGGTGTACACCAACGACGAGAAGCTTGAACGCATGCGCCGTCCAGGCAAAGTCAGCGAGCTGGAACTGGCCCTGACTGAGGAGCCACTGTTGGGGCGTCTGGGCATTGCCCACACCCGCTGGGCGACCCATGGCGCGCCGTGCGAACGCAATGCTCATCCGCATTTCTCCGGCGACCTGGCGGTGGTGCACAACGGCATCATCGAAAACCACGAAGCCCTGCGTGATCAACTCAAGGCCCTGGGTTACGTGTTCACTTCGGACACCGATACCGAAGTCATTGCTCACTTGCTCAACCACAAGCTCAAGGACCTGGCTGACCTGACCGTGGCGCTCAAGGCTACCGTTAAAGAGTTGCACGGTGCCTACGGCCTGGCCGTCATCAGCGCTGATCAACCGGATCGCCTGGTGGCCGCGCGCAGTGGCAGCCCGCTGGTGATCGGCCTCGGCATGGGTGAAAACTTCCTGGCTTCGGACCAGTTGGCCCTGCGTCAGGTCACTGACCGCTTCATGTACCTTGAAGAAGGTGATATCGCCGAGATTCGCCGCGACAGCGTGCAGATCTGGGACGTCAACGGCCAGAGCGTCGAGCGCGAATCCGTGCAATACCGCGATGGTGCCGAAGCCGCCGACAAAGGCGAGTTCCGCCACTTCATGCTCAAGGAAATCCACGAGCAGCCAGCGGTCGTGCAACGCACCCTCGAAGGTCGCCTCAGCCAGAACCAGGTGCTGGTGCAGGCTTTTGGTCCACAGGCTGCCGAGTTGTTCGCCAAAGTGCGCAACGTGCAGATCGTCGCCTGCGGCACCAGCTACCACGCGGGGATGGTTGCCCGTTACTGGCTGGAAGAACTGGCCGGCATTCCATGCCAGGTCGAAGTGGCCAGTGAGTTCCGCTATCGCAAGGTGGTGGTACAGCCCGACACCCTGTTTGTGACCATCTCCCAGTCCGGCGAAACCGCCGACACGCTGGCGGCGCTGCGTAATGCCAAGGAGCTGGGCTTCCTGGCCAGCCTGGCGATCTGCAACGTGGGCATCAGCTCGCTGGTGCGTGAATCCGACCTGACCCTGCTGACCCAGGCCGGTCGTGAGATTGGCGTGGCTTCCACCAAAGCGTTCACCACTCAACTGGTCGGCCTGTTGCTACTGACCCTGTCCCTGGGCCAGGTTCGAGGCACGTTGGCCGATGGCGTCGAAGCCACCCTGGTCGAAGAGTTGCGTCGTCTGCCAGCCCGCCTGGGCGAAGCGCTGGCGATGGACAGTGTCGTCGAGAAAATCGCCGAGCTGTTCGCCGAGAAGAATCACACCTTGTTCCTGGGCCGCGGTGCACAATTCCCTGTCGCCATGGAAGGTGCGCTCAAACTCAAGGAAATCTCCTACATCCACGCCGAAGCCTATCCCGCCGGTGAGCTCAAGCATGGTCCGCTGGCCCTTGTGGATAACGACATGCCAGTGGTTACCGTGGCACCGAACAACGAGCTGCTGGAAAAGCTCAAATCCAACCTCCAGGAAGTGCGCGCCCGCGGTGGCGAGCTGATCGTCTTCGCCGACGAGAAGGCCGGCATGACCAACGGTGAAGGCACCCACGTCGTGCACATGCCGCACATCCACGACATCCTGTCGCCAATCCTCTACACCATCCCGCTGCAGCTGCTGTCGTACTACGTTGCCGTACTGAAAGGCACTGACGTCGATCAGCCGCGCAACCTGGCGAAGTCGGTGACTGTGGAATAAGTTATCCACAACCTGGTGAGAACTTTGGTTTTTAACAATAAAGATTGACACAAAACAATAAAGTTTGACACTGGCGAACATAGATTGACACAAGGCTCAAACCCCCGTATCTACGGGGGTTTTCCTTTCCAGGCTTTCCCTTTGGTCTGGAATCATCGCTTCAACTTTCAGCGGGTGTAGTCTAGAAAACGTTTTGTATACGGCCGCTTTGCCGGTCGTGTCCTTCTACGACTTTTTCTCGGCGCGAGGTGAAGCGGTCCGCATCGACTGAGGAGGCGTGGGTTGCGAGGTCGTAAGTTTGCATCACAGCAGGACATTGAACGGCACATTGCAAATGGATTTGGCGAAGGCGCCGGGGCAAGCTACGTGCCTTGGCTGCGGGTACAAGATGTCCCGTCGATAGGTCGTTCGCACAAGATTCAAGGCGTGAAGATCGAGAGGATTCATCACCTCCTGTCAGATCTCGAGCGTTCGTACTTCCTTGTGTGTGAATTTTCTGAAGACGTCGTGGATATACGGGAGCAATACCCTTTACTACCCACAGAGCGTGCGCAAGCGATAGCGTCGGCGATCGATGTACGCTATCCAAGATACCCTAGAACAACACTGCCTTATGTGATGACAACAGACTTCCTGTTAACTGTTAAGGACCCGAGCGGAAACTTCAAATCGGTAGCTAGGACGGTGAAGTATCGTTCCGATTTAATTGGCAATGGAAGTAAAAGAACGCTTGAAAAACTTGAAATTGAAAAGCGTTTTTGGGAAAGCCAAGGTGTTGATTGGAAAATCGTAACAGACGAGTTTTTTACACGAGATTTGATTAAAAATCTTGGACTAATCAGGAGGTACTCGAAGCTCTCTCGTGATTTAATGAAAGCGCCGTTGCATTCGAGTTTTATCGAGTGCCTTGTAAACAGCCGGGAATATTCGTGGACCTTGGCCACCTGTCTAAGAAAAATAGCATCACTTCTGTCCATTTCCTATATAGACGCTCAAGCAATTTTCTTTCATCTGGTTTGGAACAAGATACTGAAAATCGATTTGGTTAACACTCCTCTCCACCTTACTGGTCTAGTTCCTGGCTTCGAAGTTTCACCGGGCCCTGTCCAAGTATCGTTGAAGGAGAAATTATCATGACTGTTCTCGTTAATGACGTTTTCGAGCCTGTAACCGATCTGTCGGTCATTGCTACGATAGCCAGGCTCCTTTACCAGGATGAAACGCATGACTTAGCAGTTTTGATGGATCTAGCTGACCCACCCCGGCAGCCGTACGCGGTTGGTCTGGATGAGCTGCGTCGCTCGATAGCGTCTGGTCACACCAAACCAGCAGCCATCACCACGCCCGAGTTTATGCTTGTGCTTGAGGAACAGTTGGATGAGAGAGCCAAGCAAGGCCGGGACGAAAAGTGGGCCGTCATCGCCCCTCTATTAGATCCTGAATACCCGGGACAAATATTTGTACGAGGTGAGTTAGGCCGGCTTGTTAGCAGACGGGCGTCAGAGCTCGGAATCCAGCGGAAAACGATCTATCGGCTTCTTTACCGATATTGGTTTTATGGTCAAGTTCGCAACTCATTGCTTAATAATTATACGGCGGTAGGTGTTGCCGATAGAAAATATGATCCGAGCAGGCCACCAGGGCGAAAGCCTAAATTTCAAGGCGTTCTTACTTCGCCTTCCAAGATGCTCAGTGCAGTTGATAAACGATGCATCCGTGTTGGATATGCTCTTTATGTAAGAGATAAGAAATCATCTATTTCGAGCGCATATGACGAAATGTTGAGACGATTCTACTCTGTTCGAGACATCTCTAAAAACAGTGAAGAAGAGCTTCGTTTGTTGCCTGGTTCAGAACTCCCCAGCTTGAGGCAGTTCCAATATTGGGGACAGATTTTTTTCGACGAGATTGAAACCGAGCGTGGCCGTAAAGGGTTGAGGAGGTGGTTAAAGGATTGCCGTCCGCTTTCAGGTACCGTTCGAGATTGGCTGCGTGGACCCTGTCATCAGTTCGAAATCGACGCAACGATTGCCGATATTTATTTGGTCAACAGCTACTCTAGACGGATGCTCATTGGTCGGCCCGTTGTTTATATCGTAGTGGATAGTTTCTCCGGAATAATTGCTGGTCTCTATGTAGGATTGGAGGGCCCTAGTTGGAATGGGGCGAGACAAGCGCTGTTCAACGCGTTTACCTCCAAAGTCGAGTTCTGCGCTCAGAACGGCGTTGACATCAATGCAGATGATTGGAATTGTCACCACCTGCCCCACCAGATTTACGCCGACCGGGGAGAGATGCTGTCACTCGCAGCAGAGGGGTTATCCTCAGGGTTGGGAATTGAGATGGGCACTGCCCCACCTTATCGGCCTGATTGGAAGCCTATGGTAGAAAGTCGGTTTGGCATTTTGAATGATTTGACGGGTATCAGGTGGCTACCTGGCGGGGTAGCTGCGCGGGACAAAGAGCGCGGCGAGCGAGATTACCGGCTCGATGCCACGCTGAACCTCAAAGAGTTCACCCAAATCCTCATCAATTGCGTGCTCCACTATAACCGTCACCATCGACAGCCTGACCGACTGACTCAAGCGATGATGAATGACGGCGTAGAACCTACGCCTAACGGTATATGGAATTGGGCCTGCGACAACGACCTGATCGAATCCAACAAACGTCCCGACGAGCTGGTTTATCTCCACCTTTTACCGCGTGAGCGCGCGACCGTTCAAAAGGGCGGAGTGATGTTTCGCGGCATGCACTACGTGTGTGATATGGCCATAGAGAAAGATTGGTTTGCCAAGGCTCGCAAAGGGGGCGTTTGGTCAATAGAGTGTTGGTTCGATCCGAACTCTGCGGCACACATTTGGATTCAAGGAGAGGCCAAGCAGTTTATCCGTTGTGATCTTCGACGATCGGATGCCGGTTACGCGAATTATCGCTCGGACGAGATTTTTGATCTGCTCGAAGCCTATCGCCAAAAACCGCCTACTCGCCGTCGAGCTGAGCTGGAAAGCCGTGTGCAGCTTAGCGATCAGGTCCACCAGATCATCAGTCACGCGCTCGCAGAACGAAAACAGGAACCTGCTCCGCCTACTAAGGCAGAGGCCACTGGAAACATCCGCGAGAACCGCGCAGAAGAACGTCTCCGCGAGCGTGAAAATGCGGTTGTTCCTGAAGGCGTCAGGGTGGAGCCAGCTTCACTTCAATCTGAAACGACACAGAAAGCGCATGATTCATATGCCGGTGAGCGCACCGCTCAGGTTATCGATTTGCTCAAAAGAATTCGGCCAGGACAGGCAAAATGAAAGGTGCACAGACGTTTGCCAATTACGTCAGACAGGACATTAGTGAGTATGCGGGTAACCCGCTTATCGAAGCTTTGCCTCCGATATTGTCGGAGGCGGCGGCTGTTGAACTGATTTCGAACTTTCCTCAGCCGGTGGATCCGAAAGAGCTGACGCTCGAAGGAGCCACTCGAATTCACTGTATCGACAGGCTGAGAACCGTCGTACAGCCGTTCTTGCTACATCTGGAACTGGAGGCCCTGTTCTCACTGCTCATCCGTCGAGGGTATGTCGGGCGTAACCCGATGTCGCCCGCTACCGTCCGGCATTTGCATTCTTTATCGGGAGCTCAGCGTTACCACGATGCGTTCAAGTCCACTGCAGAAACGTTTACGGTCGTCGGCCTGAGCGGCATTGGCAAGTCAACGGCACTCCACGCCATCTTGAGCCTTTATCCACAGACAATCCGTCATGAGCGCTATGAGGGAAAGCAGTTTGTTCATACCCAAATCACATGGCTGAAGCTTGACTGCCCTCGGGATGGATCGCTGGCTGGATTTTGCCAGCAGTTTTTTTATGCGGTTGGAGACGCTCTAGGAGACAAGGACTACCACAAGCGCTACCGGCATCGAAACATCAATGATGCGCTGCAACAGATGGAGCAGGTGGCCAGCACGTTTTTCATCGGCGCCTTGTTGATCGACGAGCTGCAAAACCTCCACCTGGCGAAAACCGGTGGTAAGGAGAGCATGCTGAATTTTTTCCTGCACTTGGTAAACAACATCGGTATCCCGGTGGTTTTCAGTGGCACGAACTCGACGATTAGCCTGTTCTCAGAAGCCATGCGGACTGCCCGCCGAGTTTGTGGTGCTGGTACGCTCGAATTCAAACGATTCGAAAAGGATGATGAGGAGTGGCGGTTGTTGGTCGAAAATCTCTGGAGCTATCAGTGGTGCAAACAGACGGCTGAGCTGACCGACGAGATTTTTGACACGCTGTATGAGCACACTCAAGGCGTCACGGATTTCCTGGTCAAGCTGCTGGTATTGAGTCAGCGTTATGCGGTCCAGAGTGGCTCGGAGTGTTTGACTGCCGAGATCCTGGTGAAGGTAAGCAACTCAAAAATGCAGATTCTAAAGCCAGCCCTTTCAGCTCTGCGTAGCCGTGATCCGAAGCGGATGCGACAGTTTGACGATTTGCTGCCGATTGAGGATCAGCTGAGCGAAATGATGGTTTTCGATGGATTGGCACGAGAGGATCGCCTCACCTTGCTTCGAAGCGTTGTATCCCGTGAGAAGCCGGTAGACCCATCTCCGACCATTTTTGCGAAAGATCACCCATCGCCGATTGCTACTGCTGTGGAAAACTCAGAGGCTAAAGCGCTTAGCGAACATGACGCTCCCCTCGACGCTCTGCGCGCTGCGGGCTGGCTCAACGAGGACCTGTTTGAGTTCTCACCGATGTATCACAAAGCGTGAGTCGGAGGGGGGGTGAAGTGCAACTTAAACTCCATTTCTTCCCCGCCGCGTTTCCCGACGAGACGCTGCACAGCGTGATTTCTCGTTATGCCCGTCTTTGCGGTGTTCGTAATTGCCAAGCAGCATTTGCCGGACTGAAATCGGCGGCAGCTTTTTCGCAAAATGTGGCATTCCCGAGTCATTTAGGGGATTTTGTCGATGCGCTACCCAGCGGTACTGAGCTATCGGTAGCCGAGGTCCTCATGCGCCACACATTATTACCCTACTATGCGCCGTTTTTGAGGATGAGCCAGGTCGAACACGCTCGGACGCTGATGACCGCTGATGGGAAAGGCTTGATGTTGAAGCTGGGCGTCAACGCGAGCCGTATTGGATTCGCCTCCCGAGTGCGGTTATGCCCAGAATGTATCGCACAAGATCAGGCTCAACGGGGAGTCGCTTACTGGCACAGGGTCCACATGCTTCCAGGCGTGCTGGTATGTCCGCATCACGGTACGTCACTCAGGATCCTTGATCCTCGCTGGTCCAGCCGCAGCTCTCGACAACTCAATCTGCCCAATGATGAGAATGTGCAAGCACACACAGTACTTCTCGACACCCCGTTGCGGTGCATGCCACCGCTTCACGAAATAGCGTTGCGCTCACTTCAGGTCCTCGAGTCTGACGTCACTGCTTTGTCGGCGGAGGCGGTGCGCTTCACGCTTTTACACAGGGCAACGCAGCTCAACCTTGCTTCTGATAACCATCGCTTGCACCTGCACATGCTGGCGCAGCACATGGCCGATTTTTTTGCTGCACTCCCGCGAGAATGGGAGTTTTCTATACTCGGAGATGTTCGTGCAGGTACACCCGCCTCATGGGTCACGAAGCTGCTTCGTACGCCTATAACCTCTCACCATCCGCTCAAATACATTTTATTGGCCGGTGCTCTGGGCGTTGAAATGGTGAGCTTGCTTCATGGTCAATGCCCAGTGAAAGAGGCGGTGGCATGTGATCCGAAAGCTCACATTCGGCTTCACGCGCGCCTTTCTCCGGTGATGCCTGGTGAAGGCCTGGACTGTTCGTCAGCCGCTGTGTGGCAACATGCTCTTGAAGGAGCTGATGCCAAAAAGATCGCTGCCGTTCTAGGCGTTTCATCAGCGTATGTCTATCGTCACATCAGAAATGTACCCGGCGGGCAAGATGCTTGGAGGGAGGCACGATTTCACACTGAGCTATGCGCAAGACGCGCGGCTTTCGAGGCTGATTATCGATTTTACAAAGCACATGCATGCAGGGGGTATGCGTGGCTGTATCGCCACGATAAGCAGTGGCTTTCGGAGTCAACTGCAAACCCAAGCCCCCATCGTACGCCTCGTCTAAATAGCACCGAAATGTTCGCTGCCCTCGATGCGAGACTGGCCGGCGAAGTCCGTCAGTGTGCCGACGCGCTTTATGCTCTTGCGGGTAAGCCTGTCCGCATTTCGCGTACCAGGATAGGTCGGGAGCTTCATGTTCTTTCTCGCTTCGAAAAGCAGCTTTGCAAGCTTCCTCTGTGTGCAGCAATGCTCGAAAAAGTATGTGAACCAATCGAAGGCTTTCACGATAGGCGTCTGCGATGGGCTAGACGCCAATTGCTCTCAGAGGGCAAGGCTGTATCACGTTCTTCGCTCTACAGGGTCGCGAGCATTCGACCCATGCTGTAATCCAGCTGGGCATTCCCCCTCCATCTAAAAAGTTCTAAATCAATTCACCATAAACCCATTATTTTTCTGTTAATGAAAAAATTCCCCTCCAGAATAGGTCCGGCATACGCTGGATCATCACGATCAGCATGTAAACGTACTAACCCGCGATCAACGGAAATAGTTTTGCAACCGGCATGGGCTGACCTACGCGGGTTTATCGATACGTGTTTTGTATTCGAGGAATACGGGCGCGGCAGGATTTAGATGAATTCACTACGATTCAAAGTTGAGCGGCTTGTCATTTCAAATCCAGACCGGATGCAGAATTTTAGGGGTTGCATATATACTGCCCCCGGATGCACATTCTCTTCGAGCCCTACCTTTAATCGGTAAATGATGTCTGATCTATTATTTTTCCCCGTTTCGATGCCGGATGAAATGCTTTACTCTCGTGTCACCCGATATCACTATCTGTCAGGTAACAGAACCGCGACGGAAACCTATCGCGATTTGTTCGCATCGAAACCCTTTTGCATCGGTGGCATCGTACCCAAGCAGATCGAGAGGCTCGCGCACAGGCTGCCGGGGCAATCGGAGAGCAATCTCGCAGAGTTGATCAGAAGCAATACTACTTTTCCTGCTTACCGACCGTTTCTTGGGGTTAAGCAGGGGCCAGAGAACGACGTAGGGCCACTGGGTTATGACGGGGTGGTACGGGTGCCCCGCAGAGAAGAGTCCACCCATGGCAAGGCTAAGCTTTGTCCTACCTGCGTTCAGGAAGATTTGATTGAGCGGGGTTCTGCCTACTGGCATCGATCTCACCAGATACCCGGTGTTGCCGTCTGTTGGCGTCATGGCGACGCATTGATCCATGCCTGCCCCGAGTGCTCTCGCCCGTTCTACCGTAAATTGAAGCTGCTTCCCAATCTGACTGAGCCATGCGCATGCGGCTGGAGCCCGTTAAACAGCGCAGCAATACACAAGGGGTCAAAGATGGAACAGAAAGTCGCTCTGTTCGCACACGATATCCTGCAACGCAATATCCCTCCGATAGGCAGTACGGTATTAAGTTCGTGCTACGTCCGCCAATGCAAGAAACGCGGATTCATTTTCGGAAAAAATGCGGGTATCGCAAAACTATTCGACAGCATCCAAAGCGCTTACGGCGATGAGCTTTTGGCGCAGATTGATCCAGCCTACAACACCGGAAAGCATGAGCAATGGATCCGGCTCAAATCAGATAAAGGTCAGCTAAATATGCCGCTCGCGCGGCATTTGATCATTGCTCTTCATTTGTTTTCCAGTGCAGATGGCTTTGAAGAGGCTCTGAAGAATGAGTCTATTCTGCTGAGTGCCGCTGTTTCTCCGCGAGCGCCCAAAGTCGAAGAATCGCGTCTTAGTCAAAAAACTAGATATCGCCAAAAAATCGAGTTGCTTTTAGCGCTACGTACCGATGCCAATATCGAGTACCTCTGGAAGAAGGCGTACAAACCTACGCAATGGATTCTAGAAAATGATAACGCATGGTTAATGGCAAAACTCCATGCCCCTAAAAAAGCTACAGTTAAGGTCGAAAAGTCCGTCGACTCAAGAGACGACGCCTATGCAGCCCTTATCGAAGCGGGCGTAGATGAGCTGTATAAAGTTACGAAAGATCCGAAGAGAGTGAACATTCGGAATTTGCAATCGCTGCTCCCAGGTTCGTTACCTCATGAGCTGGATCTACGCAAGCAGAGGTTCCCTCTTACTTATCAACAGATCAAGATTCATCAGGAGTCAGTATGGCATTTTCGTCTAAGAACTTTGGTGTGGACTGTCTCTGAACTCATCAGGATGAAGCTCCCCGTGAATTACTCGACGGTAAGATTGACCTCAGCGGTATCAAGCAAGGTTTTCCTGGTTTTTTGCAGTTTCTTCGAGTGGGATCTGGAAAGCCTGGCAAGAACCGGGGTCGACGCGGAGGCCCTGCTCAGGTCTACCGGCGTATCGAGGAATTGGGAGGGACCACCGGTTCAAATAAGCTTTTGAGGGCATCTTTGTTCCGTCAGCGTCTGCCAACCTTTGGTGTTAACAAAAATCCCATCTGGCTTGAAAGCGTAAATGCGGGGTAGCGTCCACCTTTCACATTAGTAACCTTCGCGGCAGCTTTCTGAAAGCTTTCACTTGTTACTCTTTAACTCAGTAAATTGAGCTTTAGGAGAAAATCATGAAAGCAATGACAGCAGTGAAAGCGTTTTGCGCCGCTTCGATTTTGACCTTATCTTCATTAGCCATGGCTGAAGGTGGCGGTGACCGCGTGTATGGTCGAATGATGCAAGAGAACCAACAAGCAATGGAGCAATATGCCTCAAGGAACGGCAAGACTCCTCCTGAAGTTGTTCATTATGAATATGGTATGAACCTCGATATCCACAAGGTCGTCAGTGTCACGCAAGCCAATAAAACCTGTGGGGTTGCCCCTTCGCGCATGACCTATGAAGACTCTACGGGCAAGCTTAACACCGTGGAATATAAGGTCATGGCCGACAACTGCCCCCATGGAAGCTAGACAATGAAATTATTTAAGAACTGCATAATTCTCCTTTGTCCGAAACTAGCTTACTGCTCGCTGACGTAGAAGTAATTTTCAGGAAAGCCTGAAGTTATCCATTTTATGAAATCATTCCGTCAGTCGAAGGGTTTCTAACGTGCAGTAAACAATTGCTCGACCACCTGATACATCCCGCCTCCTTGTTTTTCCTTTGGTTTGGGAGGTGGTTTAGGCGCCCTAGTGGCGCCTTTTTTACGTTCGAAATGAGCTATGTCCTCTGCACGGCCATGACCTTCACCATGCAGGAGTGAGATTAGAAGATCAGTTTTCGGGGTATTCAGCAACGACGTGGTCTGTGCCTGCCTTTGACAAGCCGATTACGTTATACGCGTCATGTTTCCCGTCCACTTCCATTCCTGGGGAGCCGGCCGGCATGCCTGGAACGGCAATCCCGAGCAGGTCATCACGTTTGCTCATCGCAATGATTTGCTCGGCGGGCACGTGACCTTCAACAAACTTTCCGTTGATGGTTGCTGTGTGACAGGACGAGAGCTCAGGAGAAATCCCGAGACCGCGCTTGATCGCGCTCATGTTGGTTTCCACGTGATCAACGACGGTAAAGCCGCTGGCTTCAAGGTGCTGGACCCATTTCTTGCAGCATCCGCAATTAGCGTCGCGATGTACATCGATCGTCAATGGCTCTGCTGCGTGACTGGCTGAACTGATGAACAGAGCCACGAGAGCAGCGAGACGAAGTGCCCGTCTGCGACGAAGAGAATTATTTCGCATGGGTATGTTCCTTCCCATCAGTATGTGTATGTGATTTGGGCTGTACGGTTGGAGTCGGGGCCGCGTCATCTGAAGCTTCCCTACCCTTATGATCGGCGTGGTCCGCAGGCTCCTTTGCAGACGGCGCTGCGGAGGGGCCATGGGCATGTGCCGTGTTTTTCTCGTCATCATTAGCGCGGACTTCCGCCCTTTGGTTGGCAGCACCTGCGCCACTTTGCCCCTGGGTCGTTCCATGTTGACCCTCATGGTTGTGCATCACGCTTTCGCCACCACCGTGTTGATGGCCACCGCTACTCGTGATCAGGGCTTTGTATTGCTCTGTATCAAGTGACGGAAGCTGCTGGAGAAATGCGACCATCCCCTATATGTACGGATCGGCCATGCTTTTGCCCCACGCGGGCATGCCGGTGGATTTGATGCCGTGCTTGATGATCCAAAAAGCTGCGGCTGGGTGCCCATCGACGCCCAGTTTTGAAAGGTTCGGAGGTGCGGGGTAAAGGCTGTTACTCAGTTCGGTGCCTGTAAGGCCCGGAGCCAAATGGCAACCGACACACATCGAGTTGTAGTTGCCAGCACCTTCACGGATGAGGGCTTCTTGGCTCAGGTCGGGGACCTGAATGTCGCGCGAGCGCACTTCGATCGAGCGATCCCGAGCAATAGAAAGTAGCGCGTAGACAGGGGCAGAGTGGGGATCATCCGCCCCGACATTGATCACGCCGAAATATACCACGCCGGCAGCCGCTGCTACGGTGGCCAGACCAGCAGCTATCAGTGCCTTCAGTGTAATCTTCATGCCCGGTTCTCAGAACCACATCCGGATACCGGCGACAAAGCGTGCCTCGCTGGCATCTTCACCTTCCTCACGTGCAAAGTCTGCCGTATTGCCATAGGAACGGCTCCAACTCACCCCGATATAAGGGGCAAATTGGCGGACAATCTCATAACGCAATCGGAGCCCCACTTCGGTGTTGGCTAATCCGGACCCGATGCCGCGCTGAGGGTCATTCTTCCCATAAAAATTGACCTCGGCCGTCGGCTGCAAGATCAATCGATTCGTCAGCAGAATGTCGTAATCGCCTTCCAGTCGAGCAGCCGATTGACCGTTCTCACCGATGTAGGCAGTCGCTTCGGCCTCGAAGTTGTAGAGGGCCATGCCCTGAATGCCGAGTGCGGCCCAGGTTTGAGGAGACCCTGGTTTGAAATCCTGTCGTACACCGGTGACGACGTCCCACCACGGTCCGATGGAGTGCCCCCAGAGCGCGGATAATTCAGCACTTTCCGTCACGCCATTGGTACGTTCGCCTTCCGAGCGCAACCACAGTCGATCAATGTCACCGCCGATCCATCCTTTCGCATCCCAAGCCAACGCACTACCGTTGTCAGCATCCTGGTATTCAAACTTATCCAGCAGCATGAAAGAGTTGATTGTTTTGTCGTGGACACCATGACCAGCGACATCTGGAAAGGCGGCTGCACGGTCAGCATCGGTAAGTACGGGGACAGGGGTTCGACTGGTTGTCGTCGTCCCTTCATCCATACTTTCCATGCCGGTCATTTGACCGTCGTCCATTTTCATCTTGCTGTGGTCCATAGCCCCCATGTTGCTATGGTCCATCGCTCCCATGGAGCCATGGTTCATCTTCGAGTGATCCATCTCTTCAGCGGCGTGAGCCACGGCAAAGAAGACAGGACTCGTAGAAACTGCCAATACCATCAACGTTGGGCGTAAAAAATTCTTGGTCATGATCTCAATCCGCCTTCTTGTTTTCATGGTCATGATCCATCGACTCATGGCGCATCTTGGTATGAGGTATCGTCGCGTGATTCGGCGTTGCCTCGTTTGACGTGGTCGCAGTCTTGTTCGGCGCATCCGCAGAAGTAGCAGGTGAAGGATCACCACGTTCTTCGACTGCCAATGCTACGCAGGAGAATCCACCCATCAGGCCAAAAGCAAAGAGGCAACCGATCAGCGATTTACGATTTAGGTGTGTGCTCACAGATCGTCTCCTTTACTCATCAACCCGTACTTCACGGAACATGCCCATTTCCATATGGAAAAGCAGGTGGCAGTGATAGGCCCAGCGACCTAAAGCATCGGCGGTTACTCGATAGCTGCGCTTGGTACCCGGTGGCATGTCGATTGTGTGCTTACGTACCATGAACTTGCCGTTTTCATCTTCAAGGTCGCTCCACATTCCATGAAGGTGGATGGGGTGCGTCATCATGGTGTCGTTTACCAAGGTGATGCGAAGACGCTCCCCGTACTTGAGACGAAGGGGCTCAGCATCAGAAAATTTGATGCCGTTGAAGGACCAGGAAAACTTTTCCATGTGACCGGTCAGATGCAGCTCAATGGTGCGATTGGGCTCTCGGCCATCAGGGTCCTGGAAAGTGCTCTTCAGATCTGAGTAAGTGAGCACCCGTCGACCGTTGTTCCGCAAACCGATACCTGGATCGTTCAGTTTTGGCGTTGGGTTCATGGCCTGCATGTCAACCAACGGGTTGTTGGTTTCGGACGCTGGGTGAGATTGCATCTCGCCTCCCATACCGCCCATCCCTGCCATCTGGCTGTGGTCCATGCCGGCCATGTCGGACATGTCGCCTTTGCCCATCCCCGCCATCTTGCTGTGGTCCATGCCGGCCATGTTGGACATGTCACCTTTGTCCATACCTGCCATCTTGCTATGGTCCATGCCGGCCATGTTGGTCATGTCACCACTGCCCATGCCGGTCATCCCGGTCATGTCACCTTGGTCCATTCCCTGCATCTTGCTGTGATCCATGCCAGCCATACCTGACATGTCACCCTGTTTCATATCGCCGCCGCCCATGCCAGCCATGCTGCCATGGTCCATGCCAGCCATACCGCCCATGCCCATGTCATCCATGGTCAACAGCGGACGCGGATCGATCGCCGGTACCGGTGCTTTCAGTCCTTCACGAACTGCCAAGGTCCCCCGCGCATAGCCGGTTCTATCCATGGACTGGGCAAAGATTGTGTAAGCCTCCTCGGTGGCAGGCTCAACAATCACATCATAGGTTTCTGCCACGGCGATTCGGAATTCATCGACACTGACTGGTTGGACATATTGGCCGTCGGCCGCCACCACGGTCATTTTCAAACCAGGAATGCGAACATCGAAATAGCTCATCGCTGAGCCATTGATAAAGCGCAGGCGTAGCTTCTCGCCAGGCTTAAAAATACCGGTCCAGTTGCCGTTCGGCGCTTGGCCATTCATGAGGTAGGTGTAAGTATCCTCGCTGACGTCTGCCAGATCAGTTGGGTTCATTTTCATTTCGGCCCACATTTTCCGGTCGGCGACGGCAGCAGACCAACCTTGCTTGCTGACGTCGTCGATGAAGTCGCCCACGGTACGTTTGTGGTGGTTGTAGTAGTCCGATTGTTTCTTGAGTTTGGCCATGACGCGCCCAGGATCCTCATCGGTCCAGTCAGTCAGCATCACCACATAGTCGCGATTGTATTGAAACGGCTCAGGCTCTTTCGAATCGATGACTATTGGCCCGTAAACACCTGCCTGCTCTTGCAACCCAGAATGGCTGTGGTACCAGTACGTGCCGTTTTGATGCACCTTGAACTTGTATTCGTACATGCCGTCGGGCGCGATGCCGTGGAAGCTCAAACCCGGTACGCCATCCATGTTGGCAGGCAAAATAATGCCGTGCCAGTGGATGGAGGTGTCTTGATCCAGACGGTTCTTCACGCGCAGAGTGACCGTCTCCCCTTCGCGCCAACGCAGCAAAGGCCCCGGCAACGAGCCATTGATGGTCATGGCTGTGCGCGGCGAGCCAGTGATGTTTACCGGCGTTTCACCAATAAACAGATCAAATTCGTTGCCGGTGAGGACGCTCGGCAGGCCGGGACTGGTCACTGCCCATACAGGAGTGCGCCACAGACCAAGGCCACCAAGGATGCCGCCGGCGGCCAGGCCTTTAACGAATGTCCGTCTAGAGGTTTTGGAATGCATGCCGTTTATTTCCAATCAGTCAAAAGGGAGCCGTTCAAATCAACCCGTGAGTTGGCAAGATGAGCTTCGCGTACCGAAAAAAAGACGAATTTTTCATTGCAAGCGAGCTCAGAAATTGCCACATCTAAACCACCTTCGTGATTACATTTCTGTCAGCTTGGCCGCGTGCCTGATCGTTCAGCAGTTTTTATGGTCCATCGCTTTGGCTTTGCTTTCAGCGACAGGCGGTTGAGCGCTCTGCGTTTGAGCTACCTGGTACGATTCCATCGAATTCGTCCTGGCCACTTCCATACGTGCGAAAGTCCGGTCACCACCGCCTTCAGCCATGGCCAGAGTGGAAACAGTCAGCGCTGCGACGACGAACAAGGTTTTGATGGTGTTCATATGGGCTACCTCAGATGTGTGAAAATATCCCCTCTGAATCACATCATGGATTGGACTCTTTGGGGGTGAGCAAAAGACTCAGTTGGACTATAAGAGACACCCCCTGTCAGGAAGCTTAGGCCAATATTACAGTTGTGTCAGTTTGGAATATTTTTCTTGAAGTACACGCTATTTAATACGTATGGTCTCCATCTTTTCGCATTGCGCGACTTTTATTGAATATAAGATTGAAGTGTAATCATTGCTTTGGGTTCCATTAATTCTCACGGAGGCGATGTTCTAGGTCTCTGCATTAAAATTAATAGGAGACTTGAATGCTCTGCTGCAACAGCTGGGTGTTCAATGATCAAAGAAGATAGTAATGCCACCGAGGGTGATTAATTGTGAGTATTAATTTTGAGAAAGCATTAGGCTCCGCAGAAAGAGCGTTAGTTTATCGTGGCCAAAGAGCTGAGATCTTAAGTAACAATATCGCGAACGCTGACACTCCGAACTTCAAAGCCCAAGACTTGGATTTTTCTACTGTGCTCGCCAGCCAAACCAAAGAACCTGCTACCACTGCGTTTTCTTTGAAAACAACAAACGCAAAGCATTTTCTTAAGAAAGAATCGGCGGTGGCTATATACGGGCGCGACTTGCTTTACAGCACGCCGGCTCAGCCTGCCTTGGACCAAAATACTGTCGATCAGCAGGTCGAGGTCGCGAAATACACGGAAAACGCGATACGTTTCGATGCCGCTTTTACTCGGCTAAATGGAGCATTCAAGGGTTTGCTCAAAGCTCTGCGCGGTGACTAGCAGCATAGGCGCATGCGAGCCAACTTTGGCCGATACAGCGGCTCAGGTACTTTCGGATTCAAAGGTATTCACCATCAGACGACGCTCTACTCAGGAGCAGGCGTCTCCATTCAATGGCTGATCTTGGAAGGAAAACCAACAGCCTCCACAGCTTTACGGAGCTGTTCAGCGTTTTCGCTACTTTCAACACTCACCTTACCGGTTGATCGATCGACGGAGACCGTAGCGTTGTCGTCCAGTGCCTGGATCGCTCTGGTGATTTTGCCGACGCAGCTGCCGCAACCAATGCCTGATACATCTAAGACGACCATGTGAATTACCCTCGTGCTGAGCGGTGTCTTTTCCCCGCAGCGACAGCATCGACGTTGACACCATGGCAAGGTCAACGATTATCTAATCAAAGCCGTGAGCGCAGATTTCGAGAAGTTTTACGGGACTTGACCA
Organism: Pseudomonas sp. Y24-6; assembly: GCF_020295325.1. Classification (NCBI taxonomy): domain Bacteria; kingdom Pseudomonadati; phylum Pseudomonadota; class Gammaproteobacteria; order Pseudomonadales; family Pseudomonadaceae; genus Pseudomonas; species Pseudomonas sp. Y24-6. The sequence continues at coordinate 431,455 of NZ_JACBXG010000002.1, read as the reverse complement.
CTCGGCTGCTAATTAGCTCGCTACCATTTGAACGGTTTCCAGGAGTGCGCCCTATTGTTCTCGTCGGTAAAGGTCGGCTAACGGCAACATTGCGGCTCTCTCGCTTGATCCAACGATTTTGTATGCCTCTCGTTTCGTCAACGGCTTTGATCTGTCCTCCCGCGAACCTTGCATAGGTATAGGGGGGAGGCCTATCATGCGACCCTATATAGGTAGGGGGGGTATAGCGTGGGTCATATCGCATCACACAAAGACGATCTTCTTAAACGTGTAAAACGTATTGCCGGGCAAATTCAAGCTGTTGAACGAGCATTGGAATCGGACTTCGACTGCGCCAAGACACTACATCTTGTTGCGGCCACTCGGGGTGCCATCAACGGGCTGATGGAGGAGATCATCGAGGATCACGCACGAGCACATGTCGCGAACCCCGCGCTCAGCGAAGAAGAGCGTAACAAGGGCGTCGAAGAGCTTCTTGAAGCTATCCGCCGGTACTCCAAGTGAATGCATCCAGGTAAACACGTATGAGCAGGACCGACATCGATTACACACACGACCACGTGTTTCTAGGCTCAGCGCACGATGAGAATGCCAAGCGTACGCTTTGGGTTGTAGCACTCACGGTGGTAATGATGATCGGGGAGATCACCGCCGGCTATATCACGGGTTCGATGGCGTTACTGGCCGATGGCTTCCACATGGCAACCCATGCCGGCGCATTGGGCATCGCGGCGGCCGCTTACGGATACGCAAAACGCCACGCTACCAGCCAGCGCTACAGTTTCGGTACAGGAAAGGTTGGAGACTTGGGCGGGTTCGCCTCGGCGCTGATTCTTGGCATGATTTCGTTGGGCATTGGCGTTGAATCGTTCATGCGTTTGTTGCAGCCAACACCGGTTCAGTTTGGCACCGCGACCCTCATCGCCGTTGTCGGTTTGCTCGTCAACATTGTCAGTGCCCTGCTGCTGGGTCATGGGCATGGGCATGGGCATGGACATGGACATGGGCACGACCACGATCACCCTCATGCCCACAACGGAAACGACAACAACTTGAGGTCCGCCTATGTCCACGTCGTTGCAGACGCGCTGACGTCGATTCTGGCCATCGCTGCCTTGCTTGCCGGTCGATATCTGGGTTGGGTGTGGCTCGACCCGGTCATGGGTATCGTCGGCGCTATCGTTATCGCGCGTTGGGCCTGGACCTTGATGGGGGTAACTGCGGGCGTGTTGCTCGATCAGACCGACGCGCACGTTGCCGAGGAAATCCGCGAACTCGTTGAGAAACCTGGTGGCGCTACCATTACAGACTTGCACGTTTGGAGGGTGGGACCTCAAGCGTGCGCGGCGATCGTCAGCGTTCTAGGTGAAGCCACTGTGAACGCCGAGAGCATTCGTGAGCGTCTCAAAACAGTTCACGAAGTCAGCCACCTGACCGTCGAGTTCCGGCAGACATGACTCAGCGCCTGTCCAGCACAACCTCTATAGGACACACCGATGCCGCCCGGTAAACGTGAACTGGCTCGGATCGAGCGCCAGTTGATCGTCACGCTCACCGACGCGTGCGAAACAGCAAAGGACGAGATAAAGGGGTTTATTTGGCTCACTCACACCGCTGACCTAAGTGCGTTGGCTGAAACCCTGAAGGTCATCTGGGTGTTCGAAACCCTGGCTGACAGGAAGCGGGCCGAGATTGACGCGAAGGCCCGCATCTTTGAGTTGACGGCGATCGCCTTGAAAGAGGCCAATCTTGACCTGCCTGTTTCAGACCGCAATGTCCGCTTTGACTCGGAGCAAGAGTGCCAACGCACGCACATAGGCGACTGGAAACGTCGCGTGGCTCAACTACATAAAGCTAAGGGGGACTGACCATGGCAAAAGAAATCGAGAATCCTTGTATCTCGGTTTGCCAACTCAGTGGTGATCTGTGTGTGAGCTGCGGGCGGAATAAGGAAGACATCAGAAAGTGGAAGCGCATGAAGCGGCCCGAAAAAATGGCCGCTGTGCAAAGGGCGAATGCGCGCTTAAAGGGATTGAAGAAAGCACATGGATCGCCATTCCCCCCGAGTTAAAACCGCTGCAATTTTGAAGGTCAGTCAACTCGGGTATTCCTCAGCCTCAATGCATTGAAAACTACCGACGCGGAACTGACGCTCATGGCTATGGCAGCGATCATTGGCGACAGGAGGTGCCCCGTCAATGGATAGAGCAAACCAGCGGCAAGAGGTATACCCATTGAGTTGTAGAGAAAAGCAAAGCCCAAATTCTGGCGCATGTTTTTAACTGTGGCGACCGAAAGAGCTCGTGCTCGTAAGATCCCCATCAGGTCACCTTTGACCAGCGTGAGTTGCGCGCTATTCATCGCCACGTCAGTCCCCGTTCCCATGGCTATCCCCACATCTGCTCGCGCCAGGGCCGGAGCATCGTTGATACCGTCACCTGCCATGGCCACTTTTCGCCCGTGTTGCTGTAGGTCTGCCACCAGACGTTCCTTGTCTTGGGGTTTGACTTCACCGTGGACCTCTTCAATCCCCATCTCCCTGGCGACAGCCCGAGCGGTAGTAAGCCCGTCCCCAGTAGCCATGATGATTTTCACGTTGTGAGCCTTAAGCTTGGTGACGGCCTCTTTTGAGGTTGGCTTGATCGGATCTGATACGGCCAACAAACCTGCCAATGCGCCGTCGACGGCGAGGTAGATAATACTGATGCCGTCAAGTCGCAACACCTCAGCGCGCTCTTGTAGGGAGTTGGTGCTCACGCCTGCGGCTTCCATCAACGCTGTGTTCCCCAGCTGGAGCTTCTTGCCATCGACAACGCCACTGACGCCGATACCCGAATCCGACTCAAAGGATTCGGGCTTGGTGAGCTTTATGTTCTCGGCTCGGGCGTGATCGACGATCGCATGTGCTAAAGGATGCTCACTGCCCTGATCAAGGCTGGCAGCCAGGTGAAGGACGTCGTCGGGATTGAAGGTGGGAGTGGCCTCCACGCTGTGAAACACGGGCCGTCCCTCTGTCAGGGTGCCTGTCTTGTCGACAATCAGCGTGTCGATTCTGCAAAGGCTTTCAATTGCACTGGCATCTCTGAACAAAACACCCATGCTGGCTGCTTTACCTGTCGACACCATGATCGACATAGGCGTAGCAAGTCCCAACGCACAGGGACAAGCGATGATCAGCACGGCGACAGCGTTGATTAGACCAAACACCCAACTGGGCTCAGGGCCGAAAAGCCCCCAACCGATAAATGTCATTATCGCAATCGCGATAACACCCATCACGAAGTAGCCGGCAATCGAGTCGGCCATTCGTTGCATCGGCGCCTTGGAACGCTGAGCTCTCGCGACCATCTGTACGATCTGGGACAGCATGGTTTCGGCACCGACCTTCTGGGCCTCCATCACCAGGCTCCCATGCGTATTCAGCGTGGCGCCGATCAGGCTATCTCCAGCTTTCTTCATTACCGGGACTGGCTCGCCAGTGAGCATCGACTCATCCACCGCACTTTCACCCTCAAGTACCGAACCATCAACTGGCACCTTTTCACCCGGTCTGACCCGTAAGTTGTCTCCCAGGTGCACATGTGTGAGAGGAATGTCTTCCTCCTGGCCATCGGCATTGATCCGGCGTGCAGTTTTGGGCGAAAGGCCGAGAAGAGACTTAATGGCGGCGGAAGTTTGTGATCGGGCTTTGAGCTCAAGGATCTGGCCAAGCAACGTGAGCGAGATGATGACCGCTGCCGCTTCGAAGTAAACGCCGATACGTCCATCTTGCATGAAATTGGAGGGAAAACTTTGGGGGAAGAGCGTTGCTATGACGCTGTACAGATAAGCTGCGGCGGTGCCCAACCCAATCAGAGTCCACATGTTGGGACTGCGATTTTTAACCGAGGCCAGTCCCCTTACAAAAAAAGGCCATCCTGCCCATAAGGTCACGGGTGTCGCCAGAGCGAACTCGATCCAGTTTTGAGCCGAACCATGAAGAAGTTGTAACGAGTGACCCGCCATCGCGAGCACGGTTACGACCACGGTTAAGGGCAGCGACCACCAGAAGCGGCGATTGAAATCCCGGAGTTCAGGATTTTCTTCTTCATCAAGCGCCGGCATGACAGGCTCTAGTGCCATGCCACATTTAGGACAGTTACCGGGGCCGGTCTGCCGTATTTCAGGATGCATCGGGCACGTAAATTCAGTGCCCGTTTGTACCGCAGACTCCGGCGTTGTGCTGCCTGACTCGTTGCGCACCACGTGGCCACTGTAGCGCTCAGGGTCCGCTCGAAACTTCTCCTGACATTTCAGGCTACAGAACCGATACGTCTGTCCTTGGTAAGTCTCAGCAAATTTACTCGACGAAGTGACTGCCATTCCACACACCGGGTCATGTAGATCAGCATCATCCCGGGAAGCAGCATGGGTGTGATTATGGTCGTGATGGCCAGAGGTGGTAGGCATGTCTATTCCCCTTGTAAGGTGCTACTAGAAATGAGCATATTCAGTACAACGCTGATTTGCGGCTCCACAGTGGTGCGGTGATGTTTCCGCACGGACCCCGGCTGAGAAGCGTTGCTATGTTACTTGCGACTTAGCGTAGCCAACTCTTGCGTCGGGCCGGCAGAAACAGCCGACTCCGGTTTATTTCAGATCAAATTCGCCGACCATTCCCGATTGGTAATGCCCCGGCACGTTGCAGGCAAACTGAAGCCCTGCACTGTCGTTGAAGGTCCAGATCAGCTCTTGGGTTGAGCCAGGCTCAATCAGGACACTGTTAGGGTCGTCATGCTCCATTGCGACCATCTTCATTCCGCCCATGCCGTGGCTCATGCCGCTCATCTTCCCGGTACCGGTAGGGCTTAATGTTCCGTTCTTGAACATGCTTGCCATTTCTTTCTGGTGTGCTGCATGAGCAGCGGCTTTGCCGATGTTGAACTCATGCAGCAGCGAACCCTCGTTGCGAAGGACAAAGCGGATTGTTTCACCAGGTTTTACGTCGATGCTTTTAGGCTTGAAAAAAATGTCGCCCATCTCGACCTCTACAGTGCGGGTAACGTCAGAGGCCACACCAGGCTGGCCTATGTCGTCTTGTCCATGCCCAGCATTAGCCATAGCCGTAGCAGCGAAAAAAAGGGTCATTGCTGCGATGAACGGGGTAGCGAGCGTAGTTTTCATGGTGACCTCAGGAATACGTGGGAACATTGGCTATGCTAATGATGCTCAGCTGCCAGCTAACTGACTTGGGCATTACTTCTTTGTCAGTTTTCTAAATAGATACGGCGTCCAATTGACGCCGCAACAAGATGCTGACAAGTACTTATCCTGGGGGCGTTTATTGATGGTTTTCTGAAAGCATCAATTTGTGCTCGCGCTGCATCTGGCGCAAAACGTCGTCAACAATTTTGTCGTGCTTCTCCATCCAGGCTAGATGCTGTTGGGGTGACATTGAGGCATCTGGGTGATCGTTGTGGAGCTGGCTCATGATGTCGCCAAGCATCTTCATGTGTTCTGCCATGTGGACGTGACGCTCTCCTTCAGGGGCTTGTTCAGCTTTCATCAACGTGGCCTCGGCCTTGTCGCGCAAACCTTCCATACGCTCAATCACACGATCTCCGCCGCTTTCAGCCCACACAGAAGCCGAGACCAGTATCGAGCTTACAAAAAACAGCATTTTCAGGTGGTTCATCGGGGTAGCTCCTCATGAGGGAATCCGACTTCCATACGATTCATCGCTCAGAGGTCGGTCGAGCACCAATGAAGTGCTCATGTCTGAACCCTAGCCAGCACTCGCTGACATCTACCTGAAGCCAAGATTACTTTTCTGTCAGTTGCTGGTTGGCTGCCAGTTTTCGTTGCAGACTCCGCTTAACCTTTATCTGAGAACGACCTCATGAGACTTCTTGTCGCTGAAGACGAACCAAAAATAGGTATCTATTTGCAGCAAGGGCTCAACGAGGCCGGGTTCAATGTCGACCGTTTCACGAATGGAAAAGAGGCGCTTCAGCACGCTTTGAGCGAAGCCTATGATCTGCTGATTCTCGACGTCATGATGCCGGGTTTGGATGGCTGGGAAGTCCTGCAGAAGGTGCGCGCTTCCGGGAAAGACGTCCCGGTGCTTTTTCTCACCGCCAGAGACCGCGTTGAAGACCGAGTGAAGGGACTTGAACTCGGTGCGGATGACTATCTGATCAAACCCTTCGCGTTTTCTGAATTGCTTGCTCGAGTCAGAACGCTGCTGCGTCGCGGTAGCAGCGCACCTTCGCAAACCTTTATGAAACTGGCTGACCTTGAAGTGGACCTGCTCAAGCGTCGAGCCATCCGAGGAGGCAAACGCATAGACCTTACGGCCAAAGAGTTCGCGTTGCTTGAGCTTCTGCTGCGTCGTCGAGGGGAGGTGCTGCCAAAGTCTCTTATCGCCTCCCAGGTTTGGGATATGAACTTCGACAGCGATACCAACGTTATCGAGGTTGCAGTGAGACGGCTCAGGGCCAAGATAGACGACGATTTTGAGGTCAAGTTGATTCATACCTCAAGGGGAATGGGTTACATGCTCGATGCACCAGATTCGGAGTCGTGATGAACCGGATGTCCCTGACGACTCGTATGAGTCTGATGTTTATGCTCGCGGTAACGGCCGTGCTCACGGTCGCCGGACTCAGTTTCAATAACCTCAGCCGGCATCATTTCAAGATGCTGGATCAGCAGGCATTGTACGAAAAACTCCACTCGACCCAGCGGATCTTGTCCGGGCTGAGCAACATCGATCAATTCAGCGAGGCTAAACCGGAGTTAGAAGCGCTGCTGGGCGCACACCGTGATTTGACTGCGCTTATCATCGATGGCGACGGCAAGGTGCTGTTTGCGGATCCCGGCCCGGTCGACGTTCCGAAGGCGTTTCGAACAACCACAAACACAACCGTCTGGGAATGGCGGGAGCAAGAGCAGATGTTCCGTGGTGTGACTGCGCAATCCGTAGTGACGGGACAAGAAAGGCCATTAACTGTCATGTTGATTTTTGACGTTACGCAGCATATGTCCTTTTTCGAGACGCTCGAACGATGGTTTTGGATAGGGTTGGTGATCAGCGCATTGGTCAGTGCTGCACTCGGCTGGATGGTAGCTAGCAGTGGCATGCGGCCTATCCGCCAGGTCACATGGGTTGCTGCCTCCATGTCAGCAAAATCACTCAAGGAGCGTATTCCCCTGGCACCCGTTCCGAAAGAGCTTCAACAGATGGTGTTGTCGTTCAACGCCATGTTATCCAGGCTCGACGATGCATTTGTCCGGTTATCCAACTTTTCGGCAGACATTGCCCACGAACTACGGACCCCCGTGAGCAACTTGATGACCCACACTGAAGTGGTGCTTTCGAGAAAAAGAAACATCGAGGACTACGAAGACAATTTGTACTCCAATCTTGATGACTTGAAGCGCATGAGCCGGATGATTGATGACATGCTTTTTCTGGCGAAATCTGACAATGGTCTAATTACGCACGAGAGCAAGCCAATAGACCTGGTGGCTGTCGTGGAAAAATTGCTTGAGTACTACCGCCTGTTGGCTGATGAACGAGGGATCGAGCTCAAGGTTTCAGGACGGGGGAGCGTGCGAGGTGATGTTCTTATGCTCCACCGAGCGATTTCCAATCTGCTCTCAAATGCGCTGCGCTACACCTATGAAGGGACGTCAATCAGTGTCGATATTCAGCACAAGGATGCGTCGGTAACGGTTGTCGTGGAAAACTATGGTGAGCCCATTGCCCCCGAACACCTTGAAAAGCTGTTTGATCGTTTTTATCGCGTGGACCCAGCGCGGCGAGAAGGAAGTCCGAGCAACGCAGGGCTAGGTCTGTCAATTACCCGATCAATTGTCGAAGCGCACAATGGCAAGATCTGGTGTACGTCAGGCGACGGGAAAACGGCTTTTCATCTTGAGTTTCCGGCCGTCGATTCCACGGTTAGCTGAGCGACAAAACATTGGGACCAACGACGTCTTGGCGTTCTGCGTTTGCTACGCCTCTGCGGATTTTTCAAAGTGATTGAGCTCCCCTGTCCTGCGGTACGCCGTGTCTTTTCCAGGTCTTGCTACGCTCAACGATTAGATGCCAAACATCGGATCAAGCTGACTGAAATGTAATCGAACAGTTTGTGATCGTGTGGCATCGTGTTCTCGCACTGTGACGTTAGGGCTAGCGAGTTTCTCCTGTTCAACCTGGCGAAGAGGACGGGGGCTCCAAGTTAATCAACAGTGGTTTTTAAAGAAATTAAAAACTAGTTCCTCCCAAAAAACCTCGAATCAACAGCGCTTGCTGTGAGGAGTCTTGCATGTCATTCCTTAAAACTACGTCCGTGGCTGTTGCAATCACTGCTGGTTTGCTTCTGAGTGCAGTGGCCCAGGCACATCCAAAACTACTTTCTTCCACTCCGGCAGAAGGCTCGGATGCGGCGGCTCCGTCGAAAATCGAACTGCATTTTTCTGAGAATCTCACCACTCAGTTCTCCGGTGCAAAGCTGATCATGACCGACATGCCAGGCATGCCTAACTCACCCATGGGTGTAAAGGCCGCCGTCGCTGCTGGTGGTGATCCGAAAACCATGGTGATTACGCCGGCTGCACCGCTGACCACCGGCACCTACAAAGTTGAATGGCGTGCAGTGTCTTCGGACACCCACCCGATCACCGGCAACTTTTCATTCAAAGTGAAATAATCCATGAGCGACTCATTAAATATCGTGGTTCGCTTTGCTCTCTATTTTGACCTGATGTTGTTATTTGGACTGGCCATATTTGGCTTGTACAGCCTCAGGGGAAAGGAAAGGGTATCGGGCACGGTCTTGAACTTTGAGTCGCTTCTCTACGGTACTTCTGTTGCAGGTGTAGTTCTGTCCCTTGCTGCGATGTTGTTGCTTGCAAAAGCAATGAGCGGTGTATCGGAGCTTATGGAGCTACATCACCACATTTTTGAAATGGTCATCATGGGCACCGACGTTGGGCTGACCTGGATGGTTCGGATAGCCGCCTTGGTGGGGGCAATTCTGGGCGTCGCGTTGAATAAACGATATCCGACACCCAGCCTCTGGATCGTCACCGTCTGTGGAGCAATCGCGTTGGCCACGCTAGCCTGGACGGGGCATGGTGCCATGGACGAAGGCAGCCGCCGCTACTGGCATTTTCTCAGCGACATTTTCCATTTATTAGCGGCAGGTGGCTGGTTGGGTGCTCTAGCGGCCTTCGCTCTACTGCTACGGTTGAAATCGCTGAAGGGTGAGGAGGAAGCACGTATTCTTGCCCGCGTGCTGACTGGCTTTGAGTCGGCCGGCGGTGTGATTGTTGCGATCATAAGCGTTACGGGAGTAGTAAATTACCTTTTCATCGTCGGTCCCAACCTTGATGAGGTCATGCTCAGTACCTATGGCCAGTTGCTGTTTTTGAAGATCCTGCTCTTTGCCGGGATGATCGTTTTAGCGACGCTGAACCGCTTTCACTTAAGCCCGCTATTGGAGCGCTCGGTTCGCAATGGTCAATACTCTGTAGCGGTCAATGCCTTGCGCCGCAGCATGAAATTCGAATTCCTGATGGCAATCCTCATCATCTGTCTTGTCGCATGGTTAGGCACGCTAAGTCCTGAAATGGAAATGAGCGCGCAATAGAGGTTTCTGGCAGCTAACCCAGAAGCCTGGAGCGTGATTGTTAGCACCATTTCTACTGGCTACACTTCAGCCCATGACACGCTGTCTACGGCTTTGCCTGATTTTCCTGATTAGCCTGGCGCTTCCCCTCAGCGGGATGGCGGGTGTTCAAGCGCCGGAGAGCCATGTCCAATGAAACCCTTGGATGGCGGATGACAACATGGGCCAACGCTGCCGCCGTGACATGAAGTCCCCCGAACTCGGTGAACCCCGTAAGCCGAGCAAGGGTGCAAAACAGGCGGTAAGCTGCACATTTCAAAGCGGCAATGAATTTACCCTGTCGCACGGTTAAGCACTTTGCGTCAGAAATTTAATAAGCACGGAGGTGTCGGTGGTTCAATAATGATAACTGAGCACGGTTAACTTAGAGCTATTACCATCGATTTTCCCACATGTCGCCGCATGCGGTTTTAATGGGATGGCAAAATTGCGAACCACAGGACAATCCTAAGGCACGCATCCTGAAATAAACCAAGATAGCGGACTTTATTGCACAATGACGATTCTCACCTCGTACAATCTCTACGCACATGGAGTCTTTTGCCGCGTTAACTACGATTCGACAATGATTCAATGATGCGACATTGCTCTATAACACCACCGTGGCAGCAAACACTCAGTCGTGTCAGTTCGGCTTCTAAACCTCGTAAGTCCTGAATACGGATTCGAACTTGTTGGAGTTGCCCTTGCACTTTCGCATCCACAGCGGCGCAGGAAGCGTCGCGTCGGTCAGCCAGGCCGAGTAGATCGCGAATGTCATCGACGCTGAACCCAAGCGCGCGGCTGCGACGGATAAACAGCAGCCGGTTGCGCTCTTCATCTGTGTAAAAGCGATAACCCGACGGTGATCTTCCAGCAGAAGGCAGCAGCCCTGACTGCTCGTAATAGCGGATGGTTACGGCTTTGGTATCGGTCAGCTTCGCCAAGGCACCGATCGTGTACGTGGGCGCATTCATTTCTCTTGACCCTATAGTTGCTGGAATCCTCATTCTACTCGCGTCAGGCAACAAGCAAATCCTTGCTCACCGTTCTACCGATCGCCAGGCCTCTGATCGATGAAAACCCTCCCCGCCGATCTCTTCAACTCGAGTTTGGACGCTTTGCTCTGCACATGGCTGCTTACCTTCGTAGCAGAGCTTCTGTGCTGCTCGTCGGCCGCCGCATAGGGCAAGTGCCCTGTGTGCTTTGCTGTGAGGACGGGATGCCGCCTGATATTAGCGTCACGAAATAGGACGCCGTTGATGCCAACACCGTAGGCGCGAGGGGAAGCAGCATTTCCTATCTACTACCGGCCACTTACTCACTGTGATCACGTTGAACATGAATGGTCGCTGGTGGATGCCTTAAGGCATCGAAGAATCTCTTGACCTTATAGGGGCTATAAGGTGTTCACTCTCGCCATGAAAAGCGGAGAGCGTTCTCATGAAAAACTGTTGCGGTGACGAGCAAGCACCAAAAAAGCCAGCGGGCGTGGACGTTTTTGACCCTGTCGCATCCGGGAGCTGCTGTGCGACTTCCGCAACATCGGGTGAAGACGAAACCGATCGAGATCGAACTACCAGTTGCTGTTCTTCTAAGACCTCGGACGTGAATCCTGCGCTTTCAACAACCAAAAGTGCGGATGGCTGCTCTGCTGGAGGCAACGGCGGAAAGACAAGCTGCTCCACTTCATCTCCGACATCTTCTCAATATCCACCTACCGAACCGAACGAGCCCACCACCTCGGTTGTTACCGATGCATGTTGCTCTGCATCTGGAACGGATGGCCCAAGCGCGTGCGCATCCAAAGTGTCATCAGCCGTTGTCAACGACACGGCTCGCTTGAGTCGTTTCCGGATTGGGCAAATGTGCTGTCCTACCGAGCAGGCGATGATTGAGGGCAAGCTTGCAAAGATGCCTGGAATTCAGAAATTGGAATTCAACATGATGAACCGTACTCTAGGTGTCTGGCACGAATTGCCACATACCCTGGGAATCGAAGCGGCCGTGTCATCGCTTGGTATGCAGGCGGAACCGTTGAATGGCGCGGTCGACGTACCAGGCGCGGATAAGCAGCAAAGCCAGTTTGAAGCTGAATCACTGCGCAAAAGCACCTGGTGGCCGTTAGCGCTGTCTGGTATTGCTGCGGTAGGCGCGGAAATTTTGCATTTCACCCAGGCAGCCCCCGAATGGGTGATTGCTGCTGTAGCTTTAATCTCGGTAGCACTCTGCGGGCCCGCGACTTACAAGAAAGGTTGGATCTCTCTCAAAAATTTCAATCTCAACATAAACGCGTTGATGAGCATTGCGGTGACGGGAGCGGTCCTGATTGGGCAGTGGCCAGAAGCGGCGATGGTCATGTTTTTATTTACTGTTGCCGAATTGGTTGAGGCCAAGTCGTTGGATCGTGCACGCAATGCGATCAAAGGACTGATGGACTTGACCCCAAATCATGCAACGGTGCGCCAGGCAGACGGCAGTTGGCTGGACGTAGATGTCAAAACCGTCCAGATCAGCTCCTTGGTTCGAGTTCGCCCCGGCGAGCGCATTGGTCTGGATGGCAACGTGATCTCCGGCAACTCTACCGTAAACCAAGCCCCTATCACCGGGGAAAGCTTGCCCATCGAGAAAGCTGTCGGTGACCCTGTTTATGCCGGCTCGATCAATGAGTCCGGTTCCTTCGAGTACCGCGTGACGGCTGAGGCCAGCAATACGACACTGGCCCGGATTATTCATGCTGTGGAGGAAGCCCAAGGTTCACGCGCCCCGATCCAGCGGGTCGTCGATAAGTTCGCCAAGGTTTATACGCCATCGGTGTTTTTCTTCGCCCTTGCCGTTGCGATATTCCCGCCCCTGTTTATGGCCGGATTATGGGCTGACTGGATTTATCGGGCGCTGGTGCTTCTGGTAGTCGCTTGCCCTTGCGCACTGGTGATTTCGACCCCGGTGACCATTGTAAGCGGCCTCGCGGCAGCGGCGCGAAAAGGCATTTTAATCAAGGGCGGGGCGTACCTGGAAAGCGGTCGCAAGATCACCCATCTGGCCTTGGATAAAACTGGGACCATTACCCATGGCAAGCCCGTACAGACCGATTTCCTGCCTCTAGCTGATGGATTATCTAGAGATTATCGCATTGCCGCCGCGAGCCTTGCCCAACGTTCGGATCATCCGGTTTCGCGGGCTATTGCCAAACAAACGGCCCAGCAATCGCTGCGGTTGCTGGAAGTGGATAACTTCGAAGCGCTGCTGGGCCGAGGGGTCCGCGGCGAGATCGAGGGTAAGCGCTACCAGTTGGGTAACCATCGTTTGTTGGAGGAGTTGGGGTTCTGCTCACCTAATACCGAAGCCGCCCTGGGCCACCCTGAGCGGCAAGGGAAAACTGTAGTCATTCTGTCCGATGACAAACGGGCGCTGGCGTTGTTTGCAGTCGCCGATACGGTAAAAGCCACCAGCCGAGCCGCAATCGAGGAGCTTCACGCGTTAGGTGTGAAGACTGTGATGTTGACAGGGGACAACCCACATACCGCGCTGGCAATTGCCGCGCAGGTAAACATTGACGAGGCCAAGGGCAATCTCCTACCGATCGATAAGCTCAAAGCCATCGAAGCCTTGATCGATCATAAAGGCACCGTCGGCATGGTCGGTGACGGAATAAACGATGCCCCTGCGCTTGCTCGGGCTGATGTGGGCTTCGCGATGGGGGCAGCTGGCACCGATACGGCGATCGAGACTGCTGACGTAGCAATCATGGATGATGATTTGCGCAAGATTCCTGCCTTCATTCGTCTCTCCCGCCAGACCGGAGCAGTACTTACGCAAAACATTGCGCTCGCGCTGGGCGTTAAAGCCATCTTCCTAGCCGTTACGCTCACTGGTCACGCTACGATGTGGATGGCGGTATTCGCGGATATGGGGGTAAGCCTGTTGGTAGTACTGAATGGCCTGCGCTTGCTGCGCAAATGATACGGACACGATGCCTGCTTTGCTGTTCCAAGACCTGGATCCCAGTGGGTGATACCGCACGAGCAAGAGTCAGTGCTTTTCAAAAAATACCAGTTTCAGATGTACTGGAACGGTTACTACGGAATAGCCAATGAACGGTTTCCCAATGACAGCTCGTGTACAGCCGCCTACTTTGTGGTGGGGAATTGCAGCGGTCCTGGCGTTGATCGATCAAAGTCTAAAGCTTGGCGTCGAGCACCTTTATGAGCTGGGCTCATCGGTCGCCGTAGGCTCATTTTTCAACATAGTGCATGCACGCAATACCGGCGCCGCGTTCAGCTTCTTGGCTGACGCTGGAGGCTGGCAGCGTTACCTTTTCGTTGTTGTTGCGCTAGCCGTAGCATTGACGCTCGTCGCGATCCTTCAACGGGAACGTCACTGGAGCGAAGCCTTGGGCTATTGTCTCGTTTTGGGTGGGGCTGTTGGCAATCTTATCGACCGTTCTTTGCGAGGCTTTGTCGTGGACTATCTGGATTTTCACTATCAAGGCTGGCACTGGCCCGCGTTTAATCTCGCAGATATATGTATTGTCAGCGGCGCATCGTTTTTATTGGTCATAAGCGTGATTAGCCCCGCGTCGCCAAGCAAACGTTGACGATGGAGCGCCACCTTCCAGTACGTGTCCTAAGGTGGTCTGGTCGCGCATGGCTAACGCCTGGGTTAGCGGTTTTTGCTGGGCATGCTGGTCATCAAGATTGGCATCAGCATCAGGCTCACCAAATAGCTATAGGTATCGACGTGCCTGTAACAGTGGAATGCCTGCCGCGTCAGCACACCGAGTTTGCAGTGTTTATTCCAGCCGGTGTTCGGCATCGAATCAGCGGAGCCCTCATCGTTTCAATCTACTTGGACGTCTTGGCAGAAGAGGGCCAGGTTTTGCCGAAGACCATGACGCCGATTCCGATCAATATCGCCCCGGCTGACGCCGCACTAATTGCTGACTCCTTGAAGGCAGGCGCGGGAGACACTCGGTCCGCAGTGCGAAAAGCCCTACAGATAACCGATGCACCTCCAGTCGCCGATCCTCGCCTGGCAATAGTCAGCACGGCCATTTACCAGGGCATGGTACGACGTGAAGAGTTGGCAGCACTGGTACACCTGTCCCCAACTCGATTCTCGCATTGGTTCGTGGAACAAACCGGTTTGCCGCTGCGTAGCTATGCTAAATGGCTACGACTGACCCAAGCTGTTCGACATCTGGCATCCGGAGAACCTATAACCACCGCTGCGCACGCGTCAGGCTTCTCCGACTCAGCCCACTTTTCCAGAACCTTTCGCTCGCTGTTGGGTATAGATCCCTCATCGGCGCTCGCCGAAGTGAGCTTGCATTAAGCGACTAGGTTAGAGGCTTGCGGCCTTAGCTACAGGCCGCTCGCCGATTGGAATAGTTAAGCTTTTAGAGCCAGGATTCGACGTGCGCCGTTCAAAACGATCAGGCCAACGACCGTACCAATCACCAAGTCTGGGTACGGAGACCCTGTCCAAGCGACCAATGCTCCTGCAGCGATTACGCCAACGTTCGCAATCACATCGTTGGCTGAGAAAATCCAACTCGCTTTCATGTGTGCTCCTCCTTCGCGGTGGCTGTAGATCAGCCACAGGCAAGTGACGTTTGCCACCAGCGCGACGGCGCCTATCCCCATCATCAGCATCGATTCAGGTTCACTGCCATAGAGAAAGCGTCGAGCAACTTCCAAAAGCACACCCAAAGCTAGAATGATCTGAAACATACCTGCCAGGTGTGCTGCACGTACTTGCATTCCCGCGCTGCGGCCGACCGCAAAGAGGGCCAGCCCGTAAACGGCCGCATCAGCAAACATGTCCAGCGAGTCGGCAATCAGCCCCGTCGATTGGGCAATCAGGCCAGCACTCATTTCGGCGAGAAACATTGCACCATTGATGCCGAGCAATATTTTTAATGTGCTGGCTTCCTTTGAAGCGTTTTGCTCTTCATTGGCACTGTTGGCTGATACGGACTCTGGGCTGATGGGCTGCGTATCTAATAGCCTTGCCCCCAAGCCAAGTGACTCCAACTTGGTAGCGATCTGCTCTACGGCCCCTTCGTGAAAAACACTCACCTGTCTACCGGATAGGTCAAAAGAAAGTGAAGCTATTTCCTGCAAGCCATTCAGCGCGAGTCTGATCATCCGTTCTTCGGAAGGACAGTCCATTTTTGGTACTGAAAATTTGCTGATCCATGTCCCTTCATTTAATGGCTTAGCTGCTGCTTCTGGGCCTGCTGAAGCCGGGCCACAGCCACAGGATTTGTCACACGAACTCATGGGGCCGCTCCTCTAAATACACTTGATCCTGTCGATTACAAACCTTCTAGCCGCTATAAGGTCAAGCGAGGATATTCATCATTCGATTGTAGCTCTTTCGTTCAATCCAAACGCCAGCCTGTGACTTATCGTCTTCGCTTCCTAAAAGGAGGTGAGCGATGATCATTATTTTCCGATACGTCATACGTTGGATGAGCTATCCGCTCATATTTGGTGGCACCGCTGCGTTCATGGTTTGGGCGCTTTACACCGGGATTCCGCCATGGCCCACAACACTCCTGATCGCTATTGTGAGCTTGTTCACGATCGCCGCGCTGGAGCAATTCCAACCCTTTCGTCAATCCTGGCTCGAAGATCATCAAGACACCTCGACCGATTTATTGCATATGCTGGTCAACCTTTCTGTCATTCAGTTCACTGCTGAAGTCCTCGCCAAGCTTGGCGATGCGGTGCCGGCATCAGTTCGCCTTTTTCCCAGCGAGAGTCCCCTCTGGTTACAGCTGGTTCTGGTCGCAACCGTCCTCGATTTAAGCCTGTATGTCATGCATCGCATCAGCCATCGGGTGCATTGGCTGTGGCGTATGCACATGATTCATCACAGCGCTGATCGCCTTTATTGGATGAATGGGGAGCGCAGACATCCGCTGCATGCGGCGCTAATGGCCGGACCGGGGCTGGTGGTTCTGCTCGCCTCAGGTGCGCCGTCGGCCGTTATCGCGACTTGGTTCAGCATCTTGACCGTTCATTTAGCCTTCCAGCATTCGAACCTGGACTACTCGTTGGGCTGGTTACGCAACGTGATTGGAGTCGCCGAGACACATCGCTGGCACCATAAGCGAGAGTTCGAAGATGCCCAGGTCAACTTCGGAGAGTTTTTACTTATTTGGGATCACCTATTTGGAACCTTCTATGACGCAGCAAACAAGCTCGGTGATGCGCAGGTAGGGCTAAAAGAGCGAGACTTTCCAACAGGCTATCGTGCGCAGCTAATCGCGCCGTTTAGGCGCAAGCCTCAGAACCATATGATCTGAAGTTGCGTACCACGAAACGCCTATTCGCGCATTTACTGCCATGTGTTGTAGGGTAAGCGTCCAGCCAACACACCTTCCGAACTCCAGCATTAAGGGCGATGGTGTCCGCGTATTTTTAAGCGGACGCGATCGCCCTTAACGTCAGGATTTCCATGCGCCAACGAAGCTCTTACCCGAAACCCTTCAAGGCCCAGGTTGTTCAGGAATGCCTGCAACCGGGCGCAACCCTATCCAGCGTTGCCATCAGCCACGGCATCAACGCCAACGTTATCCGCAAGTGGCTACCGCTTTATCGAGATCAGTCGCCAGCGGCGTTGCCAGCTTTCATTCCATTGAGAGCTACGCCCAAACGGCAAACGGAAGCGTTGGCGGTTATTGAGCTGCCATTTGGCGAGCAATCGATCTCAGTGAAATGGCCAACGTCCGATCCTGAAGGCTGCGCCCGCTTTGTCCGTGGGCTCACTCAATGATTCGCATCGATGCCATCTGGCTCGCCACCGACCCCATGGACATGCGTGCCGGCACTGAAACTGCGCTGGCCAGGGTGATCGCGGTGTTCGGTGCGGCGAAGCCGCACTGCGCTTATCTGTTCGCCAACCGCCGCGCCACTCGTATGAAAGTGCTGGTGCATGATGGGATTGGCGTCTGGCTGGCTGCTCGCCGGTTGAACCAAGGCAAGTTTCACTGGCCCGGCATTCGTAATGGCTACGAGATAGAGCTGGATGCTGAGCAACTTCAAGCGTTGGTGCTCGGCCTACCTTGGCAGCGTGTTGGGGTTGGCGGTGCAATCACACTGCTTTAAAAAGCTGTAATTAGCGCCTTGGCCTACTGCCGCAAGCGACCTGCTTTGGTAAAATCCAGGGCATGACTTCCTCGCCCAATCTCGATCAGATGACCCCCGACCAACTGCGCGCCTTCGCGGCGCAGTTGCTGTCGCAGGTTGATTCTCTCGGGCTGCAAGTCGACAGGATGGGCAAGAAGAACGACCGCGACCAAACCATCATCGAGCAACTCACCCACGAAATCGCTTGGTTCAAACGTAACAAGTTTGCCAAGCGCAGTGAGCAATTGAGCCCTGCTCAAGGCAGCCTGCTCGATGATCTGCTCGACACCGATATCGCGGCCATTGACGCCGAGCTGAAGGCGTTGAATCCGCCGGCTGCGTCGGCCGAGCCACGCAAGCAGCCCAAGCGTGTTCCTTTGCCTGCGCAGTTTCCGCGTACCGTGATTTATCACGAACCCGACAACACCCAATGCCCCTGCGGCTGCCAGCTCCAGCGGATCAGCGAGGACGTCAGCGAGAAGCTGGATTACACGCCGGGCGTGTTCACCGTGGAGCAGCATGTGCGCGGGAAATGGGTCTGCTGCGAGTGTGAAACGCTGACTCAGGCACCGGTTCCGGCCCAGGTAATCGACAAGGGTATACCGACCGCAGGGCTGCTGGCTCACGTGATGGTGGCCAAATTCGCCGACCATTTGCCGCTGTATCGCCAAGAGAAAATCTTTGGCCGCGCTGGCCTGGCTATCGCCCGCTCGACACTGGCGCAATGGGTCGGCCAGACCGGCGTGCAGCTCCAGCCGTTGGTCGATGTGCTACGCGAAACGGTACTTGCCGAAGGCGTGATCCACGCCGACGAAACGCCAGTGCAAATGCTCGCGCCGGGCCAGAAGAAGACCCACCGTGCTTACGTCTGGGCCTACTGCACTACGCCGTTTTCGGCGGTCAGGGCAGTCGTTTACGACTTCAGCCCGAGCCGTGCGGGCGAGCATGCACGTAACTTCCTTGGCCAGTGGGATGGCAAGCTGGTGTGCGACGATTTCGCCGGCTACAAGGCAAGCTTCCAGCAAGGCATCACCGAAATTGGCTGCATGGCCCATGCGCGCCGCAAGTTCTTCGATCTGCACGCGACGAACAAAAGCCAACTGGCCGAACAGGCGCTGCACTCAATTGGCAGCTTGTACGAAATCGAACGGCAAGCGCGGGAAATGACCGACGAAGATCGCTGGCGAATACGTCAGGAAAAAGCGGCACCCATTATCGACGCACTACATACCTGGATGATGGCCCAGCGCGATCTTGTGCCCGAAGGATCGGCTATTGCCAAAGCTCTGGATTACAGCCTCAGGCGCTGGACGGCACTGGCTCGATATCTCGAGGACGGCGCTGTGCCCATCGATAATAACGCGGTCGAAAATCAGATAAGGCCATGGGCACTTGGACGCTCGAACTGGTTGTTCGCCGGGTCACTACGCAGCGGTAAGCGGGCAGCCGCGATCATGAGCTTGATCCAGTCAGCACGCATGAATGGGCATGATCCGTATGCCTATCTCAAAGATGTACTGACGCGGCTGCCGACGCAGCGTGCCAGTGAGATTGATCAACTGCTGCCGCATCGGTGGATGCCCGCCTGAGTCACGCAAGGTGACTTCGGCGGACGCTTACGTTTTACGGGCAGCTATGCTGACTGGTGTGATTGATAGTTCGACTCGATTTTTGAAGTGGGTCGGAGGGACGAATGAATCTTGAGGGCCTAGCCGAACTGCTTTCCGGTGGCGAAAAACTACCTGGATGTGAGCTAGCTCATTCAGACGCCTTGGCACTGGTCGGATTTTACTTCCCTGGACGCGCCTATTGTCTAGTCGCTGACTGGACAGTGGTTGATATAGCGGTCTCCCCCCGTCAGTTAAACGCCGTTGCTAGAAGAGGAGTCACTCCTACTTTGGTCAACGCTTTATGTGTTATCCACGATAGCAAAGGACGTTTCCCTCGCGGTCACTGGGTAAGAACTTCATTGGGGGTTTCGTTCACCCATGATTGCCTGTTCGAGACAAAAAACACCGTTTATGTGTTGATGGGACCCGGTCGAAGGGTACGAACAGACCTGGACGTCGCGCAGAGCCTGTACTGAAAGTCACTGGTGCGCAATGTGGCAGTCATCGACGTTCAGCGTTTTAGGTTTCGTCCGCCTCAGCCATCCCTATATTTTTCCGGTGCTTACCAAGACTTAGTGTTGGCCACGTATCAGCAATCGCCCCCTAGAACTTGGCTTGATAGGGGGTAGCCTGTCTACTTCAGAGGAGCCGAGCGGCGTGCTTGCTATAATTCAAACGAATGGTTCACACCCCCAGAATCCTCGGCGATGGCGGTTGGTTTTCTAAGGTTAAGCGCAAATTCTAGCGGAGTGGCAACACATGACTATGCCCTGCGAGCGTACCCGGAGTATCGTCCAAACAGGCGAGTTCTTGCGTGAGCTGTCCAGAGATCAGACTCTCCCAGAATCTGTTCGTCAGCAGGCAAAACGCCTCCTGCGGCATTACCCAGAACCATGGGTGATCTTTGGGATCGGCTCCTTCGAAGAGCTGCTTCAAACAAAGGGTCCGAGCGATCCAACGCGAGAGTTCGCGATAGTGGTCCACACTCCCCAGTTGAGCTCCAGCACTGACGGATAAGGCTGGAAAAACTTCCTCAGACTGAGTCTATGATAGAGACCATGGTCTGTGGCAATCCGCGATGGTGCTGTCCGCGCTTCAACGCTCCGACCCTCGTGTTGATGAACGGCATAGATTCTTATGCTGTATGCATGTACAGTTAATGGGTTCTTGCGGCCTTACTCATTGCCTAAGTGTTGAAGCCCTTAGGCGGTGTCATGTGCCGAGATAAGCCCTGAAGTTTGTTGGGTAAGGTGTTATTTTCAGTGATTCCATATTGAT
The DNA here is from genome assembly GCF_020295325.1 of Pseudomonas sp. Y24-6. Taxonomy (NCBI): domain Bacteria; kingdom Pseudomonadati; phylum Pseudomonadota; class Gammaproteobacteria; order Pseudomonadales; family Pseudomonadaceae; genus Pseudomonas; species Pseudomonas sp. Y24-6. The sequence goes on along the minus strand of NZ_JACBXG010000002.1, from coordinate 410,773 downwards.
ACTATCGGAACGGAATTCGACCTATGATCACACTGAAAACTGCCATTATTCACAGCTTCAAGAAGCTGGCCAAGACCAGCTTTATCTCCGAGGTGGTCAAGAAGGATGTGGCGCTCGATACTGAAAATCCTGCGTTGCATTTTCTGGTCAATGGCATCCACGGCCTCATCGGCAAAGAAGGCAACAGCGTGGTCTATGGACAGTTTGCCAATGATGACCGTCAGGGGCCGTTTCCAGAGCGCTTCACCGCGTTCGTAGAAGTACAAGATGATGAAGCGCAATTTATCGACTTGACCCACTTGGCAATGGACCAACTGGTGGAGCAAGCCGGTAATCAAGTCTTGTCGACTGGTGGACACATCCTTTGCGCCCAGTACACCTCGGGCGCAACCGACTTTTTCCTGGTCGCCAGCATGAAGGAGCGCGGTGGTATTCAGCTGGACGAAAACTATGTGCCGAAGGAAATTCAAGAGGTCGATCTCAACAAGGTTCAGCAGGCCGCCAGGATCAACTTGGCTAGCTTCGTGGCCATAAAGGCTATGGCTGCTGCGGCCGCTGCTGCGCCTGAGCAGGATGAGGATGACGCGGAGGATGAAGTGGATTCAACCTACCTGTGCTTCATCAGCCGCGGCCGTGATAGTCAGGCATCTGACTATTTCATTTCTGCACTGGGTTGTGCGAAAGGAGTGGCCTCCGGACGCGCTACCAAAAATGCCATTGATAACGTTGCCCGGTTTTTTCGCGACAACAAAGCGTTAAAAAGCTTTGGTTATAAGGCCAAAGAGGCGGTGATCAAATATCTGGAGGAGCAGTTGGCCGCAGGTAAGTCCGCACGCCTGGACGCCATCTGCCACGTCGCTGTCGCACACGTACCCGCTGACTTAGTGGATGAAATCGTTGGGCTGAAAGACTATTTGAATAGTGAGAAACATAAGGTGCCGGACGACTTTACGGTCAATGCGAAATCGCTGAAAGAGAAGACCCGTATCAAGGGGGACGCTGCTAACTGGTCGTTGCAATTCGAGCGTGGAGCGTTAGGTAAGGATCCGGCCGCAGACGTTTACTATGATGAGGGACGGAAGAAGTTGACCCTGTCCAATCTGACTGCCGAACTGGTTGGTGTGATCGAGAAAGAATTGCTGGCTAGGGCTGGCTAAGAATGTTTTCCAATGTGGTAGCTCTCTACCGTACCCTCGGAGCGCCCACCATTGAGGATGGGGTCATCCGCTATCAGGGGAGGCCAACGCCCGACATTATCGGTGCGTTGCGAATGTGTGATGACCTGCCCGCAGCTTATGGCAAGTTCGAGCATTGCTCTGAAGAAGCTGACTCTCTCGATATTGAGTTTCGCTTGCCATCGAACGAGTCGGGCCGGTTCTACGCGAACTTAGGCGAGTTTGTCGCTCGCAATGGCTCATTGGGCAAGGGCCAATTTCCGAGCAACGTGTACATTGTTGAGCTCAGTTGGGCGGATAGTGATGACACCGAACCTTCGGCGATTAAGGCGCTCAGGCGCGTCTGCCGGATGATCGAGCTGCTTGCACTGCTAGCGATCGGCGTCGACAAAGACAGCAGTCCAGATGGTTATAACCTGTTTTTTGCCTTGCCTCCCGATGGGGCTAAGCCTCCGAGAACTTTTCTGTTGCCTACCCAGGTTGACGTCAAGGTTCTTGACTATGAGCTCAACCACCTGAGTTTGTTGGAAGAAATACTCAATCGAAAAAACGAAAACAAGGCGCACCTCTCCGAACGAAAATTGATGATTCGGATGGCGGTGGCGAGCGTCATCGAGAAGTTTGAGAGCGAGCCGAATCTGTTCTTGGTGATCGTGCGGGAGTGGCGGGAGGTCCTCGCCACGTACCGTGCGAATCTGCAAACCTACGTCTATAGCTTCTCGTTTGAGCGGGCCCGGCGCGAGGTGGCCCAGGCTGAAATCGACTATGGCACTAAGCTTAGTGGAGTACTGGGCGACATCGCGGGCAAGATGCTTGCCCTGCCGATATCGTTAGCGGGTCTGGTCGTGCTGGAGAAAACAACCTCAAAATTCGAAGGTTTTATTCTTGTCCTTGGGCTAGCAGTGGTCTCTGTGGTTCTGCTTGCGATCCTGCACAATCAAATGCTGCAAACAGAGCGCCTGCTACACAGTTTCAATGTCATCTTCGATGATTTTAAGGACAAGATAAAAACCTATCCCCCAAAACTTCAGGGCTTGCTCAGGATCACCATCGACCAGGTCGACAAGCAGGGCCGAACGCTAACCAGGACCTTTCGCTTGCTGAAGGGGCTGTCCTTGCTGCCAATCGTCGGGGCCTTGCTGCTGGCCGCGATAAAATACTGGGATGGTTTCGTATGGCTATTGATGACCATCCTGTCGATCGTGTTTTCCGCGCTCAACGTAGCCCCGAACTTTCTCAGCCCGTAAAGGCTTTGCCTCATTTCTATGGAAAATTTTAAGGTGAAATAGGATTAGTAAGTTCAAACTGTTGAATAATGATCCACGCTGCCTACAATTGATCGAGGAAAAAATTTATGCTCGCAACAAACAGATGGCAGCTGAGCACGCAGCATCCTCAACGGAGCTGGAGCGTGCGGCGGTTTTCATAAAGGCTGCGCTTTGCAGGAAATCTGGCTTATCCCTCGGCCACGTCGTTTTCAATCGCTCAGTGATGAACGTTAAGAGATGAAAACCCACCATTTGAAACTCCTGAGGCCATCACAGTTGGCAGTCAGCAGGAGCTTGCCACGTAGTCTACGTAATGAAGGTCCCGCGTCTTACATTAGCGACGAGAAATCCCAGATGAGCGTTGAACTGAATGAGGAGGATATGCGCTTGGCGCTATTCGGCTCCCCAAAACAATCCGACCCCGTAGTACTCGCAAAGCCGCAGCCGAGTCCAACGTCCCGACTAAACTCTAAACCGCTATCACTGAAGCTGAGGGTGACACTGCACGTTACCAAGGACTTCGAAGGCGACGTGAGCGTGTTCATTTATGATGCGAACACGCTGAGTACTCTTATCGCGGAACAAGAGGCTAAAAAAGAAGCTAAAAAAAAGAAATTCAAATATTTCGATGTGGTCTCGGTCAAACCCATCCAGTAACTATCGTGTCGTTAAAGAGCGTGCTTCATTGCACTGCTCTTGCTCCCTATGCAATACCACTGACCAGCCAGTTGTTTTCTTGCAGACATTCGTTTGCATGTAACTTGACCAGTATGCGCCGTAATAGGGACTGGCTGATAAAGTCCAAAAGCAACAACTCCAGCAGTATTAAAAAATACTCGGTTTTTTGAACAAGCGGATGGGGAACTCCACAACACTACATCCGGAATATTTCCGCTATTGCTATCCCATTTTGGTTAGCGGCCACCGCCTTCCGGGTACAGCTATTACCGCATCCCAACTTGACCGCGGTCACTGCTTGAATCATATAAAGCTGTGTGATGGTCAGATTGGTCAGGTGAGCCAAAAATCTAAACGATCTCGGTTCGACTTCACTGTGACGATGCATCGAGAACTGATTTCAGCTCCTGAGCATGCGCACTTTCAGGTGTGGATTCGTGCTGCTGGTTAAGAGAATTCCTGAGAAAAGCCCTAGTAAAGGTAGAGCCACCCATCGGTTGGGGGCATGCCGCAAAAGTTAATTTTGAAAAAACAGGCGAACATTACAGAATTGTAATTTTTCAATCATCTCCCCGTTATCTTCAAATTGCAACGATACAAGTCGGCGACGATACGGGAGCAGAAACTGCTCCCGTAAACAATAATTCCAGCCGAAGAGCTTTCTAGTTCTGCCGAACCTAAGGAGTGATTAATGGATAACAATACGAAATTTTCGATGGCCGCTTTGGCGTTGGTTGTCAGTTCTGGGCCTTCTATAGTGTTTGCGGAGGAAAAGACTGGGGGGTTTATCGAAGACAGCAGCCTTACCGTGCTCAATCGAAATTTCTACTTCAATCGTGATCATCGTAACGGTCAATCAAGCCCCACGGGCAATGGCTACTCCGAAGCTTGGTCGCATGCGATTATCAGTAAGTTCGAATCCGGGTTTACCCAAGGCACTGTAGGCGTGGGCGTCGACGCTTTCGCGATGATCGGTTTGAAGCTTGATACGGGTGACGGTCGTAACGGCGGTCGTAGTTCATTCGATGTGCTACCTGTCAATGGCGACGGCGAAGCTCGAGATGAATACACGAAAGTCGGTGGCGCGGCAAAAGTTCGCGCTTTTGACACTGTGGTGAAAGTAGGTGATGTATTTCCCGCCAACCCTGTCGTGGCTTCTGGCGACTCAAGGCTTTTACCGGAAAGTTTCCGTGGTGTGACCGCTACCAATACCAGCATCGAAGGGCTGACAGTTCAGGGTGGTCGCCTGCATGCTATGAGTCAACCAGTCTCCAGCAATATGCGCGACAACTTCGCAACCTTCTATGCAGGCCCAGTTAACTCACCTTGGGTCGGCTATTTTGGTGGCGACTACAATGTGAATAAGAATATTATCGTTAGTCTTTACTCCAGTCGTCTCAAAGACGCCTGGAATCAATACTATGCTGGCACCGGGTTGAACTACTCCTTCTCTGATGAGCTTTCCGTATTCGGCGGTGTGAATTACTACAAGGCCGTTGACGAAGGGAAAAAACTGCTGGGCGAGTTCGACAACAATATTTGGAGCGCTAAGGTTGGCGTGAAGTATGGCGCACACTCACTTGCACTTTCTCACCAGCGAAATAATGGTAACGACGACTTCGACTATCTGCGTCAGTCGGATTCCATCTTTCTCGACAACTCAATCCAGTACAGCGACTTCAACTCGCCAAAAGAACGTTCATGGATGGTGCGTTACGACCTCGACATGAGCTCGTATGGTGTACCTGGCTTGTCGTTTATGACACGTTATGGTCGTGGCACCGACGCCGACTACTCCAACGCCAACGCCACATACATGCGGCGCGATGCGGATGGAAACCCGTTGACCGATCAGAAACGTTGGGAGCGCGACATCGAAGTAAAATACGTCGTTCAGACAGGCTCCTTGAAAGATATGTCCTTCCGCTTGCGACAAATGAACACCCGTGCAACCGCGTTTGAGTCTGATTTGGATGAAGTCCGTGTGATCGTTGAGTACCCACTAGCGATTCTGTAATACCTGAACGGGATAATTCGTTCTTCACGAATATCCCGTTTTCGCTAGAAAGATTTCAAAAATGTAATTTTTCAATCATCTTCATGTTAACTTGAATTGCTTATAGTGAGTTGGAGTTAATAGGAATCTAGCTAGCGCATCTGGTTGGAGTCCTATAGACAAGTAGCTAGTATGTGAAAATCTGAAACTCATCGCTGTTCAGTTAAAAGCTCCAAGCTCACCTTTAGAAGCTCCTTTGGAAAAAGGTGAATTTTTAAGACGTCCCTCGGGGCGTCTTTTTTATGACCGTTAAAACACGAGCATATAAAAAACGCCCGATACCTCTAAGTATTGAGGTTAATCGAGCGTTATAAATCCCTCTGACAGCAGCATAGCTGCTAGCCGCCTCGTTTACGACACTCTCCAGCCACAGTGTACCTAATTGTATTTAGCTGTCCTTTTGAATCTTCATAGGTCATTGCGGCGGGCACCACTGCGCAGACTTTTGCAGGCCGCACCACACTGATAACCTTCACAACATCCACCTTCATCCCGTACTCGTATTCTTTCGACACAGGGGCGCTTTTCCCCTGGCTAATTGCATACTGCTCCATGGCTTTAGCATTCGCCACCATCATCTTTTCAAAGGCTTTGTCTCCTCCCCCTTCCGCCAGTACGAGAGAGGATAACGTCAGAGCTCCAGCGAAAGTAATAATACTCATGAACTTCATATTTAGTACCTCATATATTAACTGTTACAAGGATATCAATTCGAACATTGCGATGGCGTGGCGGCTAGGTTACGAATGTGTAATAAAGCCGTAAAAAAAACCGCCGCCGGAAACCGGAAGCGGTTTTTTATACGCAGTACTACTACATTTTACCTGTCTCATCTTTAGCATCACTTGAAACCACGGGAACGCTCTTCCCTTCTCTAGCAACATATGCCTCCATTGCCACATCTCGCGCCGCCATCATTTTTTCGAAGGTTCTGTCCCCCCCACCTTCGGCTAAAGCAACTGAAGAAAGGATTAAAGCACCCGCAAGAGCGCAGATTTGAGCAATTTTCATACTGACACCTCATATAGTTAACGCTAGTAGGGTATCAATTCGAACCTATCAACACGGTGGCGCCAAGATTACAGATTCGTTATGTAGCTCACATAAAAAAGCCCACTATCGAATCTCGATAGTGGGCTTTTAAAACTAAAGAATTATACGGCTTCTATTTTATCGTCTTCGTCTTCGGCTTCTTCCTCGTCTCGGCGGTGCGCCCATTGATAAAGCGCAGGCAATATCAGCAGGGTCAACGCAGTTGAGGATAGGATGCCCCCGATCACCACGGTAGCCAGGGGTCTCTGGACCTCTGCCCCCGTTCCGGTGGCCAGTGCCATCGGAATAAAGCCAAGAGAGGCCACCAGAGCTGTCATCAACACTGGGCGCAAACGGGTAAGAGCCCCTTCATTGATTGCGGAACTCAACGAATGTCCTTCCTCCCGAAGATTGCGGATGAACGCAATCATCACCAGACCATTCAGCACCGCCACGCCCGACAACGCGATGAAACCAACACCTGCCGAGATCGACAGCGGGATGTCTCGGAGCCATAAAGCCATGACTCCCCCCGTCAATGCGAATGGAATACCGGTGAACACCAATAGGCCATCCTTGAGGTTGTTGAACATCATGAACAAGAGTGCGAACACCAAGAGCAGGGCCACCGGGACTACAATCTGTAGTCGCTTGGCAGCGGATTGGAGCTGCTCGAACTGTCCTCCCCAGTTGGTCCAGTAACCGGCCGGGATCTGCACTTCTTTATCAATGGCGCTACTGGCCTCCTGTACAAATGAGCCGATATCACGCCCACGCACGTTGGCGCTGACGATCACCAGACGTTTGCCGTTTTCACGACTGACCTGGTTAGGTCCCAACACTAGATCGAGGCTAGCCACCTCTGAAAGAGCAATAAACCCGATCTGATCGGCATTGGTGTTAAGCAGCGCCGGTACCGGGATTAGCAGTGTGGACAATCCCTCGAGATCCTTACGCATGGCGTCGGATAAACGCACCACCATGTCGAATCGGCGGTCTCCCTCATACATCGTACCGGCTTGACGACCACCGACCGCCACCGCAATGGTGTCTTGTACGTCGCCAACGTTCAGTCCGTAACGGGCGGCTTTGTCACGGTCGATGTTGATGGTCAGTACCGGCAGTCCCGACGTTTGCTCGACTTTGACCTCGGAGGCACCATTGATCTTCTGCATGGACGCGGCAATTTTTGCAGCGGTGCTGTTAAGCACCGCCATGTCATCACCGAAGACCTTGACCGCCACATCACTGCGCACGCCTGAAATCAGCTCGTTAAAACGCAATTGAATAGGCTGAGAAAGCTCATAGTTGCTTCCGGGCATTCCGGCTGTAGCTTTTTGGATATCAGCTACCAACGCCTCTCTGGATTTATTCGGATCAGGCCATTGATTCTTCGGCTTGAGCATCACGTAGCTGTCAGAGATGTTTGGTGGCATTGGGTCTGAGGCAATTTCTGCTGTACCAGTACGAGCAAACATCCGCTTGACCTCCGGTACCTTTGCTAACACAAGTCTTTCCAGACGTTGCTGCATTTCTACCGATTGCGTCAGGCTGGTACCTGGTACACGCAGTGCTTGTAACGCGAAATCCCCTTCACTGAGGCTCGGCACAAACTCGCTGCCCATTCGACTGGCGACCACACCGCACACCGCGATAACGGCTAGTGCTATGGCGAATGCCATTGATCGATGGCCCATGACCCATTCTAGCGCTGGCGCATACACCCGACGGGCGCCACGCATGATGATGTTCTCTTCTTCCTTGACCTTACCGGTGACGAACATCGCAATCGCCGCCGGGACAAAGGTCACCGACAACAGCATCGCGCCGAGCAAGGCAATCACCACAGTAAACGCCATCGGGTGAAACATTTTTCCTTCGACGCCGGTGAGGGCAAAAATCGGTAGGTACACGACCATGATGATCAACTGGCCGAAAATCAGCGGTCGGCGTGCTTCCTTGGCCGCCGCGAACACTTCGTGAAAGCGTTCGGAGCGGGTGAGGATGCGTCCGTGGTGTTGCTGTGCATGGGCCAGACGACGGATGGCGTTTTCGACAATGACCACCGCGCCATCAACGATGATGCCAAAGTCCAACGCTCCGAGGCTCATCAGGTTGGCGCTGACCTTGTTGGTGAACATGCCAGTGAATGTGAATAGCATCGCGAGCGGGATCACCATGGCAGTGATCAGAGCGGCGCGAATGTTGCCAAGGAACAGGAACAGAATCGCGATTACCAGAATCGCACCTTCAATCAAGTTCTTCTTAACGGTGGCAATCGCCTTGTCCACCAAATTGGTACGGTCATAGACGGTGACTGCCACCACCCCTTTTGGCAGTGAGCGGTTGATTTGCTCAAGCTTGCTGGCAACGGCCTGGGCCACGGTGCGGCTGTTCTCACCGATCAGCATGAACACTGTGCCGAGCACCACTTCACGACCGTTTTCGGTCGCGGCCCCCGTGCGCAATTCACGGCCGATGTCCACGGTTGCGACGTTCTTGACGCGGATGGGCGTACCGTCGACGTTGGCCATGACGATATTGGCGATATCGTCGGTGGTCGCTACTTGGCCGGGTGCGCGAATCAGTAACTGTTCGCCACTGTGTTCGATGTAACCGGCACCGACGTTAGCGTTGTTGCGCTCCAGCGCTGTAACAAGGTCAGTCAGCGTAAGCTTGTAAGCCGCCAAGCGTTTTGGATCAGGCGCAATCTGGTACTCCTTGGCGAACCCGCCAATGGTATTGATTTCGGCGACCCCGGGAACATTGCGCAGCTGAGGTTTTATGATCCAGTCTTGGATCACCCTCAGGTCGGTCGGCGTATAGGGGTTGCCGTCCTCCTTGACAGCACCTTCTTCAGCCTCGACCGTCCACAGGAAAATTTCACCCAGACCGGTTGAGATCGGCCCCATGACGGCTTCCACACCCTCGGGCAGTTGCTCCTTGGCCACCTGCAACCGTTCGTTGACCAATTGTCGGGCGAAGAACAGGTCAGTGCCTTCCTTGAAGATCACTGTGACTTGCGACAAACCCGAGCGTGACAGCGAGCGAGTTTGTTCTAGAGCCGGCAAACCAGCCATTGCAGTTTCGATGGGGAACGTGATGCGCTGCTCGGTTTCCAGTGGTGAAAAACCTGCTGCCCCTGTGTTGATTTGCACCTGGACGTTGGTGATATCGGGAACGGCGTCGATCGGCAGCTTCTGGTAGCTGGCTATACCGAGGCCGGCCATGAGGAGAACCGCGAGCAGCACGATGATGCGCTGCTCGATGGCAAATTGGATCAGGCGTTCGAACATGAGAACCTTCTCGTGGAAGTGGCGGATCAGTGGGCGTGTTCAGCCGAGGCTTTACCCAGTTCTGATTTCAGAATGAAACTGCCGGCAGCGGCGACTTGAACACCGGGCTCCAGGCCCTCCGTGATCTCGACCAGACCCGCCGAACGGCCACCTGTCTCCACTGGCTGAGCTTTAAACCCGTCGTCCGTTCGAACGAAAACAGTTTGCTTGTCCTCGACCGTCTGGATAGCCGCTTCTGGTACTGCGACCTTTGTTTGCCGAGTATCAGTGTCAACCTGCACGGTCACGAATAGCCCGGGACGCCATGCACCTTGTGGATTGGCCAAGGTCACGCGGACCGTGGCTGTACGAGTTTGCTCGCCCAACAAACTGCCGACATAGGCCACGGTTCCAGTGACTTCGGCATTCAGTTCCGGCGCACTGACCGTGACCGACTTGCCCACCAGTACCTTGTTTAAATCCTTTGGCGAGACACCAAAGGTCACCCACACACGCGACAAGTCGGAGAGGGTGAAGGCATTAGTGGTTTCGCTGACAACCTCACCGAGGCCCAAGTGTTTCTCAACGACAACCCCGTCAAACGGCGCACGCAATTCATATCGGTTACCCCCGCTGGTGACCGAGCTGCCACTGAGTACGCTGATTTTTTGTCGAGCATTGCTGAGGGCGATTTCGGCTTCTTGCAAAGCCTGGCGGGCTTGCAGGAAATCCTGTTCGGCAGAGATTTTGTCCTGCCATAACTGTCGCTCTCGCTCGTAGGTAGTACGGGCCAACTCAAGACGACGTTGCGCCGCGGCTTGTTCACTACGCTGATCAGAAATTTGTTGGCTGGCGATCACGGCCAGCAACTGGCCTTTTTTCACCGGTTGACCAAGATTGACATGGACCGACTCGACGACACCGGGTACGCGGGGCACCACATGCGCAGTGCGGTCTTCATCAAAACGGATTTCTCCAGGAAAGGGCAATGAAAGGCTAATACTCTGCGCCTTGGCTTCGACCAACTGGATGCCGGCTGAGCTGATCTGCTCTTCGCTCAGAGTCAAGTGACCTTCTTCCGCTTCGCCTTCGGCGTGTTCGCCCTCGGCCGATTTCTTGCCAGTAGTTTCATCGCCGTGATCGTCATGGCCTTTGCCCTCCTGAGCCTGAGCCTGAGCTTCGGCTGAGGGCACCGATGGGCTGCCCATCCACAACGAGCCGATGCCTATACCCACCGTCAAGGTCAGTGCAGTGACGAGAATTAGTTTTTTATCCATGGAAACTCCCTGCGCAGCCCAGTCGGCAGTCACGGATTACCGTGGTATTGCGATGCTGAGCAGCGGTAAAAAAAGCGTTATATGAAATTCACGGAGTACGAGTGAGAAGGGCGACATCTCCGAAAATTCGCTCGATGCGCACCCAGGCGTCTGTCGCCTCGGCGATAGCCTGGATGTATTGCGTGCGGGCGCTAATCAAGGTGCGCTGAGCATCGAGTACGTCGAGGAAGTTAAACTTGCCCATTTCGAAACCTCGGGTAGCGGTGTCGACGGCACTTTGCGCGGCAGGCAGGATGGTTTGATTGAACGACGCGACTTCAGTGTTAGCCGTCATCCACTGATCCAGGGTGGTCTGGATTTCTGTGCGCAGGCGTAACTCACTGGCGTTACGAAGGTCGCGGGCTTGATCGGTACGGCGGGCAGCGGCTAGTACGTTGCCCTGGTTACGGTTAAACAATGGGATGGGCATAGACAGCCCCACAACATTCACCCGCTCGCGCTCGCGCTCGTCGTATTGGCTCCCGATACTCACGGTGAGGTCGGGAATTCGCTGAGCCTTCTCCAGGCCAAGGGAGGCTTCCCGCTGATCTATTTGCAGTTTTGCCAATCGTAGCTCCGCGGTTTCACCTATGCGATTAAGCAGCAGTGACGAATCCGGTACGGTTGGCATCGACCGGCCTGGATCACCCACAGACACGAATGCAGGCAAAGGCGCGCCCATGACCTGAGCGAGTCGCTGGTAGGCACTGGCCTCATCCCGCTCAGCCCGCCTCAGCTCCAGACGCACTTCTGATAGCTGAACCTCTGCGCGAGTACCTTCAACGGGTGAGGATTTACCACTCTTGATGCGACCTTGAGCTACACGCAAACCGCGCTCGGCGAGCTCAAGTGATTGACGTGATAACAGCAGCCTTTGCTGAGCCGTCGAGGAGCTGTAAAACGCCTGAATGACATCGGCACGCAGAACATTGCGTTTGCGTTCCAATTCAATCCCGGCCGCGTCTTGAGCTCGACTGGCCACCTCGATCCTAGCCCCGCGCTTACCGCCAAGCTCGATCGGCTGGTTGATCATTACCGTCGTAGTGCGCGAGTTTCGCCGAGTATCTTCAGCCTCCCAGGAAACCTCAGGGTTAGGGATCAACCCTGCCTGCTGTCGCTCTCCCTGAGCAATACCAGTCTCCCATTGAGCGGCCGCCAGATCAGGGTTATTGGCAAAAGCAGTTTCAAGCGCCTGATCCATTGTGAGCATTTGAGCGGTCGCCGCAAACAAAGGACTAGTAAAAAGCGCAAGGATCGAAATGAGACCTGCTCTTAGCATGGTCTTATGCGTGATTGGGTGAGCAATAAACTTTCTACACCGAAGTAATTCCATCATTCCTTAAACCTTTAAAACAAAAAGAATTTCCCATGAGGCAAATGTAATTCTCCGCACCTATCAACAAGGTGACTGAAAAATTACAAATACGTTATCCAGCGGAAAAACCTCAATTAATGCATTAGGATGAAGTCAATAAGTGCTCGCGCCAAGAAACAACCCGAAACAAAAAAGGGGCGCCGAACCTAATACTTTGGGAGGTAAAGGAAACATGACGAACCTTGCAAAGCTTTAAAAAGACCATATTGCGAATAAAATTAAAGATGTAGCCAGAATCGAAACGTTTATACAGATTAATAATGCCCTTAAACCATGTTTAACGAGCATCAAATCATTCCGATACATTTACCAGAGGGTGAAATCCTATGCGAATCCTTGTGATAGAGGACGAGCTGAAGACTGCTGAGTACTTACATCAAGGCCTGACTGAAAGTGGCTATATTGTAGACTGCGCATCGACCGGGGCTGATGGACTCCATCTAGCACGTCAGCAAGCTTATGATCTGGTAATACTAGACGTAAATCTACCTGAAATTGACGGTTGGGACGTTCTTGAAAATATTCGGCAGACTAGTAGCACTCGGGTAATGATGCTGACTGCAAGAGGGCGTCTGGCAGACAAAATCAAAGGATTGGATTTGGGAGCCGATGATTACCTGGTCAAGCCATTTGAATTCCCTGAGTTGCTTGCAAGAGTACGCACTTTAATGCGTCGCAGCGAACATATTCCAGTTCCGGAGGTATTAAAAGTCGCTGACCTTGAACTTGATCAAGGCAGACATCGCGCATTCCGCGGAAAGCAACGCATAGATCTGACGACAAAGGAGTTCGCGCTGCTTCATCTGTTGATGCGTCAATCAGGAGAGGTGTTATCTCGCACTCAAATTATCTCTTTAGTGTGGGATATGAACTTTGACTGCGACACAAACGTTGTCGAAGTTTCGATACGAAGATTGAGAGCAAAAATAGATGATCCATTTGAAACAAAATTAATACATACCCTTCGTGGCGTAGGCTATGTATTGGAGGCGAGGAAATGAAACCGGTCAGCCTATCGATGCGGCTGGGGTTGACAGTTAGCATTATGGGAGCGGTACTAGTAGTGCTTTTAGCGATACTAGCTTTTTTAGCGCTTACTCACGAACTTGATTCGCGCGCAAAAAATAGCTTAGAGAAGAAGATGAGTCAGATTGAGCACAGTCTACTGATGGATATTAGTACCCGCGACATGAGTTTAAAACCACACGTGCTATTAGATCAAGTGCTGGGACACGACAATCTTAACCTGACCATCTTTGATGATGACAACATGAGTGAACCTCTGCTGAGTTTTGGAGCAGATATACCTGAAGTATCTACGAATCAAGCCGGAACAGCCGCCAGTAATAAGCTGTCGTACTATTCCCCAGCCGAAGAGTCCGGAATCCACATCCTCACCGCCTCTAAGCTCATGAAATTAAAGGATGGTGAGTTCGTATCGGTCCTACTGTCTATTGATCGCTCGAATGATGAAACGCTATTGAGCGCCTACCTGAGTTCGACCATTGTAGCGGTTCCACTGTTGCTGATTCTGATTGGTATCAGCGCCTGGGCTATTGTGCAACGTGGCTTATCCCCCCTTCGGGAATTCCGGAAAGTTGCAGCAATGGTGTCGGCCCAGGATTTAAGTCATCGACTCTCAGTTGTCAAGATGCCCCAAGAACTCAGTGAGCTTGCTCACGGTATAAACTTCATGCTGCACCGTCTTGACGGCGGAGTTCAACAACTATCGCAATTCTCTGATGACTTGGCGCATGAGCTGCGGTCACCGATTACGAACCTTATGGGGAAAGCTCAGGTAACACTTTCTCGAGAACGCCCGGCAAAAGAGTACAAGGCTGTTTTAGAGTCATGCACCGAGGAACTAGGACGAGTCACCAGAATTGTTTCAGACATGCTTTTCTTGGCCCAAGTTAGTCATCCGGCCGCACTCGTGCCGTTTGAAAGCATTTTACTAGAGGATGAAGCCCTAAAAGTCATCGACCTTTTTTCGCTATCGGCTGAGGAAAAGAGCGTTGGTATAACTGTCAGCGGATGGGGTAAAGTTTTAGGTGATCGGCTCATGATTCAACGGGCTATTTCCAATCTTTTATCAAATGCCATTCGTCACTGCCCAGCAGGGCAGTCCATTGCTATAGCGATTGAAACGCAATCTGAAAAAGTCTCCCTATCAATAAGCAATCCTGGGGTAGGAATTGAGCACCAGCACTTGTTTCACATTTTCGATCGCTTCTATCGTGTGGATAACAGTCGCTCACGAGCTGAAGGTGGTACTGGATTAGGGTTGGCCATTGTCCGATCCATCATGAGCCTGCACCAGGGAATGGCAGAGGTCCAAAGTATGCCGGGCCATCTGACAGTTTTTCAACTTACATTTCCAAAATATAATGCACAAAGCAACTTAAAAGCCCAAAAACAAAAGTAGTGATTTTAGTAAAGCCGTAACTAAAATCACGATAAACAATAGTCCAAAAACGCGAATCCGAAAATGCATAGAGCATAGATAGCGCGGGGTACTTAAAAATCGCAAAGCGAGATCAACTCCCCTTGGTACATCCTGCCAGTCTCCCCAAAAAATGCGTGCAGCATTAAATTGACTATCTGCGCCGTAACACTTCGAAACGATTCCCCATAGATATCAGCCGAGCGGAGCTTGGCTTCTGGCTGAAATAAATGTACGGGAGTCGCGCATTAACATGCCTGCGACATATAGTCGCAAATACTTTTATCGTAAAATGTCCTCCTCCTGTTGACCCTGTAGCAGCTTCAGGCTTGATACTGATCACTTGAGCAATGCGCGGTTTTGAGATTTTTATGATCGAATAGTTCTACATCATTTCTTAGTCGGGCACTTAAATAAACTTCGAAATTTTATTATTCAATTCATATTACATAGGGCGGCACTACCATGCGAATGCTTGTAGTTGAGGATGAGCTTAAAACTGCCGAATACCTGCATCAGGGTTTGACTGAAAGCGGCTATATAGTAGACCGCGCGGCGAATGGTACGGATGGACTTCACCTTGCGCGTCAACAAACCTACGACTTGGTAATACTTGACGTCGATCTACCACAACTTGATGGCTGGGGTGTGCTCGAGCGACTGCGCCAAAGCAGTAACACCCGGGTCATGATGCTAACCGCTCGCGGGCGCCTGGCGGACAAGATCCGCGGCCTGGACCTGGGTGCCGATGACTATCTGGTCAAGCCATTCGAATTTCCGGAACTGTTGGCCCGGGTACGAACTTTAATGCGTCGCAGCGAACAAGTTTCCGTCCCTGAGGTCTTGAAAGTCGCCGATCTGGAACTCGACCAGGGCCGCCATAGGGCCTTCCGGGGCGAGCAGCGTATCGACCTGACGACCAAGGAATTTGCTTTGCTGCACCTTTTGATGCGCCAGTCGGGTGAGGTGCTTTCCCGCACTCAGATCATTTCATTGGTCTGGGACATGAACTTCGACTGCGACACCAATGTGGTCGAGGTTTCAATCCGCCGCCTGAGGGCCAAGATTGATGATCCTTTTGACAAGAAGCTAATCCATACCCTGCGCGGCGTTGGCTATGTACTGGAGGCCCGGGAATGAAGTCGGCAAGCCTGTCGATGCGGCTGGGTTTGGCGGTGAGTATCATGGGCGCATTGTTGGTGTTATTTCTGGCGGTTCTTGCGTTCCTCGCGCTAACGCATGAGTTAGATAAACTGTCAAAAGACAACTTGAGCGAGAAAATGCGGCAAATCGAGCACAGTCTTTCGCTGTATGAAAAACCTGTCGACATCAACATTAAACCGCACGTTTTGCTGGATCAGGTGATGGGGCATGACCACCTCAACCTTACCATTTATGACCTGATAAATATGAGGACGCCGCTCTTGAAGTCAGGCTTTGGCTTGACGGACCCCAGGGCGGAGTTGAAGGCGGCAGGGGCTGCCACCGACAAGGTGTCGTACTCCCGAAGCACCGATGATCAGGGCCGGCACTTCCTGACTGCATCCAGACTGATCCGCTTGCCGAACGGTACGAATGTCGCCGTATTGCTGTCGCTTGATTGCGCCAACGATGAAGCGCTGCTCAGCACATATCTAAGCTCGACGATCATGGCCTTGCCGTT
The DNA here is from genome assembly GCF_020295325.1 of Pseudomonas sp. Y24-6. Lineage (NCBI taxonomy): Bacteria > Pseudomonadati > Pseudomonadota > Gammaproteobacteria > Pseudomonadales > Pseudomonadaceae > Pseudomonas > Pseudomonas sp. Y24-6. Next base: position 394,492 of record NZ_JACBXG010000002.1, on the reverse strand, counting down.
GCTGCTGCTACTTATCGGCCTCAGTGCCTGGGCAGTGGTAAAACGGGGGCTCGCGCCGCTGCGGGAGTTTCGCAAGGTGGCCGCCATGATCTCTGCTCAGGACCTCAGCCATCGACTCTCGGTGGTCAAGATGCCGCAGGAGCTCAGCGAACTGGCCCATGGCATCAACTTCATGCTGCACCGACTAGACAGCGATGTTCAGCAGTTGTCGCAGTTCTCCGATGACTTGGCCCACGAACTACGAGCACCCATTTCCAACCTGATGGGCAAAGCCCAGGTGACGTTGTCCCGGGAGAGGCCGGCCGAGGAGTACAAAGCGGTTTTGGAGTCCTCCACCGAAGAGCTTGGGCGCGTAGCCCGGATTGTCTCGGACATGCTTTTCCTGGCACAGGTCAGTCATCCCGCTGCGCTGGTCCCGTTTGAGACCATTGCTCTGGAGGATGAAGCCTTGAAGGTCATCAATCTGTTTTCACTGTCGGCGGAAGATAAACAGATCAGCGTGAGCGTTACTGGCAGGGGGTCGACCATTGGTGATCGGTTGATGATTCAGCGGGCAATTTCCAACCTGATGTCCAATGCAATCCGCCATTGCCCAGTAGGCCAAGCCATCACAATCACCATCGAAGTCCATGCCACAGAAGTCTCGCTACATGTAGCCAACCGAGGCGCAGGTATTGAACCTCAACACCTACCGCACTTATTCGATCGCTTTTATCGAGTTGACACTCATCATTCGCGCGCTGGAGGAAGTACCGGGCTTGGTTTAGCCATTGTGAAATCAATCATGAGTTTGCATCAGGGAGTCGCAGAAGTTAATAGCCGCCCGGGTAAGATCACGACCTTCAAGCTGGGTTTTCCAAACATCCATGGTGGACTTGCCCCTATAAAACCGGACACCAACTCCCCGTTAAATTGATGTTCCCGCTAAGCGCCTGAACTCCCTCGGTGAACGATATTTCAAGGCGCTGTGCGGATGCTGCTCGTTGTAATGCTCGAAGGCAATTGCCAGGTTGCGCAGCGCCGTTTCTCGATCCGACTTGGGCATGTGCGCCACATAATCACGTTTGAGCGTCTTCACGAAGCTCTCGGCCATGCCGTTGCTCTGCGGGCTGCGAACTGGGGTGGTCACCGGCTGCAAACCGATCTGTCGAGCAAACAGGCGTGTCTGTTCGGCGGTGTACGCCGAGCCGTTGTCGCTTAGCCATTGCACCGGCGTAGCGGGCAGTTGATCACCAAAGCGCTTCTCCACGCTTTCCAGCATCAAGTCGCGGATATCATCGCCGCTGTACCCGGTCGGGCTCGCGACCCAGCCGATGGCTTCGCGATCACAGCAATCGAGGGCGAAGGTCACGCTCAGTTTGGCACCGTCCTCGCAACGGAACTCAAAGCCGTCCGAGCACCAACGCGTATCACTGGTTTCCACTGCAATACGGCCTTCGTGCCGACGCGGCACGCCGGGCTGTTTGATCCGGCGTTCAAGCAAAAGGTTGTGGTCACGCATCACCCGGTAAATCCGTTTCACGTTGACCGCCGGCAGCGACCGCTTTTCACGTGCACGACGCAGCAGTCCCCAGACGCGACGGTATCCATAACTGGGCAGTTCGCTGACCTCTTGCTGGATTTCAGCGACCAGTTCTACATCGTTCACAGGCCTGCTTCGCCGCACTTTGGGCGATACCGATTGCTTGATTCGAACCGTTAATTGCGAGCGCGCCACACCGAGACATTCGCTGACCAGCTTCACTGGTCGTCCCCCGGCAACAAGGGTGAGTGCGCAATCCATTTTCGCGACCGGGCGATCTCCACGGCCTCTTTGAGGATTTCGGCTTCCATCGTTTTCTTGCCCAGCATCCGTTGCAGTTCACGGATCTGCTTGAGCGCATCGCTTAGCTCGGAGGCAGGCACCACGGCTTCGCCAGCACTGACCGCCGACAGGCTGCCGTCCTGATACAGCTTGCGCCACAAGAACAACTGATTGGCATTGATGCCGTTGCGCCGAGCGACGACCGACACACTTTGTCCTGGCTCAAGGCTCTCGCGAACCATGGCCAGCTTTTGCTCTGGACTCCAGCGGCGCCGCCGCTCCTGGCCCAAAAGCTCCCCACTCTTGTCGTTGCTATTAGTCATAAACATAACCGTTTGCCTATCCCTTATCGTAAGGGGGAAACGGTGTCCTGTCTTTCATGGGGCTCGTTCACATGGACACACCAACTGGTGATACCAACCATTGAAAAAACAGCCCTTATTCACGTCATTCGTTCATTCGTGCGTGTTACGACACACACCAATAATTTGGTATTCAATAGTGTGAAGCTTTCCAGCTGAGTCCTCATAGGTCATTCGAAAAGGTACAATGTTGCAAGAGCGAATTGGTGGGGTCATACTCACCACTTTTGCGATATCAAACTTCATTCTATAGTGATATTTCTGAATTTCCGGAGCGGTCTTGCCTTTTTGCGCAGCGTAGGCGGCCATTGCTTTCTGATTTGCTTCCATGGCGTTGACAACGTTGCGATCACCACGGCTTTCAGCGAATTCTATCGAAGGCAATGATTGCGTCAGTGCAACAATACTTAGTTTTAACAGACTCATAGCAGAGTCTCTTTGAAGTAGTTACAAAGCTGTTAAACTTAAGTACGTTAACGAGGTAAATCTTTATTAATTGTCTAATGAGAATTACTTATTTGTAATTTCCAACCGTTATCCTCACAAGCTCAGTGAAGTAACATAATCAGCCAAGCACAGTGCTTCCCCACCCCGAAGACGATTTTCGTAATCTAATAGAACTGTGATTTTAGAGTGGCATTTGTGTGTTCTGTTTATAAAGTTGTTGCCGATTATTTCACATAACTTCAAAATTCGAGGGATTAAGAGGGCTCATTGATCACGCTTTTCGAGAACATATCCAACACCGCGCAAGGTATGGATTAGCTTGTTGTTGAAAGGATCATCAATCTTGGCCCGAAGCCTTCTCATCGACACTTCAACAACATTGGTGTCGCAATCAGCACTCCGCCCCCAGACAGAGGACATGATTTGCGTGCGCGACAGCGCCGTACCAGTCTGGCGCATCAAGAGGTATAGCAGGGCGAACTCCTTGGTGGTCAGCTCAATCCGCTGCTCGCCTCGGAAGGTCCGGTGTCTACCAAGATCGAGTTCCAGGTCCCCGACACACAGCACGTCGGGCAATGCCGACAATACAGCGCGACGCATCAGAGTGCGTACTCGGGCCAGCAGCTCTGGAAACTCAATTGGTTTGACCATGTAATCGTCCGCGCCTAGGTCGAAACCCTTGATTTTTTCCTCCAGACTACCTTTAACGGTAAGTATCATGATGGGCGAAATAGTGACCTTGCGAATACTTACAAGTAGGCCCCAATCGTCACGTTGCGGTAGGTTTGCGTCAAGCACTACAAGATCATAAGCCTGTTGGCAGACCAAGCGTAAGCCATCGATTCCGCTGGCGACGCAATCAACGATAAATCCGCTTTCGGTCAGCCCCTGGTGCAAATAATGGGCAGTTTTCGGCTCGTCTTCTATTATCAAAATACGCATTTTTCATAAAGTCTCGACACTAAATAATAAATCATCCTTACACACGTATAGAAAATTTTATTTACCGATAAACTTCAACATATTTGCGTTGTACGATTTTAGTCAGTAAGGAGCTATTGCGCGCTGTTGTGGCTCCGTTATGTTATCGACGTCAAACATACAAACATACAAACATACAAACATACAAATATACAAATATACAAATATACAAATATACAAATATACAAATATACAAATATACAAACATACAAACATACAAACCTACACACTAAGTAGATCTTAGACTAATTGTCCGCGGCAGAGGGGGGATAACAAATTTGTAATTCTTCTGTCACCCTTCTGATAACTGTTCAGCAGTACATTGAGCCTGCAAAAAATCTATGCGTCATAGGATCCTGCGGTCGTGTCGACTTCTGATCGAATTCAGCCGGCAGAAATCGATCAGAAGTCTTTTAGACCATCAAATATTTATGAGTTAACAAAGAAACTGCGCACTTTGGGGGCGTAAATCTCGTTATGCCATCTCGCATTAGAAAAATGTTGTGGGCGGCTGGCCCACCGTCTCGTGTTTCGTCGTTGATGACGGCGTTGCTTCGGGCAACCCACGCCGAGGCTGTGACCAAACCTCAAATAGCATTGACCAATAACCCAAGCCTCGCAGATGCACAGTGGGAAATCCAAACTGCCCAAGCCGGGCAGCAACAGACTGATTTGATCCCCAATCCAGTACTAATAATAGATGCCCAAGCCTTCCGCGAAAATTCGAACACTACCAACGTTAAGCTCCGCCGGACACCGAAAAGGTGCCGCAAAAGTCACGCATGGATTGAGGTCGCATCTAAGAGTAAAGGCATAGTGGCGCTGGAGTCTAAACACTGCCGTAATGACTTGCGCCCCGATGATCGAAGTTTTTTACGGCGTCATGCTTGCACAGCAAGGTCTGATTTCAGCTCAGAGTTCGCACTGTCTGGCGGAACGATGACCAGCATCCGGAAGCGGTTGAACCTGGTGGGCGCTTCAACGCCGATTTTGTTTTTCGGCCGCAAACTAAAAAGCATTTCGTCGGAGGCTAGCCGCACCTATCAGTCTCGTGATATGCACAACGTCGCCGAACCGCGCCTGCGGTACGAAATCCATCTTGCTGTAGACAAGCGCTCGATGGCCCACAGAGAAAAGAAGTTCTTCAGTCAAGTGATCCTTCCCGCCGCACGAAGCGCCAAGGACTCCAACACTAATTTCTTTGAAATATCCAACCGCAAGTTTACGGGTGTTCTGGGCCCTCCGCGCACCCGTATCCAATACCTCGCTTCAGCACAACTACTGGCGTTCAAGGACGAATCGAGCGGATCTACAGCCACGTCACTTACTTGGGGTGCTACCTCATGAAAAAGATTTTCATCAGCGTGGGGTGTCTGGCGGTTTGGCTAGTCGCAGATCGCCAACTAGCTGACGAGAACGTTCAGGGTCACTGGTGCATCCACGAGTTGCACCGCGCTATTGGCGATTTTTTCTTACCTAAAATGTAGTGACACTCCAGTGGCAGTTCGCGCCTGGATACGTCGAGATTTTCCGGAGTACCCATGAATAACAAAGTACCAATTCGCAGTTGGGAAATCACACTCGGCAGCAATCAGTTAATTCTTGCAGTTTCGACTTGGCTTCTATTGTTTAGTAACTGGCCATTTTGGCGTGCTGTCTGGCAAGGCGTGGGAGGCCTACAAGACGGAAACACCATATTCGTGCTTAGCCTGCCTTGGTTCGTGTTGATTTGGCTCTACGTATTACTCAGCGTGATGGCTTGGGGACGATTGATAAAACCTGTGCTAGCTATCGTGTTGCTGGTTGCGGCAGCAACGAGTTACTTTATGAATAGCTATGGCATAGTAATTGATTACAGCATGCTAACGAATGTGATGCAGACGGACAGCTCCGAAGCCACGGAGCTGTTGAACTCGGATCTACTGCTGTGGATGCTGGGCTTTGGTGTTATGCCGGTGCTGGTTATCACTCGAGTCCGTTTGATTCAAAGATCGTGGTCCCGCGCACTTGCTCATCGATTCATGGGGGTGGCGGTAGCGCTCACCTGCTTGGCGATCGTCGTATTTACGCTTTATCAATCCTATGCATCGCTGATGCGTAATCATCGCGAACTCAGGTTGATGTTGGTTCCGTCGAATGTGGTTTCGGCAATTCATGGGTACACGCGTCGCCAGCTAGCAGTTCCCGCCGAATTAAAAACCATTGGTGCTGATGCCCGCCGTGAAGAAGCTACTGCTGGTGTACGCAAACCACGGCTAACGGTACTGATGGTGGGTGAAACCGCCAGGTCCGCGAATTTCTCCCTCAATGGCTATTCCCGGGATACCAATCCGGAATTGGCCAGTCGTGGTGTCTTAAGTTTTACCAATGTCAGCTCATGTGGAACAGCTACGGCCGTTTCCTTACCCTGCATGTTTCTGGATGTGGGTAAAGAAGGCTACAAAGACGGTATGGCGTTGCGCAGAGAAGGACTATTAGACGTGTTGCAGCGGGCCGGCGTATCGGTCCTGTGGAGAGACAATAATTCGGGTTGCAAAGGCATTTGCGACCGAGTACCAAATGAAAAATTGAACAATCAGAAATCGACGGGATTATGTAGAGCTGACGAGTGTTACGACGAAGTCTTATTGCAAGATTTACAAGCCTACTTGGATCAACAGCAGCGGGATTCAATCGTGGTGCTACACATGAAAGGCAGTCACGGCCCATCCTATTCCAAGCGCTATCCACCGGCGTTCGAACGATTCGGTCCCGTTTGCGATAATAATCAACTTGAACGTTGTACGCGCGAAAGCATTGTCAGTGCCTATGATAACAGCCTCGGTTATACGGACTATGTACTTGGGCAAACGATCGACCTGCTAAAGCGTAACGCTGAGCGTTTTGATACGGCGATGCTTTATGTCTCTGATCACGGTGAGTCCCTCGGCGAGAATGGGCTTTACTTGCACGGACTTCCTTATGCCATGGCTCCCAGCGAGCAGACTAGTATCCCCATGGTAATCTGGATCTCCAAAAACATGCAGTCGCGTCAAACCCTCGACTCCCAATGTTTGAAGGATCAGCGAGACGTATCACTGTCCCATGACAACTTATTCCATTCTATATTGGGGTTGATGGGTATTCAAACTACAGCATATCGCCCAGAGCTTGATCTGTTCAGTACCTGCCAGTCCAAAGCGTCAACACCGTTAAAGCTCGCGCAGACATTTGAGCGTCAATCAATGAAAACACCGAAATAAGTGGAGCTGCGAGAAAGATCTAAAATGACCCTATAGTATGAGCATACTTTGATTAGAAGCCATGCAACTAAATACTAATCGTTGCATGGCGCCACTTCTAACTCTTCCTAAAAATCGGCATCCGGGTGAGCTTTTTTAAGACTATTTAGTCAGCCACATCAAGCATCAAAAAAGCTGCAAAATTCTGCCGAGCTATTTTCTCAATACATTCACCCTGCACGTATAGATAAAATGTATAATTCAGGTGTTTAATTACAGTTTGGTTCGTTAGTGAATGTGCGTGAAACATCGACCGCGCCCAAGACCCCCAAAGTTTTGCGACCAATCAATACGGGGTAGTTCATGTCGCCTCGATCCTTCAGTGAAAACTCTTCCTTATAAATTTTATCACCTATGCACATCGTCATCATGACTACTGGACGATGTTCAGCGCCACCGGCGCCTCGAACCTTTACATTTCTTTCGACGCGTCGCTCGAAGAGTGCGTTACTCACCTTCTTAGTTTTTGTGTCTTTTACTTTAACGTTGAAACGAACCCATTCCTCTCCATTTTTACGGAATCGTTCTAAGTCTTTCGCATCCATCGAGGATGTAAGAGCCCCTGTATCTAACTTTACTTTCACAGCAATATTTTCTGGTAAAAGTATTCCTTCCTCAATCCACCCGTATACCCTTTCTGGATTAGCAGGTGTTGAAAAAGCTGGCTGCGCAACAAAAGCCAAAAACAAAGCCAGCCCAGAATAACTTAAAATATTTCTGACCATTTTAATCGACCCTTTTGATCTGTATCACGACGTATAAACGTTCATCCAGCTTAAATAAATACCACGACTCAGTTAGTGGACCATACCCTCATGATCGTCAGCCAGTTGATCGTGAAAATCAGATCCTTCCATTTGGACGGTAGTATGGCTGATGTGGAACTTATCACTCATAAGGCTGGTTACTTCAGCCAAGATAGCTTGCTCGCTGCGGGAAGCCGAGTCAGCGACAAGATGGACGCTCATAACACTTTTACCACTGGTCAAAGCCCAGATATGCAAATCGTGGATATTCTTGACCCCCTCAATGCCATAAAGCGTTGCCTCTACCTTCTCAATATCGATGCCCTCTGGAACCCCTTGCAGCAATATGTTCATGCTTTCCTTGAGCAATGACCAAGTCCTGGGCAGCACCCAGAACCCGATGCCAGCCGCGACAAGTGAATCAACCCAAGTCCAGCCGGTGAAACGGATCAAAAGAGCTGCGATGATGACGCCAATAGACCCCACCATATCGCTCCAGACCTCTAAATAAGCGCCCTTCACATTGAGGCTTTCCCCACTGGCAGCACTCAGTAGGCGCATTGAAACAAGGTTGACGATGAGCCCGAACACCGCAATGACCAACATGCCAGTCGACTGGATTTCCGCCGGGACTTTAAGTCGCAGATACGCTTCATAAACGATGTACATAGCGACTAAAAACAGCAAGACCGCATTGAAGGTGGCTGCAAGTATTTCAAATCGTGCGTACCCGAAGGTCCGCTTCCTATCCGCAGAGCGTTTGGCTATATGAATAGCGACCAAGGATATCGCCAAAGCCGCAACGTCCGTCAGCATGTGGGCCGCGTCGGATAATAAGGCCAGGCTGCCGGTGACAAAAGCTCCAATGACCTCCGCGACCATAAAGCTTGTCGTCAGGGTGAGTGCGATCCACAGCAACTTTTCGTGACCGGCGCGTACTTGGCCGTGACTGTGTCCTGAACTCATAACCTTTTCCTCAAACGCCGCTCGCTGAAACTCCAACCACCCAGGTAGCACCCTTGCTACGAGTCGATTGCAGGATATAAAGACCAGCTAATACCCAAAACCGTTCCATCTCATGAAACACCCTATTTCAGAATTGGTGCTGGTTCGAGGTATATCCCGATCAAAGCGCGAAATCGCAGCCTTAATCGAACATCTCCTGCAAAAATGATTTTTTGCGGTACGACTGTTGCCCCTGATGCCCACTCTGGTTTTGATGTCCACCATGACTTTGATGGCCGCTCTGGTGGCCACCTTCTCTCCAACCGCCACCGTGACTTCCTCGCTGATCTCCATGAGCTTGGCTATCTCCATGCTGGCTGTAACCGGGTTGTACTGCTGGAGGAGCATTCTGTACGGGTGGAATTGGGTTCTGTGGAAGAAACCTAACGGCCTCCTGTTGTTGGCTGCGCTCGATGATCTTGTCGAGTTCACCTCGGTCGAGCCAAACGCCACGGCATTGAGGGCAATAATCAATTTCGATGCTTTGGCGCTCAGTCATTACGAGGGCAGTATCTTTGCAGATCGGACATTGCATGATTTGATTTCCTTGTGTGGGCATGTAATTGAACACGAAGTCGCAGCTTTCGTATCACCGACGCAGTAGCCGCAGTCCGTTGAATACGACCAGCAGGCTCGCTCCCATATCGGCGAAAACAGCCATCCACAACGTAGCGTGGCCGGACAATGCAAGCGCCAAAAATACAACTTTGATACCCAAGGCCAGTCCGATGTTTTGCTTCAAAACAGAGGCACATCGACGACTCAGGCTAATAAAATCAGCAATCTTGCGTGGGTCGTCATCCATGATGGCGACATCAGCCGTTTCAAGGGCTGTGGCAGTCCCTGCGGCCCCCATCGCAAAACCAATGTCGGCTTGCGCCAATGCTGGAGCATCGTTCACACCATCGCCCACCATGCCAACAGTACCAAAGCGGCGTTTGAGTTCAGCGACGGCGGCTTGTTTATCCTCCGGCATGAGGTTTCCGCGTGCATCCTGTATGCCGAGCTGAGCGGCGATGGACTTGGCGGTTGCAGGGTTGTCACCCGTGAGCATCACCGGTACGACATTCAACGCTTTCAGAGCAGTTACGGCAGCAAAGCTTTCAGGCCTTACGGTGTCAGCCACAGCAAAAATCGCTACTGGACCGCTGGCCGCGCAGAGCACGATTACAGTTTTTCCTGCGTTTTCCAGTAGCGACAATCGGGCCTCAAGGGCCGGCGAGCATACGCCCAACTCTTCAACCAAGCGGTGGTTACCCAGGTGCCACGATTGACCGTCGATATTGCCTTTGACGCCACGACCGTTGAGTACGCCGAAGTCCTCAACCGGCAGAGTCGCCGCATCCGGTTGCTGTAATTTCCATCCGCTGACCAAGGCCTTCGCCACTGGGTGTGTACTGTGTTCGTCGAGGCTAGCTGCGATCTGCAAAGCCATCTCGATGGGCAGATCACCAAACGGCTCGTTATCGGTCAGTACCGGCTTGCCTTGGGTCAAGGTGCCGGTCTTGTCGAGCGCCACAACCTTAAGTAGTCGGCCGCTTTCAAGGTATGCACCGCCTTTAATCAAAATGCCATGCTTGGCAGCCGCGGCTAGCCCACTGACGACGGTAATTGGCGTTGAAACCACCAAGGCACATGGGCAGGCGATCACTAACAGGACCAGGGCCTGATAAAGCCAATCGCCCCAGGTTCCACCGATCAGTACAGGGCCCAAGACAGCGACCAAGAGGGCAAGAACCACTACAGCCGGGGTGTAATAACGTGCAAACTCATCTACAAATCGCTGAGTAGGGGCTCGTTGAGACTGCGCGTCTTGTATGGCTGCCGCGATACGAGCAAGAGTACTTTCTCCTGCTACGGCCGTCACAGTCGCTTCAACCACGCCGTCGGTAACGATACTGCCAGCGTAAAGTGGGTCCCCGACCTGCTTATCAACAGGTAGGCTTTCGCCGGTAATTGGAGCTTGGTCCAGTGCGGCGCGACCTGAGTCTATGCGGGCATCCAAGGGTACTCGCGAACCCGTGCGAACCCGAATACGACTACCAAGTAATACACTCGCCACCGGATGGTCTTTCCAGCCGCCATCAGTCATGACTTCAGCGGTTTCTGGCGCCAACGCGGTCAGCGACTTGATCGCGTTCCGCGCGCGCTCCAGAGAAAGTGCTTCGATAGCCTCAGCAACGGCGAAAAGGAAAACCACCATCGCGGCTTCGGGCCATTTACCGATGATGAGAGCACCAACGACAGCCAACGACATCAGAAAATAGATGTTCAGAGTGAGGTTCTTAACTGCAATCCAACCCTTTTTGAGGGTGGGCAAACCAGCGCTCAGAATGGAAAGAGCCGCAAGCACCATAACCGGCCAAGAACCTTCTTGTCCGGTTGTCCACGCGATGACTTCAGCGGCGATAGCAGCCAGGCCACTGATGGCCAGCAATCCTTTTAGTTTTGCGCTCAGGGCCGGGGGAACCGCCGATGGCGCGGCACCGGCTTCGATCAGGCTCGGCCCCATGTCCAACGCGACTAATGCGGTGACGATTGGCTGCGGATCATCCAAGCGGTGATGCACGGTCAACTCACGATTCAGGAGGTTGAAGTCGAGCCGAACAATTCCGGCCATCGGCTCCAGTCGGTTGCGGATCAAGCGCTCCTCTGTAGGGCAATCCATTTTATCGATGCGGTAGCGAACTCTACTGGTCCCTTTCGGGGCAGGGCTACTCTTAGTAATCGCAACACCATCAGTAGCTTGCGTGCCATGAGCACAGCACGCATCGGCATGATCGTGAGCATGCTCATGCTCATGCTCATGGTCGTGACCATGTTCTTTGTGATGCTTGGGTTCAGCAGCATTAACAGACCCATGTTGATGGTCAGATCCGCAACACTCTTCTTTCTTCTGTACGTGAAGACGGAGGACCGGCTTGAGCTTGTTTTCCTGGTTCATGGTGCTTCTACCGCTTGGGATAATTTCACCATTCAACAGCCTGTACCTACTACAGGGTCAAGCGCCCAATGAAGTTATTTGAAGCTGCTTTCGTGTGCGGATAGCTTGGTCCTCCATGGACATCACCTAATCCTCGGAAGGCAGAAGAGGGTTCAAAAACTTGATTTGAGGTCTCCTATTCGCCTATTTTTGGCTGCAATCTGTCCACAAACTCAGGTAAAAGATGAGATGTGGCCAGATAAAAATTGACTCAGATTTATAAACCAGCTCCGGTGTTATCACCTGACTTAGGCCTCTCGGCAGGCCGTTTATGCCCTGCATCCAATTGTAAGGGCCATTTGCACCGTCTACACTCCAGTCCATGAAACGCTATCTGCGGTTTTGCATCGTCTTCATGATTAGCTTGGCGCTTCCCCTCAGCGGGATGGCGGGCGTTCAGGCACCGACAGAACCATGCCCAATGAAGACGATGGGCATGGCGATAATGGACGACATGGGGATGGACTGCTGCAACGATATGAAAAGCCCTTCCGAGCACGGCAAACCTTGTAAGCCGGGCCAGGAATGCAAGACAGGCGGCATGCTGCAAGTCTCGATCCTCAAGCCTCCTGTAACCGTATTCAGCCCCGTAGTGCTTTACTTCTTCAGCGATTCCCTACCCGTACAGACCCCGTCCGGGGTATGGCGACCGCCTCGCGTTTGATTCCTGTCCCACATTGAGCCTCATTCCGCGTTAGCGGGATGGACTAGCTGCGCGCATGTCTTTTGACGCGTGCAGTGGATGATCACAGGAATCGTAAACATGAACTCCAAGTGCTATTGCACAGGCTGGTCCCTCGTGGCCGGTCTGGCGGCAAGCGTACTGGCATTGCCGAGCTTCGCTGCCGCATTGACACTCGATGAAGCGTTGCGGCTGGCCGAAAACAATGCACCGTCGCTGACCGCACAAGACGCCAAAATTCAAGCTGCCAGCAGCGCGGCTATTCCAGCCGGTGAACTACCTGACCCCAGGCTACTGTTGGGTGTGCAGAACTACCCCATTGGCGGTCCGGATCGCTGGAGCATCGATCAGGACTTCATGACCATGCAAGTGGTCGGGGTCAGGCAAGAAATGCCCAACAGCGACAAGCGCAAAGCGCGCATAGAAGTGGCCGATGCGGCCATTGATCGCGCCGCTGCGGAGCGTCGAGTCGAACGTCTGAAAGTACGCCAGTCCACGGCGTTGGCCTGGATCAATAGCTACTCGGTTGAGCGCAAAGATGCGCTGTTCCAGGACTTCTACAAAGAAAACCGCCTGTTGACCGATACCGTCAGGGCCCAGATTGCCGGTGGCCGCGCTCAACCCGCCGATGCGGTGACGCCTAAGCAAGAAGCGGCTCAACTGGCGGAGCAACAGGACGATCTGATTCTCCAGAGAGCGCAGGCCCGAGCAGCCCTCAAACGCTGGATTGGCTCCGCCGCCAACGACAAGCCTGTGGGCAGCTTGCCGCATTGGCCCGTCGATACCTCCGGCTACGCCCATAAACTGCAACACCACCCCGAGTTGGCAGCGTTTGCGCCGATGACCCGCGAAGCGCAAGCCAAGGTTCGTGAAGCCGTGTCGGAGAAGCAGTCGGACTGGAGCTGGGAGCTGGATTATCAGCGTCGCGGCCGTGAGTTTGGCGATATGGTCAGCGTGCAATTTTCCTGGGAGCTGCCGCTGTTTCCTGACTCGCGCCAAAACCCCAAAATCGCAGCCAAACAGGCTGAACTCAGTCAGCTTGAGGCCGAGCGCGAAGCTCTGTCACGCGAGCACACTCAGCAACTAGAGAGCGAACTGGCCGACTATGAGCGCCTGAATCGTGCCGTGCGCCGAAACCAGGAAAGCCTGTTGCCGCTGGCCAAGGAAAAGGTCGAACTCAGCATGGCCAGTTATCGCTCGGGCAAAGGCGATTTAAACGCCGTTGTTGCTGCCCGACGTGAACTCATCGAGGCCCGCCTCAAACAGATCGACGTGGAAGAGCAGCGAGCGCTGACCAGTGCGCGGTTGTATTTTGCTTATGGGGAGTCCAGCCAATGAGCCTTAAAAAAGGGAACGGGGCATTGCTGGTTGGCATCTCGCTGGCCTTAGGTGTTGCCGGTGGTTACTGGTTGGCGCATCAGCGTATGAGTGGACTACCAAATACCACACAAGAGCAGAGCCTCAATTCACCGGGCGAACGCAAAGCACTTTATTGGTACGACCCCATGTACCCGCAACAAAAGTTCGATAAGCCGGGTAAGTCTCCCTTCATGGACATGCAACTGGTCCCGCAGTACACCAGCAGCGCAGGGGACCGAGCGACCGTCAGTATCGATCCAAGTCTGACCCAAAATCTCGGCCTGCGTTTTGCGACAGTCAGCCGTGCGATCTTTGATTCCAGCCTCGACGTGACAGGTGTGTTGGGATTCAACGAACGTGATGTCGCTGTGATTCAGGCGCGCACCCCTGGCTTTGTGGAGCGGGTCTATGCCCATGCTCCCGGCGATGTACTCAAAGCCAACGCGGCGCTGGCGGATGTTCTGGTGCCTGAGTGGGCCGCTGCCCAGACAGAGTTCCTTGCCCTGAAACGCAACGGGGATGCTGCCCTGTTGGATGCGGCCCGACAACGACTGCGGCTCACAGGGATGCCGGCAGCACTGATTACCGATGTAGAGCGTGGCGGTAAGGTTCAGCCCTACCTGACGCTGACCAGCCCCATTGCCGGTGTACTGCAAGAATTGAACGTACGTGCGGGAATGACCGTGGCGACTGGCGATACTCTGGCACGCGTCAATGGCTTGAGCAGTGTCTGGCTAGCCGTGGCCGTTCCAGAATCGGATGCCGGATCAATCACCGTGGGGCAGGCGGTCGAAGCGCGCCTGCCAGCTTTCCCAGGGACAATACTCAACGGCAGGGTCAGCGCGATTTTGCCCGAGACCAATCCGGACAGCCGCACTCTTCGCGTACGTGTCGAGTTACCCAATCCGGACGGACGCCTCAGACCGGGTTTGACAGCGCAGGTACACCTGAATCGTTCGACCGAGCAAAGTGTGTTGTGGGTGCCGAGCGAAGCGGTGATTCGCACGGGCCGACGTGCCTTGGTGATGCTCGCCGCAGACGCCGGCCGCTACCGTCCCGTGGCGGTGCAACTCGGGCAGGAAAGCGATGGCAAGACGGCGATATTGAAAGGTCTGGAAGAAGGCCAGAAAGTGGTTACCTCTGGCCAGTTCCTGCTCGACTCGGAGGCCAGTCTTAAGGGCATCGTTGCAAGCTCGGAGGAAGAGTCACCACCCAGCGCAGCAGCCTCCAGCTTTCATGAAGCGGATGGGCAGATCGTTGAGATCAACGACAAAGAAGTCACGCTCGCCCATGGTCCTTTCAAAACGCTGGGTATGCCTGGCATGACGATGACGTTCCCACTCGCCAACCCGGCGCTGATGCAGGGCTTCAAAACGGGTGACAAGGTTCGGGTTGCGGTGAGTCAGACCGACGATGGCCTGCGTGTTGAGCGCCTGGAAAAATCGGGGAGCCAGCCATGATCGCTGCCCTGATTCGTTGGTCAGTGGCCAACCGATTCCTGGTGCTACTGGCGACGCTGTTTGTCACGGCGTGGGGCATTTGGTCGGTGCAGAGCACGCCCATCGATGCACTGCCAGATCTCTCGGATGTTCAGGTGATCATCCGCACCCCTTTTCCGGGACAAGCGCCGCAGATTGTCGAGAACCAGGTGACCTATCCGTTGGCCACCACCATGCTCTCGGTGCCGGGTGCCAAGACGGTGCGTGGCTATTCCTTCTTCGGTGACAGCTTCGTTTACGTGCTGTTCGAAGACGGCACTGACTTGTACTGGGCGCGCTCGCGGGTGTTGGAGTATCTGAGCCAAATACAAAGTCGGTTGCCGGCCAGCGCCAAGCCGGCGTTGGGACCGGATGCGACGGGGGTGGGCTGGATCTATCAGTACGCACTGGTGGATCGCAGTGGAGGACACGATCTGGCGCAGCTACGCGCACTTCAGGACTGGTTCCTCAAGTTCGAACTCAAGACCCTGCCCAACGTTGCAGAAGTAGCCACCGTGGGTGGCATGGTCAAGCAGTACCAGGTCCAGCTTGATCCGCTCAAACTGGCCAGCCTCGGTATTACTCAGGCTGAGGTGACCGAAGCCATCGGCAAGGCCAACCAGGAAACCGGTGGCGCGGTGCTGGAGATGGCAGAGACCGAGTTCATCGTGCGTGCTTCCGGCTACCTGAAGACGCTCAATGACTTTCGGGCGATCCCGCTCAAGCTGGCTTCGGGAGGAGTGCCAGTAACCCTTGGCGATGTCGCCACGATCCAGTTGGGACCGGAAATGCGGCGTGGCATTACTGAACTCGACGGCGAAGGCGAGACCGTCGGCGGCGTGGTGATTTTGCGCAGCGGCAAGAATGCTCGCGAGACCATTGCCGCGGTCAAGACCAAACTCGACGAACTGAAAAGCAGTCTGCCGGCCGGGGTGGATATCGTCACCACCTACGACCGCAGTAAGCTGATCGACCGCGCCGTGGAAAACCTCAGCCACAAGCTCATCGAAGAGTTCATCGTTGTCGCGTTGGTGTGTGGGATCTTCCTCTGGCACCTGCGCTCATCTCTGGTGGCGATCATTTCGCTGCCGGTGGGGGTGCTGATTGCCTTCATCGTCATGCGCTACCAGGGCATCAACGCCAACATCATGTCCTTGGGCGGGATAGCCATCGCCATCGGCGCCATGGTCGATGCCGCCGTGGTGATGATCGAGAACGCCCACAAGAAGATCGAGGCATGGCACGCGGCCAATCCGGGGGAAGAACTGAAGGGTGAACGTCATTGGCATGTAATGACCGAAGCGGCGGCAGAGGTAGGCCCGGCGCTGTTCTTCTGTTTGTTGATCATCACTCTGTCTTTCATTCCGGTGTTCACCCTGGAAGCTCAGGAAGGACGGCTGTTCGGTCCTTTGGCTTTCACCAAGACCTACGCCATGGCCGCAGCGGCGGGATTGTCAGTGACCTTGGTGCCGGTGCTGATGGGCTACTGGATTCGTGGACGAATTCCCAGTGAACATCAGAACCCGTTGAACCGGTGGTTGATTCGGATCTATCAGCCAGCCCTGGACGCAGTCTTGCGTCGACCAAAGATCACGCTGCTGGTGGCACTATTGGTTTTTGTCAGTGCGCTATGGCCAATGTCTCGCTTGGGTGGCGAGTTTCTCCCCCCGTTGGACGAGGGCGACCTGCTCTATATGCCTTCAGCTCTGCCGGGATTGTCAGCGCAGAAAGCGGCACAACTGCTGCAACAGACTGACCGTCTGATCAAGACCGTGCCTGAAGTCGAACACGTCTTCGGTAAGGCGGGGCGCGCTGAAACCGCCACCGACCCCGCACCGCTGGAGATGTTCGAAACCACGATCCAGTTCAAGCCGCACGAGCAATGGCGTCCAGGCATGACCCAGGAAAAGTTGGTGGAAGAACTGGATCGAGTGGTACGAGTCCCTGGGCTGACGAATATCTGGATACCACCGATTCGTAACCGTATCGACATGCTGGCTACGGGGATCAAGAGTCCCATCGGAGTGAAAGTTGCCGGCACCAACCTGACGGAGATCGATGCCGCGACTCAGGCGGTTGAGCGAGTGGCCAAGGACGTGCCCGGCGTCAGTTCGGCTCTGGCCGAGCGTCTGACCGGTGGTCGCTATATCGATGTGGATATCGACCGCAAAGCCGCCGCCCGCTACGGACTGAATATCGCCGATGTGCAGTCCATCGTGGCCGGCGCTATCGGCGGTGAAAACGTCGGCGAGACCATTGAAGGGCTCGCACGCTTCCCGATCAACGTGCGCTATCCACGGGAGTGGCGTGACTCGCTCGGCGCCCTGGAGCAATTGCCGATCTATACCCCGCTAGGTAGCCAGATCACCCTCGGCACAGTGGCGAAGGTCAAAGTCACGGACGGTCCACCGATGCTCAAGAGCGAGAACGCACGACCTTCGGGCTGGGTGTACGTCGATGTGCGGGGGAGGGACATTGCGTCGGTGGTCGCTGATCTACGACGGGTCGTCAATGAGCAGGTCAAGTTGCAGCCCGGCATGAGCCTGAGCTACTCAGGGCAGTTCGAGTTTCTCGAAAGGGCCAACGCACGACTCAAACTGGTGGTGCCTGCCACGCTGTTGATCATCTTCGTGCTGCTCTACCTGACTTTTGCCCGCTTCGATGAGGCCTTGCTGATCATGGCCACTCTGCCATTCGCTCTCACGGGCGGGGCATGGTTCCTCTATCTGTTGGGGTTCAACCTGTCAGTCGCCACCGGGGTCGGCTTTATCGCCTTGGCCGGTGTTTCCGCCGAGTTTGGCGTGATCATGTTGCTCTACCTGAAGAACGCCTGGGCCGAACGTGAAGACCTCGGCGACAGCACTGAGCTCGGTCTGGTTGCGGCGATTCGTGAAGGCGCCGTGCAGCGTGTTCGACCCAAGGCCATGACCGTGGCCGTCATCATTGCCGGCTTGTTACCCATCTTGCTGGGCAGCGGGACCGGCAGCGAGGTGATGAGCCGCATTGCTGCGCCCATGGTAGGCGGCATGGTCACGGCACCCTTGCTTTCCCTGTTTGTCATTCCGGCAGCCTATCGCCTGATGCGTCGCCGGCACCTCTCCGTTGAAACCGTCAAACCTGAAGGAAGTGTCGTATGAAACTGACCCTGATTGCAGTTGCCAGCACCGTAGTAGCGTTGTCTTTTTCTGCCCTGGCAGAGGACATGCCGGGTATGAAGATGGACGGTATGGAGAGCAAGCAGATGACTGAGGAAACAAAGCAGGCTCCAGTCGCGAATGCCGATGGAACGATCAAGGCTATCGATACTGTGAAGCATACGGTGACTATCTCTCACGGCGCTGTGCCTGCCGTGCGATGGCCGCCGATGACCATGGTCTTTTCCGTAACGCAAGATAAGTTGACAGGGCTGACGGCCGGAGACCGTGTATCTTTTTCCTTCCTGATAGAGGGTGGTAGAGCTACGATTGTGTCCATTCAAAAGTGAAACAGCGGTGGTGAAAGTGGCCGGCGCGCTTGTCGAGCCGACCATTATCACTAAATCTGCAGGTCAGAAAAATGTACGCCTCGTTTTGAGTCGCGAGCAGTCGAGATGCGACGAAGTTGAGGCCGGTCTCTGTTGGGCTTCTTTTCCTTCCCTTTGGCGAATATCTTTCTGACCAGACCAATGGCTGCCGTTGACCCATTTCCGTCCGATGTGGTGCTCGAACGTGAAACAGCGGGCGTGTAGTCGAGCTTTTAGCTGACATCTTTGCCGATGCGCCGGAGAGTGCAGCCGCTCGTCGCAATAACCGGCAGGAATGGCCTCTATGCACGGTTATCCAGTGACTGGATCTGCTCTGCGCGCGAGCATAATGATGCGTCTTCTCTAATTACGAAATGAGAACCGGACGATCATGAGTGGGAGCGAGCGCTGGATAGTCAAATGCCAGGATACTGAGGATGGTAGCGGTGATGTCATCGTTGATTTACCCCCAGAACTGCTTGCCAAAATGGGAGTAGGTGTGGGGGACGATCTGACGATTACGGTAGCGGACGGCGCAATAGTGCTGAAGCCTACGCATGGAACAACATCAGTGCAGCCCGTGTTTGCTGGAGTCCTGCTTGATGAAGCTTATCATGCCTACCGCATCCGGCTGGAGGCGTCTCTTAATATCCCCTCAAACGCCTCTGACCAGGACATTCACGACATTATCGTAGCTGGCTTCTCGGCCAGCCTGATCCAGTCGCTTTGCGACGTTGGAACTATAAGTCCGGAAGAACGCGACAGAATTATTCCACTCAAAATGCTCAAAACAAAATTGGTCAGCAATCAGCTTTTAACGGTGGATGAGAGTGATCGCCTGTTCCGCTTTGCACATATTACCGCCATGGCCGATGTGATCTTCGGGGACGCAGAGAAGGCCAAACAATGGCTTTCCAAACCGAAATCCCGGTTTTCGGGTAAAAGTCCAACAGCGATGCTCACTACAACTCACGGCACACATCGGGTCGAACAAATGCTGATTGAGGTAAATGAGGGCATGTCATTTCGATCTAACCGCAGCTAAGTAGAACCATCACAATTGGGTACGCGCCCCCAAGGGCATTTTTGTCAAAATATTCATTCAGCTGGCATGCTCCGTTAAGCCGTTTACCCCTGAGTTCACTGAGCCGGTGGTGTCACAATATTTTGTTCGGCTGCAATCTCGACTTTAAAAAGGCTCCCGCGGGTAGTGTCAAACTATGTTGTTATAAACTCATCCCGTCATTCGGATATCGTTATGCGTTGTGTCAATCTATGTTGTAAAAATGGCATCGCGGCAGGTTCCGTAAACGACTGATTTTATTGGTTTCCGTGTGTCAAACTATGATGTTGGGCACCAAACTTAAGATCGCATCCATCGAGCTCTTGTAGGAGCTGCCGAAGGCTGCGATCTTTTGCTTTTAACAAAGAGCAAACCTTCCATGGATCGCTTCCAGGAAATGCAGGTATTCGCCGCCGTCGCCCAAGCCCAGGGCTTTTCGGCGGCAGCGCGGCATTTGGGTATGTCGGCAGCCAGCGTCACTCGCGCAGTCGCCGCGTTGGAGAAGCGCATCGGCACGCAGCTGCTCACGCGCACCACCCGCAGTGTCCACCTCAGTGAAGCGGGGCAGCGTTATCTGGAGGATTGTCGGAGAATTCTTGGCGAAGTGCAGGAAGCCGAGGATTCGGCGGCGGGCAGTCATGCCCAGCCCCGTGGGCAGTTAACGGTGACCGCCCCCGTTCTGTTTGGCGATCTTTTTGTCACACCGATCATGGTGAGTTACCTGACGCGGTTTCCTGAAGTCAGCATCAACGCTTTACTGGTTGATCGAATCGTCAGCATGGTCGAGGAGGGTGTTGATGTCGCCGTGCGCATTGGCGAGCTGGCCGACAGTAATCACCATGCTATTGGGGTGGGTGAGGTTCGCCGGGTCATCTGTGCGTCGCCGTCCTTTCTCCAGGCTCACGGCCGCCCGGTGCACCCGCAGGATCTTGCCCAAGTGCCGGTCATTGCGACTTCCGCGACAGGGCTGCAACGCAATTGGCCATTCCTCGACGCCGGCAATTCGCTGAGCGTGCGTCTGGAACCGCGGCTGACGGTGACGGCTAATCAGGCCGCAATCAGTGCGGCTTGCCTGGGGCTGGGTCTCACTCGGGTGCTTTCCTACCAGGTGGCGAATCAGGTCAAAGCAGGTGAGCTGGAAGTTGTGCTCGCGGAGTTCGAACTGCCACCGCTGCCCATTCATGTCGTCTACCAGGGCGGCCGTAAGGCACCGGCGCGCATTCGCGGCTTCGTGGATTTTGCAGTCAATGAACTGCGTGAACATCCGTCCCTGCGTCGCTGAATTATTGCTCTAAGTGAAATAATTGATTGCGAATGCTGGTGATTCTATAGCTCCGGGGATTGGTGGAGGATGGCTTTCCTCGGCGCTGAGCTCCTCATCTGCGCCCCAACTGCGGAGTTCACCATGCAAGCGATCAAACTCTATAACTTCCCGCGCTCCGGCCATGCACATCGCGCCGAGCTGATGCTGTCCCTGCTGCAGCTACCCACTGAGCTGATCTTCGTCGACCTGGCCAAGGGCGCGCACAAGCAGCCCGAGTACCTGGCCCTCAATCCTTTCGGGCAAGTGCCAGTATTGGATGATCAGGGAGTCATACTCGCCGATTCCAATGCGATTCTGGTTTACCTGGCGCACAAGTATGGCAACGGTCGCTGGTTGCCAACGGATCCTGTGGGAGCCGCCAGGGTGCAACGCTGGTTGTCGGTGGCTGCGGGGCAGATTGCTTTTGGTCCGGCTCGTGCTCGGCTGATCACAGTGTTCGGTGCGCCCTACAATGCCGAAGAAGCCATCACTCGCGCCCACGACCTGCTCAAGGTTATGGACCATGAATTGGCGGATACCCCATGGCTGGCCGGAACCGAACCTACGATCGCCGATGTCGCTGCCTACAGTTACATCGCCCATGCGCCTGAAGGCAATGTGTCACTCGAGGCTTACGCCAACGTGCGCGCCTGGCTGGCGCGTGTAGAAGCCTTGCCAGGGTTTGTGCCGATGCCGCGCACCGTCGCTGGTTTGCAAACCACTGCCTGATTCAGGGGAGATGCCGTTATGGAACGTTCACCGTGGCACGTCGGCGAAAGACAGTTGCAAGAGCATGTCGGAGTAGCCGAGCGCATGGAGGCATTCGGGCGCAGGGTGATTCGCCGCGAGATGCCGGATCAGCACCGCCAGTTTTATCAGCAACTGCCATTCATGCTGTACGGTGCGGTGGATGCAAACGGTGATCCGTGGGCCAGCGTGCTTGAAGGCGCGCCTGGATTTGCCCACTCGCCGCAGCCCGGTGTGTTGCAATTCGACAGCCTGCCGGGTGCCGATGACCCGGCGCAATTGACCCAAGGCGCCGCGATCGGACTCCTGGGCATCGAGCTGCACACCCGGCGCAGGAATCGTCTCAATGGCCATGTCGGCAACCTGACAGCCAAAGGCTTTGACGTCACGGTTGACCAGTCCTTCGGCAATTGCCCGCAGTACATTCAGTTGCGTCAGTTTCATACAGTCCCGCTGGCAGAACCTTCGTCGCGAATTGCTGAACGCCTGGGCGCGCTGGATTTCGCGGCCCAGGACATGATTACCCGTGCCGACACCTTCTTCGTCGCCAGTTATGTAGACATCGACGGCCAACGCGCGGTCGACGTATCGCATCGCGGTGGTCAGGCCGGATTCGTCCAGGTGCATGGCAATCGACTGACCATTCCGGATTTTGCCGGCAATCTGCACTTCAACACCTTGGGCAACCTGCTGGTCAATGCTCGGGCGGGCCTGTTGTTCATCGATTTCACTTCCGGCGATCTGCTGCATCTGGCGGGTCGCACTGAAATCATCCTCGATGGCCCACAGGTGGAAGCCTTTCAAGGTGCCGAACGGTTGTGGACCTTCGACGTAGAGCGCGTGGTGCGTCGCCCGGCAGCTCTGGCTCTGCGCTGGCGCTTCGACGGAGTCTCGCCCAACAGCCTGATGACCGGCACCTGGGAGCAGGCGGCTGCGCGGTTGCAGGCCCAGGCGTTGGGCGATCGCTGGCGGCCATTGCGAGTGGTGCGCATCGAAGCGCAAAGCCGCAACATTCGCTCGATTTATTTCGAACCAGCGGATAATGCAGGGTTACCGGTGTTCCAGGCCGGTCAGCATTTGCCGTTGCGATTTGATATCGGCGGTGAAAATTACATCCGCACCTACAGCCTGTCGAGTGCTCCCTCCGACGATTTCTTCCGTATCAGCGTGAAGCGCGAGGGATTGGTATCTTCGTTCCTGCACGATCAGCTCAAGGTCGGTGATGTTCTGGAAGCTCGTGCACCCCAGGGACATTTCACCGTGGCGCCCCACGAGCGACGGCCGCTGGTGCTGCTGGCGGCGGGCGTTGGCATCACCCCGTTGCTCTCGATGTTGCGCGAGGTGGTGTACCAGGGCCTGCGCACCCGGCACATTCGTCCTACATGGTTGTTCCAGAGTTCGCGCACGCTCGACGACCAGCCATTTCGCGCCGAGCTGGATCAACTCCTGGAAACGGCGGGAGATGCGGTAAGGGTGCTGCGCCTGCTCAGCCAGCCGGAAGAAGGATTACTGGAGGGAGAGGACTTTGATCTGAGCGGACGTATCAGCACGGCGTTGCTCAACAACATCCTTGAAGTGGAAGACTACGACCAGCCGGATTTTGTCCTGTGCGGCCCTGGAGGTTTCACTCAGGGTCTGTATGACAGCCTGCGGGAGCTGGACATTCGCGATGCGCAGATTCACGCGGAAACCTTTGGCCCTTCGACTCTCCGGCGTCAGCCTGACCCTGATGCCGTGGTGATCGAACAACCGCCTGCGGCGACTACCTCGGTGCCGGTGGTGTTTCAGCGATCGGCCAAGGAGGCCCGCTGGCAGCCCGACGGAGGCAGTTTGCTGGAGTTGGCGGAAAGTCGTGGTTTACGACCGGAATTCAGTTGCCGTGGCGGTTCATGCGGCACCTGCAAGACGCGCCTGTTGAGCGGCCAGGTGAGTTATTCACAGCCCCCGGCGGAGATTCCCGGTGAGGGGCAAGTGTTGATCTGCTGCGCGGTGCCGGCGCAGGGATCACAGCCTTTGGTGCTTGACCTGTAGGAGCTGTCTCGTGGAACGAGGCTGCGATCTTTTGAACCTGAAACCAACGTCAAAAGATCGCAGCCTCGTTGCACTCGACAGCTCCTACAGGGATCGCGGGATCACAGGGATCACAGGATTCCAGGATCACAGGGGTCACAGCGGCCACAGGGCCATGAACAACACGACAATCAGCCAGGTCATGCGTAAGCCAACGATTTCTCGGCCAAGAGCTCTTCATACAGAGCCGCCCACTTGCGCCCCATCTCATCAGCGGTAAACAACTGCCGATACCGCGCCTGCGCGTTTGCCCCCATTTGCGCCGCCAGCGCCGGGTTTTCCCACAGGGTGCGCATCGCCTCACGAAACGCCTGTGGATTACTGGGCGGCACGACCAGCCCGGTTTCATTGTGAATATTGATGTAGCTGGTGCCTGTGCCGATCTCGCTGGAGATCATCGGCTTGCCGTACATCGCGCCTTCAAGCAGCGAAATACCGAACGCTTCAGAGCGCAGGTGAGACGGGAAGACCACCGCGTAACTGAGCTCCAGCAGGGCGACCTTGTCCTCGTCGCCGAGGAAGCCGAGGAAGTGCAGGTTGTGCAGACCCAAGGCCTGGGCCTGGGCCTGAGCATGCAGCTCTTTCTCCAGAGGACCGGCGCCCACGATCACTACCGGATAATTGAGCCCCTGCATGGCGTCGAGCAGGATATGCAGGCCCTTGTAATAACGCATCACTCCAACAAACAGGAAAAACTTGTCGCCCAACTGCTGGCGCCAGCGTTCGGTACGCGGTGCGTCAGGCTGCGGATAACCTGACTTGTCGAGCCCGTAGGTAATGACCCTGGTCTTCTCGCGATAATCCTTCAATACATCACTGGTGTGAAAATAGTTGGGCGAGGCCGCGACGATGCGGTCGGCGCTGTCGAGGAATCGACGCATCAAGGGCCGATAAAGTTTGAGCAAATGACGCTGGCGAATGATGTCCGAGTGATAGCTGACCACGCAGGGTTTCTTGGTGGCCGTGCAGAAATGCACCAGATCCATGAACGGCCAGGGGAAGTGATAATTGACCACGTCGGCTTCGGCTGCCAGCTCGCGAAACTGCTTGAAGACGCTGTAGGAAAAGCCCGTAGAGGCCAGCTGAAAATCCATCCTGGCCTGATGAACCTGATGTTCGCGGATCTGCAACACGCCTGGCGCCGGATTGTTGCTCAGCGTCAGCACCGTGCTCTCGACACCGTGACGGGCGCCGCTTTCGCTCATCTGGAAGATGACTTGTTCGATGCCACCCATGGAGTCGGGCAAATAGGTTTTATAAAAGTGCAGAACTCGCATATCAATCTCCCATAGCCTGGCGGTAGGCGCGGGCCGTGACCTTCGCGCAACGCTCCCAGGAAAAAAGCTTGGCTCGATGCAACCCCGCCGCACGGCAGGCCTGCCAATGCGTCGGGTCTTCGATCAGCCGGGTCATCGCATCACGCAAGGAGTCGGGATCGTCCGGTTGAATGTAATTGCCGGCGTCGGCGGCAACTTCGGGCATGGCCGAGGCACTGGTGAGTATCACTGGGGTACCACTGGCCATGGCTTCCAGTACCGGCAGGCCAAACCCTTCGTACAGGGAAGGGAAGACCAGCGCCCGGGCGCCGGCCAGCAGTTGGGCCAGGTCCTCATCAGGCAGATACCCCAGCAGACACACATGACCGGCGGCAAGGGCTGAGCGCAACTCGTCGTTGAACTGCTCGCGCTGCCAGCCTGCCATGCCGGCAATCAGCAGCGGAAAACGCTGGCGCACGGCTTCGGGCAGTCGGGCATGGGCGCGCAGTGCCAGAGTCAGGTTCTTGCGCGGTTCGAGGGTGCCGACGCACAGGAAATACTCCCGGGCGTCGACCCCGTGAGTTTTGAGCACTTTATCGATGGACTCGTCCGACCTGGGATGGAATCGCGCGGCCACACCAAGCGGCGCAACGACAAAACGCTCGGCTGGCAGTGCGAAATAGTCCTGTGCCTCGTCGGCAATGCATTGTGAGTCCGTCAGAATCAGGCGTGCCTGCTGTACGCCATCGGCCAGGCGCCGCTCGATCTCCCGCAAGCGTGCAGCCGGCTGGGTTTCGGGATAGTGCAGATGTGTCAGGTCGTGCAGGGTGATAACCGTCGGGCCATCGAACGACAACGGCCACAAGCTCGGCTCGTGATACAAATCGATACTCTTGGAATGACGCTGGTCGAACCGTTTCTGCTCCAGCCAGCGCCTTGCCTGATAGGCCCCGGGGATTTGTCGCAACAATGGCGTCAGGCGCGAGTAACCGGGCATTGCGGCTTCGGGAAGCGCCGAACTCCAGCCCCAGCCGTGGAACAATGCCAAATCGACGTCCGGCTCCTGGGCGAGGGCGTTTACCAGTTCGGCGACGTAATGCCCGATACCGGTTCTCGGCGCCTGGAGAATGCGTGCGTTAAGGGCAATGCGCATGTTGGCTCTCAGGCACTTTTGCCACGTTGTGCAGGTTGCGCTCGATGCGCTCCACCAGTTGCGCGCTCGCTTCACGCCAGGACAGCCAGCGCCAGCCTCCAAGGTCGAGCGTTGCCGGGAACACGCCAGTGGTTTCCATGCCGATTATCAGGTCGGCCAGGCTCTGCGGCTTGTCGAGGTCGAAATAGGCCATGTAATCGCCGCCAATTTCGCGAAACACCGGTATGTCGCTGGCCATAGCCGGCAGCCCGCGCTGCATGGCTTCCACCAGCGGCAAGCCAAACCCTTCGACGTAAGAAGGGAAGACGAGCGAAGTGGCGTGGGAGTAAGCATGCTCCAGGCTTCTGTCCGACAGGTCGTTGAACATGAACAACCGTTTGTTCAATTCGGGATGGCGGCGGATACGCTCGACCAGGGCATCGCACTTCCAGCCAATCTTGCCGACGATGCACAACCGGGCCAGCGACCCAACCGCCCAGGCGCGCTCGAACGCATCCAGCAGGTAAGCGTGGTTCTTGCGCGGTTCGATGGTGCTGACCATCAGAAACACCGGCTGCGGCTTTTTGAACATCTCCAGCAGGCCTTGATCGACGGATGAGCGGGCGTCGCTCAAGTCCAGTTCCGAGCCCAGGTGGAAATAGTCGAACCAGCGTTGTGCCACCTGTTCAGTGCCAACCCGGCGCACCATCTCCTGTCGGACCTGATCGCGAATAGTCGTGGAAATCGCCACGTAGCCATCGGCGGTGCGGGCGATCCAGTCGAACCACTCATTGAACACTTTCACCAGGCCCGCGTCGCAGAACTGCGGATGAGTCAGGGGAATCAGGTCGTAGATCACCGACACAATGCCGACACCGTCACGCTTTAGCTGCTCGGCCAGGGGAAAGAAGTTGGCGTGCCAGGACGAGTCCAGCAACACCAGTTGGTCTCCGGCCCGATGCTGCAACGGCACACAACGCTCAGGCACCTTCTGATCTTTGAGCACCCGGTCGAGCACGCGCATTGGCAGGCTCAGGCAGGCGAACGCGGCAAGGCGGCACCCCACGTAAAGTACGCGGCGGGCGAACTTCGACTCGCTGAAAGGGCGACGTCGCTCCAGGGTGCGGTGGCGCAGCCAGAACAGGTTGGCCATCTGTTCGAGCTTCACCCGCAGGCTCATCAGGTCGAGTTTCGGCGTCTCCAGCGGCGCCAGGCTCTTCACCTCGAACAACGCGCCGTTGACCATCACCACGGGAATGCATTCACGGGTGGAATTTGCCGCCGGTAGCTGCTGGATGACGTTGCGCACCACCCGCTGAATGCCTGAGTTGGCGTGAGGATGTTCAAAAACGTAGGTGCATTCCACCAGCAGTCGGGTCATCGCAATTCCTCTGGGTCGGCCACTTCGATAGTGCTGTCGCTGGAGCGGGTAATGCTGGTTTGGGCCTCGAGCCACGAACAGCCGACGAAGTCTTCCCGACGGTTGTTGATCACGTGAAAGACCAGCCCGTAGTCGCGCCACTCGAAGTTGCGGTCCAGGTGCGAGTCCAGGCGCGAGAGGCTCAGGGCCACCGAGTAATTACCCTTGCCCAGGCGCATGTCGAAAGCGAATCGGTAAGTGACGCGCTCGCCGGCGCTCAGGTCGGTGAGGGCCTTGTCGATGCGGTGGGTATTGATGCCGTACATGGGTTGGCCGAGGCGATCCTTGATCATGAACCCAAGGATCAGCCGCTCGATGTCCTGGCGAACTTCGACTTGCACTTCCAGCACCATCGCCTGCCCGACCTCGGCCACTTCCACCGAGCGGCCCTTTGGATCGAGCAGGCGCACGCTGAGAATGCCGGCCTCGCCTGTGCCGGAAATAGTCTGCACCTGGCCGTTGGCAAGCATCTCCTGGCGGACCGTCTGGCCTTCGCGCTGGGCGAGCATCGCGTTGTAGTAGTCCATCACCTCTTCAGGCTTGCCGCGCATGGCCATGCGCCCGTTTTCCAGGAGGATGGCGGTATCGCAGATCGACTGGATCGCCGACCGGTCGTGGGACACGATCAGCAGCGTGGTGCCGGCCTTGCGGAAGTTACGGATGCGGTCGAAGCTTTTGTGCTGGAAGTAGGCGTCACCCACGGACAATGCTTCATCGACGATCAGGATATCCGGACGGCGCGCCGTAGCAACGCTGAACGCCAGGCGCATCTGCATGCCGCTTGAATAGGTACGGACCGGCTGGTCGATGGCCTCGCCAATTTCGGCAAAACTTTCGATTTCCGGCATCAGCGCCTCAATTTCCTCGACCTGCATGCCGAGCAGTTGGCCCGCCATGAAGGTGTTCTGGCGCCCGGTGAAATCCGGGTGGAAACCCATGCCCAGCTCCAGCAGCGCGGCGACTCGACCTTGCAGCTTGATCTCGCCACAGGTGGCCTGGGTGGTGCCGGTGATCATCTTCAACAAGGTACTTTTGCCAGCGCCGTTGACCCCGACAATGCCAACGGCTTCGCCGGGCTGGATCTCGAAGTCGACACCCTGCAGCACCCAGTGCAGGTGATGGCGGGTAGGGGAGAACGGCACCAGCCACTCGAATAGCCGGCTCCAGCGATTCGGGTATTGCTTATAGGCCTTGCCCAGGCCACTGACGCGTATATGTCCCATCAGAGCTCATCCACCATTTCACCAACACGCTGGCGGAAAAGCCGCAGCCCCATCACGCAGAACAACAGCCCGATCACCACCAGCGGGAGCAGCGAGCTCCAGTTAGGCCATTGGTTGTAGAGGAACAGGTTCTGGTAACTGTTCATCAACGCCGTCATCGGGTTCAGCTCGATAACGCGCTGGATGCCCGGCGGCAGGATCGACAGCGGGTACACGATCGGTGTCAGCCAGAACCAGAATTGCAGGCAGATGCCGAAAAATTGCCCGACGTCGCGGAAGAACACATTGAGCACCCCGAGGATCATCCCCAGTCCGGCGGCGAACATCACCTGCAGCATCAGCAGCGGTATCAGGGCCAGCAACGCCATGCCCGGAAGCCGTCCGCTGATCAGCAGAAAGCCGAGGAACAACCCCAGAATGATCGCGAAATTGATCCCGGCATTGAGCAGCACGATCACCGGCAGGCAGATGCGCGGGAAGCTGATTTTCTTCAGCAGGTTGGCGTTTTCCAGAAACATGCTCTGGCTGCGGGTGGTGATCTCGGCGAACAGACCCCAGGTCAGCAGGCCGGCGCAAAGGTAAACGCTATAGGCAAGGCCATCATCCACGCCCGGCAGGCGGGCGCGCATGATGGTGGAGAAGATGACCGTGTAGACCACGATCATCGACAGCGGGTTGAGCACGGTCCACAAGGCCCCAAACAGCGAATTGCGATAACGCGCCTGAAACTCTCTTTTGACGCTGCCGAGGATAAAACCCCGGTAACTCCACAACGATTGGTAAAGATTACGCAGCATTCAAACCGTCCGGCCGTATTGATCTTCGAAGCGGACGATATCGTCCTCTCCCAGGTATTCGCCGCTCTGCACTTCGATGATCACCAGGTCGATCACCCCGGGGTTTTCCAGGCGATGCTTGTGGCCGGCGGCAATGAAAGTCGATTCGTTCTTGGCCACCAGGTGAGTGCCGGTGCCATTGTTGGTGACCTTGGCCATGCCTTCGACCACCACCCAGTGTTCATTGCGATGGTGGTGCATCTGCAGGGACAACTTGGCACCAGGCTTGACCACGATGCGTTTGATCTTGAAGCGTGGACCTTCCTCGAGCACCGTGTACGTGCCCCATGGCCGGCTGACCGTGCGGTGCAGGCGATAGGCTTCGTGCTTCTTGTCCTTGAGTTGCTTGGCCACCTGGCGCACATCCTGGGCACGGTCGGCATGAGCCACCAGGACCGCGTCGGCGGTGTCGATGATGATCAGGTTTTCCACGCCAACGGTGGCCACCAGGCGATCTTCGCTCTGCACGAAGTTATGGTGACTGTCGATGAAGATGGCTTCGCCTGTGGCACGGTTGTGCTGCGCGTCCGCCGGCACCAGGGCGGCGATTGCGCCCCAGGAGCCGATGTCGCTCCAGTCGAAACGGGCGGGCACCACCACCACCTTGTCAGAGCGCTCCATCAACGCGTAGTCGATGGAAATGTCCATGATCTCGCCAAACAGCGCAGGCGATAGCTCCTGCTGCAGGCCGCCGGCGGTTTCCACTGCAGCACTGGCTGCCATGCAGGTCCTGGCCTGTTCCAGCAGTGTAGGGGCGTGGGTTTCCAATTCCGCCAGGACAGTGGCGACCGAGAAGCAGAACATCCCTGAATTCCACAGGAAGTTGCCGCTTTCAAGGTAATGAGTAGCGGTCTGCAGGTCGGGTTTTTCAACGAAACGCTGCACACGGGCGGCGCCATTTTCGTCCAGCGGTGCGCCGGTCTCGATGTAGCCAAACCCTGTTTCCGGTGCCGTCGGCACCACTCCGAAGGTCACCAGGTGACCGGACCGGGCCAGAGCCACCGCATGTTCGACAGCTTGTTTCAGGGCTTCTTCGTTGACGATCAGGTGATCGGCGGGCATGACCAGCATGATCGCCTCGTCACCATGCAGTGCCTGCAGCGAGAGGGCGGCCGCCGCGATTGCCGGAGCGGTATTGCGCCCGGTCGGCTCCAGCAGAAAGTGCCCGCGATGCCTGCCCAGTTGTGCGTCCTGATAGTGATCCTTGCTCTGGAAGTAGTAGTCGCGATTGGTCACCGTCACGATGTCGCCCCAGCCGTCCAGCAACGCCGCAGCACGACGATAGGTCTTGCCGAGTAACGACTGGCCGTCCGGCAACATCATGAAGGGTTTCGGCTGGCCTTCTCGCGATACCGGCCACAACCGCGTACCAGCACCACCGGAAAGAATCACGGGAATCAGCATTGGCCTACTCCTTGGCGACGCGTTTCATGTCCGCATCCATCATCATGCGGATCAAGGTATCCAGGTCGGTTTTTGGTTTCCATCCCAGCACTCGTTGAGCCTTGGCCGGGTTGCCGAGCAGCACTTCGACTTCGGCCGGGCGGAAGAATGCCGGGTCGATCTTCACGAAGTCACGGTAGTTCAGGTCGACGTGTTCGAAGGCAATCCGGCACATTTCGCGCACTGTGGTGGTTACCCCCGTGGCGACCACGAAGTCATCGGGTTTGTCCTGTTGCAACATCAACCACATGGCTTCGACGTAGTCGCCGGCAAAACCCCAGTCGCGCTTGGCGTCGATGTTGCCCAGGCGCAGTTCCTGCTGTTTGCCCTGCTTGATGCGAGCGGCTGCGTCGGTGACCTTGCGCGTCACGAATTCGATGCCACGCAGCGGTGATTCGTGGTTGAACAGGATGCCGCTGCTGGCGTGCAGGTTGTAGCTCTCGCGATAGTTCACGGTGATCCAGTGGCCATAGAGCTTGGCCACGCCGTAAGGGCTGCGCGGGTAAAACGGCGTATTTTCGTCCTGCTGCTCCGCCTGGATCAGGCCAAACATTTCGCTGGTGGATGCTTGGTAGAAACGGGTATGCGGGCTGAACTGGTGGATCGCTTCAAGCAGGTGCGTGACGCCCAACCCGTCGACAATGCCGGTGGTTACCGGTTGCGACCAGGAGGCGGCAACAAAACTCTGTGCGGCCAGGTTGTAGACCTCGTCCGGCGCCGATTTGATCACTGCGCGCTGGATCGAGCAGGCATCGGCCATGTCGCCGTCCAGGTAAACGATGTCGGCCTCGACCCCCATTTCGCGCAGTCGCCAGCGTGCGTCGCTGCTGCGCCGCGCAACCAGGCCGTGAACTTTATAGCCCTTGTCGAGCAACAGTTTGGCCAGATAAGCGCCGTCCTGTCCGGTGATCCCTGTGATCAGTGCACTTTTTGTCATTCTTGTCTTACCCGTATCTCCCAGTCGGACAGGGTCGCCCGCAGGGTTTGTTGTGTAGTGATTTGCGGCGCCCAACCGGTGGTCTGGGCCAGCCTTGCATGACTGCCGCATACCCGTCGCTGATCCGCGCGGCGCATTCTGGCGGGGTCTTGAACCAGTTGCAGGTCGACTTGCGCGAGGTCACCCAGCTGTTCGATCAGGCTGCGAATGCTCTGCTCGCGCCCCGAGCACACGTTGTAGACCTGCCCGGGCGTACCTTTTTCCAGCAAGGCCAGGTAAGCGGAGATCACGTCGCTCACGTCGAGGAAGTCGCGCGTGACGTCGATGTCACCGACTTCCAGTTGCGGCGCTTGCAGGCCTTGTTTGATCCGATTGATCTGGCGGGCGGCGCTGGCGATGACAAAATTTTCTTTCTGGCCAGTGCCGATGTGGTTGAACGGGCGGGCGACCAGTACCGGCCAGCCTTCGCTCAAACCCCATTGCAGACTCAGGAACTCTGCCGACAGTTTGCTCACGGCATACGGATTGCGCGGGCAGGGCGGTTGCAGTTCGGTGATGGGCAAATGCTCTTCGCTGACCTGGCCGTAGACGTCGCCGGAGCTGACGTACAGGACCGTGCCGGTGAAGCCGCGAGCCTTGAGGGCTTGCAGCAGGTTCAGCGTACCGAGCAAGTTGATATTCAGTGTGCGCGCCGGATCACGGAACGCTTCGGGTACGAAGGTCTGGCCGGCCAGGTGAATGACCGCATCCGGCAGCTCCGGCCACAGGCCTTCAAGGCTCTGCGGGTCTGCGAGATCATAGCGGGCAGGGACGGTCAGCAGCTCCCACTGCGCGGAATCAGCCAGCAGGCGGGATTGGATGTGTTGTCCTACGAATCCGCTGAGACCCGTAACGAACAAACGCTTTTTCAAACAGCAGCCCCTTGGTCATACATTTTCGTCCATTCCCCACAGGCTTGTCGGAGATATCTGACGGACCGGGTCGATTACTTGGTCGAAAGACTGGCGAAAAAATTTTGTTGTAGTTGTTTGGTTGCCAATCTGTGCCAATTGCGCGGTAATTTCAACAGGTCCAACCGTGACTGATCAGTTCTGGTCCGCGTAGCCCGATTTATTCTCGTCGGGCGGTTCACGAATCCTCAACGGATGTGTTTAGAATGCCCCTCGTCACGATGACTCAAGGTTCGGCAGCGCCGCTGTGAAACTGCGAGGAACTGACCATTAAAACAAGAACGAAGACGGGCACGAAGACGATGGACGAGGGCTGGCAAATGCTGCCCCGATCCTTGGCTTCTCCGTCACACAGTGAGGTTGCCGGGATGGCGATCTCACCATGGGATGCCATGAATTTCATTCTCTACTCCGACGTCAACGACAGCTCCATCAGCCAGAGTCTCGGTCGTCCCGAGTACAGTTACTATTTTGTGCTCAAGGCCTATCGACCCTTGTTCGAAAGCCTTGGGCAGGTTCACGTCGTAGCCTCGACCGCCGAAGTGGATCCGCTCTATCGGCAGTTGCAGCAAGCGGGGCAGGATAGCCTGTTCATTTCGTTTGCACCGCCGCACAAGACCCCGACCGATGTTCAATGCCCGATGGTGTGTGTGGTTGCCTGGGAATTCGACACCATTCCCGCCGAGTACTGGGACAACGATCCGCGCCAGGACTGGAGCCAGACACTGGCGCGCCTGGGTCGGGTGATTACCTTGTCCACCCACACTGCCGAAGCCATCCGCCGAACCCTGGGTGCCGATTTTCCAGTGCTCGTATTGCCGACGCCTTTGTGGGAACGCTTTGCCGAGGTGCGCCAGCAGTATCCTGGCACTCCGGTGAACCCGGGAACCACACTGCAGATCAAGGGCTGCATACTCGACAGCCATGTGATGGGCTTGTCCGCCGATGGCCTGCTTGGACCGCAGATTGTAGAGTCAGTGGCGCAGATCGAGCCTGAGCCGGAAGAAGTAGTACCGGAGCCGCCACCGCCACCGCCACCGCAATTGACCATCCGCCGCCGCGCATTTATTACCCGGCACTACGTGCGTGAAGTCTACCGGGCACTCAAGCACAACCTGCTGCTGTGGTATCGCGAAGCCGCGCGCGATCTGGTGCCGGACGCCGTTCGCCCCTGGCTCGCAAGGCTTCGCAAGCAGGCACTGCCAGTGCAACCACTGCCAGTTGCACCCGAGGTTGCCGAGCCAGTCGAACCAGTCGAACCGGCGCCATCCGCTTTGCCCGATACCACCACGACGGTATCCATCGATGTCAGTGGTGTGGTGTATGTCAGCGTGTTCAACCCCGATGACGGGCGCAAGAACTGGCACCATCTGATCACCGCATTTTGCTGGGCATTGCGCGATGCACCAGACGCTACGCTCGTACTGAAGATGACCCAGAACGACCTCTCGACCTATTACGTCGAGCTCATGACTTTGCTCTCGCAACTGTCACCATTCGCCTGTCGAGTGGTGGTCATGCATGGTTATCTGCAGGATGAAGAATTTGCGCGGTTGTACGGGGCGGCGAGTTTCTACGTCAACGCATCTCGCTGCGAAGGCCTGTGCTTGCCGCTGATGGAATTCATGTCGTGCGCCCGGCCCGTTATCGCCCCGGACCACACCGCAATGCGAGACTACATCGACGATCGCGTGGCCTTTGTTGTGAAGTCCAGTCGCGAGCCGACGATCTGGCCGGAAGACGCGCGCATCCTCTACCGGACCCTGCGCCATCGTCCGGATTGGGGCTCGTTGAAAACCGCTTATGCACAGAGTTACGCCATGGCCAAAGACCAGCCGCAGACCTGGCATGCCATGGCCGACGCCGCCAGCGAGCGAATGCGCGACTACTGCAGTTTTACGCCAGTGCAGCAGCGCCTGGCGCAGTTCTTCGGGCAGGCCCCGGTCATCGCCGTGACGCCAGCGGCCGCCAAGACGGGGACAGCAGCATGCTGATCATCATTCATTCGGAAACCAACAAGAGCAACATCCAGCAGAACCTGGGCCGGCCCGAGTACAGCTACTACTTCGTGCTCAAGGAGTTTCGCCCGGTGCTGGAACGACTGGGCCAGGTGATCGAGGTCAGCGACCCTGACGAGTTGGTCGACCGTCTGTATCAAGATTGCCAGAGCAGGGGAGAGGATTGTGTGTTCCTGTCCTTCTCACCACCGCACCGCACACCCATCCGCTATGCCTGCCCGACCATTGCAGTGTTCGCCTGGGAGTTCAGCACCATCCCCACTGAAAGCTGGCATGGGGAACCGCGGCATGACTGGCGGGTGGTACTGGCGGCCAGCGGCATGGCGATCACTCATTCGAGCTTCACCGTAAAGGCCGTTCGCGATGTGATGGGGCCCGAGTATCCGATCAGCGCGATTCCGGCGCCGGTCTGGGATCGCTTTGCCGCGCGTGGCGAGCACTTGTTCAAGCGCCCGGTCGCTGAAGGGATTCGCCTGAACCTGCGCGGCCTGATGATCGACAGTCGTACCGCAGATCTGCGCCCTTACGGACCGGAGCGCTTGCGCGAAGGCACGCCGATCGCGTTCGACGGACCGGTGCGCGATTGCAAGTTGCTGCTTGATGGCGTGGTCTACACCTCGGTCTTCAACCCCTACGACGGGCGCAAGAACTGGAAGGACATGATCAGTGCGTTTTGCAGCACCTTCCGCGAGTCGGCCGACGCGACCCTGGTGCTCAAGCTCACTCACCATGACATCGCCGATGCACTCAACGACATGCTGCACCACGTCTACAAGAATCAGACCTATCAGTGCCGCATCGTGCTGATCCATGGCTACCTCGCAGACCTCGACTATGAACGCCTGGTAGAGGCCACCAGCTACGTCGTCAATTGCTCCTACGGCGAAGGCCAGTGCCTGCCGTTGATGGAATTCATGTCGTGCGGCAAGCCGGCGATTGCGCCGCTGAACACTGCGATGGCCGACTACGTGGACAGTGACAACGCGTTCATCGTCGACTCGACAGAAGAACTGACCGCCTGGCCGCACGATCCCCGGGCGGCATTTCGTACTCTGCGTTACACCACTGATTGGGACTCGCTGTGCGCTGCCTATCGGGCCAGCTACGACGTCGCGAAAAACGATGTCGGGCGGTATGAAAGGATGTCGGCCCATGCTGTCAGTCGACTTCAGGGTTTCTGTAGCCAGGCCAGCACCGAACAGCGCCTGCAGGCGTTCTTCGAACAGCTGCTGGAGCGGCGCAAAGCACTGACCTTGCAAGCGTCCAGCGCATGATTCGCCGTCTGTTGGCGAAGCTCTGGCCGGCACCGTCGGCGCCTTCGACCGTGCCCCAAAGCCCGGTATCGCCCAGGGACGTCGGTTTGCACGATGCAGTACTCGATGGCTGGTTCCTCGGCGAAACCGGCGAGTTGCTCAAGGGTTTTGCCATTAACGCCGACGACACGCTGCTGGATGTCGGATGCGGCGAAGGTGTGGCGACCTTGTTCGCGGTTCGACAGGGCGCCTCGGTGATCTTCACCGACAGCGAGCACGACAAGGTGCGTGACCTGGCCCGCCAAGTGGCCGCGCAATCGAGCCAGGCCAATCTGGGGCTGGTCAGCAACAGCTTGCCGCTGCCGCTGGCCGACGGTTGCGCAAGCAAAATCGTGTGCATGGAAGTGCTCGAACACATCGACCAACCTGAACCCTTCATGGCTGAACTGGTGCGCATGGGGCGTCCCGGGGCGCTGTATCTGCTAAGCGTTCCAGCACCGGTGGGCGAGCATTTGCAAAAGGGCATCGCTCCCGCCAGTTATTTCCAGACACCCAATCATGTGCAGATTTTCACCCCCGAACGGTTCGCCACCCTGGTGGAGGAGGCGGGCCTGGTCATCGAGCATCGTCAGGCCAGCGGGTTTTTCTGGGTGATGGGCATGATCTTTTTCTGGGCGAGCGAGAGGGCTGCCGGACGTGACGTGGGTGGCGCGGTTCGCGACCGTATCCAGGCGCCGTATCCGCCGTTGATGGAGAGCTGGGCGAAAACCTGGCAGGACCTGCTGTCGCACCCCGACGGCCTGGCGATCAAGCAGATGCTTGACCGGTTCATGCCCAAGAGCCAGGTCATCATTGCCCGCAAACCGATGGATACCGTGGCACGTCCAGGAGGACACCATGAGTAGCAGTAAGCGCATCATGGATATCGAGTTGCTTCGCGGCATTGCGGTACTGGGCGTTTTGTTTCACCACCTGCAGGACAGCCTGTTCGCGGCGAGTGTTCCGCTGCTGCAACGCATCACCCTGTACACGCAGCCGTGGTGGGGCGTTGATTTATTCTTCGCCATCTCCGGCTTCGTCATCGCGCGTAGCCTGATCCCGGCGCTGCAAGGTTGCAGCACGCGGCAGGAATACTGGCAGGAAACCCGCAACTTCTGGCTGCGGCGGGCCTTTCGTTTGTTGCCGTCAGCCTGGTTATGGCTGGCGCTGATGTTGCTGGCGTGCCTGTTCCTCAACCGGTCCGGCGCGTTCGGCACCCTGCAGGCGAATCTGCAGGCGACCCTGGCCGGCATTGCCCAGTACGCCAACTTTCGCTTCGCCGACAGTTTTTACAATTACGAATATGGCACCAGTTTCGTGTACTGGAGTCTGTCGTTGGAGGAGCAGTTCTACCTGCTGTTCCCCTTGCTGATTTTGCTCTGTCGCAAATACCTGGCTTGGGCGCTAGTCCTGTTGGTGGCGGTGCAACTGTTCACTTTGCGCACGCCGATATTGATGGTGATCAGAACAGATGCGCTGGCCCTCGGCGTGCTGCTGGCCATCTGGAGCGCGCAGCCTTCCTACCGACGCTGGGAACCGACATTCCTGCGCCGTCCCTGGGCTGGTCTGGCCGCATTGCTCGCGGTGTCGCTGGTGCTGGGTTTCATCGCCACTGATCGCTTCACGTTCACCCATTCCCGTATTGGCGTGATTGCACTGCTGTGTGCGTTGCTGGTCTGGATCGCTTCCTACAATCGCGACTACCTGATGCCCGGCTGTCTGATCAAAAGCCTGATGACCTGGGTGGGCAGCCGTTCCTACGGGATTTACCTGATCCACATCCCGGCTTATCTGCTGGTGCGCGAAGGCATCTTTCGTTTGCAGGCAGCCAACTTGCCGAACCCTGGCGGACACCCGATCCTTACATTGTTGATCGCCTTCGGGTTGATCGCGGTTTTAAGTGAACTCAACTATCGCTTTGTCGAAATGCCCATGCGCCGTCGTGGCGTATCGCTGGTGCAGCGCCTGAGCTTGCCCCCAAACGCCGTCCCATCCTCTGGAGCAACCTCATGCTGAGACTGTTGAAGAAACTCGCGGCGGGCGCGCCTCCCGCGCAACCGGTGCCGGAGCCGACACCGGTGGCCGCAGCACCCGAAAAGGTCGATCCGTACATGCTCGGCCTGCATGACGCGATGCTCAGTGGCTGGTTCAATCAGCAAACCGGCGAGCTGTTCACCGGCTTCCCGGTCACTCCGCAAGACACCTTGCTGGACGTTGGCTGCGGTGACGGCGGTAACGTGCATTTCTGCGCAATGCGCGGGGCTAATATCATCATCGCCGATATCGACGCGGCCAAGGTCGAGGCGACCCGGCAACGCCTGGCAGATACACCGGCTCGGAGCATTGAGTGCCACGTCACCGATTGCAACCCGTTGCCCATTGCTGACGAAACCGCGACTCGAGTGGTCTCCACTGAAGTAATCGAGCACGTCGATGACCCTGCGCAGTTTCTTGCCGAACTGGTACGGGTCGGCAAACCGGGAGCGCTCTATCTGCTCAGCGTGCCGCATCCAAGTTCCGAAGACCTGCAAAAAGACATCGCCGCGCCCGAGTACTTTCAGAAGCCCAATCACATTCGCATCATCAGCGAAGACCAATTCAAGGCAATGGTCAGCGACGCGGGTCTGGAAGTGATCAGCCATAGCCAATACGGTTTTTACTGGTCGATGTGGATGCTTCTGTTCTGGGAGGCCAAAGTGGACTTCAGCAATGCGGACCATCCTTTGCTCAATCACTGGGCCGATACCTGGCAGGCAATTCTCGCTTCGCCTCGGGGTGCACAGATCAAACAGGCCCTGGATGCGGTCGTGGCCAAGAGTCAGGTGATCATTGCGCGTAAGCCCTGATCCCACAGGATTCTGTGTACCCTGCAACCCTGTGTTGGAAAGGATGGATGTTCATGGGGTTGTCGATCCGACGGTGCGCACTGCTTTTCCCGCTGTTGATGCTCGCCGGCTGCGGGCAACCCGAGGCGCCTGCGCTCGATCAGCAGCTCTACATCTGGCAACGCCAGTGGATGCCTGCTCATCAACACGCCTTGCGTGACAGCCGGGCTGATTTCTCTACGCTGCGGGTACTCGCTCTACAGTCATTTCCTCACGCCGGCTGGAGTCGGGCGCAAGTTGACGCCCATCTGTTACGACAAGATGGTCGCCCGCTGATCGCGGTAATCCGGCTTGATGGTCAGTTGAAGTCCCTGGATTCGCATGAAGTCATTGCGCAGGT
Source organism: Pseudomonas sp. Y24-6 (assembly GCF_020295325.1). Classification (NCBI taxonomy): domain Bacteria; kingdom Pseudomonadati; phylum Pseudomonadota; class Gammaproteobacteria; order Pseudomonadales; family Pseudomonadaceae; genus Pseudomonas; species Pseudomonas sp. Y24-6. The sequence continues at coordinate 354,947 of NZ_JACBXG010000002.1, read as the reverse complement.
CCAACAGTTGATCAGTGACTGGCAAGGGCAGGGCTTGACATTGGCCGGGGTGGAAATTGACCACGATGCCGGTGTTGCTCGACTGCCGGTCTATCGAAATCTGCTGAGCGAATTGCGCCAGGTGCTACCGGCATCCATGGGGCTGAGTATCACTGCATTACCCGCTTGGCTGAACAGCCCAGAGTTGCCGGCGCTTTTATCCTCCGTCGATAGCAGCGTGTTGCAAGTGCACGCAGTCAGCGATCCAAGAACGGGTTTGTTCCACGTGGAACAAACAAGAAAATGGACAGAGGCTTGGTCACGCAAAACTTCGAAACCGTTTTACCTGGCGCTGCCGGCATATGGCGTCGCGTTGTTGCCGGCGAGTAATGGCGGGCCGATCGTAGAAAGCGAAGTGCCCCTTGAGCGCGACGGGGATCGCCAGGAGTTGATGGCCGATCCCCAGCAACTTCGCAAGCTTGGCCTGGAACTGCGGGATCATCCCCCGGAGCACCTCGCAGGTCTAATCTGGTTCAGATTACCGCTGGCGAATGATCGCCGGGCCTGGAGCCTGACCATGCTGCGCGCTGTAGCACGCGGTGAGGCGCTCCGAAGCCAGGTGACGTTGCAACTTTCAGAGCATCAAGGCTTGTTCGATATCAGCATCATCAACTCAGGCAATCTAGACAGCCCATGGCCTGAACAGGTGACGCTGGCGGCTAGCGCTTGTGAAGGTGCGGATGCGCTGGCCGGTTATTCAATGCAGCAGACTTCAAACAGCCTGACCTTCAGCCGTCTACGAGAGGGCCGAGTAGCGGCACAGGGGCAGCGTGCCATTGGTTGGGCGCGCTGCAAAAAAATTGATCAAGGAGCGTCACATGTTGATCCGTAAGTGGCCCCATCATCTGCTATGCCTGACCCTCAGCCTGCCACTGGGGTCAGTGCTGGCCTGCGGCCCGGACTTCCCCATGCGGCTGTTGGACAACCGGGGGCAGACTCTATCGGAGCTGCCGGAGGGCAACTTCAACTTCGAGGTCAGTCGCCTTGGCGGCTCGATTGCCGGGCTGAAGAACATCGCACCCGCTACTGGCAATCAAGATTACAGTTACGGCGAAGAAGCGGGCCAACCCAGCCCGCGGGATCTGGCAGAGCAGGTCGGTTTGTCTGTGGAGCAACAGGCTCTGGTGAAGCAACTGCGCAGTGTGGCCGACGCGCGCCAAGTTGAAGTCGACGGCAAAGCACTGCCGCCCGAACTCATGTTCTACCTGGCGGGCGCGGCGGCCTTCAATGCAGCTGACTACGCGCTGGCTGCCGAGTACTTTCACAAAGTATTGGCACTGCCGGCAGATCAGCGCCCGCTACGCAGCACCTGGGCCGCCTATTCCTTGGGACGGGCATTGTTCGCCATGAACTCGCAAGTGGATACAGTGCCAAGCCTGTTGGCCCAGTCCCAGCTTGCTTTCGAGCAGACCCGTCAACTGAGCATTGACGGCTTCAGTGACCCCTTGGAGTTGGGAGTCGCCAGCCTCGGTGAAGAAGCCCGTGTGGTTCGCGCCGCAGGTGACTGGAACCGCGCCATTGAGCTGTATGCCACGCAGAACCGGCACGGATCGCCAGTGGGCTACAGCTCCTTGAAGCAACTGGTGGCTGAATTGGCCGCGATGCCCGAAACGTCTTTGGCGCAATTACTCCAGGGAAAGCCAGTGCAGCAACTGGTGACAGCTTCCTTGATCAGCCGACTGGGCTGGTCATTCGGGGAACAACCGCCGAACGAACTGAAGCTGATCAAGCTGCTTCAAAACAGCACGCGCGGGACCCTGGAAAACGCGGATCGGCTGGCGGCGGTCAATTATCAACAAGGTGATTACGCCAGCGCGAAAGCCTTTCTTGAGCACGCCGGGGACGGCGGCCTGGCTTGGTGGCTACGGGCGAAGCTGGCGCTGCGCGATGGCGACAAGGTCGCGGCAACCGCAGCCTATGCCAAAGCTGCTCAGGCCTTCCCGCAGAACGAATCATGGGGTGAGCGCAGGACCCCGGATTTTGATTACGAGTCGCTGCAACCCAAATGTCGGGTCGAGGGTGAGAGTGCAATTCTGGCGCTGCAGCGTGGAGATTACCTACAAGCGTTTGATCAACTCTACCGCAGCCAGGACATCTACTGGTTGGACGCGGCGACCGTGGCCGAGCGCGTGCTGACTGTCGATGAGCTCAAGCATTACGTCGACACCAACGTGCAGGTGCCAACGCCCTTTAGCCTGCAGGATGTTGAAACCTATGCGGCCCAAATAGAAGCAGAGGCTAGCGACCATGTCGCAGCCCCGCTAACGGTCGCGGCCAAACTACGCAACCTGCTCGGCCGCCGGTTGCTGCGCGAAGGACGCTACAACGAAGCGCCGGTTTACTTTGATAACCCCCGGTTGTTCAGCCTGGCGAAGTGGTACGGCGAGCTACGCCACGATGCAGAATCAAAATGGTGGCCGACCAAAAGGGCATTTGCGTACTTCCATGCGGCCGACTTGAGCCGTCACTTCGGCATGGAGTTACTGGGCTATGAGATGGCCCCCGACTACGCGACTTTCGAAGGCAACTACAGCCTTCAAAGCACCGAATTGAAAGTGGGGCCACTGTTGGCACAGGAAGAGTTCAGCCGTCAGCAAGCCAGCGCTGCACAGCCAGACCTGCGTTATCACTACCGCTATCTCGCCAACGACCTTGCCACTCGGGCCGCCGATAACTTGCCGCATACCAGCCAGGCATTTGCCGCTGTTTTGTGTGCGGCAACTGGCTGGAACGCTGATCCGGAGCAGAAACAGGTATTTTATCGGCGGTACGTCAACGAAGGGCCGTATGTCGATTGGGCCGTTCACTTCGGTGAGCGCTGCCCGTCCCCGGATTTTGGGAAGGCCGACCGACGTTACGTGACGCAGGCCATCAGTCCGGTCCGTAACGTCTTGCGGCCTTATAAAACGTGGCTGCAACTGGGCGCGGTGGTGGCATTTACCGCCTTTGCGCTGCTGCTGATCAACCGGCACAAGCGACGCAAGCAGACCTGATCAAGCCTGCTGGACGAACGTTAGGCGTATCGCAAAACCGATCAGCAGGCTGCCGAACAGCCATTGCTGCAAGCGCTGGGCCGAAGGGCTGTGTTGCAGCCAACGGCCCAGTGCGACGCCGGTCACTGCGTAGCAACATGTGTGTGGCACAATCTACTGGTTTATTGCCTATCAACCATTGGGATCTGCCAACTTATGAAGCTCGACGCCTACGACCGCAAGATCCTTGCCGCCCTGCAACGGGATGGTCGCCTGAGCAACGTGCAACTGGCCGACGAGATCGGATTATCCGCCTCGCCGTGCTTGCGTCGGGTACGGATGCTGGAGGAGGCCGGAGTGATCAGGGGTTATCAGGCCAATCTGGACCGTGACGAGGTAGGCTTGGGGCTGACGGTGTTTGTCGGGGTCAAGGTGGAACGCCATAACGACGAACAGGCCGAGGCGTTTCGCCTGGCCGTGACGGCATTGCCGGAGGTGATTTCGGCATTCCTGGTATCGGGCGAATCGGATTTTCTGCTGCAGGTGGTAGTACCGGACTTGCGCGGCTACGACCGGTTCCTCACGGGCCAGCTGTTGAAACTGCCCGGCGTGAGTGACATTCGCAGCAACTTTGCCATCAACACCGTAAAGGCTCCAGGCGCGTTGCCCCTGGAGCACCTGCCGCTCTAGCATCGGCTACATCTGCGTTGCCATCCCCTCCACATTCATCGCCGCCTGACGCAGCGCCTCGGAGCGGGTAGGGTGGGGATGGCAGGTCAGTGCAATGTCTTCGGCTGAAGCGCTGAACTCCATGGCCACGCAATATTCGCCGATCATCTCGCTGACACTGGGGCCCACGAGGTGCACGCCCAGAATTTCGTCGGTGCGCTCATCAGCCAGTACTTTCGCGAAACCTTCGGTTTCATGGTTGATCTTCGCGCGACTGTTGGCGGTAAAGGGAAACTTCCCGACCTTATACCCCCGACCTTCAGCCTTGAGCTGCTCTTCGGTCTTGCCGACGCTGGCCAGTTCCGGTCGGGTGTAGATCACGTTGGGGATCAGGTCGTAATTGACCTCGCCCGCTTTACCGGCGATTTGTTCCACGCAGGCCATGGCTTCGTCTTCGGCTTTATGCGCCAGCATCGGCCCGGAAGTCACGTCGCCAATCACCCAGACTCCAGCGGCTTCGGTGCGATGCCTTTTGTTGGCGAGCATCCCCCGCTTGTCCGTCGTCAGGCCCACGTTCTCCAGCCCCAGGCCCTCGGTGTAAGGCCGACGGCCGATTGACACCAAGACGTAGTCGGCCTCCAGCAGCTCGGCGGTACCTCCCGCAGCGGGCTCAACGCTTAGCTGCACTCCGGTTGCGGACGAGGTGGCGCTGGTGACTTTAGAGCTCAACTTGAAGCTGATCCCCTGTTTGCTCAACGAACGCTGCAGTGTTTTACCTGCCTCTGCATCAACGCCTGGACAGATGCGGTCGAGAAATTCCACTACCGTGACTTGCGCTCCCAGGCGCCGCCACACCGAACCCAATTCCAGACCTATTACCCCAGCGCCGATCACCACCAGATGCTTGGGCACTTCAGCCAGTGACAGCGCGCCAGTGGAGTCGAGGATTCGTTGATTGTCGATGCTGACGCCGGGAAGGGGCATGGGTTCGCTGCCGGTGGCGATGATGATGTCCTTGGCGCCGAGCTCGGTCTTGCCGCCTTCACTGTCGGTTACCGTGACTTTGCCCGGGCCATCGATGTGGCCCCAACCCTTGATCCAGTCGACCTTGTTCTTGCGAAACAGGAACTCGATGCCTTTGGTCAGGCCCCTAACGCTTTCGTCTTTCTGCTTCATCATCTGCGCCAGGTTCAGCACCGGTTTGACCTCGATGCCCAGGTTGGCAAATTCCGCCCCGCTGGCCGCTTCGTAGAGCTCCGAGGCATGCAACAACGCTTTGGACGGCATGCAACCAACGTTCAGGCAAGTGCCTCCCAGCGTGGTGCGACCTTCGACGCAGGCGGCCTTCAGGCCCAATTGGCCGGCCCGGATTGCTGCGTTGTAGCCGCCAGGGCCGCCGCCCAGTATCACGATGTCGTAGGTGCTCATGCTGTTCTCCTGGATGGAAGGCCATCGGAAATTAAAAGTAGTCCGGAGTTAATATTATGAACATAATATGTCTCGTGCGCCCTCGGTAGGGCAATTATAATTTTCAGAACTCCAGCAGTTTTCGGGAGTCATCTGGGAGGAGGGTGCAGGTTCTGGTGTTTTTTTGACCTGAAGATCCCTGGAAAGCCCGTTAAATCGATAGCCAGCTATTTTTCCAGGATGGTCTAACCTCTCATCAGACGTCTGAAACAAGGGGGATTCTCCATGCTCGCGCGTATTCCACCGGCCTTACAGAATCTGCAGTTACCGCTTCGCTTGAGACTTTGGGATGGCCATGAATTCAATCTGGGGCCGGCGCCTAGTGTCACGATTGTGGTCAAGGACCCACAGATGGTTTCCCAGTTCACCCGTCCGAGTCTGGATGCGTTGGGAGCAGCGTATGTCGAAGGCAAACTTGAGCTGGAAGGTTCAATTACCGACGTCATTCGCGTCTGCGATCAATGGAGCCAGGCCTTGATTGATGAGGACGATGCCGGTCAATTTGTGCGCACCGTGCATGACAAGGAAACCGACGCCAAGGCCATTTCTTATCACTACGATCTTTCCAACGCCTTCTACCAGCTCTGGCTCGACAGTGACATGGCGTACTCCTGCGCCTATTTCGAGACCGGCAGTGAATCCCTGGAGCAGGCACAACAAGCAAAATTTCGTCACCTTTGCCGCAAGCTGCGACTGCAATCCGGTGAGTATTTACTCGACGTGGGTTGCGGCTGGGGCGGGCTTGCGCGGTATGCCGCGCGGGAATTCGGCGCGAAAGTTTTCGGAATCACGCTGAGCAAGGAACAACTGGCGCTGGCCAGGGAGCGAGTCACCGCCGAGGGGCTGGACGACCTGGTAGAACTGCAACTGCTCGACTACCGCGACCTGCCTCAGGATGGTCGCTTCGATAAGGTGGTCAGTGTCGGTATGTTCGAGCACGTCGGGCACGCTAATCTCCCGGAGTACTGCAAGACGCTTTTTGGCGCGGTAAAAGAGGGCGGCCTGGTGATGAACCATGGCATTACCGCTAAACATACCGATGGGCGTCCGGTTGGACGCGGTGCCGGTGACTTCATCGGCAAGTACGTGTTTCCCAATGGCGAGTTGCCGCACCTGTCCATGATCTCGGCCGAGATCAGTGAAGTGGGCCTTGAGATTGTCGACGTCGAGAGCTTGCGCCTGCACTATGCGCGCACGCTGGACCACTGGAGCGAGCGCCTGGAAGACAATCTGGAGGCCGCCGCGAAGGAGGTGCCAGAGCAGGCTTTGCGGATCTGGCGGCTGTATCTGGCCGGCTGTGCCTACGCATTTGCCAGGGGCTGGATCAACCTGCACCAGATACTTGCCGTCAAAGCCCATCCCGATGGCAGCCATGAACTGCCATGGACCCGCGACGACATCTATACGCCTTAAAGAATTGGCGAAATAAGCCGGGCTATCCGCATGCCGATCTGTTGCAGGCGATGGGTCTCCCGGCTTTCCTCCTTGGCTATTTCATGGGCCAGGGCGAAATCGGCGTTCAGCATCTGCTCCACCTCCCCGGCGAAAGCACTGTCGACTGTCAGCAGCATCACTTCGAAATTCAACCGGAACGAACGGTTGTCGAGGTTCGCGCTGCCGATCGCGCTGATCTCGCTATCTATCAGCACCACCTTCTGGTGCAGAAAACCAGGCTCGTAGCGGAACACCCGAACACCGGCCCGGACCGCTTCGAAAGCGTAAAGGCTGGACGCGGCATAGACGATGCGGTGGTCCGGGCGCGATGGCAACAGCAGGCGCACGTCCACTCCGCGCAACACAGCCAGACGCAGGGCGGCGAAAACAGCTTCGTCAGGAATGAAATACGGGCTGGTGATCCAGACCCGCTGCGTGGCTGCGTGGATCGCCTCAACGAAAAACAGTGAGCAGGTTTCATAGGCATCTGCCGGGCCGCTGGCGAGTAATTGGCACAGCACTCCGTCATCCGGATAGACGTCAGGCAGTATCAGCGGGGGCAGCGAGCGCGCCGCCCAGAACCAGTCTTCGGCAAACGACTCCTGCATGCAGGCAACGACTGGGCCGCGTACTTCAACGTGGGTATCACGCCAGGGTGCCAGCGGTGGTTTTTCGCCCATGTACTCGTCGCCGACATTGTGGCCACCGACAAAGCCCAGCACACCATCGACCACCACAATTTTTCGATGGTTGCGGAAGTTCACCTGAAAGCGATTTAGCCAACCGCTGCGAGTGGCGAACGCCTTGACCTCAACACCAGCATCGCGCAACGGCTGGACAAAACTGTGGGGCAGGGAGTGGCTGCCAATGCGGTCATACAACAGATAAACCGCCACCCCTTCGGCGGCTTTTTGCAGCAGCAGGCTTTGCAGACGTTGGCCGAGGCGGTCATCGTGAATGATAAAAAACTGGATCAGCACCGCTTCTTTGGCGGAGCTTATTGCCGCGAAAATAGCTTCGAAGGTGGCGTTCCCATTGATCAGCAGGCGCACTTCATTGTTCGCCAGGCACGGCATTCGTCCCAGTTTAGGCATCGCTCGCAGGGACGCGTAGGCGCTGGATGCGCGCGCGGCCAGCGCTTCCTCTACCCAGGGTCGCCAATTAAGCTCGGAGATCGCTTTGCGCATTTCCTCGTTGGCCTGACGGCGAGCCTTGATATATCCATCAAACGTACTGCGGCCGAACACCAGGTAGGGGATGAGGGTGAAGTATGGGATAAACACCAACGACAGGGCCCAGGCGATCGAGCCTTGGGCCGTCCTTACGGTGAGCACTGCATTAATGGCCGCGATCGAGCCGAGCGTATGGAGCAGTGCAATCATGTAGCCGAAGATATGCGGTCCAAAGTAATCCATGGGGCAACCTTGCTCCTGAATAATCAATGCTTAACAGACCATGTTCCGTGCAGAATGTCGCTAATTAATTGGCCCATGAACCGATGCCTGTGGCTGACGTCTAACGGCCACTACTGATCAGGAGTTACACGATGAACGTTCGTCTGCTGGGTTTGGCCATGGCATTTGGTTTGGCACTTCCTGTGGCCGCTCAGGCGCAGATGCTTCAGCCAGGTTTGTGGGAATTGACTTCGAGCAACATGAAGGTCGACAACCAGGTCCTCCCGGATCTGCAACTGATTCTCGGGCAGATCCAGAGCCAGATGACGCCTGAGCAACGCGCTCAACTGGAGAAGCAAGGCATCACCATGGGTGGCAAGGGCATTCGCGCCTGCCTGACTCCGGAACAGGTAAAGACCGACAATATCCCCCTGACGGATCCTCAGTCGGGTTGCAAGCAGGAAATCACCGAGCGTACCGGCAACCAGTGGAAATTCCGGTTCAGTTGCCCGAAGGCCCAAGGTACCGGCGTGGCCACTTTCCTCAGCGATCGTGAGTTCACTACCAAGGTCAACGGTACATTCAACGCCACCGGTATTCAGCAGAAGGGTAGCCTCGATACTCGAGCCGTGTGGCTGGGTCAGGATTGCGGTACGGTCAAGCCTCGAGCCTGATCCCGCTTCCATTGGCTCTGTGCCACCGCGTCGTGGGCATGCAGGCTCTCTGCATGCACCACGCGTAGTTGAAACCCGTCGATTTCATCGCAGTGTTTGAGGGCAAAGTGCAGACGTCGCGCGGCGTCTTCGCAGAACATCAGGTTCTGTCCATTTGCCAACGCGAAAGCTTGTTCGTCGGCGCGCTTAACCGCTGTTTGTACTGCGGTGCCTAACGCCATTTCTGCTACATCTATTATTTTTAACAGTGGTAACTCCAACCCATCTGGAATTATCCGTACTTGCAGTTGTGCGCTGCTGCGCTGGCTGTGAGGTGTCGCAACAATTCCATTTGCGCCACCCAACCACACAAGCACCTCGGCATGCTGCAGAGTCCTGTTGGCGAAATCATCAATGAATTGCTTCTGGATCAGCTGCCGCGAAAGTGCGGCTGAACAGGGGCAGGTCGACGAGTAGATGACTTCGACAGTTAGTTCCACGTGGAACATTCCATTTTCCAGGCGCGCTTGAACACTCACCGGGTATGACCGCCAGCCGGATAATTGGGTGATCAGTGCCGGTCTTTTTAACAGCAGCTCAAAGTGGATGTTGAGGTAGGCACTGTTTGAAAGTCCCTGGTGAGTCCGCAGAAAGTACTGCAGTACCTGGCTCAAGCGCGCAGGCGTCAGCGCCTGTTGCTCAAGCGATTCTAATGCCAGGTACAGGCGTGACATGTGGATGCCACGTGCGTCGCCATCGTCCAGGCTGACCCCTGCATCGGCTTTTGCCGAGCAATGCTGGCCGTTGAGCACGATGGGAATGGCAATCCCGCGCATGCCGACCCAATCCAGCGGCAGTGTTTGGTGGGAGGCCTGGGTGGCGATATCCGGCAACGGCAGCGCGTTCATGAGGCAGTTCCATCGTAGAGGTAGATATTATATGTTATGTTATTACATATTAAATATACCACGCCTTTTCTCACAAGAGCGTGCAATGCCTACGAGGAATTTCGCATGCCCCACCGTCTACCCGTCACCGTGCTGTCTGGCTTTTTAGGCGCGGGCAAAAGCACGCTGCTCAACCATGTGCTGCGAAATCGCGAAAATCTGCGGGTGGCCGTGATCGTCAATGACATGAGCGAAATCAACATTGATGGCAGTGAGGTTCAGCGTGACGTCAGCCTGAACCGCGCTGAAGAGAAGCTCGTGGAAATGAGCAACGGCTGCATTTGCTGCACGCTGCGCGAAGATCTTCTGGAGGAGGTGAGCAAGCTCGCCAGGGACGGTCGTTTCGATTACCTGCTGATCGAGTCGACGGGAATATCCGAACCATTGCCGGTGGCTGAAACATTCACCTTCCGCGACGAACAAGGACAGAGCCTGGCCGATCTGGCGCGGCTCGATACCATGGTCACGGTAGTTGATGGGGTGAACTTTCTGCTCGACTACCAGGCCGCAGACAGCCTCGCATCAAGGGGTGAAACCCTGGGTGAGGGTGACGAGCGATCCATTACCGACTTGTTGATCGAGCAGATTGAATTTGCCGACGTCATTCTGATCAGCAAGGTCGATCTGATCAGCAGCAGCGAGCGCCTGGAGTTAATGGCTATTCTTGCGCGGCTTAACGCCCAGGCAGAGATCATTCCAATGGTCATGGGCGAAGTTGCCTTGGGCAGAATCCTGGATACGGGTCGTTTCGATTTCGACAAGGCCGCCCAGGCCCCTGGCTGGCTGCGAGAGCTACGCGGTGAGCACCTGCCGGAGACTGAGGAGTATGGCATCGCTTCCACCGCCTATCGGGCGCGTAAACCTTTTCATCCCCGGCGTTTTTTCGATTTCATCAACGGCTCCTGGGAAAATGGCAAATTGCTGCGTTCCAAGGGATTTTTCTGGCTCGCCAGCAAGCACATGGACGCGGGTAGCTGGTCTCAGGCGGGCGGCTTGATGCGCCATGGATATGCTGGGCGCTGGTGGCGTTTTGTGCCACAGGAGCAGTGGCCACAGGACGACGAAAGCATCGCTGCAATCCGAAAAAACTGGGCTGTCGACACCGGCGATTGCCGCCAGGAGCTGGTGTTCATCGGCCAGAATATCGACTTCGCAAAACTCACCGGCGAGCTGGACGACTGCTTGCTCACTGAAACAGAAATGGCATTGGGTGTGTCGGGCTGGCAACAGCTGACGGACCCGTTCGGACCGTGGTACGAGGAAGTCTCCTGAGGCTCAAGGCTTGAGCCAGTTGCCCTGGCTTTGTGCCTCGCAATAGGGCTTGAGGTACGCCTGATCGGTCACCACACCGTAATAGTGAATATCCTGCCGGTACGGCATATTGGCGACCTGGGCGTTGCTGCAGACGCCAAACGCTCCGGCAGGGCATTCGTTCACATACTGCACGTCGACCTTCTGCCCGGGCAGGTTGGGCTGGCAAAAACCATCGGCGAAGAGTTTTTCCGGTATGTTGCGGTTCTGCTGGCACACTTTCACATCCAGTCGCTCGGCGGTACTGTGAACCACGCAGGCCTGCGCCAGTACCTCGCCCGAGGTCAGCGCCAGGAGCAACGACAATCCCGTCAACCGCATCTTCTACCCCTTAGAATCCGTCAATCATGTTGCAGAACATCCCGACCCACATCATTGCCGGCCCCTTGGGTGCTGGCAAGACCAGCCTGATCAGGCATTTGCTTGAGCAGCGGCCCCAGAACGAACGTTGGGCAGTGCTGATCAATGAGTTCGGCCAGATCGGCCTGGATGCAGCGCTGTTAACCAGCGACGCCGATGGTATCGCACTGGGTGAAGTGGCCGGGGGATGTTTGTGCTGCGTAAACGGTGCGCCTTTTCAGATAGGGCTGGGACGTCTGCTGCGCAAGGCACGGCCCGATCGGCTGTTTATCGAGCCGTCCGGGTTGGGTCATCCGGCGCAATTGCTCAGGCAACTGAACGAGGGGCCCTGGCTGGGTGTACTGGCTGTACAGCCGTGTGTACTGGTCCTGGATGCCCAGGCACTAGCCCTTGGCAAAACCTTGCCACAGGCGCAACAGGAGGCGCTAGGCAGCGCCGGCTTGTTGTTGCTGAACAAGTCGGAACAGCTTAATGAAGCAGATCGCCAGCGCATCGCCGCCAGCCTGCCAGCGCGCCCACTGCACTGGACCCGGCAGGCAGCACTGCCGCTAAGCGCACTACCCGGGCTCGATGCTCGCGCTGTGGGGGCTGTGGATAACTTCATCGCGCACAAGGGGCTGGGACAGCTGCCGGCACTATGGACTGACCCTGCAACGCCGATTTGTCTCTGTCAGGAACAGCAGGGCAGCTGGAGCGTTGGCTGGCGCTGGCACCCGAGCCAGACGTTCCAATTGGCCCACGTCAGTCGATGGCTTGAGGGCATGGTGTGGCGGCGGGCAAAGCTGGTCATTCACAGCGATGCAGGTTGGGTGTCCGCCAATGCGCTGGATAACTCGCCGCTGCAATGGCGGCCCAGTGAGTGGCGCCTGGATTCGCGCATCGAGTTGATCTTTGATGCCCCAGGGGATGTGGTGACGCTACAAGAGACGTTGGCTGATTGCCTGCTCTAAGGTCTCCACTTGTTGTGATCCTGGCGCCATTGGCTCAGCTCGATCACTTCAGCGCGGGGTTTGACGATGTCGACCACCGCCGGTGATTCATCGAACGGCATCGGGTAGGGCGCCAGTTCGATCTGCGCGCTGTGTGCGCCGAATTGGGTGATCGTGCCGTTATGACGGCTTTCGCCGGTTACGGTGAATTCAAAGTTATACACACGGGCCAGGCGCCGGCGGTCGTTGGCATCCTTCATGAAGCCAATTTTTTTCAGCGCGACATTGCCGTCCAGCAACTCGATACCCAGCTTGGCGCAGTGCTGCTTGACCCGCTCAAGTGCGCGTTCGCGCAAACCATGGTTATGCCACAGCCACGCGCCAGCGGTGGCCAGCAGCATCAGCACGAAGATATTTCCGAGGGTCAGCATCAACAGGGTGCTCCAACAAGATAGTGTCAGCTTAACTGTGTCCCCGGTCTGTCGTACAGGCTGCGTTTAGTCGCATACTGCGCGGCTCGAATTTCGTTTGACGGAAACTCAGCGCATGAAACGTACACCCCATCTGCTCGCCATCCAGTCCCACGTGGTATTCGGCCATGCTGGCAATAGCGCCGCGGTTTTCCCGATGCAGCGGGTCGGGGTAAACGTATGGCCGCTTAACACTGTGCAGTTCTCCAACCACACCCAGTACGGCCAATGGGCCGGGGAAGTCTTGTCGCCGCAGCAGATTCCGGCGTTGGTGGAAGGCATCGCGGCGATCGGTGAGCTGGGCAATTGTGATGCGGTGCTCTCCGGGTACCTGGGCAGTGCGGCCCAGGGACGGGCGATCCTGACCGGTGTGGCGCGGATCAAGTCGATGAATCCCAAGGCGTTATACCTGTGCGACCCGGTGATGGGTCACCCGGAGAAGGGCTGCAGTGTGCCGCAGGAGGTCAGCGATTTCCTTCTGGAAGAAGCGGCAGCCGTGGCCGACTTCATGTGCCCGAACCAGTTGGAGCTGGACAGCTTTTCAGGGCGCCGCCCGCAATCGCTGTTCGACTGCCTGGCCATGGCGCGAGCACTGCTGGCCCGTGGCCCCAAGGCAGTGTTGGTCAAGCACCTGGACTACCCCGGGAAATCGGCGGATGTGTTCGAGATGCTGCTGGTCACAGCCGAGAACAGCTGGCATTTGCGCCGTCCGCTGTTAGCGTTCCCGCGGCAGCCGGTGGGCGTGGGCGACCTGACTTCAGGGTTGTTCCTGGCACGAGTGCTGTTGGGGGACAGCCTTGTGGCGGCGTTCGAATTCGCGGCGTCGGCGGTGCATGAGGTGCTGCTGGAGACCCAGGCGTGTGCCAGCTATGAGTTGGAATTGGTACGTGCTCAGGACCGCATTGCGCATCCGCGGGTGCGGTTTGAGGCGACTGCGATCAGCCTCTGATTTTGCGTTGAACCCATTCGCGGGCAAGCCCGCTCCCACAGGAAATCTGCCGGGTGCACAAATATTGTGTCCACTGACAATCTCTGTGGGAGCGGGCTTGCCCGCGAAAGCTATCTAAGGTCGGAACCAGACCTCAGGCGTCGCCCTTTATCTCCTGATAACGCTTTTCCAGCTCCTGACGAATCTGCCGGCGTTGCTGGGCCTGCACATATCGGCGTTTGTCTTCGCTGTTCTGTGGTTGCAGCGGTGGAACGGAGGCCGGCTTGCGGTCGTCATCTACCGCCACCATGGTGAAGAAACAGCTGTTGGTATGCCGCACCGAGCGTTCACGAATGTTCTCGGTTACGACCTTGATCCCGACTTCCATCGACGTGTTGCCGGTGTAGTTCACCGAGGCCAGGAAGGTCACCAGCTCGCCGACGTGAATGGGTTCGCGAAAGATCACCTGGTCCACCGACAAGGTCACCACATAGCGGCCGGCATAACGGCTGGCGCAGGCATACGCGACTTCGTCGAGGTACTTGAGCAGAGTGCCGCCGTGAACATTGCCAGAGAAGTTGGCCATGTCGGGGGTCATCAATACCGTCATCGACAGTTGGGCGTTTCCGGGTTCCATAGAGTGCTCACGGTTCAAGGCAGGTTATTGGGGGCGCACCTCTGCGGGTGCCTTGTCAGCTTTTTTCAAACCAACAGTTATCGGGACGCCGGGCGGGTGGCTGCCGTCACGCCCTGGCCGATCTGTTTCCATATATTGCACCGCCTTTCTGGCGGAAGTCGCGGTGTTACGCTCCAAAAGTCGACCCCAAGGAGCCCCACACCATGCATGCGATCAGTTTTATCCAGGATCTGGCAGTGATCATGTTGGTCGCCGGGGTGGTCACGGTGTTGTTCCACAGGCTTAAACAACCTGTGGTCCTGGGCTACATCGTTGCCGGCTTCATCATTGGCCCGCACACCCCGCCGTTCGGCCTTATCCACGATGAAGAAACCATCAAGACCCTGGCCGAACTCGGTGTGATCTTCCTGATGTTCTGCCTGGGCCTGGAGTTCAGCCTGCGCAAGCTGTTCAAGGTCGGCGCCACAGCGTTTATCGCAGCGTTCCTGGAAATCGTGCTGATGATCTGGATCGGCTATGAAATCGGCCGCTGGTTCGACTGGAACACCATGGATTCGCTGTTCCTTGGCGCGATCCTGGCGATTTCCTCGACCACTATCATCGTCAAGGCGCTGAACGACTTGAAGATGAAGAACGAGCGCTTTGCACAGTTGATCTTTGGCGTGTTGATCGTCGAGGACATCCTCGGCATCGGGATTATCGCCTTGCTGTCGAGCATCGCGGTGAGCGGTACCGTGAGCTCCGGGGAAGTCTTTTCTACGGTCGGCAAGCTGTCGCTGTTCATGATTGTCGCGTTGGTGATCGGCATTCTGCTGGTGCCGCGCCTGCTGGCTTACGTGGCCAAATTCGAAAGCAACGAAATGCTCTTGATCACCGTGCTGGGGCTTTGCTTCGGCTTCTGCCTGCTGGTGGTCAAGCTCGAGTACAGCATGGTGCTGGGAGCGTTCCTGATTGGCGCGATCATGGCGGAATCGCGGCAACTGCTGAAGATTGAGCGCCTGATTGAACCGGTGCGTGATTTGTTCAGCGCAATATTCTTTGTCGCCATCGGGTTGATGCTCGATCCGATGATCCTGCTGCAATATGCCTGGCCCATCGCGGTGATCACTGTTGCGGTGGTGCTGGGCAAGATGCTGTCCTGCGGCTTGGGCGCGTTTATCGCAGGCAATGACGGACGCACTTCACTGCGGGTTGGCATGGGGCTTTCGCAGATTGGCGAGTTCTCCTTCATCATTGCAGCGCTGGGCATGACGTTGCAGGTGACCAGTAATTTTCTGTATCCGGTGGCCGTTGCCGTGTCGGTCATCACCACGCTGCTGACGCCGTATCTGATCCGCGCGGCGGACCCCCTGTCGATCAAGCTGGCAGCGGTGATGCCTCAGCGACTGGGCCGGGTATTGGGCATGTATGGCGAATGGTTGCGCAGCATCCAGCCCCAAGGCGAGGGTGCGCTGCTGGCGTCGATGATCCGGCGGATTCTGTTGCAGGTCGGCGTCAACCTGGCGCTGGTGATTGCGATTTTCTTCTCGGGGGCATTTTTCGCCGAGCGCATGTCTGCCTACGTGCAGGACTGGATCAGTGATCCGAGCTGGCAGAAGGCGTTGATTTGGGGTGTGGCGTTGATCCTGTCGCTGCCATTTCTGATCGCTGCCTACCGCAAGCTCAAGGCGCTGTCGATGCTGCTGGCGGAAATGGGCGTCAAGCCGGAGATGGCGGGGCGTCATACGCAGCGGGTACGACGGGTGATCGCTGAAGTGATTCCGATCCTGTCGCTGCTGGTGATTTTCCTGCTGCTGGCGGCCTTGTCGGCGAGTATTTTGCCAACTAACAAGCTGCTGGTGTTGATCGTCGTAGTGGCGGCCGCTGTGGCTGCCGTATTGTGGCGCTGGTTCATTCGCGTTCACACGCGGATGCAGGTGGCCCTGCTGGAGACCCTGGACAATCACAAGGAATCGTCAGGCCATTGATTGAACCTGCAGCCAGCGGGCCGCTGCGCGGGCTGATGGCTGCAGAATACTGCGAGGCTCAGCTTTCCAGCCAGACGTCTCGGGCCCAGTGCCATACCGATTCCCAGGTTTCTTCGGCAATCAACTCTTCTTCGGCTTGCCAAAGCACCACGGTGCCGTCTTCTTCGACGCAGTAGTAGTCGTCGCCGTCCTGGCAGATCGGGATCAGGCTGCGATCGACGCCCGCATCCCAGGCATTGGCCGCCACGTCCGGAAGGTAGGTGTGGGACTGCGGGTCGGTAACCGTCACCGGCTCCAGGCTGCCGTAGACCACATCGCTGACGGTCAGCAAAAATTCTCTGAAGACGAATGGAATGTCGATGAACAGTTGCTCTTCGATCTCTACCAGCATGTCTTCGTCAGGCAGTTCCAAGGGGACTGGTACCGGTTCGTTGGCTTCACGCAGTTGTTCGATGATTTCTTCCACGTCCGGGATCCTCTTGCTGTTGGCGCGGTTTGGTTGGGGCGGTTTATACAGTAGCTTGCTATAGATGCAACCGCGAAATAGAAAACCCCAGCCGGGGCTGGGGTTTTTATTACAGCATTTTTTAAAGCAGCGGGTGATCAGCCGTTCTGGCGGATACCGGCTACCAGCCAAGGCTGGTTCTCGCCTTGTGGACGTTCCATGTTCCAGCTTTCGCTGAACACTTCGCCCTGGTCGAAGCGCGAGGTCTTCGACAGACCGCTGAAGGTCAGGGTGGCGATGGTTTTGTCCGCACGGTCATCCACGCCGTCCAGTTGCACATTGAGGTTATCAATGTAGGTGGACTGGAAGCTGTCGCCCAGATCAGCGCGCTCGCGCTTGAGGAACTCCAGCAGTTGCGGGGTCACGAACTCGGCGATCTTGTCCATTTCGTTAGCGTCCCAGTGCTGCTGCAGGGACTGGAAGTGGTTGCGAGCTGCTTCAATGAAATTGTTTTCATTGAACCAGGCTGGCGCATTGATCACCGGACGTGCGGCAACCGGCGCTGCTGCACCGCCGAAGATCGAACCCATGCCAGCAGGCTTGTGCTCGAACACTTCACGCTGCATTGGCGCGCCGGCCGGGGCCAGGTGCTCCTGCTGCTTGCGACGACGAGCGGCGATGAAGCGGAAGACCAGGAAGGCGATGACCGCCATGATCAGGATGTCGAAGATCTGCATCCCCTGGAAGCCGCCGCCCATGAACATGGAGGCCAGCAGGCCACCGGCAGCAATACCGGCCAGAGGGCCGAGCCAGCGCGACGCACCGCCGGCTTTGGCAGCGGCGCCAGCGGCACCGGCCGCGCCGGCAGTGGCAGCAGCGCCACCGGCAGCAGAAGAAGGAGCCATTTGGCTGGTCTGGTGAGTCGGCGCAGCGCCGGAGCTCTTGCCGCCACCAAAGCGCTTGGCGTTGGCGTCGAGGCTCATCGTCAGGCCGATGCACAACGCCATGGCGATGCTAAGAAAACGTTTCATAAAGGGAATTCCCATTTGTGGAAGGCACGCGCGCCATGTTGCACAGCTGAAGTGTTACTGGCTAGCGGCAGAGTGTTTCGGGCTTTTGCCTGACAGGTTCGGTTCAGCTTCGTCGAGGCAATAAGGTTATGTACTTTTGTCTGTAGGAAAAAGGGATAGGTTCACAGAGAAATGAAAACCTGTAGGAGCGGGATTGCCCGCGAAAGCCGTTTAGTACCTGGCATGGATGCCAGCTGATACACGGTATTCGCGAGCGAGCCGCACCGCCGCTCCCACCTGCAAGACCTGCTTGCAGGTCCCTAGACGGCTTCCAGCTTGGCGTAGCCGAGCATCAGCCATTTGCTGCCTTCGCTGAAGTTCACCTGCACCCGGGCCTGGGCGCCGGCGCCTTCGAAGTTGAGGATCACGCCGTCGCCAAAGATTGAGTGACGCACCGTCTGACCCAGGCTGAAGCCGGTTTCCGGAATTTCACTGCCACTGAACAGGTTGCTGCCACTCATCGACTGGTTGCCGCCGAAGGGCCGGCTGACGCTGTTCGACAAGCGTACTTCCTGAATAAGACCCTTCGGGATCTCACGTACGAACCGCGACACCTTGTTGTAGGTCTCGCTGCCATACAGGCGGCGGGTTTCGGCGTAGGTCATCACCAGGTTCTGCATGGCCCGGGTGATGCCGACGTAGGCCAGGCGCCGTTCTTCTTCAAGGCGTCCTGGTTCTTCCAGGCTCATCTTGTGCGGGAACAGGCCTTCTTCCATGCCCACCAGGAACACATAAGGGAATTCCAGGCCCTTGGCGCTGTGCAACGTCATCAGCTGAATGCTGTCTTCGTGTTCGTCGGCCTGGGTATCCCCGGCCTCCAGCGAGGCGTGGCCGAGGAATGCAGCCAGCGGCGTGAGGTCCTCATCTTCCTCGGTGTTTTCGAAGTTGCGGGCAGCGCTGACCAGCTCCTCAAGGTTTTCCACCCGTGCCTGGCCTTTTTCACCTTTTTCCGCTTCGTGGTAGGCAATCAGCCCGGACTGCTCGATAACAGTCTGGGTCATCAGGTGCAGCGGCATTTCCATGCATTTGGCGGCGAGGTTCTCGATCAGCTCGATAAAGCCTCCCAAGGCGCCGGCAGCACGTCCGGTAAGGCCCTTGTTGGCCACCAGCAGGCGCATGGCTTCCCACATCGAGACGTCGCTATGGCGCGCATGCTCGCGGATCGCTTCGACGGTTTTCTCACCGATCCCACGGGCGGGCACGTTGATCACCCGTTCCAGGGCGGCGTCGTTGCCTCGACCTTCCAGTAACCGCAAGTACGCCATGGCGTTCTTGATTTCTGCACGCTCGAAGAAGCGCTGGCCGCCATAGATGCGATACGGGATGCGTTCGCGCAGCAAGGCTTCTTCCAGAACGCGAGATTGGGCGTTGGAGCGATACAGAATTGCGATATCGCTGCGTGCCAGTCCGGTTTTCAGCGCGCTTTCGATGGTTTCGACAACGTAACGCGCCTCATCGTGCTCGTTGAAAGCCGCGTACAGGTTGATCGCCTCGCCATCGCCGCCGTCCGTCCACAGTTCTTTGCCCAGGCGCCCGGTGTTGTTGGCGATCAGGGCATTGGCCGCTTTGAGGATGCCGGCCGTGGAGCGGTAGTTCTGCTCCAGTCGGATGGTTTGCGAGTCCGGGAAGTCGGAGGAGTACTGATGAATGTTTTCGATTTTCGCGCCGCGCCAGCCGTAAATCGACTGGTCGTCGTCGCCTACAACCATCAGGCTGTCGCCGCCCTTGCCCAGCAGGCGCAGCCAGGCGTACTGCACGGCGTTGGTATCCTGGAATTCGTCCACCAGAATGTGCCGGAAGCGTTTTTGATAATGCGCCAGCAGGCCTGGGTGATCACGCCACAGGTCGAGTGCGCGCAGCAACAGTTCGGAGAAATCGATGACACCTGCGCGCAGGCAAGCGGCCTCATAGGCTTCGTAGATGCTGCGCATGGTCGCCAGGAACAGGTCGCCACTGGCCTGGATGTGTTGTGGCCGCAGGCCTTCGTCTTTTTGCCCGTTGATGAACCATTGCGCCTGGCGCGCTGGCCAGCGTTGTTCGTCCAGCCCCAGCTCGCGGATCACCCGCTTGACCAGCCGCTGCTGGTCGTCGCTGTCGAGAATCTGGAAGGTCTGGCTCAGGCCGGCTTCCTGCCAATGCGCCCGCAACAAGCGGTGCGCCAGGCCGTGGAAGGTGCCTACCCACATGCCGGCCGGGTTGATACCCATCAGCTGCTCGATGCGATGACGCATCTCGGCAGCGGCCTTGTTGGTAAAGGTCACCGACAGGATCGAGTGGGGTGAGGCGTTCTCGACCTGGATCAACCAGGCGATACGGTGCACCAGCACTCGGGTTTTACCGGAACCAGCACCGGCCAGGACCAACTGACGACCCACGGAGGCAGCTACGGCCTGGCGTTGGGCATCGTTGAGGGAGTTCAGCAGAAGGGAGAGATCATCGCGCATCGGGGCATTCTAGGGTGCGCCGTCACACCGGGCAAACCGAGCTTTGCATTAGCCGATGAAAGACGCACGGATGACGACCGGTCAGTCACTGCCTGCAAGCGCTGGCGGGGCTTGCTCTGCGGCTTTTCAGGGGGCAAGTGCAACCGCAGATTTCATGTTTTTTATAGTGGGCGGCGGTTTGGTCCAGCCACGTGCTTGTGTATGCTCCGTCGACGATTCGGGCACAAGCTCATCATTATAAGAACAAGAATATTGCCTATGACCTTCAGCATCGACCTGTCGGGTCCCTCCGTGGAGCCCCGGGTTATCCGCAGACAATACGCCATGGAAATGGCGGTGGAGCGCACGCGTCTGCTTTACCAGGGATCGCTGCTGCCTACTTTGTTCATGCTGATCAATGGCCTGGTCTGCGCCGGCCTGCTCTGGAGCCCGCAACGCTACTTTCTGGTCAGCATCTGGCTGGTGTGGTTGCTCTCACTGGTGGCGTTGCGGGTTATCCAGGTCGCGGCTTTCGACTCAGCGATCCCCAACCGTCAGGCGCATCCGGTCTGGCGCCGCATGTTCATGCTCGGCTCGGGTCTGACCGGCTTGACCCTGGCGGGTGCCGGTATCGCGCTGGTCCCGGCGGACACCTTCATCCAGCAAGCCTGGGTATTTGGCCTGATCGGGGCCGCTGCGCTGTCGGCGAGCGTGGCCTACGCCGTCAGCCTCCCGGCGTTTCTTTCCTTTACGTTGCCCTGTCTATTGCCGGCGATCGCCTATCTGTTCTGGGGCGGCGATGAGCAAGGCCAGGGCTGGGGCTGGTTCGGCCTGATTTTGCTGGGGGCGTTGAGCGTGGTTGCCTGGCAGGTCAACCGGCTGATCGATCGCGGCTTGTTGCGTCGCTTCCAGAATCAGGCACTGATCGAGCACCTGCAGCAGGCTCAAACCAGCAGCGATCAACTTAATAAGAAGCTGGCCAGGGAGGTTGAGCAGCGTAGTTGCGCTGAAGCTGAACTACGGGCCATTCAGGCCGGGCTGGAAGGCCGTGTTGCCCAGCGCAGCCTCGAACTCGACCTGGCCAACCAGGCCCTCAGTAAAAGCGAGGCGCGTCTGGCATTGGCGCTCAAAGCCAGTGAGCTGGGGTTGTGGGACTGGAACCTGCAGACGGACGAAGTCCACCACACGCAGCTTCAGGAATTGTTCGGACTGGAGCCAGAGTTAGTGACGGCCATGCTGCGCCATCTCAAGCCACGCCTGCACCCCGAGGACGTGCCGGCGCTCAAGCGCGCATTGGTTGAACACCTGAAGGGTCGCAGCGAGGACTATCAGATCGAATATCGCGTGCGTCACGGTGACGGTCACTGGGTATGGATCGAGGACCGTGGACGGGCGGTGGAGCGCGGCGAAAATGGCCGGGTGGTGCGCATGGTCGGGACTCGGCGCAACATCAGCGTCAGCAAGCACCAGGAAGCGCAACAGCAACTGGCTGCGACGGTCTTTGAAGCGGCCAGTGAAGGTATTGTGATTTTCGATCCCAGTTACGCCCTGATCGCCGCTAATCAGGCCTTCTGCCGAGTGACCGGCTATGAGATCGACGACATGCTCGGACTGAGTGTGGTCGATCTGCCGTGCAGTCGTGACGCTCGCCGGCACTACAGCGCCATCCGCCAGGCACTGGAGCAGCATGGCAGCTGGCAGGGCGAACTGGTGGAGACGCGGAAAAATGGTGAGTTGTATCCGCAGTGGTTGCAGCTAAGTGCGGTGCGTGATAGTCGGGGAAATGTAAGTCATCTTGTAGGCTTCTTCGCTGATCTTTCGGCCAGGCGCGAATCCGAAGAACGCATGCGGTTTCTCACCCATTACGACGAGTTGACGGGCCTGGCTAACCGCTCGCTGTTCCGCGAGCGTCTGCGTGAGGCTCATCAACGGATGCGTCAGGGCGGGCGCAGCCTGGCGTTGCTGCATATCAATCTGGACCGGTTCAAGTTGCTCAACGAGAGCCTGGGCCATGACATTGCCGACGAGCTATTGCAGAAAATCGCTCGCAGGCTGGTGAGTGCACTGCCCGAGGCCGATACCATTGCACGCTTGTCCGGCGACGAATTTGCCGTGCTGTTTGACAGCTACGCCAACCTCTCCAGCCTGGCCCGGGTGGCGACACGGGTGTCCGCCAAGTTGCGTTTGCCTTTGAACATCGACGGACATGAGCTGGTAGTCAGTGCGTCGATGGGCATCAGTATGCTGCCGGACAACGCCCGGGAAATCTCAGCGCTGGTCAGCCAGTCGAACATGGCCATGCAGCATGCCAAACACTTGGGCGGCAATAATTTCCAGTTCTACACCGAGAGCCTGCAGGCCAGCACCCTGGAGCGATTGCAACTGGAAAACCAGCTGCGCAAAGCGATCGATGAGAAGCAGCTCAAAGTGTTCTACCAACCCAAGCTCTGCCTCGCCACGGGGCGCCTGAATGCCGCCGAAGCCTTGGTGCGCTGGGATCATCCCGACAGGGGCAGGGTGTCGCCTGCAGAGTTCATTGGCCTGGCCGAGGAAACCGGATTGATCGGTCCGATCGGCGAGTTCGTGCTGCGTCAGGCCTGCTGGCAAGCGTGCGAGTGGCAGCGCCAGGGGCTCGAGCCGATTCGTGTGTCGGTCAATCTGTCTGTGCATCAGCTGCGTCAGGGCAAGTTGGTCAGCCTGGTTCGGCAGGTGCTGGAAGAAACCGGGCTGGCGCCGCAATACCTTGAGCTTGAACTGACCGAAAGTCAGTTGCTGGACAGCGTCGAGCACATCATTTCGACGTTCCAGCAGCTACGGGACCTGGGGGTAAAACTGGCGATCGACGACTTTGGCACCGGCTATTCGTCATTGAGTTACCTCAAGCGCATTCCGGTGGACTACGTGAAAATCGATCAGACGTTTATACGCGGCCTGGGCGAGGGGCAGATGGATGCCGCGATCACCCGCGCGATCATCGCCATGGCCCATGGCTTGTCGTTGAAAGTGGTGGCTGAGGGAGTGGAGCGGCCCGAGCAACTTGAGTTCCTGCGAGGCGAACATTGTGATGAGGTTCAGGGCTACCTGATCAGCAAGCCCGTTGAGGCGCAACAGCTTGCGAGCCTTCTGCAGTTGCAGGGCTCGAAGTAATTCCGCGGAGGCGTGATTGGCGCTACATGCAGCCATGCTCTGCTGAAAACGAGGGATTCGGTTACGGATTGAGCAGGCAAAAAGCCAATTCATGTAGTATAACTACAAGCTCGCTACATCACGGCGCCTGCCAATAACAAAGAGTCCAGACCTTTGAATCTGTTGCAACACATCGCCCAGTCACGCCACCTCTTACGCAAGTCGGAGCTCAAGGTCGCCGACCACGTGCTGCTTGACCCGGCGGCGGTGATGCACAGTTCCATGGCAGACCTGGCCCACAGCGTGGGCATCAGCGAACCGACCATCGTGCGGTTTTGCCGGGCCATCGGCTGTTCCGGGTTCCAGGACCTGAAACTCAAGCTGGCGCAGAGCCTGGCGGCGGGCGCGAGTTTTGGACAGTTCGCGATTCACGAAGACGATTCGGTCGCCGACTACAGTCTGAAAATCTTCGACACCACCCTGCATACCCTGATGGAAGTGCGCGAGCGGCTCGACCCGATCGAGTTGCAGCGCGCAGTGACACTCATGTCCCAGGCCCAGCGGGTGGAGTTCTACGGCTTTGGTGCGTCGGGCGCAGTGGCAGCAGATGCCCAGCACAAATTCTTTCGTTTGTTGCTGACGGCGGCGGCGTATTCCGACCCGCACATGCAGGCCATGTCGGCGGTGACCCTCAAACCCTCCGATGTAGCCATCTGCATTTCGCAATCCGGGCGCTCGAAGGATTTGCTGATCACGGCTAACCTGGTGCGTGAAAGCGGCGCTTCGCTGATCACCCTGTGCCCGAGCCAGACCCCGCTCGCCGAGTTGTCGACCGTCAACCTGGCGATCGATGTGCACGAAGACACCGAGATCTACACGCCGCTGACTTCACGTATTGCCCACTTGGTGGTGATCGATGTGTTGGCGATGGGCGTGGCCATGGCGCGCGGCCCGAGCCTGGTGAACCACCTCAAGAGCGTGAAGCGCAGCTTGCGCAGCTTGCGGTTGTCGCCCAAGTCGGTGAAGGCGCTGGACGATTAAGATCAAAGGATTGCAGCCTTCGGTAGCTCCTGCGGGAATTCACGTACCCTGTAGGAGCTGCCGAAGACTGCGATCTTTTGATCTGTAAATGTTCACACCCCTGTAACGCGCATGCCGCCAAACCGTCATCCCCCGCGCCTATCTTGAAACTCCCGTAATCGCCTTGGGAGACTCGAAATGGCCCAGCCCTACGAAGAACGCAACAGCGCCGTCAGAACCCGTCGTCAGCAGGAAGACCAGCGCCGCATGGAGTTTCGCCGCGCTATCGAAGACCGCTGCGAGCGCCGCCAGCTGCTGGCTGAAATCGGCGGCTTTCCTGACGAGCTCGAACTCAACTACTGGCAGGCTGCGCCCGCAGCTTCCCGTCGAAACGCTCAACCAGGGCGCTGATCTGTACCCGCTCGCTGCGGATAAACGCAAGGAATGCGTGAGCCACCGGTGACAGGCGCTTCGCCTTGGCCTGCACCAGGCACCAGCTGCGGTACAGCGGTAATTCTTCCACTGGCAGCTCGATCAGTCCGCCGGTCGCCAGTTCCAGGTTCAGGGCATGACGCGTCAACAGCGCCACGCCCAAACCTGCCAGTACACACTCGCGCTGGGCTTCGGCCGACGAGACTTCCTGAGTCTGGTTGAAGTGCACGCGCTTTTCCTTGAAGTACTCCTCGCAGGCCAGGCGAGTACCGGAGCCGGGTTCGCGCAGCAGCAAGGTATAAGGTTCCAGATCCTGCAAGCGCAGCGGTCCCAAATGGCACAGCGGATGGTCCGGCGGCGCCACCGCGACTATCGGGTTGTTCAGGAAAGGCAGGAATTCGAGCCCCATGTCCTGTGGCACCATGGACATGATCACCAGGTCATCGCGGTTATCCGACAGGCGCCGAATCACCTGCCCGCGATTGACCACCGTCAGCTGCAAATTGACCTCGGGGTGTTGGCGCTTGAAGGCGGCAAACAAATGCGGCACGAAATACTTGGCGCTGGATTCCACTGCCAGCTTGAGCTGTCCCTGCAGCGATCCCTGCATGTCCGACAGCTGCATGTCGAGGTTTTCCAGGCGGCCAAAAATGTCCCGGCTGGCTCGCTGGAGTGCTTCGGCGGCCTCGGTCATGTAGAGTTTTTTGCCAACATAATCAAACAAGGGCTGCCCGATCAGTTCTTCGATCTGCCGAATCTGCAGGCTGACGGCTGGCTGTGTCAGCGACATTTCCTCGGCTGCACGGCTGTAGGACCGTAGATCACACACCTCATTGAAGATCTGAAGTTGACGTAATGTCATTCGCATCAAGGACTTACGCATTTTTTCTTCGCTCTGAACCATGGCCGGTAATCTGACTATAAGTCTTTACTTATGCCTGACCCAATAATTATTCATTTTTGTTAATCCCTTGTGAGCGCTAGTGTGGGTTCGCGACCAGATGGAAACATTTGGTCACGTCGACCTGGTCTAGCAGGTTGTGGGTACCACCGGCTCAAGGGAAATTCCAAGTGATAAAAAAGATCCTGATCGCCAACCGTGGTGAGATTGCCGTACGAATCGTACGTGCCTGCGCCGAGATGGGCATTCGCTCGGTCGCGATCTACTCCGACGCCGATCGGCACGCGTTGCACGTGAAGCGTGCAGACGAAGCCCACAGCATTGGTGCCGAACCTCTGGCCGGCTACCTGAATGCGCGCAAGCTGGTGAACCTGGCGGTAGAAACCGGCTGCGATGCACTGCACCCCGGCTACGGTTTCCTTTCGGAAAACGCCGAACTGGCAGACATCTGCGCCGAGCGCGGGATCAAGTTCATCGGTCCATCGGCTGAAGTGATTCGGCGCATGGGCGACAAGACCGAAGCGCGCCGCAGCATGATCAAGGCCGGAGTACCGGTCACACCCGGTACTGAAGGCAACGTCGCGGATATCGCGGAAGCGCTTATCGAAGGCGACCGCATCGGTTATCCGGTGATGCTCAAGGCGACCTCCGGTGGCGGTGGCCGTGGTATCCGACGTTGCGACAGTCGGGACGAACTTGAACAGGCATTCCCGCGAGTGATTTCCGAGGCCACCAAGGCCTTCGGTTCGGCAGAAGTGTTCCTGGAAAAATGCATCGTCAACCCGAAGCACATCGAAGCGCAGATCCTCGGCGACAGTTTCGGCAATGTCGTGCACCTGTTCGAGCGCGACTGCTCGATCCAGCGACGCAACCAGAAGCTCATCGAGATTGCCCCCAGCCCGCAACTGACCCCGGAACAGCGCGCCTACATCGGTGACCTGTCCGTACGTGCGGCCAAAGCCGTGGGTTACGAAAACGCCGGTACCGTGGAGTTCCTGCTCGCCGAGGGCGAGGTGTACTTCATGGAAATGAACACCCGGGTGCAGGTGGAGCACACTATCACCGAAGAAATCACCGGCATCGACATCGTGCGTGAGCAGATCCGCATTGCGTCCGGCTTGCCGCTTTCGGTGAAACAGGAAGACATCCAGCACCGCGGTTTTGCCCTGCAGTTCCGGATCAACGCCGAAGACCCGAAAAACAATTTTCTGCCGAGCTTTGGCAAGATCACCCGTTACTACGCACCCGGCGGTCCCGGCGTGCGTACCGACACGGCAATCTATACCGGCTACACCATTCCACCGTTCTACGACTCCATGTGCCTCAAACTGGTGGTCTGGGCGTTGACCTGGGAAGAAGCGATGGACCGTGGCTTGCGTGCCCTCGACGACATGCGTCTGCAAGGGGTCAAGACCACCGCCGCGTACTACCAGGAAATCCTGCGTAACCCGGAATTCCGTAGTGGCCAGTTCAATACCAGCTTCGTTGAAAGCCACCCTGAACTGACCAACTACTCGATCAAGCGCAAACCCGAAGAGCTGGCTTTGGCCATCGCCGCCGCCATCGCCGCCCACGCAGGCCTGTGAGGAATATAACAATGAGCAAGAAAATCCACGTCACCGACACGATCCTGCGCGACGCCCACCAATCGCTGCTCGCGACCCGCATGCGCACTGAAGACATGCTGCCGATCTGCGACAAGCTCGACAAGGTCGGCTACTGGTCGCTGGAATGCTGGGGCGGTGCGACATTCGACGCCTGCGTACGCTTCCTGAAAGAAGACCCGTGGGAGCGCCTGCGCCAACTGCGCGCCGCGCTGCCTAACACTCGCCTGCAAATGCTCCTGCGTGGCCAGAACCTGTTGGGCTACCGCCACTACAGCGACGATGTGGTCAAAGCCTTCGTCGCCAAGGCTGCGGTCAATGGCATCGACGTCTTCCGCATCTTCGACGCGATGAACGACGTACGTAACCTGCGCACGGCCATCGAAGCCGTGAAGGCTGCCGGCAAGCATGCCCAGGGCACCATCGCCTACACCACCAGCCCCGTGCACACCATCGATGCGTTCGTGGCCCAGGCCAAGCAGATGGAAGCCATGGGTTGCGACTCGGTGGCGATCAAGGACATGGCCGGTCTGCTGACCCCTTATGCCACTGGCGAACTGGTCCGTGCGTTGAAAGCCGAGCAGTCCCTGCCGGTGTTCATCCACTCCCACGACACCGCGGGCCTGGCCACCATGTGCCAGCTCAAGGCGATCGAGAACGGTGCCGACCACATCGACACCGCGATCTCCAGCTTCGCCTCCGGCACCAGCCACCCGGGCACCGAGTCGATGGTCGCCGCCCTTAAAGGCAGCGAGTACGACACCGGCCTGAACCTGGAACTGTTGCAGGAAATCGGCCTGTACTTCTACGCCGTGCGCAAGAAGTACCACCAGTTCGAAAGCGAGTTCACCGCCGTCGACACCCGTGTGCAAGTCAACCAGGTGCCGGGCGGGATGATTTCCAACCTGGCCAACCAGTTGAAAGAGCAGGGCGCCCTCAACCGCATGGCCGAAGTGCTGGCCGAGATCCCGCGTGTTCGCGAGGACCTCGGTTTCCCGCCTCTGGTGACGCCGACTTCGCAGATCGTCGGCACCCAGGCGTTCTTCAACGTGCTGGCCGGCGAGCGCTACAAGACCATCACCAATGAAGTGAAGCTCTACCTGCAAGGTGGCTATGGCAAGGCGCCGGGCACCGTCAATGAAAAACTGCGTCGCCAGGCGATCGGTAGCGAGGAAGTGATCGACGTGCGCCCGGCTGATCTGCTCAAGCCGGAAATGACCAAGCTGCGCGCTGAAATCGGCTCGGTGGCCAAGTCTGAAGAAGACGTGCTGACCTACGCCATGTTCCCGGACATCGGGCGCAAATTCCTCGAAGAGCGTGCCGCCGGCACCCTGACGCCTGAGGTGTTGCTGCCGATTCCAGAGGCCGGTGGCGTGACCTCGGCCGGTGGCGAAGGCGTGCCGACCGAGTTCGTGATCGACGTTCACGGTGAAACCTACCGAGTCGATATCACCGGTGTCGGCGTCAAGGCCGAAGGCAAGCGTCACTTCTACCTGTCCATCGACGGCATGCCGGAAGAAGTGGTGTTCGAACCGCTCAATGAGTTCGTCAGCGGCGGCAGCAGCAAGCGCAAGCAAGCCACGGCGCCTGGCCATGTCAGCACCACCATGCCGGGCAACATTGTCGACGTGCTGGTCAAGGAAGGCGACGTGGTGAAAGCCGGCCAGGCCGTGCTGATCACCGAAGCGATGAAAATGGAAACCGAAGTCCAGGCCGCCATCGCCGGCAAAGTTACCGCCATTCACGTGGCCAAGGGCGACCGGGTGAACCCGGGCGAAATCCTGATCGAGATCGAAGGCTGATTAACAGCCTCGGTACACCGCTTTAAACCTCGGGGGGGCATGTGCTCCCCTTTTTTTTGGCTGTCGTTTGGGCGGTTGCCGACAAGCGTCTCGCATCTGCATTATTTTGCGTTTTTTATTGAAAGTTTAACTTTTATCTGCATTATACTGCAGTTCTCAAGGGTGCTTCACAGGTCTGAATGCACTATATTGCGTGTTTGCTTCGCAATTAACGTCAAAATATGCATTTAAATGCAGGTGAAGATGGCATGTATAACCTCACCTTACAGGTCTACATCGACGCTACCTGGCGCGACGCCATGGTCTTGAGCTTTGACAGCCCTGAAAAAGGCTTTGAGAGCCGCTGCAGCTTCGGTTACGAACAGAGTTATCTGGCCGACAACTATGAATCCATCGGAACACCTTTCGCGAAAGCTGTGAGTGCCAGGCTTCCACTGGATTGGGATGGATGGCGCTCCAATGCCCCGGCGTTCGTGTATGACATTGCACCTGCAGGAGCGGCGAAAAGATTTCTAATGGCTCGCATCGGCCGAGACAAGCCTGCAAATATCGACGCTGCCCTTTATCTACTTGCTCGAAGCACGCCGGCACCGATCGGCAATATGCGGATAAAAGAATCTGCTGAAGCAGTAGACCCGCGCGAGGCAATGGGTTTCGAGCGTCAGGACGTGATCGCCCGTGATAACCGGTTTCTTGAATATGCCTATGAGCAAGGTGCCGCGATTGGTGGAGCGACGGGGGCGGGAGGCGAGGCTCCAAAGCTTTTGCTGGCTCAAAATAAAAGTGGTCTTCTATACCCCGATGCTGTGCTTGAGGATGCCGAGGTTACCCAGCACTGGTTCGTGAAGTTCGCCCGCAATAAGGGCTCGAAAACAGACCAGGATATCCTCAGGAGTGAGTATCACTACTACAAGGCGCTGCAGGATCTGGGGATAGAAACAATTGAGGCGCAGAGCCTGGCTTTGGAAGAGGCCACCAAGCCGAGTCTGTGGATGAAGCGTTTTGATCGCCGAGTGACCGATCAGAGAATCGAGCGCCTTGCCGTCGAATCGGTCTATTCGTTGGCAAATATCACTACACCCGGTAGTGCCATGGATCACATCGAAGTGATTCGACTGCTCGCGAAGCTTTGGCGTGGCGCGGGACAAGTTGATGAAATCCCTGATTTGGTCGCTGATTATCTGAGACGCGACTTGATCAATAAGATTCTCGGTAACTCAGACAACCATGGTCGCAACACCGCGATTATCCGTGGCACTGATTCGTTTCGACTGGCACCGATTTACGATCTGGCACCGATGGTGATGGACGATGAAGGTGTTACACGTACTACCAAGTGGCCAAAAGAACTGGAACGGGCGGGTGACGTGGATTGGCGTGGCGTGTGTAGCGCCGTGGCTGAACTGGCCGATCCGAATGACCCATTGGCCACACTCGGCGATGCATCGCAAATCTACGAGCGCCTGCGTGCGGATGCCCGACGCCTGGCTGCACTTCCCGACATTCTAAGTGCCAGTGGTTTGCCTGACGCGACGATGAATCACCCGCGAATTGCCTTGAAAAGCCTGGAGCACCGTTTGATAGAGTGGGACTTGAAATGAGCATGACGGTTGCAGAGCGCACAAAGCTCATTGAGAGCATCCGGGAGGCACTTGCCCAAGGCACTCTTGAAATCGGCGAGGCGGTTCGCCGTTTACGCGTGGAGGTCACGGGCCTGCACCAGACGCAGTTTGCGAAAATGTGCAAGATTTCGGTGCGCACGCTGGTACATATCGAGCATGGTGAGGGGAATCAGACGTTGAAATCCCTGAATGCAGTGTTCAGACCTTTTGGAATGAAAATGGGGGTGGTGCGGCTGCGGCGCGATAGTGAGCGTTGAACTACGCCGCGCCGCCAATCCGTAGGAGCCGGCTTGCCGGCGATTGCGATGGCTCACGCGCCACCGCCGGTAAGCCGATCAGTCCCTAAGCCCGGCACTGCGCCAGCGTCTTCAACTGACCCGAAGTCGTCTGGTTTTCATCCGAAAGCCACCGTTCGAAGCCCGCGCCGATGGCCGGCCACTCCGAGTCCAGGATCGAATACCAGGCGGTGTCGCGGTTCTGGCCCTTGACCACCATGTGCTGGCGGAACACTCCTTCAAAGCTGAATCCCAGCCGCTCGGCCGCGTACTTGGAGCGAACGTTGCCGTTGTTGCACTTCCACTCCAGGCGGCGGTAACCCAAGGCAAAGGATTCCCTGGCCAGCAGATACACAGCTTCGGTGCTTTTCGGTGAGCGTTGCATTGGTGCGCCGAAGGTTACGTGGCCGATCTCGATGCGGCCCTGGGCCGCAACGATCGACATCAGGCTGAGAATGCCCTGCACCTCACCGCTGGCGCGGTCGATCACGCTGAAAAAACAGGGGTCGCTGTGGGCCGCATGATTGTTCAACCAATCGTCGAACACGCTGCGCTCTGGAAACGGTCCGTAAGGCAGGTAATCCCACAGCTTGGGATCGGCGCCCGGACCTTGCAGGGCTTTGAACAAGCCATCGGCGTGACGGGCCGGATCGAGTTTCTCAAGGCGGATAAACCGACCTTCGATGGTTTGAACCGAGGGGGCCGGGACGCCTTTCCAGTCCGCGAGTGAAGTCGCCATGCTGTTCTCCTTGAACCTTAAAGGGCTTTACGAAACTGGATGAGACCCGGCCGCTCGGCGATACGCTCGTAGAGCTGGATCGCGGTGGCGTTGGTCTCGTGAGTCAACCAGTGGACCTTGCAGCAGCCATCGTTTTTGGCGGTGGCGTAGACGAATTCGATCAACTGGCGGCCGACGCCCGTGCCGCGGGTGTGTGGTGCCACCAGCAGGTCCTGCAGGTAGCAGGAATTCTCGATGCTCCAGTTTGATCGATGGTAGATGAAATGCACCATGCCCACCGCTCGGCCATCCGCCCAGGCCAGCGCGGCGTGGGTCGGCTCGCCTGGATCGAGGATGCGCTCCCAGGTGCTTCGGCTGACCGTTTCAGGCAGCTGGGTGTTGTAAAAATCCAGATAGGCTTGCCACAAGGGTAGCCAGGCGGCGTGATCGTCGGCGGTGACCTGGCGGATGTCGAGCTGACTCATGTTGGTTCCTTAACGCATCAAGTGAGCGAGAGCCTGATCATGCGCATCGGGGCTGGCGCCGAGCCCCTCGCGCACGCCGGCATAATCGGCGGGGCTACGGTTCTGGCCGAGTTTGCGTTTACCCTCCAGGCGCTGGATTGGCAGGGCAAAGCCGACGATGGCCTTGAGCATCCCGTCAATGTAGTCGGCCGGAGCGTCGCTCACTTTCCACGGCTGCGCGCGGGCCGCTTCATGACGATCGGTCAAGCTGCTGACCAGCTCCAGCAGGCGCCCGGAATCGCTGAACACCTCGGCAGTGCCGTACGCGTGCACGGCGATGTAGTTCCAGGTGGGCACGACTTTGCCGTGCTCGGCTTTGCTGGGGTAAAAATCGGGGCTGACATAGGCATCGGCACCGGCAAATATCACCATCGCTTCAGCACCATTGTGCAGTTCCTTCCACTGTGGATTGGCCCTGGCGAAATGACCGTAGAGCGTGCCATTGGGACCTTCGTCGCCGCGCAGCAACAGGGGCAGGTGACTGGCTTGCAAGCCTTGTTCGCCATGGGTGACGACCAGGGCGAGGCGGGTGGCGAGTATCTGCTGCTGCAGTTCGTCCAAATCGTGGATGGCAAAGCTGCTTGGGTTGTACATGGAAAAATTCCTTGGCGAATGCCTGCATCCTAGGCAGGCTATTGGTCTGTTGTAAGAGCCATTAACGACCAATTTCATAGGTCCATTACCATGAGCCAGTCGCTGCTTTCCCTGTCGTTCAATCCGGCTGGTATCGAACTCGACCGACGCCAGGGTTTGAGTCGACAGCTTTACCAGGCTTTACGACTGCGCGTGCTGGATGGACGGCTGGCCAGTGGCACCCGATTGCCTGCAACACGCGAATTGGCGTCGGCGCTGGCAATTTCCCGCAATAGCGTGGTGCGGGCGTACGATCAACTGTATGCCGAAGGGTTTATCGAGGGGCGAGTGGGAGACGGGACTTATGTCGCGCAATTGCCCCAAGCGGACTCGCTCGACAAAAAACTATCCACAAAAGTATCCACAGGGTTTTCAACAGGCTTGTCCACAGCCTTATCCACAAATTGGCAGGAATTACCTGTAATTTCATCCAGTAAAGTTATCCACAATGGTGCTTTGGAACGGGTCGAAAAGAACCATTTAGCGACACCACCCAGCGGGCCGCCTCGGGCATTTCGGGTGGGTGTGCCGGCGTTCGACCTGTTCCCTTTTGAGATATGGGCCAAGCTGAACGCGGCTTTCTGGCGTAAACCGGACTTGCAGCAGCTGTGCTACGGGGATCCGGCCGGCGATGCGCGATTGCGAGGGATGATTGCCGCGTATTTGCGTAGCTCTCGGGGAATGCAGTGCACCGCTGAGCAAATAGTGATCACCAGTGGTGCGCAACAGGGAATTAGCCTTTGTGCACAGCTGCTGGTGGATCCGGGGGACGGGGTGGCTCTGGAAAATCCGGGGTACCGGGCGGCGGGCCATGCGTTCGCAGTGGCCGGTGCGCGGTTGCATGGGGTGGCGGTGGACAATGAGGGTATTGATTGCAACCAGCTGGCCAGCCTTGACGATTGCCGCCTCGCCTACGTAACGCCTTCTCATCAATACCCCACAGGGGTGGTGATGAGCCTGGCGCGGCGATTGGAGTTGCTGGCCTGGGCAGAGCGCAACGGAGGCT
Source organism: Pseudomonas sp. Y24-6 (assembly GCF_020295325.1). NCBI lineage: Bacteria > Pseudomonadati > Pseudomonadota > Gammaproteobacteria > Pseudomonadales > Pseudomonadaceae > Pseudomonas > Pseudomonas sp. Y24-6. Next base: position 321,169 of record NZ_JACBXG010000002.1, on the reverse strand, counting down.
GGATCGTCGAGGATGACTATGACGGAGAATACCGTTACAGCGGCGCCCCCCTGGCACCGCTGGCAGCACTCGATCGCCACGGCCGGGTCTTGTACGTCGGCACCTTTGGCAAAGTCGCCTTTCCGGCGCTGCGCCTGGGATACCTGGTGTTGCCGCCGGCACTGGTGCAGGCGTTTTCCCAGCGTCGAGCTGTGGACGTGCGACATTCCGAGGTCAGCACCCAGGCGGTCATGGCCGAGTTCATGGCCGCCGGGCATTTCCAGCGGCACATCCGCCGTATGCGCCGCGCCGCTCTTAGCCGACGTAATACCCTCCTGGCTGGTTGGCCGCAGGCGATTGCCGGTATCGGCAGCCTGCCCGGCGTGGCCGCCGGGCTGCATCTGACGGTGGCGGTCGACTCGCCGCGCCGAGAGCAGGAGCTGGTCGAGCAGGCCGCCAGCGTCGATGTGGAGATCAATCCGCTGAGCAGCTATTGGTTGCCGGACTCTTCACCCCCCCTGGACCAGCGGGCCGGACTGGTCCTGGGTTTCGCGGCGGTTCCAGAGCAAGCCATCCGCGCTGCACTGGGCCGCCTGGAAAAGGTTTGGCGCCCGTAGCCGCTACGAGGCGGTATTCGCCAAGGGTTCCAGGTCCAGATAGAGCTTGCGCAGTGCCGGCTCATTGAGTTTGCGTAACAGGCCATCGACAGGTTCAGCTCAATGATTACTCAGGTGCCTGACTTGATTTTGGTCCAGGCACGGGTGCGTGCCCGTTCGGCATCGCGCGGAAGAGGTTGCAGGGTATAGAGCGTGCCCATCGCCGAGTCGGTCGGGTACAGGTTGGGGTTGTTGCGAATCGCCGGGTCGACCAGTTCGGTAGCGTCCTTGTTCGGGTTGGGGTAACCGACGAAGTCGCTGACCGGCGCAATCACCTGCGGTTGCAGCAGGTAATTGATGAAGGTGTAAGCGTCTTCGGAGTTCTTCGCACCCTTTGGAATAGCCAGCATATCGAACCAGATCGGTGCGCCTTCCCTGGGCAGGCGCATGTCGACGCTCACACCATTGTTGGCTTCCTTGGCGCGGTTGGCGGCCTGGGAGAAGCTGCCCGAGTAGCCGACGGCAACGCAGATGTCACCGTTGGCGATGTCGGCCATGTACTTGGAGGAGTGGAAGTAGGTGACATAGGGCCGGATTTTCATCAGCAGAGCTTCAGCCTTGGCGTAGTCCGCTGGCTGCTTGCTGTTTGGGTCCAGGCCGAGGTGTTGCAGGGCCAGTGGCAGGATCTCCGATGGCGAATCCAGCAGGGCGACTCCGCATTGCTTGAGCTTACTGATGTTTTCTTCCTTGAAGATCAGGTCCCAACTGTCGACAGGCGCCTTGTCACCCAGGGCGGCCTTGACTTTGTCCGGGTTGAAACCGATCAGGATGGTGCCGTACATGTAGGGCACCGCAAATTTGTTGCCCGGGTCGTTAGCTTCGATCAGTTTCATCAACTTGGGATCAAGGTGACTCCAATTCGGCAGTTTGCTGCGGTCCAGCGGCTGGAACACGCCTGCCTCGATCTGCTTGGCGAGGAACACGTTGGACGGCACCACCACATCGTAGCCGGAGTTACCGGTCAGCAACTTGGCTTCGAGCGCTTCATTGGTGTCGAAGATGTCGTAGACCAGTCTGGTCTGGGTGTTTTGTGCCTTGAAGTCTTCCAGTGCCTTGGGGGTGATGTAGTCGAACCAGTTGTAGACGCGCAAGGTTCGCTCTTCGGCGTGAGCTGCGCCGCCGAGCACCGTGGCGCACAACACTGGCGCAATAAGACGCTTGAGTCTGTTCATTGTTATTGTTTCCTCATTGAGCGCGTTCGAAACCTTCAAGAACGTTCACCGCATTGATGCCGATTTCCTCCACGGCATAACCGCCTTCCATCACGAACAGGGTCGGCAACCCCAGCTTGGCGATGCGCTCGCCCATCGCCAGGTAATCCGGGCTGTCGAGCTTGAATTGAGAGATCGGGTCGTCCTTGAATGTATCGACACCCAAGGACACCACAACGATGTCGGCACCGTATGTTTCGATTTCTTCGCAGGCTTGTTCCAGCGCCGCGCTCCAGGCATCCCAGCCGCTGCCAGCGGGCAATGGGTAGTTGAAGTTGAAGCCTTCGCCTGCGCCTTCACCCAGCTCGTCATCGTAGCCGAGAAAGAACGGAAACTCGGCTTCCGGATGGCCGTGGATCGAGGTGAACAGTACGTCGCTGCGCTCGTAGAAAATCGATTGGGTGCCGTTGCCGTGGTGGTAGTCGACGTCGAGGATTGCGACTTTCCCATGGCCTTGGTCGAGGAAGGCTTGGGCGGCAATGGCGGCGTTGTTGAGGTAGCAGTACCCACCCATCAAGTCGCTGGCCGCGTGGTGCCCCGGTGGGCGGCAAAGGGCAAAGGCACTGTGGGCACCGGCCTGGATCTGGGCCTGTGCGGTGAGTGCAACTTGCGCTGCGCTGTAGGCCGCCTGCCAGGTGCCGGCGGTAATCGGGGCGCCGCCGTCGAAGCTGTAGTAGCCGAGTTGGCCGTGCAGACTGGTGGGTTTGATTGCACGCAAGGTCCGCGCTGGCCAGGTGTACGGCAGCAAGTCGCCATCAGTATTAAATTCAGTCCAGCGTGTCCAGGCGCCCTTGAAGAAGTCCAGGTAGTCGCGGCTGTGGATACGGGCGATGGGGTCGAGGCCGAAATCTTTCGGCGCATGCACGGGGCCGAGGTTCTGGTTCTGCACGCGTTGCAGCACGTGGTCTGCACGCGAGGGCATTTCAAAGCAGGGCTTGAGTTGCCCGTCGATCAGTTCGCAGCGGCCGTGGTGCAGGTGATGGTCGTCAGAGTAGATGGTCAGCATTTCTTGTTCTCCGCAGGCTGATTCGGTTGAACACAGTCTTGCTCGCGCAGGGCAATTCGGAGAACGGCAGGAAAGGCCAAAAGGGGATCAATATGGCCAAAAAATGTGACCGAAATTCGCCCCTAAACGATTTATCAAGGGCGGAACTGGCTTGGCGCTACGCCACTCCAGCGCACGAACGCATGTCGAAAACTGGCGGTCTCGCTGAAGCCCAGCGCTTCAGCAATCCGGTAGATCGGCATCTGGTCTTCGCACAACATGTGTTTGGCCTGTTCGAAGCGCAACTCATCGAGCAGTTCCTGATAGCTGCACCCCAACTCCTTGAGATGGCGACGTAACGTGCGCGCCGAGCAATTCATCTGCTGCGCCAGGCCTTCGAGGCCCGGTGCGGCATTGAGCTGTGCGCGCAGCAACTGCCGGATCCGCCCCAGCCACGCCTGCCGTCCAGTGAATTCGAGATTCTGCTTGCGGCAGCGCTCGGCCATGGCCTGATGGGTGATGGTGTCCGCCAGTGGCAGGGGGTGGTCCAGCCAGCGCTTGTCGAAGGCGAATGCGTTGTCCCGCGCGTCGAAGTGCAGGGCGCAGTCGAAGTGCTCGGCGTAGATCGCCTGATAGTCTGGCGCCGGGTGTTCCAGGCGCGCCGCCAGCAACGGCAGGGGGTGCCCCAGGAGGTCGTCGCAGATGACTTTCAACGACACCAGGCAAAACTCGGCGTTGAACACCGCCAGTGCCGGATTCTCCCGGTAATCGGCGGCGACGAACCAGATGCGCTCATCGTCCTCTTCCAGGCTCAACTCGAAAAGTGTTCCCAACAGCGCCGGATAGCGCATCGCCAGGCGCAAAGCGTCACCGAAGGTGGCACTGGTGAGCAGGGCATAACCGAGCATGCCGTAGGATGAAACGTGCATTCTGCGGCCCAGTTCCAGGCCGATATCACGCTTGAGCGCGACCGCGTTGGCGCAGACCTGCATCTCCTGGTTGGTCGTGATGCGCGTGTCCGCCCGGTTCAGATCCGCCGCACAGATACCGCTGCCGGCGAGCAGGGCATCGCTGGACAGGCCTTTGGCCTTGAAGGCGTCGAGCACCAGGGAAACGGCGTTGAGGGTGGTGAGGTGGGAGTGGAGCATGGGCGGCTTCCAGCCTGGGGATGGCTGGAACGCAGCAAGTTATGTGCCCAATGATGAACCTGTGGGAGCGGGCTTGCCCGCGATGCGGCGGCACATTCAACACTGAGGTGACTGACATTCCGCTATCGCGAGCAAGCTCCCGCAGGTTTTGTATGTCAGCTGAGCTCGCCGCACAGGTCCAGCTCGACCAGCCGCTGTACCTCAGCGGTGTCCAGGCCGGCACCCAGTAACGCATGCAACTTGCCGAACGCTGCTTCTCGGGTCATGCCGCCGCCGGAAAGCACGCCAACACCGCGCAATCGGCTGCCAGCTTCGTACACGTCCAGCTCTACGCCACCTTCATGGCACTGGGTTACCGCGACCACCACCACACCTTTATCGCGGGCCCGCGACAGCGCGGCGAGAAACTCGGGGTTGTCGCTCGGCCCGGTGCCGCTGCCGTAGCACTCCAGCACCAGGCCTTGAATGCCGCTGTTGAGCACGCCGTCCAGTTGCTCGGCGCCAATCCCTGGGAATAGCGGCATCACTGCCACTTTCGCCAGCTGCCTGGGTTGCTGGTAGCCAAGCTGCATCGGCACAGCAGACGCTTTCGCACCACCACCCTGACGCTCCAGACGCTTGAACGGGTGTCGACCGAAACTGCGTACTTTCGCGCAACGAGTCGGGTCCAGCAGTTCGCCATGGAAGTACAAATGCACACCTGGGGCCACGCCATGCCCAAGCGCCACCAATGCTCCGCCGAGATTTTCCCAGGCATCGCTGTCAGCGACGCCGGCCGGGAGCATCGAACCGGTGAAACATACCCGGGCCTGCAGGCCGAGCAACTGAAAGCTCATCGCCGCCGCGCTGTAGGCGAGCGTGTCGGTGCCATGCAGGATCAACACGCTGTCGCAGCCCTGTACATCGACGGCGTCAACCACCGCTTCACGCAGTTGCTGCCAATACGTCGGGCTCATATTGGCGCTGTCGATCAGCGGCGACATCTCGCGAAAACGCCACTGGGGCACCACCAGCTCAGGCTGGCTGTGCAGGTATTCGCGCATTCGTGCTTCGAAACCGGACGCCGGGGCCAGGCCGTTGGCACTGGCCTGCATGCCGATGGTGCCGCCGGTGTAGAGCACCATGACGTGCTGGGCGGCAGGGTAGGAACTGGGAACCATGGGCAAATCTCCACAAGACATGACGTGTGGGCGTGAGCCTGCTCGCGATAGCGCACTGGCAGTCGACATTGCACTGTCGTAGCGCTATCGCGAGCAGGCTTGCTCTCACAGGTTTTACATTTTAACTGACGAGCGCAGGGGATGCGCCCGTCATTCACCGATCAGCGTTGCGCTGCGGGTACGCCTTGCGCTTCAGCTTCAGCCTGGGTGGCCGCGGCTGGTGGATTGGCAGGCCAGGCGTTCAGGTCGAGGTCCAGGTCCGGGAACTTGCTCGAATCGAACACCGGCGTCTTGATGCCGGCAGCGCGCTGGTCGTCGTAGTCGCGCAGGATGCGCATGCCGACGTTAAACAGCAGGAACAGCGCGATCAGGTTGACGAAGGCCAGCATGGTCATGGTGATGTCGGCGAATGCGAACACCGTGCCCAGGTTTTCGATCGCGCCCCAGAAGATCAGCACCAACACCAACGCGCGGTAACCCATCAGCGCCTTGCGGTTTTCACCGATCAGGAAGCGCAGGTTGCTCTCGCCCAGGTAGTAGTTGTAGAGGATCGAAGTGAACACAAACAGGGCCAGCGCCACGGAAATGAACATCCGGCCCCACTCGCCCACTACGGCTGCCAGCGAGTTCTGGGTCAGGGCAATGCCATCGCCTTCGAAACCAGGGGTGTAGAAACCCGAGAGCAGGATCAGCAGAGCAGTACAGGTGCAGATCACGAAAGTATCCAGGAACACACTGAACGCCTGCACCACGCCTTGTGCCACCGGGTGCTCGACCGAGGCCACCGCCGCCACGTTAGGCGCACTGCCCAGGCCGGCTTCGTTGGCGAACACGCCGCGCTTCACGCCCATGATGATCGCGCTGCCGATCAGGCCGCCGAACGCCTGGTCGAGACCGAAAGCGCTTCTGACGATGGTCATCAACATGCCTGGCACTTGATCGAACTGCAGCACGATCACGTAGATGGTCACGCCGATGTACACCAGGGTTTTCACGGGAACCAGCAGGTCGGCGACCTTGGCGATACGCTTGATACCACCAATGAACACCAGGCCCAGCAGCACTGCCAGACCGATCCCGGTGTAAGTGGTGTCGAGCCCGAATGCGTTGTTCAGTGAGTGGGTCACGGCGTGGGACTGCAAGCCGTTGAAGGCGAAGCCGAAGGTGATCAGCAGCAGGAATGCCATGATCATGCCCAGCCAGCGTTTCTGCAGGCCGTGCTGGATGTAGTAGGACGGACCGCCACGGTACTGGCCTTCGGAATCGCAGCGCTTGTAGAGCTGGCCGAGGGAACATTCGAAGAAGCTGCTGGACATGCCGACCAGTGCAGTTACCCACATCCAGAACACAGCGCCCGGGCCACCCAGGGTCACGGCGATGCCGACCCCGGCGATGTTGCCTGCACCGACGCGGCCGGCGAGGCTGAGCATCAGGGCCTGGAACGAACTCAATTGCCCGGCGCTGCTTTTGAGGCTGTCACGGAACACCGCGAACATGTGGAAGAAGTGGCGCAGTTGTACGAAACGCGAGCGGATCGTGAAGTAGCTACCGAGCCCGACAATGAGCACGATCAGTACTTTTCCTGAGAGGAAGTCGTTAATGACTTCGAGCATGGATTATTCCTCGCTGTTTTTTTGTGTAGGCAAATGCTGGGCGGGGCAGAAACATCGCGTTACACCGATTTGCGCACGGCAAAACAGGCGAGGCGAAGTTTTCGTCCCGGTTCCAAATCGCGGGTTTGTTATTAGTTCGGGTTTCGCATGGGTTTGGGTCTCGTTACCGACGACCGCTCACGCGAAGAGGGGCGGCACTATACCCATGCTTTTGTGTGGGAGCGAGCCTGCTCGCGAAAGCGGTATATCAGTCCCATCTAATCCAGGTTTGCCACCGCCATCGCGAGCAGGCTCGCTCCCACGGGTTTTTCGGTAAAAAAAAGGGCCTGGGGAGCAAGTCCCCAAGCCCTCAAAAGGTGAGAGGTGTCTAGTCCCTCGACCTGGTGAGCGGTACTGCAAACAACGTGTCGGCTCAGGCTTTAAGCGGGACCAGACGCGGAGCAATCATGTTTTCCGGGCGCAGGATGTCGGCGAGCATTTCGTCGTCGAGCAAGCCTTCTTCACGTACCAGCTCCAGCACGCCACGGCCGCTTTCCAGGGCAATACGGGCGATGCGGGTGGCGTTTTCATAGCCGATGTACGGGTTCAGTGCGGTGACCAGGCCGATCGAGTGCTCGACCAGTTCACGGCAGCGTTCTTCGTTGGCGGTGATGCCGACGATGCAGTGCTCGCGCAGCATGTCCATGGCGCGTTGCAGAAGGCGGATCGAGTCGAAGATCTTGAACGCGATCAGCGGCTCCATCACGTTCAACTGCAGCTGGCCGCCTTCGGCCGCGATGGTCAGCGCCAGGTCGTTGCCGATGATCTGGAATGCAACCTGGTTCACTGCTTCCGGGATTACCGGGTTGACCTTGCCGGGCATGATCGAGCTGCCTGGCTGACGTGCCGGCAAGTTGATTTCGTTGATGCCGGTGCGCGGGCCGCTGGACAGCAGGCGCAGGTCGTTGCAGATCTTCGACAACTTGACGGCGGTACGTTTGAGCATGCCGGAGAACAGCACGAAGGCGCCCATGTCCGAGGTGGCTTCGATCAGGTCGGCAGCCGGTACCAGCGGTTGTCCGCTGATCAACGCCAGGCGCTGAACGGCCAGGTGCTGGTAGCGCGGGTCGGCGTTGATGCCGGTACCGATGGCTGTGCCGCCCAGGTTCACTTCAGTCAGCAACTCGGGAGCCAGTGTCTTCAGGCGTGCCAGGTCTTCACTCAGGGTGGTGGCGAAGGCGCGGAATTCCTGGCCGAGAGTCATCGGCACGGCGTCTTGCAGCTGGGTACGCCCCATCTTCAATACGTGGCTGAATTCTTCACCCTTGGCGGCGAACGCCTGGATCAGGCTGTCGAGGCTGGCCAGCAGTGCGTCGTGACCCAGCAGCAGACCCAGGCGGATCGCAGTCGGGTAGGCGTCGTTGGTCGACTGCGCCATGTTCACGTCGTTGTTCGGGTGCAGGTATTGGTATTCGCCTTTCTGGTGACCCATGGCCTCCAGTGCGATGTTGGCGATGACTTCGTTGGCATTCATGTTGGTCGAAGTGCCAGCGCCGCCTTGAATCATGTCCACCACGAACTCTTCGTGGAAATCACCGCGGATCAATCGTGCACAGGCTTCGCTGATGGCAGCGTGCTTGGCTTCGCTCAGGTGACCCAGCTCGCGGTTGGCGTCAGCGGCGGCCTGTTTGACCATTGCCAAGCCGACGACCAGCTTCGGGTAATGCGAAATCGGAACGCCGGAGAGACGGAAATTATTCACCGCTCGCAGGGTCTGGATGCCGTAATACGCTTGAGCAGGTACTTCAAGTACGCCAAGCAGGTCTTTTTCTGTGCGGAAAGATGCAGCGGAGGACATGATAGAAATCATCTCAATATGGACCCGGGCTGTGCCGGAACACTGCAAATGCTAGGCTTGTAGAGAGTTTTCGGCCAATGCTGTTAAACACTGACCTATGCAAATTCGGCATAATGGGAATGTGACGCTGTGTTCGAAAAGAGCGTGTGACCTAATTTGGTGCGTGTCCGGGAGGACTTGATGAATCTGGAAAGTAAATGGCTTGAGGACTTCAGTGCCCTGGCCGCTACCCGAAGTTTCTCCCAGGCCGCCGAACGCCGTTTCGTGACGCAGCCTGCCTTCAGCCGGCGCATCCGCAGCCTGGAAACGGCACTGGGCCTGCAGCTGGTCAACCGCTCGCGCACGCCGATAGAACTGACGGCGGCGGGACAGTTGTTTCTGGTCACCGCGCGAACAGTGGTCGAGCAACTCGGTGAAGTGCTGCGCCACCTGCATCACCTGGAAGGCGGGCAGGGTGAGGTCATGCAAGTCGCTGCGGCGCACTCGTTGGCCCTGGGCTTTTTTCCGCGCTGGATTGCGCAGTTGCGCAACGAAGGCCTGAACATCGCCACTCGACTGGTCGCCACTAATGTGGGTGACGCGGTGCACGCGTTGCGCGAAGGCGGCTGCGATCTGATGCTCGCGTTCTATGACCCTGACGCTGCGATGCAGATGGACCCCGAGATTTTCCCGTCTCTACACTTGGGCCAGACTGAAATGCTCCCGGTGTGTGCCGCCGATGCCGATGGCAAGCCACTGTTCGATCTCGAAGGCGAAGGCAGTGTGCCACTGCTGGCCTACAGCGCCGGTGCATTCCTCGGGCGTTCGGTCAATATGCTGCTGCGCCAGCGGGCACTGCGCTTCACCACCATCTATGAGACGGCGATGGCCGACAGCCTCAAGAGCATGGCACTCGAAGGCCTGGGGATAGCGTGGGTGCCGCAACTGAGTGTGCGCGCCGAGCTGGCGCGCGGGGAGCTGGTGGTATGCGGCGGCCCGCAATGGCATGTGCCGCTGGAAATTCGTCTGTATCGCTGTGCGCTGGTTCGCAAGGCGAATGTGCGGTTGTTGTGGCGCAAGCTGGAAGGCGGTGCGGCGCAGGGTTCATAAACTGCGCTGTGTTTACGGACGCCAAGATCGCAACCTTCGGCAGCTCCTGCAGAGATCGGCGCAGGAGCTGCCGAAGGCTGCGATCTTTTGATCTTTTTGGCTGACCTTCAGGTCAATAAAACCGGCACTTTGCGCCGTAGGACAGATGGTCGTTTCGGGGGCTGTTTATCTGCTTCATTACGGTATACTGCGCGGCCTTTGGCCGGTTCGACCGGCCTGAATTCGTACAACAAGCCACGCCGGATTTCCCGCGTGGCTTGTTGTTTTTTGACGCGCCTGCGGGCGCCCAGAGAGAAGAGGCACGACGATGAGTGCACTGGTTGGCGTGATCATGGGCTCCAAGTCCGATTGGTCCACCCTTAGCCACACCGCCGATATGCTGGAAAAGCTCGGCATTCCTTACGAGGTGAAAGTGGTCTCTGCCCACCGTACCCCGGACCTGCTGTTCCAGTATGCCGAAGAGGCCGAGGCGCGTGGCATCGAGGTGATTATCGCCGGTGCCGGCGGCGCGGCGCACCTGCCAGGCATGTGTGCGGCCAAGACCCACCTGCCAGTGCTGGGCGTGCCGGTGCAGTCGTCCATGCTTTCGGGCGTCGACTCGCTGCTGTCCATCGTGCAGATGCCTGCGGGCATTCCGGTCGCCACGCTGGCCATCGGCAAGGCCGGTGCAATCAACGCAGCCTTGCTCTCGGCAAGCATCCTGGGCGCCAAGCACCCGCAGTTCCATGCGGTGCTGAAAACATTCCGCGCTGAGCAGACAGACAGCGTCCTGGAAAATCCAGACCCACGCATCGCCTGAGGTTGTTGACGATGAAGATCGGTGTAATCGGTGGCGGCCAGTTGGGTCGCATGTTGGCGTTGGCGGGCACCCCGCTGGGTATGAACTTCGCTTTCCTGGACCCTGCGCCGGATGCTTGCGCAGCCGCCTTGGGCGAGCATCTGCGGGCCGATTATGGCGATCAGGATCACCTGCGCCAGCTGGCAGATGAAGTCGATCTGGTGACTTTCGAGTTCGAGAGCGTACCGGCGGAAACCGTCGCATTTCTCTCTCAGTTCGTTCCGGTGTACCCGAGCGCCGAAGCCCTGCGAATCGCGCGTGATCGCTGGTTCGAGAAGAGCATGTTCAAGGACCTGGAGATACCGACGCCAGCGTTCGCCGACATCCAGTCGCAAGCCGACCTGGACGCCGCAGTGGCGTCCATCGGCCTGCCTGCCGTGTTGAAAACCCGCACCCTGGGTTACGACGGCAAGGGCCAGAAAGTCCTGCGCAAACCCGAAGATGTAACAGGCACGTTTGCCGAACTGGGCAGCGTGGCCTGCCTGCTGGAAGGCTTCGTGCCTTTTACCGGGGAAGTTTCGCTGATTGCCGTGCGCGCTCGCGATGGCGAAACCAGGTTCTACCCGCTGGTGCACAACACTCATGACAGCGGCATCTTGAAGCTGTCCGTGGCCAGTACCGATCACCCCCTGCAGGGCCTGGCCGAAGATTACTCCAGCCGCGTGCTCAAACACCTGGATTACGTGGGCGTGATGGCGTTCGAGTTCTTCGAGGTTGACGGTGGTCTCAAGGCCAACGAAATCGCCCCTCGCGTGCACAACTCCGGACACTGGACGACGGAAGGCGCTGAGTGCAGCCAGTTCGAGAACCATCTACGCGCCGTTGCCGGCTTGCCGCTGGGCTCGACGGCCAAGGTCGGTGAGAGCGCCATGCTCAACTTCATCGGCGTCGTGCCGCCGGTCGAGAGAGTGATCGCCATCGCCGATTGCCACCTGCATCACTATGGCAAGGCGTTCAAGGCTGGTCGCAAGGTCGGTCATGCCAACCTGCGCTGCGCCGACAAGGCCACGCTGGAGCAGCAGATCATCAAGGTCGAAGCGCTCATCGCCGAATAGTTTCACCTGACAGCGGCGGAACCATTCAAGGCCCGCCGTTCTCTGATGGCAGTATGCGAAAGTCTGACTAGTCTTCTGCATAGCCATTCAAATCAGAGGGAAATGTCATGGGAATTATTGGAACCATCTTTATCGGCTTGATCGTCGGCCTGCTGGCGCGTTTCCTGAAACCGGGCGATGACAGCATGGGCTGGATCATGACCATCTTGCTCGGTATCGGCGGTTCGCTGGCGGCCACTTATGGCGGCCAGGCGTTGGGCTTCTACCAGGCCGGCGAAGGCGCAGGTTTCCTGGGCGCGCTGGTCGGTGCCGTGATTTTGCTGGTGATCTACGGCTTGATCAAAAAGAACTGATTCAAGCGACAAAGCCCTCTCTGCGCGGCGTGCAGAGAGGGCTAGAATGCTCGGCGTTCCAACACTCCCCAAACCCGAGCACCTCCATGCGCCGCACTCTGTTGACTGTACTTTTATTGGGCGCCGGCCTCGTCCATGGCAGTGAGCTGCCGGAAACCGACTGGCTGGAATTGATGCCCAAGTCCGACCAGAAGGCCCTCGAGGCCATGCCGGAAATCGATCACGACTCTCCCGAAGGCGATGGCACCTTTACCGAAAAAGGTGGCATGAAGCAGAGCAAGGGCTTGCCCGCAGTGATGTATTCGACCAAAACCGTAGCGTCGATGAACGACAAAAAGATTCGTATCGGTGGTTATCCGGTGCCGCTGGAGAGCGACGCCAAAGGTCGGAGCACGCTGTTCTTCCTGGTGCCCTATCCAGGCGCCTGCATCCACGTGCCACCACCGCCGCCCAATCAGCTGGTGCTGGTGCGTTACCCAAAAGGCTTGAAACTGGATGATATCTACACGCCGCTGTGGGTCACCGGCACGCTGAAAGTCGAGCAGGTCAATAACGACCTGGCTGATGCGGCGTATGCCCTGGATGCCGCCACGGTGCGGGTGGTGCAGGAGTCGGATTTGTAGGTGTCTGGTTAAAGCGAAGCTTTTAAAGCGGCTTGCTGGCGATGTTCACACCAAGCGTGTGACTCGACCCCGGCGCCAGCACCACCACATCGTCCATCACATTCGCCGTCTCGATGCACAGCATGCGCTGCCAGCCATCGTCAGCCATGTCGCTGAACGCTGCCGCGCGCTCAACCCACGGATTCCAGATCACCGCCGAGCGCGAGCCGCTGCTGCGCAGCTCGATCCGCCGTTCCCAAGCCGGGTCAACAATGCTCAGCGTTTGGGGCGTATCGAGATAGATGCGATCAGTCTCGCCGGTGAACTGCAGGTCACCGATCTGCTTCACGGTTTTCCAGGCATCCAGCGTCTCGATGTAGTTCAAGCCATCCAGGCCCTCGACATGCACCGTGCGCACATCGCTGACCGCGAAATAGCTGTGCAATGCCTGGCTGATCGTGACGCTTGAGTTGCCGCGGTTATGACTGGTCAGGCCGATGTGCAGCTGCTCATCCAGGCGAATGCTCAGCTTCAGATCCACCTCATGCCGCCAGCCTGGAAAGCCGCCATCGGGGTTGGGCAGGGCGAACTCGACCTTCAGGCTTTCACCTTCGGTCTCGATGCCGGCCAGCTCCCAGTCCATCGCCCGGACAAACCCGTGGGCCGTCGCCGGCTCCTGGCTGGAACGCATGGCCTGAACGCTTTGCGGGTTGCGCGCCAGATTGCCGAACCATGGCCAGCAGACGGGCACACCGGCACGAATGCTCTTGCCGGTCTTGAACACTGCCTCATCGTTGAGCCAGATCAGCGGCGGTTGGCCTGCCAACTGATAGCTGAGGATTTGCGCGCCTTGCTGGGCCACCAGCAATTCGGCCTGACCGTGGCGGATGCGCCAGCAGTTCAGTTCATCCAGTTTCATGGCTTCAACGTTGGGCGTGCTCATGGGGCGACTCTCAATCTGGAACAGGGCTGCAATGGACCGCAAAACGCTCCCGGCGTTTGACGCTTTAAGGCTATCGAGCTCTGGACGGAACCGAACGGGTACGCCCACTGCCGTCGATGGCAACGAACACGAACACCGCTTCGGTGACCTTGCGCCATTCGCTGGACAGCGGATCGTCGCTCCACACCTCAACCATCATCTGGATCGAGCTACGGCCGATTTCCAGGGCCTGGGTATAGAAGGAGAGCTGGGCGCCTACCGCGACCGGTACCAGGAACGCCATGCGATCGATCGCCACGGTAGCTACCCGTCCGCCCGCGACCTTACTGGCCATCGCAGTGCCAGCCAAATCCATCTGCGCCACCAGCCAACCGCCGAAAATATCGCCGAAGCCGTTGGTTTCGCGCGGCAATGCAGTAATTTGCAGGGCCAGGTCGCCTTGCGGGATTGGATCTTCTTGTTCGAGCTCTATCATGCCGGGGGTGCCTCTGACCCGTGAGTCTTCATTGGTACTTCAGGTGAATAGCCGTCCTAAGAAAAAACGATTCAGCCCCGAACATACTACGTTCGTCACGTTTTTCGAAAGGCGCCTAAAAGGGAAACTCTGCGAAATCGCCTATGTACCCCGGCAGGCGTTTTCGCACAGCAACCCAGTCAAATCGTTGCAAGATTGCGAGTATATCGGTCGGTAGACTCCGAGACGACCGTCGGGTTCTCATTTTGACCGTCAAATATGCACATCCATGTGCTTTTTCGAACAATTTGCTATCGTGCCGGACCTGCCCAAGCCTCGGCCAGAGCTGTTGAGGTTGCAGATTCGACTATAAGAGAAGCCTTGCCATGACCACAGCGCCCTCGAGCGTCGCGCAGCCAACACAACCCGCACGTCCGCTGACTCGTAATGACTACAAGACCCTGTCCCTGTCCGCCCTCGGTGGTGCGCTGGAATTCTACGACTTCATCATCTTCGTATTCTTCGCCACGGTGGTGGGCAAACTGTTCTTCCCGGCCGACATGCCCGAGTGGCTGCGGCTGATGCAGACCTTCGGCATCTTCGCTGCGGGTTACCTGGCGCGCCCGTTGGGCGGCATTGTCATGGCGCACTTCGGCGACCTGCTGGGCCGCAAGAAAATGTTCACCTTGAGCATTTTCATGATGGCGGTGCCGACCCTGATCATGGGTCTGCTGCCAACCTACGCGCAGATCGGCATGTGGGCACCGATTTTGTTGCTGCTGATGCGGGTCATCCAGGGCGCGGCTATCGGCGGGGAAGTGCCCGGCGCGTGGGTTTTCGTTTCCGAGCATGTGCCCCAGCGTCACATCGGCTACGCCTGCGGCACCCTGACCAGCGGCCTGACCGCCGGCATCCTCCTGGGCTCATTGGTTGCTACCGCGATCAACAGCCTTTACACCCCCACCGAAGTCGCTGATTACGCCTGGCGTATCCCGTTCCTGCTGGGGGGTGTGTTTGGCCTGTTCTCGGTTTACCTGCGTCGCTGGCTGCACGAGACCCCGGTATTTGCCGAGCTGCAACTGCGCAAAGCGCTGGCCGAAGAAGTGCCGCTCAAGGCCGTATTGCGTGACCATCGTGGCGCTATCCTGATTTCCATGCTGCTGACCTGGTTGCTGTCTGCCGGCATCATCGTCGTCATTCTCATGACCCCGACCGTGCTGCAGACCGTCTACCATTTCGCACCAACCGTCGCCTTGCAGGCCAACAGCCTCGCCATCGTCTTCCTGAGCCTGGGCTGTGTTGCGTCCGGTGCACTGGCGGACCGCTTTGGCGCAGGTCGGGTATTCGTGTTCGGCAGCGCCGCGTTGCTGATCAGCTCGTGGACCTTCTACCACAGCCTGTTCAACCACCCCGACTGGCTATTCCCTATGTATGCCCTGACCGGCTTGCTGGTAGGCACCATCGGTGCGGTGCCCTACGTGATGGTCAAGGCCTTTCCGGCGGTGGTGCGCTTCAGCGGGCTGTCGTTTTCCTACAACCTCGCCTACGCCATCTTCGGCGGCCTGACGCCGATGGTGGTGACCCTGCTGCTCAAGGAAAGCCCGATGGGGCCGGCCTACTACGTCGCAATTATTTGTGGAGTAGGGATAGTGGTGGGCGGGTACCTCTGGAGGAAGGGGCGCTGACGCGCAATCTTCTTCAATCTTGCCGAGCCCAACGCGAGCAGGCTCGCTCCCACACTGACTCTGTAATCACTTCAGAACCGCTGTGGGGGTGAGCCTGCTCGCGATGCGGGCAACGCGGGTCTCCCTTCCGGCATCGGATGATGGCCTTTCATCCAATTGTCATATTTCAGCCATAGAGTGTTCACACGGCCTGCTAATACTTGGCTCCGACTTAACACACCCTATCTGCTAGGAGTAAGGCATGAAACTGAAGCGTTTGATGGCGGCAATGACTTTTGTCGCTGCTGGCGTTGCGACTGCCAACGCGGTTGCCGCTGTTGACCCTGCTATCCCGAGCTACACCAAGACCACTGGTGTGTCGGGCAACCTGTCCAGCGTCGGCTCCGATACCCTGGCCAACCTCATGACCTTGTGGGCCGAGAACTACAAAAAAGAATACCCGAACGTAAACATCCAGATTCAGGCCGCTGGTTCCTCCACCGCGCCACCTGCGCTGACTGAAGGCACCGCCAACCTGGGCCCGATGAGCCGCAAGATGAAGGACAACGAGCTGCAGGCCTTTGAAACCAAGTACGGCTACAAGCCAACCGCCATCCCGGTTGCCGTGGACGCCTTGGCTGTGTTCGTGCACAAGGACAACCCGATCCAGCACATGACCATGGAACAAGTCGACGCGGTATTCTCGTCGACTCGTCTGTGCGGTGGTAAAGCCGACGTTAAAACTTGGGGCGACCTGGGTGTGACCGGCGACCTGGCGAACAAGCCGGTGCAGTTGTTCGGTCGTAACTCGGTATCGGGCACCTACGGCTACTTCAAGGAAGAAGCCCTGTGCAAAGGCGACTTCAAGCCTAACGTCAACGAACAACCTGGTTCGGCTTCGGTCGTGCAGTCCATCAGCTCCTCGCTGAACGGCATCGGTTACTCGGGCATCGGTTACAAGACTGCCAGCGTGAAGACCGTGGCACTGGCCAAGAAAGGCAGCACCGACTTCATCGAAGACACCGAAGAAAACGCCCTGAACGGCAAATACCCGCTGTCGCGCTTCCTCTACGTTTACGTCAACAAAGCGCCGAACAAGCCTCTGGCCCCGCTGGAAGCCGAGTTTGTGAAGCTGGTCCTGTCCAAGCAAGGCCAGGAAGTCGTAGTGAAAGACGGCTACATCCCACTGCCAGCCAAAGTTGCCGCTAAGGCATTGGCTGACCTGGGTCTGCAGGAAGGCGGCGCTGAAGTCGCAAAAAAGTAAAACCCTGAGTCCGGGGTAACCCCGGGCTCTGTAGGAGCTGTCGAGTGAAACGAGGCTGCGATCTTTTGATCTGGCTTCGAACTGCAAGATCAAAAGATCGCAGCCTCGGTTCCCTCGACAGCTCCTACACCCCCCAATTTCCGCTCCGCTGCCAGTTTCCACAGGCGGCGGATTTGTCGCGTCACTGCACTGTCATCTTTCTGTCATACAGGATCGCTAGGGTGTGCGAATGAATGATCTGGCCAATTCCACAATGACTACAAATCCCCCCAAGCGAATTGATTTCAATACGCCTGAGTTGCAACGCAAGCGCCGTATGCGCGCGCTCAAAGACCGCCTGACGCGTTGGTACGTCCTCATTGGCGGCCTTGCCGTGCTTGGGGCGATCACGCTGATTTTCTTCTTCCTGGGCTACGTTGTCGCGCCGCTGTTCCAAGGCGCCGACCTGACGGCCAAGGACTCGATCACGCCCGCCTGGATGCAGGACGCCGGCAAGCCGCTGATGATCTCCCTGGAAGAACAGAACAAGGTGGCCATGCGGGTGTCCGACAAGGGCCAGGCGTTGTTTTTCGACATCGACAGCGGCGCAGAGCTGCGTCGTGTCGACCTGCCGGTCCCGGCTGGTAGCCAGGTCACTTCTATCGGTGAAGACCAGCCGGGTTCCCCATTGGTTGCGGTCGGCTTTTCCAACGGCCAGGCTTTGGTGTTCCGCCACACTTACAAAGTTAGCTATCCCGACGGCAATAAGACCATCTCGCCAGCCATTGAATACCCGTATGGCGAGACCCCGATCGCGTTGAACGAAGCGGGCGGGGCGCTGGAACATATCAGCCTCAACGCCACAGATTCGACCCTGTTGCTGGTGGGCTCCACGGGTGCGCAGCTCAACGTGTTGTCGCTCACCAGCGAAGAAAACATGATGACCGGCGAAGTCACCAGCGAGCAGAAGCGTATCGATCTGCCGCAGATGACCGAGACGGTGAAAAACATCTTCGTCGACCCGCGCCAGCAGTGGTTGTACGTAATCAACGGGCGTGCCCAGGCCGACGTGTTCAGCCTGCGCGACAAGAGCCTCAACGGTCGTTACAAGCTGCTTGAAGATGGCGAGGCGCAGATCACCGCCAGCACTCAGCTGGTGGGCGGTATCTCGCTGATCCTCGGCGATTCCAAGGGTGGCCTGGCCCAGTGGTTCATGGCTCGCGACCCGGATGGCGAACAGCGCCTGAAACAGATTCGCACCTTCCAGATGGGCACCACGCCCATCGTTGAGATCACTGCCGAAGAGCGTCGCAAAGGCTTCATCGCCCTGGATGCATCCGGCAAGCTCGGCGTGTTCCACAGCACCGCGCACCGCACCCTCCTGGTGGATCAGGTCGTCGACGGGCAGGGCATTTTTGGCCTGTCACCACGGGCCAACCGCGTGATCGTCGAGGCCGGCGGCAAGATTCAACCACTGCTGCTCGATAACCCGCACCCGGAAGTTTCCTGGAGCGCACTGTGGAGCAAGGTCTGGTACGAGAACTACGACGAGCCTAAGTACGTCTGGCAATCGACCGCCGCCAACACCGATTTTGAACCCAAGCTGAGCCTGTCCCCGCTAACGTTCGGTACCCTCAAAGCCGCCTTCTACGCCATGCTGCTGGCCGCGCCACTAGCCGTAGCGGCCGCGATCTACACCGCCTACTTCATGGCGCCGAGCCTGCGCCGCAAGGTCAAGCCGGTGATCGAGCTGATGGAAGCGATGCCGACGGTAATCCTCGGCTTCTTCGCCGGCCTGTTCCTGGCGCCCTACGTGGAAGGACACTTGCCGGGTATCTTCAGCCTGTTGATGCTCCTGCCGATCGGCATTCTGGTGGCGGGTTTCGTCTTCAGTCGCCTGCCTGAATCCGTGCGCCTGAAAGTGCCTGACGGTTGGGAAAGCGCGATTCTGATCCCGGTGATCCTGTTCGTGGGCTGGCTGTCGTTGTACATGAGCCCGTACATGGAAAACTGGTTCTTCGGCGGCGACATGCGCATGTGGATCTCCCACGACCTGGGCATCACCTACGACCAGCGCAACGCCCTGGTGGTTGGCCTGGCCATGGGTTTCGCGGTCATCCCGAACATCTATTCCATTGCCGAAGATGCCGTGTTCAGCGTGCCTCGCGGCCTGACCCTCGGTTCCCTGGCCCTCGGCGCCACGCCTTGGCAGACCATGACTCGCGTGGTGATCCTCACCGCCAGCCCGGGGATTTTCTCGGCGCTGATGATCGGCATGGGGCGTGCGGTCGGTGAAACGATGATCGTGCTGATGGCCACCGGTAACACCCCGGTCATGGAAATGAACCTGTTCGAAGGCCTGCGCACATTGGCCGCCAACGTTGCGGTGGAAATGCCCGAATCGGAAGTTGGCGGCAGCCACTACCGCGTGCTGTTCCTCTCGGCCTTGGTGCTGCTGCTGTTCACCTTCGTCATGAACACCCTCGCGGAACTGATTCGTCAGCGTCTGCGCAAGAAATACTCGTCGCTTTAAGAAAGGTAGAAGTCTGTGAAACAGAACTCCCTGAACGGATGGTTCAAGAGCGGCGCCCCGGGCGTCTGGATCAGCGGTGGCGCGGTGTCCATCGCGGTCATCATGACGATCGGCTTGCTGGCCGTGATCGCCGTGCGCGGCCTGGGCCACTTCTGGCCGGCGGACTTGATCCACGCCAGCTACGACGTGCCAGGCCAGGCCAATCACCTGGTCATCGGCGAAGTGGTGCAGAAAGAAGAAGTGCCCCGTGAGCGCCTCAAAAGCGCTGGCCTGCCGGTGCCCGAGCAGGGTCCGGAGTTCATGACCCGTGAGCTGATAAAGGTCGGCAACCGTGACTTGAACGGCAATGACTTCACCTGGATCGTCGGCGAGTGGCTGACTAACCAGAAGACGCCGCCGGAGCTGATGGCGATCGAACGCCGCGAGTGGGGCAACTTTTACGGCTACCTGGTCAACGTCAAGCAGGATGGCAAAGTCATCGCCGAAGGCGAGGCGGCGTGGCCCGAGTTGCAGGCCCGTGTCGACCGCGTGAACAAGCTGGCAAGCGAGCTCAAGACCGTGGAGAAGTCCGACATTGGCGCGATCAACGCCGGACTGGAACGCATCCGCCTGCATGGCCGCAAACTGGAACTGGACGGCAAGCTGGACGCTACCGCGCAAGCGGACATGGAGTCCGAGCGCGCCGAGCTCAATGCCCGTTATCAGGCCATCGAAGCGCGCCTGGCCGACCTGCATGCCCAGTTCAATCGCGACAGCCTGACGGCCCGCGATGCCAACGGCAAAGAGATCGAAATCGGCATCGGCAAAGTGGTTCATGCCTACCAGCCGAACGCCATGGGCACCATGACCAAGATCGGCTTCTACTTCAGCAAGGTCTGGGAATTCCTGAGCGACGATCCGCGTGAAGCAAACACCGAAGGCGGGATCTTCCCGGCGATTTTCGGCACCGTGATGATGACGTTGATCATGGCGATGATCGTGACGCCGTTTGGCGTACTGGCTGCGGTGTACCTGCGTGAATACGCCAAGCAGAACACCATGACCCGGTTGATCCGCATCGCGGTGAACAACCTGGCAGGTGTACCGGCCATCGTGTACGGCGTATTCGGCCTGGGCTTCTTCGTTTATGTTCTGGGTGGCTCGGTTGACCGGTTGTTTTTTCCTGAAGCCCTGCCGGCGCCGACTTTCGGTACTCCGGGGTTGCTTTGGGCATCCCTGACCCTTGCGCTGCTGGCGGTGCCGGTGGTGATTGTGGCCACTGAAGAAGGCCTGGCGCGGATTCCTCGCACCGTGCGCGAAGGCTCGCTGGCCCTCGGCGCGACCAAGGCGGAAACCCTGTGGAAGATCGTACTGCCGATGGCCAGCCCGGCGATGATGACCGGCATGATCCTCGCCGTTGCCCGTGCCGCGGGTGAAGTGGCGCCGCTGATGCTGGTGGGTGTGGTGAAACTGGCGCCGTCGCTGCCGCTGGACGGTAATTACCCGTACCTTCACCTCGATCAGAAAATCATGCACCTGGGCTTCCATATCTACGACGTCGGCTTCCAGAGCCCGAACGTCGAAGCCGCGCGCCCACTGGTCTACGCCACGGCGTTGCTGCTGGTGCTGGTGATTGCGACCTTGAACCTGTCGGCGGTCTATATCCGTAACCACCTGCGCGAAAAATACAAAGCGTTAGACAGTTAAGACAAACCCTGTGGGAGCTGGCTTCAGCGATGGCATTAGCGCGGTGTAACTGAAACACCGCATCGCCTGCATCGCTGGCAAGCCAGCTCCCACAGGGGTCGGCACAAGCCACAGATTTTCAGTCACCCATTGGCAAGGCCAGTGGCTCAACGAACCGAATTTGTTAGCACAGGGAGCCTCCCATGCAACACGAAACACATACCCACGGCATCAACATGTCGGCCCTGGGTCGCGACAAACAGAGCCTGAACCTCGAGCAGGAAACCGTGGCTATCGAAGTGCCGGGCCTGAGCCTGTTCTACGGTGACAAGCAGGCGTTGTTCGACGTCAGCATGAACATCCCGAAACAGCGCGTCACAGCCTTTATCGGCCCGTCTGGCTGCGGCAAATCCACGCTGCTGCGTACTTTCAATCGCATGAACGATCTGGTCGACGGTTGCCGTGTGGAAGGCGCCATCAACCTGTACGGCAACAACATCTACCGTAAAGGCGAAGACGTTGCAGAGCTGCGTCGACGCGTCGGCATGGTGTTCCAGAAGCCGAACCCGTTCCCCAAGACCATCTACGAAAACGTGGTCTACGGCTTGCGCATCCAGGGCATCAACAAGAAGCGTGTACTTGATGAAGCCGTGGAGTGGGCGCTCAAGGGCGCGGCTTTGTGGGACGAGGTAAAAGATCGCCTGCACGAATCCGCACTGGGCCTTTCCGGTGGTCAGCAGCAGCGTCTGGTGATTGCCCGTACCATCGCCGTGGAGCCGGAAGTGCTGCTGCTCGACGAACCCTGTTCGGCTCTGGACCCGATCTCCACGCTGAAGGTTGAAGAGCTGATCTACGAGCTGAAATCGAAGTTCACCATCGTCATCGTGACCCACAACATGCAACAGGCCGCGCGGGTCTCCGACTACACAGCGTTCATGTACATGGGCAAGCTGGTTGAATTCGGCGACACCGATACCCTGTTCACCAATCCGGCGAAGAAGCAGACCGAAGACTACATTACCGGTCGTTATGGCTAGCCATTGTGGTTGTTCACTGAACTGACGCTGCGGTCCACCGCACCTTACCGGACGCTCCAAGGACGCCAACATGATTAGTAAAGAAGGCCTTACCCATCACATCTCCGCGCAGTTCAACGCCGAGCTCGAGGAAGTGCGCAGCCACCTCCTGGCCATGGGCGGACTGGTGGAGAAGCAGGTCAATGACGCGGTCACCGCGCTGATCGAAGCCGATTCCGGCCTGGCTCAACAGGTTCGCGAAATCGATGACCAGATCAACCAGATGGAACGCAACATCGACGAAGAATGCCTGCGCATACTGGCCCGTCGTCAACCTGCTGCGTCCGACCTGCGTCTGATCATCAGCATTTCCAAGTCGGTGATCGACCTGGAGCGCATCGGTGACGAGGCGACCAAGATCGCCCGCCGGGCCATTCAGTTGTGCGAAGAAGGTGAAGCGCCGCGCGGTTATGTCGAAGTGCGTCACATCGGCGACCAGGTGCGCAATATGGTCCGTGACGCACTGGACGCTTTTGCCCGCTTCGATGCCGACCTGGCGTTGTCGGTAGCCCAGTACGACAAGATCATTGATCGCGAATACAAGACCGCCCTGCGTGAACTGGCGACCTACATGATGGAAGACCCGCGCTCTATCTCGCGGGTCTTGAGCATCATCTGGGTGCTGCGTTCGCTGGAGCGAATCGGCGATCACGCGCGCAACATCTCCGAGCTGGTGATCTATCTGGTGCGCGGCACCGATGTGCGTCACCTGGGTTTGAAGCGCATGAAGGAAGAAGTTGAAGGCACAAGCGGCGAAACCGCTAATGTTCCGGGTGCAGCTGACGATAAGTAAGTTTGCCCAAGAGAAACGCCCGGCCTTTTGGTCGGGCGTTTTTGTTTGTGGCGTACGAATTCGAAGCAGCACCCCGCGAACGAAAAGTCCCGGCGTGACTGAGGGTTTATGGCAGTGTGCCATCAGCAAAGCGCTATGCTTGCCGGGGTTTTGGAAGGGGTGATGGATGAGTAAGGTCAGTGTTTTGGTCGTGGACGATGCGTCATTCATTCGTGACCTGGTGAAAAAATGCCTGCGCAACTACTTTCCGGGCATTCGGATCGAGGACGCCGTCAACGGCAGGAAGGCCCAGGTCTTGCTGGCCAGGGAAACGTTCGACCTGGTCCTGTGTGACTGGGAGATGCCGGAAATGTCCGGCCTGGAACTGTTGACCTGGTGCCGCGAGCAGGACCGTCTCAAGACCATGCCGTTCGTGATGGTGACCAGCCGTGGCGACAAGGAGAACGTTGTCCAGGCGATCCAGGCAGGCGTTTCCGGCTACGTCAGCAAGCCCTTCAACAACGAGCAGTTACTGACCAAGGTCAAGCAGGCCCTGAACAAGGTCGGCAAGCTCGACGCGTTGATGAGCAGCGCGCCGGTGAAGATGAGCTCCGCCTTCGGCAACGATTCCCTCAACGCCTTGACCGGTGGCCAGGCGACCGTGGTTGCCGCGCCTGCGATGCCGACGCCGACACGTGGCCTGCTCAGCAACCCGCCCCCCAAGGCCGCTGCTGCACCGTCTGCTTCGGCAGGCCGCGGCCATGGGCAGTTGCGCCTGCCCAGTGGTAACCAGCAGTGCGTGATCAAGGCCTTGAGCCTCAAGGAGGCCTTGTTGGTGGTGAAGCGTACTGACACGTTGCCGCAGGTGCTCGACAGTGCCGTGCTAGACCTGGAGCAGGGCGACAATGCCGAGATCGCGCGACTCAACGGCTACCTGCATGCCATCGTCGCCTACGAACCCAGGCCTGACAGCGAGTGGTTGCAGCTAACCTTCCGGTTTGTGGACCAGGACGCTCAGAAGCTCGATTACATATCGCGATTGATAGCACGTGGTACGGTACAGAAGCACTTTGTGCCCGGTGCTTAAATCCTTGGTGGCCTGAAGCTGCCATCGCGAGCAGGCTCGCTCCACAGGGCACTGCGCTGCAACAGAGACTCCTGTGAAAAACAGCCCCACAGAAAATCCTCTGTGGGCGCGAGCCTGCTCGCGATGGCGTCATCCTGTTCACCGCCCATCCATTGATCTGCCGATTTTGAAACATCTGCCGCCTACCCAGGTCCATTGCAGCTGCTAGGCTCCCTCCCAGGCCTCTCCTCGACAGAACCTCTGCCCATGCTCGCGCGCTTGCTGTTTTTCTGTGGTCTTTTCCTGGCCTCCACCTCGGTTTTGGCCATGACTATCTACAAGTCCAAGGACGCCAACGGCGTGGTCTCCTACAGCGACCGCCCCTCGAAAGGCGCCAAGGTATTCGTTTTCCGCGATCGCATGGTCGAGCGCCTTGAAGGCCAGGTGTACCTCGACATCAAGAAACAGCGGGGCGCTGATAGCGTATTTGTGCGCAATGACTTGTACGCGCCGGTCGAAATCGAATTGAGTTTTGCCGGTCTGAAGAACGTCAGCGGTGCGCCGAGCCGCCCGATCCGCCGGGTGCTGCCGGCACGCAGCAACCTGCGCCTGGCGTTGCTCACGGCCACGCGGGCAGGAAAGCCGCTGGTGTATACCCCGGCGTTCAAATATTCCCTGGGCGACCCTGCAGGGGCTGCCATGGCTTATCGCTACCCATTGCCCTGGCGCGGTGGGCCATTTCGGCTGAGCCAGGGTGCCAACGGCCAATACAGTCACTTCGGCGCGAAAAATCGCTACGCCATGGACATTGCCATGCCTGAAGGCACGCCGATCATTGCGGCGCGAGGCGGGATGGTGGTGAAGACCGAGAATAACCAGACCGGCCGGGGGACCGACCCATCAGGCAACTTCGTACGGGTGCTGCACGACGACGGGACCATGGGCGTGTACCTGCACCTGATGCAAGGTTCGGTCAGCGTCCGGGAAGGTCAGCGGGTTGGTGTGGGCACTGCGTTGGCGCTGTCGGGCAATACCGGCAACAGCAGCGGGCCGCATCTGCACTTTGTGGTACAGCGCAATACCGGGATGGGGCTGGTGTCGATACCGTACCGGTTCAATCAGCCGGTAGGTGCATTACCCAACTTTGCGTTGGGTAAACAGTGAGGCTCTGAAAGCAAAAGATCGCAGGCTGCGGCAGCTCCTGCAGGAAATTGCGATCTCCTGCAGGCGCTGCCGGAGGCTGCGATCTTTTGGGGTCAATGCAAATTAATCGAGCATCAACACCTTGGCCAACACAATCTTCGGCCCTTTCATCTTCTTGATGATGATCCGCAGGCCTTCGACTTCCAGGACCTCCTCCTCTTCCGGCACCCGCTTCAGGCTGTCATACACCAGCCCGGCAAGGGTTTCGGCCTCAACGTGGTCCAGGTCGATGCCCAGCAGTCGTTCCACCTTGAACAGCGGTGTATCGCCGCGTACCAGCAGCTTGCCCGGTTGATACGCGAGGATTCCGCGTTCGGCCTTGCGGTGTTCGTCCTGAATGTCGCCCACCAGCACTTCCAGCACGTCTTCCATGGTCAGGTAACCAATGATGTTGCCGTCGGCCTCCTCAACCAGTGCGAAGTGCGAGCCACCCTTGCGGAACTGCTCCAGCAGCTGCGACAGCGGCATATGGCGCGATACGCGTTCCAGCGGACGGGTCAGCTCAGCAAGGTTGAACGACTCGGGAATATGGTCCAGTGCCGCCAGTTCCAGCAGCAGGTCCTTGATGTGCAGCAGTCCGACGAACTCCTGTGTATCACTGTCGTACACCGGATAACGGCTGAACTTGTGGCGACGGAACATCGCCAGGATTTCCTTGAGCGGCGCATTGAACTCCAGCGTCACCAGGTCTTCCCGGGAATTGGCCCAGTCAACCACTTCCAGCTCGCCCATTTCCACCGCCGAAGCCAGCACGCGCATGCCCTGGTCGCTCGGGTCCTGACCGCGGCTGGAGTGCAGGATCAGCTTCAGTTCTTCGCGGCTGTAATGGTGGTCGTGATGAGGGCCGGGTTCACCCTGGCCAGCGATGCGCAGTATGGCGTTGGCGCTGGCGTTCAGCAGGTAGATGGCCGGGTACATGGCCCAGTAGAACAGGTACAGCGGCACCGCAGTCCACAACGACAGCAGCTCGGGTTTGCGGATGGCCCAGGATTTTGGAGCCAGCTCGCCGACCACAATGTGCAGGTAGGAAATGATGAAGAACGCGGTGAAGAACGACACGCCCTTGACCACTTCGGCGGACTCGACGCCTACGGCACTCAGGACCGGTTCGAGGATATGCGCGAACGCCGGCTCACCGACCCAGCCGAGGCCGAGGGATGCCAGGGTGATACCCAGTTGGCAGGCCGACAGGTACGCGTCGAGCTGACTGTGAACGGTGCGCAGGATATGTCCGCGCCAGCCGTTCTTTTCTGCAATGGCTTCGACCCGGGTCGAGCGCAATTTGACCATGGCGAATTCCGCTGCAACGAAAAAACCGTTGAGCAAAACCAGGATCAGAGCAAAAAGAATCATGCCGAAATCGGCGAAGAGTGTCGCGAGGGTCAAGCCAGGGGATGGGTCCATGATGGAGTTTTGCGGGTTCCGTGTATTCGAAAGGGGGGACAGCTGTGCACCTGAAAGGCAGGCACAAGTCAGCCAATGTAGCGGCTGACTGGGCGATTGCCTAGTGGCGCGTGCTGGCCGGTATCAGTCGGCGGCGTTGATGGTCAGGGATTTGCTGACCTGAGCCGGGGCGAAATGACAGGTAAACGTGCTGCCGTGCCCGGGTACGCTACTGATTTCCATGCGTGCACGGTGGCGCAACAGCACGTGTTTGACGATCGCGAGCCCCAGGCCGGTGCCGCCTGTATTGGAGTTGCGGCTGGAATCGACCCGGTAAAAGCGCTCGGTCAGGCGCGGCAGGTGCTTGCTGTCGATACCGATGCCCGAATCCTGGACGCTCAAGTGCGCGCCCTGTTCGTCGCCCCACCAGCGAATGCGGATATTGCCTTCGGCCGGGGTGTATTTGACGGCGTTGAACACCAGGTTCGAAAACGCACTGCGCAATTCCGCCTCGCTGCCCTTGAGCAGGATCTGCGGGTCCGCTTCGAGGGTGATGTGCTGGTTTTTCTGGCCGGACAACTGCTGTGCGTCACTTTTGATCGATTGCAGCAAAGTGTCGATAGGCACCGGTGCATTGTCCGACGGGTAATCGGTGGCTTCCAGTTTGGCCAATAACAGCAGGTCATTGAGCAGCGTCTGCATGCGCCCCCCTTGCTGTTGCATCTGCTGCAAGGCACGGGACCAGCGCGGGTTTACGTCTTCGACGTTATCCAGCAGCGTCTCCAGGTAACCGCAGATCACTGTCAGCGGTGTGCGCAGTTCGTGGGAGACGTTGGCGATGAAGTCTTTGCGCATCTGCTCCAGCTGATGAATGCGTGTGACGTCGCGCACCAGCATCAGGTGCTCGTTATTGCCGTAGCGGGTGATGTACAGCTGGATGCGTACCCGATCATTGGTGGGCGACGGGATTTCCAGCGGCTCGGAGTAACTGTCCTGCTCGAAATACTCCTTGAAGCGCGGATGGCGCACCAGGTTGGTGACGGGCTGGCCGCTGTCTTGCGGGGTCTTGAGGCCCAGCAGGGTTTCGGCGGCGCGGTTCCACCATTCCAGGTTGCCGTCGGTGTCGAGCATGATCACCGCGTCCTTGAGGGCCGCCGTGGATTCCTGAACCCGGTCTATCACCGCTTGCAGGCGCCCCCGCACGCGCTGGTCGCGGCGTTGCAGGTGGTAGATGCTGTCGAACACTTCGCCCCACAGGCCGTAGCCGTCGGGTGGTGCTTCATCGGGTTTGTGCAGGCGCAGCCACTCGTGCAGGCGCAGCAACTGCTTGAGGGTCCAGGCCAGGTACAGGGCCAGGCCTGCAGCCAGGCTCCAGCCGTAGTAGCCGGTAATCAGGCCGATCACCAGGCAGGCGGTGACCAGCAAAAGCATGTGGCGAATCAGGGTGCCATGCCAGTTTTGATTCACGGAGCGTCCTTAGCGCAGCTCAAGTTTCAAGCTGCAAGCTTCAAGTAGGGGATCGGCTGTGCTTCTGCTGGCCGCTTGTAGCTTAATGCCTGCCGCTGCTTTTATGCCTTCGTGGAAAACCGGTATCCGGTGCCACGCACGGTTTGTACCAGATTTTCGTAGGCATCGCCGAGGGCTTTGCGCAGGCGACGGATGTGCACGTCGACGGTGCGTTCCTCGACATAAACGTTGCCGCCCCAGACCTGATCCAGCAACTGGCCGCGGGTGTAGGCGCGTTCCTGGTGGGTCATGAAGAACTGCAGCAGACGGTACTCGGTGGGGCCCATCTCGGCGGGCTTGCCGTCGATGGTCACGCGGTGGCTGATGGGGTCCAGCAGCAGGCCACCGACTTCGATCGGCGTCTCGCCATCGGTCGGGCCGGCGCGGCGCAGCACGGCTTTGAGCCGCGCTACCAGCTCGCGTGGGGAGAACGGTTTGGTGATGTAGTCGTCGGCCCCGACCTCCAGCCCCTGGATCTTGTTGTCCTCTTCGCCCTTGGCGGTGAGCATGATGATCGGTATGTCCCCGGTCAGCTCGTCGCGCTTGAGGCGGCGGGCCAATTCAATGCCGGATGTACCCGGCAGCATCCAGTCGAGCAGGATCAAGTCCGGCTTGCGGTCGACGATGATGGCGTGGGCCTGCTGGGAGTTCTCAGCCTCCAGGCAGTCATAGCCGGCCATTTCCAACGCAACGGCGATCATTTCGCGAATGGGCGCTTCGTCGTCGACGATCAGAATGCTCCTGCCAACCATGCGTATATCCTCTTGTCATTTAACTGTCTTGCGCCGCATTAGATAACGGAATTATTGCAGTCGTGTGACAGTATTTTAGTCGCCCGGCGATCGCAGGGATCCTGGACTAAGCTCTAAGTCCGAATCCTGACAACCACAAAAGGAAGGTTTCCATGAAGCACATCGCGCAATCCTGGAAGGCACTATTGGTTAGCGCAGCGCTATCGCTGCCGACAATGGCCTTCGCGGCAGACCCGGGCATGGTCAAGGACGGCATGTTGGTCGACCATAAGGGTATGACGTTGTACACCTTCGATAACGACACGGGTGGCAAATCGGCCTGTACCGGTAAGTGCGCAGAAAACTGGCCGCCGCTCAAAGCGACCGAATCCGATAAGCCCGAAGGAAAATGGACCGTTATCAGCCGTGATGACGGCACGATGCAGTGGGCCTTTGACGGCAAACCGCTGTACTACTTCGTTCAAGACAAGAAGCCAGGCGACATGACTGGCGACAAGAAAATGGACAAGTGGCACGTCCTTCAAGGGCCGAAGATGTAGGCCATCTTCCGTAAGAGCGAGTTTGCTCGCGAAAAACTTGAACGATGACCCGGTGTTTTCGCGGGTTCACGCGTCGATCTCGGGTTCATCGCGAGCAAGCTCGCTCCTGCAAGGGGCGTGTGTTCGTCAGCGCAACGCGTAATCCAGGACGATGCCGATAAAAATCGCCAACCCGGCCCAATGGTTGTGCAGGAACGCCTTGAAGCAACGCATGCGGTCCTTGCTGCGGGTGTACCAGAACTCCCAGGCAAAACAGCCCGCCGCCGCCAGCAATCCCAAGTGGAACCAGCCGCCCAGCTCGAATTTCGACCCGGCCAGAAGCAGGCAGCCCAGCGCCAGGCCCTGCAGCGTCAGGATGATCACCCGGTCCGCCTCGCCGAACAGGATGGCAGTGGATTTCACGCCGATCTTCAGGTCGTCATCACGATCAGTCATGGCGTAGTAGGTGTCGTATCCCACGGTCCACAGCAGATTGGCGATCCACAGTAGCCAGGCCGCAGCTGGCAACTCACCGGTCTCGGCGGTGAACGCCATCGGCATCCCCCAGGAAAATGCCGCGCCCAGCACCACTTGCGGGTAGTAGGTGTAACGCTTCATGAACGGGTAGGTGAAAGCCAGCGCCAGGCCACCCAACGATAGCCAGATCGTCGGCGCGTTGGTGCACAGCACCAGCAGAAAACTCAAACCCATCAGCAGCGCAAAGAACACCAGCGCCTCTTTCGAGCTGATTCTGCCGGCAGCCAGAGGGCGTTGTGCGGTGCGTTTGACGTGGCCATCGACCTTGCGGTCCGCCCAGTCGTTGATCACGCAACCACCCGCGCGCGTCAGCACTACCCCGAGGACAAAAATCGCGATGTTGGCCAGCGACGGTGAGCCCTTGCCGGCAATCCATAGCGCCCACAGCGTCGGCCACAGCAGCAGGTAGATGCCGATGGGCTTGTCCATTCGGGTCAGCTGAATGAAATCCCAGGCCCTGGGGTTCAGGCGGTTCAGGGACTTGAGCAGGCTCTGGTACATCAGCAGTTCTCCGGATGAGAGCGGGCGGCGGTCCACAGGGTTGGCAGAAAGATTTCGGCCACCAGCACACTCAGGGCGCCCCGGTCGAAGCGCGAGCGGCGCCCCCACAGTTGTGGTGCCCGGCACTCTTCAGGTAGCCATTGCTCAGGATAGTGACAAACCTCGATGGCACGGCGCTCAAACGCCTGGTCGCAAAACAGCAGCTCACCCAGGGAACGGCTGCCCAGTTCGTCCATGTGCAAGCCATCGCCCTGCAGCGCATTGCGCGACGCCACGCTGCGGGCAAATACCCAGGCCTCGCCGTGGCCGCGCAGGTACACCTCGCGCACCCAGCCTTCGCTGCCTTCGGCCAGGTCCAATGCGGCGCATTCATCGGCGCGCAGCGCTTGCCAGCCTTCGAACAGCGGCGTGACGCTGAAAGCGTCATTCGACAAACGGGTCAGGCGCCGGGTCAACGAGCCTTCGTCGAACAGCCAGTCGAGGGAAAAAGCGTCGGGGAGGGGAGCGAGCTGGCCTTGAGGTAGCCAGAGCGGGGCCGTTCGGGGGGTATTTGAGTGCGGCACGGTGAGTCATTATTGGCAGCAAATGAGGCGGCGAGCTTACCATGTCGGTCGGCGATTTTGATTGATCGGGCATGGCGCTGCGTCGAACAGGCTTGCATCTGCCGGGCTCGATCAGTACAAAACGCCCTGAGCCGGACGGCAGTGCTGCAACCATCGACCGTTCGTGCCGGCAAAAGCCTGAACTCTGAGGAAATACCTGAATGAAAAAGTGGCAATGTGTGGTCTGCGGCCTGATCTATAACGAAGCCGACGGCTGGCCGGACGACGGCATTGCGCCGGGCACCCTGTGGCAGGACGTGCCGGAAGACTGGCTGTGCCCCGACTGCGGCGTGGGCAAGATGGATTTCGAAATGATCGAAATCAACTAAGACATTAGGGGAGTAGAGAATGAACGCACCTGTCGTGATCGTAGGCACCGGGCTGGCTGGCTACAACCTGGCCCGGGAGTTTCGCAAACTCGATGGCGAAACCCCGCTGCTGCTGATTACCGCAGATGACGGACGTTCCTACTCCAAGCCGATGCTCTCCACCGGCTTCGGCAAAAACAAGGACGCCGATGGCCTGAGCATGTCCGAGCCAGGCGCCATGGCCGAGCAGCTGAAGGCCGAGGTGCGCACCCATACGCGCATCAGCGGCATCGACCCGGGCCACAAGCGTCTGTGGATCGGCGAAGAGTCGGTGATGTACCGCGACCTGGTGCTGGCCTGGGGCGCAGAAACCGTGCGTGTACCCATCGAAGGGGATGCCGCAGACTGCGTGTTCCCGATCAATGACCTGGAAGACTACGCGCGCTTTCGTGCAGCCGCTGTCGGCAAGCGCCGGGTATTGCTGCTGGGCGCCGGGCTGATCGGCTGCGAATTTGCCAACGACCTGATGCTCGGTGGCTACGAGGTGCAACTGGTCGCCCCGTGCGAACAGGTCATGCCCACTTTGCTGCATCCCGCCGCCGCTGCTGCGGTTCAGGCCGGCCTGGAAAGCCTCGGTGCACGCTTCCATCTCGGCCCTGTGCTCAACCGCCTGCAACGCGTGACGGACGGGCTGGAAGCGCACCTGTCCGATGGCCAGGTGATCCCCTGCGACCTGGTGGTCTCGGCCATCGGCTTGCGCCCGCGCATCGACCTGGCCGCAGCGGCTGGCGTGCAGGTCAATCGGGGCGTGGTCGTCGACCGCCACCTGCAGACCTCCCACGCCAACATCTACGCCCTGGGCGACTGCGCCGAGGTCGATGGGCTGAACCTGCTGTACGTAATGCCCCTCATGAGCTGCGCCAGAGCACTGGCCCAGACCCTGGCCGGCAATCCCACGACCGTCAACTATGGCGCGATGCCGATCACTGTCAAAACCCCCGTCTGCCCCTTGGTCGTTTCCCCGCCACCGCGCGGTGTGGAAGGCGTCTGGACCGTCGAAGGGCAGGGCGCAGACATCAAGGCACTGTGCCGCGATGCTGGTGGAAAACTGCTCGGTTACGCCCTCACAGGCGCGGCAGTCATGGAAAAATTGGCACTGAACAAAGAGCTTCCGGCACTGCTGGCGTAAATACTGGTCGTTCTGTCGGAATCACCCCGCTTTTGCCCCCACAAACGTCGCGCCGAGACTGGCGCGGCACCCCGCTGCGTGCCATTCTCACTCCCGTCTGCCGCAGAGTAGAGCACCTGCGGCGCTTTTGGCGCTGTTCCAACGAGAACAGCACGGACATAACAACAAAAAACCGTCAAAGGGGCTTCACTAATGCGTAAACCAGACCTCGCCGCAGCAATCGCTGAAAAAGCAGATCTCACCAAAGAGCAGGCCAACCGCGTCCTCAACGCCGTTCTCGAAGAAATCACCGGCGCTCTGCACCGCAAGGACAGCGTCACGCTGGTGGGCTTCGGCACCTTCCTGCAACGCCACCGCGGCGCCCGCACCGGCAAAAACCCGCAAACCGGTGAGCCAGTCAAAATCAAGGCCAGCAATACTGTTGCGTTCAAGCCAGGCAAATCGTTGAAGGACAGCGTTAATCCGTAATTGCGACGAACTCCTTGGGTGAACCGGGAGGGGCGTTGGAAAAAGGGCATGCCGATTAGATCGGGTGCCCTTTTTTTATGGGGCGCGGGTGAGTGGTGTCGGGCATGGCGGTCTGTAGTCCGGAGATCGGAAAAGCCCAAAGAGTTGTGGGGCTTAACATCAAAGGATCGCGGCCTTCGGCAGCTCCTACAGGGGGTTTTCATTGGTGACTTGGTAGTCATTGGCGTCAAAAATAGGGTCATCTTCCGCTAAAGTTACGCGATGGTGGCGTTCCTGGATGAAGCCGCTACACTGCGCCGGCCGTTCATTTTTCTCTTGAGGCTGTGCGCATGAAATTTCGTTTTCTTCTGTGGATGCTGGGTTTGTTGATGGCCAAGGCCAGTAGGAAAAATCCTGCGTTCCAACAGCAGTTGGGGGACAAGGATCTGGTCTTTCAGCTACAGACACTGGACGGAAAAGTGGCCCGGCACTTTCGCGTGAAGGATCAGCGCATTACCAGCACGTCCGGTGTGTATCCCGAGCCGGCGTTTGCGATTGCATTTAAAGACGCTGCCTATGGCTTCGCGACCATGCAGGCGAAGAATAAGCAATTGGCGTTCATGACGGGGATTCAGGACAAGTCGATCCAGATCAAGGGCAACCCGGCGCTGGTGATCTGGTTCCAGGGTTTGACCAAGTACTTGAAACCGCGCAAGGCCAAAGCGAAGGTTTGAGACGCATTGATAGCTTGGGAGCGTTACAACACTTCAGACCGAGTTGAGCCCATCGCGGGCAAGCCTTGCTCCCACAGGATTGTGAATCACCCTGTGTGGGGGCAAAGCTTGCTCGCGATCACTTTCAGGGCTGGCCGAATTGCGAAGCCAGTTCACGCAACAACACTTCCGCATCCAGCACTTTACTGGTCACATCATTGGCCTTCTCGCGGCTCAGGCCCAGGCGGTCCAGCAGGGCGTCGGGGATTTCCTCGACCGGACCTGAGCCGATGCCGCGGCTGCGCAGCAGGCGCACGGCCAGGCACACCAGGTTCGGGTACTCGGCGTAGACGCCGTCGTAGCTTGGGTCATGCTGGAAGCGCAGGGCGGTGGCCAGTTCGTCGGGCATGTCCCAGTAGCGCATCAGCCAGGCGCCGATTTGCTCGCGGGTAATGCCCAGCAGGTGTTGCTCGATGTAGCTATGGGACAGATGCGGGTTGACTTCCAGGTGGCGGCAGATCAGCGAGAAGTGCGGCGGGAATACATGCGCCAGCAGCAGATAGCCGAAGTTGTGCAGCAGGCCGGCCAGGTAGGTGAGGCCGGCTTCCGGACGCTGTGCGCGGGGCATGGCTCGGGTCAGGCCTTCGATGACGGCGGCGGTGTAGATCGACTGTTGCCAATAAGGTGTTGCTTGTTGCGGGTGATCTTTGGGCAGGCTCATGGTTTTGCCCAGGGCCAGGCCCAGCGCCAGGTTGATCACCAGGTCGAAACCCAGCACCCGCACTATAGCGTCTTCCACTGAACGAATCTTGCCCGGCGAGGCATAGTACGGCGACGCTGCCCAACTGACGACTTGCGCGGCCAGGGCCGGGTCGGTCTCTACGACGCTGGTGATGTCGTCGATGGTGGCGTTGGGGTCGACCCGCAGCTTGATGATTTTTTGTGCCGTCGAAGCCAGCGGCGGGATTTCGATGGTGGCTTCCAGTCGTTGCTGAATGCGTCGCGCCGTGAAGGCCTGGACGGCCTGGGTGATTTCCTCGCGGTCGTCGTCGGGGCGGTCGAGGTTTGGACGGATGCTGGTTAGCGCCTCACCGAAGCGGGCGGCGCTGGCCTTGCTCAGCAGGGTCTTGAAATCGTCGCAGGCTATTTCCAGCAGCACGCCCGGTACGCCCGAATTGATCAGCAACTTGGGTTCGCGCAGCAAGCTGTCTTCGTAAAGGCACGGTGCAGCAGTGAGCGAAGGCAAGCCGGGCAACAGGCTCTGGTTGTGCTTACCGAGCAGGCGCTCCAGGCGCTCAGGCGAAACCGCAGTGAGGCGGCGGCCGGTGAGCTCGGCGAGGCGATTGAGGTCCAGCAGCTGGCTTTGCGGGAACAGCACCATGAGCGAGCCGACGGCATCGTCCAGCAGCACTGCCTGCACTTTGCGCGCAGCATTCAGGCCGTGGTGGTCGAGGACTTCATCAAAGGCTATGTCCAGCTTGCCCAGCAGCAGCCGAACTGCAGACGTAGCGTGCGGGGTTTCGGGAGCGAGGGCAGCGTCGATCATGGTTTGGATCCGTTCTCAAACAGTTGCAAGAGTATAACCATCATGTTTAACACGGTGGTCCGGAAACTGCGACGGTGCTCACACTTGGCCGTATTGCTGCCCATGACGCAACCAGCGATCCAGCAACGGGCTGACGTGATCCGGCCACCGCTCAAGCAGCGCCTGCGCCGCGTCGCGCACGGCGGGAAGCAGGTCGGCATCGCGCATCAAATCGGCGACCTTGAACTGCAGCAGGCCGGTCTGGCGGGTGCCGAGCATTTCGCCGGGGCCGCGTAGCTCAAGGTCTTTTTCGGCGATGACAAAGCCGTCGTTGGTTTCGCGCATGATGCCCAGGCGCTGGCGGCCGATCTGCGACAGCGGCGGGTGATACAGCAGCACGCAGTGGCTGGCGGCGCTGCCCCGGCCGACTCGACCGCGCAACTGATGAAGTTGCGCGAGACCCAGGCGCTCGGGGTTTTCAATGATCATCAGGCTGGCGTTCGGTACGTCGACGCCCACTTCAATGACCGTGGTCGCCACCAGCAACTGCAGGTTGCCGGCCTTGAATTCGGCCATGACTGCGGCTTTTTCCACAGGCTTCATGCGCCCGTGAATCAACCCGACCTTGAGCTCGCCGAGGGCGGCGGTGAGGTCTTCGTAGGTAGTTTCGGCGGCCTGGCAGGTCAGCTCTTCCGATTCTTCGATCAGCGTGCAGACCCAGTAGGCCTGCCGACCTTCGGCGCAGGCCCCACGAACCCGCTCAATCACCTCCACGCGCCGGGTGTCAGTGATCAACACAGTGTTTACCGGGGTGCGCCCGGGAGGCAGCTCGTCGAGGACCGACGTATCGAGGTCGGCGTAGGCGCTCATGGCCAAGGTGCGCGGGATCGGCGTGGCGGTCATGATCAACTGGTGTGGGCACATGCGCCCGCCGACGCCTTTTTGCCGCAGTGCCAGGCGTTGCTGCACGCCGAATCGATGCTGTTCGTCGATGATCACCAGTGCCAGGTTCTTGAACTGCACTTCGTCCTGGAACAGTGCGTGGGTGCCCACCACCATCGGGGTGCCGCTGGCGATCTGCTCCAGCGCAGCCACGCGGTTTTTGCCCTTGAGCTTGCCGGCCAGCCACGCGACTTCGATGCCCAGCGGTTCGAGCCAGCGCTTGAAGGTGATGAAATGCTGCTCGGCGAGGATCTCGGTGGGGGCCATCAGCGCGACCTGATAGCCGGCTTCCAGTGCCTGCAGGGCGGCCAGGGCGGCGACTACGGTTTTGCCCGCGCCAACGTCACCCTGGATCAGGCGCAGCATGGGCTCGTGCTGGCTGAGGTCGTAGGCGATTTCATTGCCGACTCGTTGCTGGGCACCGGTCGGCGCGAAGCCGAGATTGGCCAGGTAACTGGCCGGCAGTTTTGTCGCCTTGGGCATCGCCGGTGCGCGCAGCGAGCGCATGCTTTCGCGCAGGCGCTGCTGGGACAGTTGATGGGTCAGCAATTCTTCGAAGGCCAGCCGGTGCTGGGCCCAGTGATGCCCTAGCGCGAGTTCGTCGACATCGGCATCGGCGGGCGGGTGATGCAGGTAGCGGATCGCGTCGGCCAGCGGGGCGAGTTGATAGTCCCGGGCCAGTTCGGTCGGCAGCCAGTCGGGCAGGCTGCTGGGTCCCAGCAGCGTCAGGGTCTGCATGCACAGTTGGCGCAGACGCTGCTGGGTCAGGCCTTCGGTGAGCGGGTAGACCGGGGTCAGGGTTTCATCGACCGGCGGCGGCTCGTCACCGGTGATGGCGCGATACTCCGGGTGGTAGATCTCCAGCCCCGAGGCACCAGGCCGCGCTTCGCCGTAACAGCGAATCCGTGTGCCACGCTTGAGTCCTTCTTTCTGGGCGTTGCTGAAATGGTAGAAGCGCAGGCTGAGTCCACCCGTTCCATCCTGCAGCCGAACGACCAGGCTGCGGCGGCGGCCCATGACCACATCGGCACCGCTGACGGTACCTTCGATCACGGCGTCCTGGCCAGGGCGCAAGTGGCCGATCGGGACTACGCGAGTGCGGTCCTGATAGCGCAACGGCAGGTGAAACAGCACGTCCTGGAGGTTCTCCAGGCCGACCTTGGCGAGCTTCTCGGCCATGGCTTCGCCAACACCCTTGAGTGCCGTCACCGACACTTGCGACAACTCGGTCATGGCAGCGGCTTAGCCGGCAACGACCGGCGCTGGCGGCTTGGCGACCGAGCACAGGCGAATCGAGTCAGCGAGGATCTCAATCGCTTTGGGACGTGGAAAGCTGGCGCGCCAGGCGATGGCTACCGTGCGGAAAGGCACCGGTGGCGTCAGTGGGCGCACTTCGAGCACGCCGGGAGCGTAGTGGTGACTGTCCACGGCCGAGAGCGGCAGGATCGAAATGCCCAGGCCGGAGGCGACCATATGGCGGATGGTTTCCAGGGAGCTGGATTCCACGGTGGTGTGTTTGGCGCCGTCCTTGCCATTGGCCAGGGTCGGGCAGGCTTCCAGCACCTGGTCGCGGAAGCAGTGACCTTCACCTAACAGCAGCAGGCTCTTGTCGTTGAGCAGGGCGGCGTCGATGGATTCTTTTTGCGTCCATGGGTGCTGGGCCGGCATCAGGACGTAGAACGGCTCGTCGTAGAGCTGCAGGGTCAGCACGTCCGCTTCGTTGAACGGCAGGGCGATGATGATCGCGTCGAGCTCGCCGTTGCGCAGCTTGTCGCGCAGGATGTGGGTGAAGTTTTCTTCGATGTACAACGGCATCTGCGGGGCGACCCGGTGCAGTTGTGGAATCAGGTGCGGAAACAGGTAGGGCCCGACGGTGTAGATGGCGCCGACTTTCAGTGGGGCCGTCAGCTGGTTCTTGCCGGCCTGGGCCAGTTCACGGATGCCTTGTGCCTGCTCCAGCACTTTCTGCGCCTGGGCGACAATGCCCTCGCCGACTGGCGTGAGGCGCACGGCACTTTTGCTGCGCTCGAAAATCAGCACACCGAGTTCGTCCTCAAGCTTCTTCACGCCTACCGACAAGGTCGGTTGACTGACGTGGCAACGCTCGGCGGCATGGCCGAAGTGCTGCTCCTGGGCGAGAGTAACGATGTAGCGTAATTCTGTGAGGGTCATAGCAGGCGTCCATGAAGTTGCGCGCCAAGCATACCGGCTGCAATCGATAGACGCACGTTATGTAGGAGCGAGCTTGCTCGCGAAAAACCTGAGACCGCTGCGGGGTGTCAGTCTTCAAGCGTTATCGTTCGATTCCATCGCGAGCAAGCTCGCTCCTACAGGGTTTCAGGGTTGCTTAGCGGCGACCCTTTTCCAGCGAGTAGACGAAAGGCGCATAGAGTTCAATCGGGCCGTTTTTCACCATGTCCGCAGGTGGCTTGGGCAGCGGTTGGGCGCGGCGGATCATTTCCAGAGTAGCGCGATCCAGATCGGCATTGCCGGATGCACCCACCAGTTCGAATGACAACACGTTGCCTTCGGCATCTACCACGAACCGCAGGCGGTTAACGCCGGTCTTGCCCCTGGCCTGAGCGCTGGCCGGGTACTTTTTGTACTTGGCCAGGTGAGCGAGCAGGGTGTTTTGCCAGCTGGCCTTGGCCGCTTGCTGCGCCGGTGATGGTCCAGGTGCCGGTTGTGCGGATTTCTCCGTGGGTGCCTGGGTCGGTTGAGCGTCAGCCGGTTTTTCCTCGGAAGGCTTCTCCTTCGGCGGTTCCGGTTTCTTCTCCACAGGCTTTGGCGGTTGCGGTTTGGGCTTGGGTTTTACCGGCTTGGGTACGGTGATCTCGGCCTTTGGCGCTTCAGCCAGTTTCGGGATCGGCAGTTCTTCCACCGGTGCCGGTGGTTGTGGCGGCGTTATCACTTTCGGCGGGGCCGGTGGTGGCGGGGCCGGTACTGGCGCCAACTCGACCATCATTGCCTGGGGCGGCAATGGGATCGGCTGGCGCGAGGTCCAGTTCAGTGCCAGCGCGATGGCCAGCGCGTGCACGCCCAGCACCACGGCCAGGCTCCCGCTGTAACGCGTCAGCTTATGGCGCGTCGTGATCATTTTTTGGCTGCCGTCTCAAGACCCACCAGGCCAACCTTCAGGTAGCCGGCGGCGCGCAGGGCGTCCATCACGCTCATCAGGTCGCCGTAGTCCACGCCCTTGTCGGCCTGGAAGAAGATGGTCGTGTCTTTTTTGCCTTTGGTCCGGGCGTCCAGAGTGGCGCCCAGTGCTTCGGCCTTCACTTCGTCTTCGCCCAGGAACAGGCGTTGATCAGCCTTTACGCTGAGGAACACCGGTTTTTCCGGCCTTGGTGCAGGTTTTGCGCTGGAGGCTGGCAGGTCGACCTTAATGTCCACGGTAGCCAGGGGAGCGGCCACCATGAAGATGATCAGCAGCACCAGCATCACGTCGATAAACGGCGTGACGTTGATTTCGTGATTCTCGGCCAGATCGTCGTCTGCGCCTTCTTTCAAATGCAAGCCCATGGCTGATTACCCTACTTTGACCACGTGGGGTTGCGCGGAGCGCTCGGTGGTCGGCAGGTGATCGAGGTCGCGGCTGACCAGCAGCAGGACTTCAGCCGAGGCATCCGAGACTTGTGCCTTGTAACCGGCGATGGAGCGGGCGAAGACGTTGTAGATCACGACCGCAGGAATCGCTGCAACCAGGCCCAATGCCGTGGCCAGGAGGGCTTCGGCGATGCCGGGTGCCACTACTGCAAGGTTGGTGGTCTGGGTTTTGGCGATGCCGATGAAGCTGTTCATGATGCCCCACACGGTGCCGAACAGGCCGACGAATGGCGCGGTGGAACCGATGGTGGCAAGCACGCCGGTGCCGCTGCTCATGTTGCGACCGCAGGCCGCGACCAGGCGCTCTAGGCGAAACGCGACGCGCTCCTTGATACCTTCTTTTTCGCGGCTGTTGACCGACAGGCGCATCTCTTCCAGGGCGTCATGCACCAGTACATTGGCGAGCGTGCCTGGCTTGGTCGCCGTGGCGCTGGCTTCCTTGAGGGTGGTGGCCTTTTTCAGGTGGACGATTTCACTGCGCAGACGACGCTTGGCGCCCATCAGCTCGAAACCCTTGGCGATCCAGATGGTCCAGGTGATGATCGACGCGATGGCCAGGCCGATCATCACGATTTTCACGATGATGTCGGCGTTCTGGTACATGCCCCATGGCGACAGGTCGTGGGCCATGCCCAGGGTGTTGTCGGCTTCAAGTACTTCCGGAGCGCCTGCGGCTGTGGTGTCTACTGCCTGGGCCGGGTCGGTGACAACCGGTGTGGTGGCCGGGGCATCGGGAGCCGGCGCGGCTGCAGGTGCCTCGGCGGCTGCCGGGGTGGCAGGCGACTGGGCGTCGGCGTAAGCAGCAGTCGGGACCAGCATTACGCTGAGCAACAGTGCAGCCATTGCGCTCCAGGCGCGAGGTCGTTTGGTTGGCGAAGCGGGAGATTGATTGCGTGTCATGCTGGCCGGACCTGAGAGAGAAAGACGGTAAATGTTCTTCCAGGCCTCGCGAGGCCGAGAACAAAAGTGGCGGGCATTATTGCAAGTAATTCTTGTTAACAAAAGTAATAGAGTATCTTTTTTCCTGCATTACTAGCCGCTCGTCCTTTGCCGACGCTAGTCTGTGCCTTTGCCAGAGGAGTTTTCTGATGTCCGCGCCTTCTGTTTTGATTGCCGGTTGCGGTGATGTGGGTAGCCGCCTGGCCACGCAATTGCTGGCTCGCGGCTGGGAAGTTCACGGTCTGCGCCGGGATGTTTCTCGTTTGCCTGAGGGCGTGATTGGCGTGGCCGGTGACTTGTTTAACGAAGACTGCCCGGCGACCTGGCCGATTGGTGCGGTGGATTACCTGGTGTATTGCGCCGCAGCCA
Organism: Pseudomonas sp. Y24-6; assembly: GCF_020295325.1. Lineage (NCBI taxonomy): Bacteria > Pseudomonadati > Pseudomonadota > Gammaproteobacteria > Pseudomonadales > Pseudomonadaceae > Pseudomonas > Pseudomonas sp. Y24-6. Next base: position 280,187 of record NZ_JACBXG010000002.1, on the reverse strand, counting down.
CCGATCACGATGAGGCGGGCTACCGCGCTGCTTACGTGCAGGGTTTGCAGAATGTACTGAGCTGGCTGGACGACTATGGGCAGGTGCCGGATCGACTGCTGTTTGTTTCCAGTAGCAGTGTTTATGGCCAGCAGGACGGGGACTGGGTCGATGAAACGTCACCCACCGTAGCTGGCGGTTATTCCGGCCGGCTGATGCTGGAGGCGGAGCAAGTAGCGCTCCAGAGCGGCATTCCCGCGAGTGTCGTGCGCCTGACCGGTATTTATGGTCCGGGCCGTGAGTGGCTGCTGACCCAGGTTCGTCGCGGCTATCGCGTAGCGATCGACCCGCCGTTGTATGGCAACCGGATCCACGCCGACGATGCGGCGGGGTTGCTGGCGTTTCTGCTGGAACAGGATCAGCAGGGTGTGGGCCTCGATGACATCTATATCGGTGTCGATGACTCACCGGCGCCGCTTGCCGAGGTGGTGGGCTGGTTGCGCGAGTATCTGGGTGTGACCGAATGGGCCGAGGACGCGAGCGTGCGTCGGGCGGGGAGCAAGCGGTGCAGTAATGCGCGAGCGAAAGCTCTGGGCTGGGAGCCGAAGTACCCGAGTTATCGTGAGGGGTATGCGGCGATTCTTGAGGGTCGCTGCTGACTTTTTGGGTGCCGGCTTGCTGGCGAATGCGCTGGATCAGGCAATGGGTTCATTGGCTGGACGGACGCTATCGCCAGCAAGCCGGCTCCTGCAAGGTTTCGCGGTGTTACTGCTTTTCGAGCAACCACTTGCGCTCGCCCGGTGTGAACTGGGGCATCTCGTCTTCCCTGGCAGTGTTGGTGGCCTGGAAAATCTCCATTTCCTTGCCCTTGCGCGCAAAAATCCAGGTGTTGCCCTGGCCATTCTGTTGCAGCCACATGTTGTCGTTGCCGCCGCTCATCGACGCGCAATCACCCGCCAGGCACAGGGCGTAGCGATCGGCGCCGGGCAGGCCGGCCACTTGGCCATCGGCCTGGAACTGCACGGTATTGCCTTCCCCTGGGCCACTGACGACCTGCCAGCTGCCACCCATGTAGGCGGTATACAGCGCACGCTCGAAACTGGCGCCCAGCGGTGCGCCTTCCGGCACAGGGATCACCGCGCGGTCAAAGACCTGCTCGGGTTCATTGTCGCTGGCGGCCTGGCTCAGTTGCTTGCCGTCACGCTTGAGCACGCTGGCAGAGCTGCCATAAAAATCGACTTTCCAGGCGCCGGACTCTTCGCCGAGCAACTTGCCGTCGACGTTTTCAAAACCGTTGGTGTAGCGAGCCTGTGCGGCCCTGGTGTTAACGTCCCATTCCAGATTCGGGCCATAAGCCTGGAGCGCTTCACGTAATGGGCTGCCTTTGGCGGCTGCATCGATGGCCACCTGATTGATCCAGGTGCCGCTGATGTCACGATCGGCAGGGTTGCTGGCACATCCGCCCAGGAACAGGGCGACCAGCGAGAGGGCTAGCGCATGGCGCATGGTGGAATCCTTTCAGAACGCTTTCTTTACGACATCAGCGGCGCAGCCTTGGGAGGCTGCGCCAGATGCATTACTCGATGACCAGAATGGCATCCATTTCAACCTGCGAACCCTTTGGCAGGGCGGCCACGCCAATGGCGGCGCGGGCAGGGTAAGGCTGCTCGAAGTACTTGCCCATGATCTCGTTGACCTTGGCAAAGTGGCTCAGGTCGGTCAGGAAGATGTTCAGCTTGACGATGTCCTTGAACGAACCGCCCGCTGCTTCAGCGACAGACTTCAGGTTCTCGAATACCTGAATGGTCTGGGCTTCGAAGCCTTCAACCAGTTCCATGGTTTTTGGGTCCAGCGGAATTTGACCCGACATGTAGACGGTGTTGCCAGCCTTGATCGCCTGGGAGTAAGTACCGATGGCAGCCGGGGCCTTGTCGCTGGTGATAACAGTCTTGGTCATGAATGACTCCTTGTAATAGGTTGGCTTAGGCGCGCATGCGAGTGATGCGAATCACCCCGGTCAATGCGCGCAGTTTCTTGATCACACGGGCCAGGTGCACGCGGTCGTGCACGCTGACCACCAGTTGGACCACGCTGATGCGACCATCGCGTTCGTCCATGCTGATTTTCTCGATATTGCCGTCGGCCGCGTTCACGCTGCTGGCCAGCAGCGCGATCAGGCCGCGCTGGTGTTCCAGCTCGACGCGCAGCTCGACGTTGAATTCCCCGGTGACGTCCTTGGCCCACGAAAGCTGGATGCATTTTTCCGGGTTATGGCGGATTTCGCTGATGTTGCGGCAGTTGTCCAGGTGCACGACCATGCCTTTGCCCGCCGACAGGTGACCGACAATCGGGTCGCCCGGGATCGGCGTGCAGCACTTGGCATAGCTGAGTACCAGGCCTTCGGTGCCGCGGATCGCCAGCGGGCCTTCCGGGCTTGGCAATTGCTCGCCTTCGCCTAGCAGGCGTCGGGCGACTACGTAAGCCATGCGATTGCCCAGGCCGATGTCTTCGAGCAGGTCTTCGATCAGTTCGAGACGGTACTCCGTGAGCATCGCCTTGACCCGTTCGGCCGGGACTTTTTCCAGCGAGCTGTCGAAGCCGTTGAGTACCTTGTTCAGCAGGCGTTCGCCCAGGCTGATGGATTCGGAGCGGCGTTGCAGTTTCAGCGCATGGCGGATGTGCGTTCGCGCCTTGCCGGTCACCACGAAATTGAGCCACGCCGGATTCGGCCGAGCACCGGGAGCACTGACGATCTCGACCGTGGAGCCGCTTTGCAGCGGTTCGGACAGCGGTGCGAGACGACGATTGATCCGGCAGGCAATGCAGCTGTTACCTACGTCGGTGTGCACCGCGTAGGCGAAGTCGACCGCCGTGGAGCCTTTGGGCAGCTCCATGATCCGGCCTTTGGGCGTAAACACGTAGACCTCGTCCGGGAACAGGTCGATCTTCACGCTCTCAATGAATTCCAGCGAGTTGCCGGCGCGTTGCTGCATTTCCAGCACGCCCTTTACCCACTGCCGCGCGCGGGCGTGAGTGCCTTTTGGCTGCTCGTCGCCGCTGGATTTGTACAGCCAATGGGCAGCGATGCCGTTGTTGGCCATCTCTTCCATTTCGCGGGTGCGGATCTGGATCTCGATTGGTACGCCATGCATGCCGAACAACGTTGTGTGCAGCGACTGATAACCGTTGGCCTTGGGAATCGCGATGTAGTCCTTGAAGCGTCCAGGCAGCGGTTTGTACAAATTATGAACAGCACCCAACACGCGGTAGCAGGTATCCACCTTGTCGACGATGATCCGGAACGCATACACGTCCATGATCTCGTTGAAGGCCCGACGCTTGCCGCGCATTTTCTTGTAGATGCCATAAAGGTGTTTCTGGCGGCCGCTGACTTCGCCCTGAATCTCGTCGATCGCCAGGCAATGGCTCAGCGACTCTTCGATCTTGTTGACGATTTCCTTGCGATTGCCCCGGGCGCGCTTGACCGCCTGGTAGATCCGCGCAGAACGCATCGGGTGCATGGCCTTGAAGCCGAGGTCTTCGAATTCTATGCGGATGGCATGCATGCCCAGCCGATTGGCAATGGGTGCATAGATTTCCAGGGTTTCCTTGGCGATGCGCCGGCGTTTTTCGCCGGACAGCACTTCCAGCGTGCGCATGTTGTGCAGGCGGTCGGCCAGCTTGACCAGGATGACGCGGATGTCCCGAGCCATGGCCATGGCCATCTTCTGGAAGTTTTCCGCCTGGGCTTCAGCTTTGGTCTCGAAGTTCATCTGGGTCAGTTTGCTGACCCCGTCGACCAGTTCGGCCACGGTTTCGCCGAACTGCGCTTGCAGCGCTTCCTTGGCAATACCGGTGTCTTCGATCACGTCATGCAGCATGGCCGCCATCAGGCTCTGATGGTCCATATGCATGTCGGCAAGAATATTCGCCACCGCGAGGGGGTGCGTGACGTACGCCTCGCCACTGCGTCGGCGTTGGCCATCGTGGGCTTGTTCGGCGTAGAAGTACGCTCGGCGGACCAGGTTGACCTGGTCCTTGCCAAGATAGGTCGATAAGCGATCGGCGAGGGCGTCTATGCTCGGCATGATGACTCCTGCCGTTCGCTGTGACCCCGCGCCGTGCTACGTCGACCAGGCATAGGCTTAGACGGCCTCGTTGGACTCGTCCTCGAACGCTGCGAACAGCGGTTCGTCTTCGACGATTTCAGCGTTGGCAATGAACTCGTAGCTCATCAAGCCTTCCGCGATTTCACGCAGGGCTACAACGGTAGGCTTGTCGTTTTCCCACTGGACCAGAGGCTCTTTGCCGCCGGTGGCCAGTTGACGGGCACGCTTGGTGGACAGCATGACCAGCTCAAAGCGGTTTTCCACGTGGTTCAGGCAGTCTTCAACGGTTACGCGGGCCATGGTATTCCTCGGAGCGAATGCAATATGCGCGCTGCCCGGTTGGGCGAGCGGACTCAACAGTTTAAAAAATCACCAGCGTTTAGGGAAGCGCTGATTTTTTGACCAAGCTCTTCAACGCGCTGCAAGTGCCAATGTAAAGCCCCCGCAGCGGTTTTGGGAAGAGCTGTTTAGCCGAGCAATTCGGCCAAAAGTTTTCCATTGCGCTGCTGCTGACGCTTCTGATGCAGCTGGTTGGCCCGGAAAATCGCTTTCAAATCGTCCAGCGCATGGGCGAAATTGTCGTTAATGATGAGGTAGTCGTATTCCACGTAGTGGCTCATCTCGCTGACGGCTTCACGCATCCGCCCAGCAATAATCTCGTCACTGTCCTGGCCGCGATTGGTCAGGCGCTGGTGCAAGGCCTCCAGGGAGGGCGGCAGGATGAAGATCGAGCGCGCCTGGGGCATCAACTTGCGCACTTGTTCGGCGCCTTGCCAGTCAATCTCCAGAATCAGGTCGTGACCTGCGTCCAGGGTTTGCTGCAGATGGCTCTGCGAGGTGCCATAGAGATTGCCGAACACTTCGGCGCGCTCCAGGAAGTCACCATGTTCACCCATCTTCACGAATGCTTCGCGCGAGACGAAGTGATAGTTCACGCCGTCCACTTCACCCGGGCGCATGGCGCGGGTGGTGTGGGAGACGGAGACGCGGATATCCTGGTCGGCGTCGGTGAGGGCCTTGACCAGGCTGCTCTTGCCCGCGCCCGAAGGGGCGGAAATGATGTACAGGGTGCCGGTGCTGTGGGTCATGTCAGGGGTAGCCTTACTCAATATTCTGCACTTGTTCGCGCATCTGCTCGATCAACACTTTGAGGTTGACCGCAGCCTGCGTGCTGCGCGGGTCGAAGGCCTTGGAGCCTAATGTGTTGGCCTCGCGGTTGAGTTCCTGCATCAGGAAGTCCAGGCGCCGACCGGCCGCGCCACCGGATTTGAGCACCCGGCGAACTTCGATGATGTGAGTGCTCAAGCGGTCCAGTTCTTCGGCGACGTCGCTCTTTTGAGCGAGCATGACCATTTCCTGCTCCAGGCGCTGAGGGTCCATCTCGGCTTTCATGTCGGCGAAGCGGTCGAGGACTTTTTGGCGCTGGGTGGCGAGCATCTGCGGGACCAGTTCGCGCAGGGTCACGACGTCGCCTTCAATCGCGCTCAGGCGTTCGTTGATCAAGCGTGCCAATTCCGCGCCTTCGCGCTCACGGCCGGCCTTGAGTTCCTTGAGGCCTTCGTTGAACAGCGCCAGTGCCTCGGCGTTCAACGCTTGCGGGTCGTCCGCGTTGCCCACCAGTACGCCGGGCCAGGCCAGCACTTCCAGCGGGTTCAGCGCCGCCGGATTCTTGATCAGGCCGGCGATGGTCTCGGCGGCGGCAACCAGTTGGGCGGCGCGCTCGCGATCTACTTGCAGGGGTTTATCGGTGTTTTCTTCGGTGAAGCGCAGGGTGCACTCCAGCTTGCCCCGGGACAGGCCCTGTCGCAGCGACTCGCGGACCGCGCCTTCGAGGTCGCGGAACGACTCCGGCAGGCGCAGATGCGGTTCCAGGTAGCGGCTGTTGACCGAGCGCAGCTCCCAGCTCAGGGTACCCTGGGTGCCGGCTTTTTCGACGCGGGCGAAAGCGGTCATGCTGTGCACCATGGAGGTACCTCGCAATGCAGATCCCAGCGTTACCCAGAACCCGCTATCTATGAATTTAAGCCGACAGGCAGCAAAGGCGCAGGATTGTAGCGCAGTGGGGCGTATGGGCCCAAACACACCGCGTGACAAAGAGCTGCAGGCCGTCGGTAAAGCACTGTTCTAAGCTTGAGTCAGTGCCTCAATCGTCGGGCGGATTTTTTAGAAGTGCCCACGCCCGGCGCGCGGCTCTATAATGCTCGGCAGTTTTCCGTCCCCAGTACAGGTATTCCCTATGAAACGTCCAAGTGGTCGCGCTGCCGATCAGCTCCGCTCGATCCGCATTACCCGCAACTACACCAAACACGCCGAGGGTTCTGTGCTGGTCGAGTTTGGTGATACCAAGGTCATCTGCACGGTCAGCGTCGAAAACGGCGTGCCGCGCTTTCTCAAGGGTCAGGGCCAGGGCTGGCTGACCGCCGAATACGGCATGCTGCCACGGGCCACTGGCGAACGTAACCAGCGTGAAGCGAGCCGCGGCAAACAAGGCGGTCGCACCCTGGAAATCCAGCGTCTGATCGGTCGCTCGCTGCGCGCTTCGCTGGACATGTCCAAGCTGGGCGACGTGACCCTGTACGTCGATTGCGACGTCATCCAGGCCGACGGTGGCACTCGCACCGCATCCATCACCGGCGCCATGGTCGCGCTGGTCGATGCCCTGAAAGTCATCAAGAAACGCGGCGGCCTCAAGGGCGGCGACCCGCTCAAGCAGATGATCGCTGCCGTTTCGGTTGGCATGTACCAGGGCGAGCCTGTGCTCGACCTCGACTACCTGGAAGACTCGGCTGCCGAGACTGACCTGAACGTGGTAATGACCAGCACCGGTGGCTTCATCGAGGTGCAGGGCACTGCTGAAGGCGCGCCATTCCAGCCAGAAGAGTTGAACGCTATGCTGGAACTGGCGAAGAAAGGCATGACCGAAATCTTCGAACTGCAGAAAGCTGCATTGGCCGACTGATCGGACCCGTTCCCAGCAAGGAGGACGCCATGAGTGACGAACAACAGCTGCTTCCCGTCCCGAGCAAGGAAGTTCGGCAATGGGCGATGTTTTGTCACCTGTCCGCCCTGCTGGGGATATGGATTCCATTTGGCACGCTCATCGGCCCGCTGATTCTTTGGCAGATGAAACGTGAAATGGACCCGTTCGTCGATGCGCAGGGCAAGGAGGCGCTGAACTTCCAGATCACCGTCGCCATTGCATCGGCTATCTGTTTTCTGTTGATGGTGGTGATTGTCGGGTTCTTCCTGTTGGGGCTGGTGGCAATCGGTGCCTTGGTGCTGACGATCATTGCTGGCGTCAAAGCCAATGAAGGGCTGCCTTACCGGTATCCCTTTACCTGGCGTTTGATCAAATAACGATCAACACAGCTCCCACATTGAAAATCATTGCGCACAAAAAAGCCGACATCGCTGTCGGCTTTTTTGTGTCTGCGAAACGACGCCTAGATAGTCAGCGTCCAGTCGTAGTCCACGATCAGCGGTGCGTGCTGCGAGAACCGTGGCTGACGCGGCAGGCGTGCGCTGCGTACGAAGCGGCGTAGGCCCGGGGTCAGCAGCTGGTAGTCGAAACGCCAGCCGAGGTTGAGCATTTCAGCTTGTTCGTTGTCCGGCCACCAGCTGTACTGGTCGCCTTCGCGGCTGACTTCGCGCAGGGCGTCGACATAACCCATGTTACCGACAATCTCGTCCATCCAGGCACGCTCAGGCGCCAGGAAACCCGGGGATTGCTGGCTGTCGCGCCAGTTCTTGATATCCAGCTTCTGTTGCGCCACGTACAGCGAGCCACAATAAATGTACTCGCGACGTTTGCGCCGCTGTTTATCCAGATAACGGGCGAAATCGTCCATTAGCTTGAACTTCTGGTTCAAGTCTTCATCGCCGTTCTGCCCCGAAGGGAGCAGCAAGGTCGCGATGCTGACCTTGTCGAAATCGGCTTGCAGGTAGCGCCCGTAGCGGTCGGCCGTCTCGAAACCGAGACCGCTGATGACTGCCTTCGGCTGCAACCGCGAATACAAAGCCACGCCACCCTGGGCGGGAACTTCGGCTTCGCAGGCATAAAGGAAGTAGCCATCCAGTTGGAAGGCTGGATCGTCCAGTTCAAAGGCGGAGGCGCGGGTGTCCTGCAGGCAGATGACGTCGGCATTCTGTGCTTGCAGCCAACTGAGCAACCCTCGCTCCACTGCAGCCTGAATACCATTGACGTTCACACTGATGATCCGCATAAATGGCCCCAAAAATCGCGTGCGTGTATGATACACGGCGTCAACCTAATTAGCTAAATCCGTGGTATTTGGGGTTTTTTTCATGCAAGCGTATCAGCGCGATTTCATTCGTTTTGCCATCGATCGCGGCGTTTTGCGCTTCGGCGAGTTCACCCTGAAGTCCGGGCGCACCAGTCCTTACTTCTTCAATGCCGGCCTGTTCAATTCGGGCTCGGCCCTGGCGCAGCTGGGTCGTTTCTATGCGGCGGCCATCATTGAGAGCGGTATTTCGTTCGACGTGCTGTTCGGTCCGGCCTACAAGGGCATCCCTTTGGCGGCCACCACTGCCGTGGCCCTGGCCGAGCACCATGACCGTGACCTGCCATGGTGCTTTAACCGCAAGGAAGCCAAGGCTCACGGCGAAGGCGGTAGCCTGGTCGGTGCGCCATTGACGGGCGAAGTGCTGATCATCGACGACGTGATCACCGCCGGCACCGCGATCCGCGAAGTGATGCAGATCATCGCTTCCCAGGACGGTGCCAAGGCGGCCGGCGTATTGATTGCGCTGAACCGTCAGGAGCGGGGCAATGGTGAGTTGTCAGCGATTCAGGAAGTTGAGCGTGACTTCGGTATTGCGGTGATCAGCATCGTTTCGCTGAACCAGGTGCTGGAGTTTTTGGCGGACGACCCGCAGCTCAAGCAGCATTTGCCAGCCGTGGAAGCGTATCGCGCCCAATTCGGCGTGTAGCGCAGCTCCGACAAAGGGTTCTACAAATCCAGCAGGGATTGCAGGCAAAAAAAGACCCCGCTCAGCCAGGCCGAGCGGGGTCTTTTTGTGTGTGCTATCGCTTACGGACGCTTGCGATTGCTGATCAGAGTGCCAACGCCAGTATCGGTGAAGATCTCCAGCAGGATGGCATTCGGCACCCGACCGTCGATGATCAGCGAACTGCCGACCCCGCCCTGGACTGCTTCCAGCGCACAGCGAATCTTCGGCAGCATGCCACCGTAGATCGTGCCGTCCGCGATCAGCTCGTCGACCTGTTGGGTTGTCAGGCCGGTGAGGACCGTGCCCGATTTGTCCATCAGGCCCGCGATGTTGGTCAGCAGCATCAGCTTCTCGGCCTTCAGCGCTTCGGCCACCTTGCCGGCCACCAGGTCAGCATTGATGTTGTAAGACTCGCCGTTGGCACCGACGCCGATAGGGGCGATCACCGGGATGAAATCGCCTTTGACCAGCAGGTTCAGCAAGTCGGTGTTGATCCCGACGACTTCGCCTACCTGGCCGATGTCGATGATTTCCGGTTGGGTCATCTCCGGCGTCTGGCGGGTGACGGTGAGTTTCTTCGCACGAATCAGCTCGGCGTCTTTACCGGTCAGGCCGATAGCGCTGCCGCCATGACGGTTGATCAGATTGACGATGTCCTTGTTGACCTGCCCGCCGAGGACCATCTCAACAACGTCCATGGTTTGCGCGTCGGTCACGCGCATGCCATCGATGAAGTGGCTCTCGATCGACAGACGCTTGAGCAGATCGCCGATTTGCGGGCCGCCGCCATGCACGACCACCGGGTTGATACCTACGGCTTTCATCAGCACGATGTCGCGGGCGAAGCCGGTTTTCAGCTCCTCGCTCTCCATCGCGTTGCCGCCGTATTTGATCACCAGCGTCTTGCCGACATAGCGGCGGATGTAAGGCAACGCTTCGGACAGGACCTTGGCGGTATTGGCGGCGGCTTCGCGTTCGAGGGTCATTCAGGGCTCCGGCACTTCGATAAATGGCGCTTCAATAAATCAAAACGGTAGTTGGAGATCAGGTGCAACACGCTTCAGCTGGACTTTGAATACGTCCTTGATGCGCTGCAGTTCAGCCTCGTCATCGGCCTCGAAGCGCAGCACCAGCACCGGTGTGGTATTGGATGCGCGCACCAGGCCCCAGCCTTTGGCGTAGTCGACTCGCACGCCGTCGATGGTGGTCAGGTCGGCGCCTTCACCCCACTTCGCGTCGTGCAATGCATCAATGATGCTGAATTTGCTCTCTTCGGTCACATGGATATTGATTTCAGGCGTGGAAATATCGTTCGGGAAGGTCGCGAACAGCTCTTCCGCCGTGGATTTTTCCTTGCTGAGGATCTCCAGCAGACGCGCGGCGCTGTAGATGCCGTCGTCAAAACCGAACCAGCGCTCCTTGAAGAAGATGTGCCCGCTCATTTCACCGGCCAACAGGGCGCCGGTTTGTTTCATTTTCTTTTTGATCAACGAATGACCGGTCTTCCACATTAACGGACGACCGCCATACTCCTTGATCAGCGGCGTCAGGCGACGGGTGCATTTGACGTCGAAGATGATCTCGGCGTCAGGGTTGCGCTCCAGCACGTCGCGGGCAAACAGCATCAACAGGCGGTCCGGATAGACGATGCTGCCGGTGTTGGTCACTACGCCAACGCGGTCGCCATCGCCGTCGAAAGCCAGGCCCAGGTCGGCGTTGGTTTCCTTGACCTTGGCGATCAGGTCGATGAGGTTTTCAGGCTTGCCCGGGTCCGGATGGTGGTTCGGGAAGTTGCCGTCTACTTCGCAGAACAGCGGGATCACTTCACAGTTCAGCGCTTCGATCAGTTGCGGGGCGATCACGCCGGCGGCGCCATTACCGCAGTCCACGACAACTTTCAGGCGGCGGGCCAGCTTGATGTCCTGGACGATTTCGGTGTTGTAGCGATCGAGAATTTCGACCTGGGTGATGCTGCCTTTGCCGCTGGTCAGGTTGTTGGTCTTGAGGCGGTCATGCAGGGCCTGGATTTGCTCGTTGGCCAGGGTATCGCCAGCGATGACGATCTTGAAGCCGTTGTAGTTCGACGGGTTATGGCTACCCGTCAGCATTACTCCGGATTTGCCAGCCAGTACGTTGGCTGCGTAGTACAGCGCAGGCGTCGGTACCAGGCCTACGTCGCTGACGTGGCAGCCGCTGTCAGCCAGGCCCTTGATCAATTGTTCGACCAACTCAGGGCCCGACAGGCGACCATCGCGGCCGACCGAAACATTGGGCTCGTTTTGCGCCAGGCTCTGGGCTCCGATGGCGCGGCCGAGCCAATAAGCGGTCTCAGCGTTGAGAAATTCCGGGACAGTGCCGCGAATGTCGTAGGCGCGGAAAATGCTGTCGGGGAATTTCGGTGCGACTTGGGCTGGGTTGCTCATCTGTAGAAATGCTCCATCTCGAAAGTGGCTGGACTGGCCTGCGAAATATTCGTTGGCCGGTTCAAACTGAAGGGTATGACGGCGTTTTCCACAGAGAGTTCGTGGTGCGAAAAGGCCATGACCGCGCTATCAGAGAGCATTTGGCCGGCCAATCCCTTGATATTCAGTGGTAAACCTTCCCAATGACGGCTGCAATTTGTGTCGAAGGAGCTGGCTTTCGCCTCCCCCTGTAGGAGCTGCCGAAGGCTGCGATCTTTTGATTTTGCTGTTTAAGATCAAGATCAAAAGATCGCAGCCTTCGGCAGCTCCTACGGGGGAGGGCTTCAGCGGATCAGTGGCTACCCGAGTGACCGAACCCGCCAGCGCCGCGTTCGGTTTCCACGAATTCTTCAACCATTTCGAAGTGCGCCTGAACCACGGGCACCAGAACCAATTGGGCCAGGCGTTCGCCCACTACCATGTTGAAATCGGTCTGGCCGCGGTTCCAGCAGGACACCATCAGTGGGCCCTGGTAGTCGGAGTCGATCAGACCGACCAGATTGCCCAGCACGATGCCGTGCTTATGGCCCAGCCCGGAGCGCGGCAGAATCAGTGCCGCGAGGCCCGGATCGCCGATATAGACCGACAGGCCCGTAGGAATCAGCAGGGTTTCGCCCGGCTTGATGACGGTGTCCTGTTCCAGCATGGCGCGCAGGTCCAGGCCGGCGGAGCCTGGTGTGGCGTACTGCGGCAGCGGAAATTCGGTACCGATGCGGGGGTCGAGGATCTTGGCTTGCAAAGCGTGCATGTAAATTAAACCTGATTCAGACGTTCGGCGATAAAAGTGATCAGCTGACGAGCAATCTTGCTCTTGCTGGTCTGGGCGAAAAGTGTGGCATGGAGCTCGCGATCGATCACGCTGCAGGCGTTTTCTTCGCTGTTGAAGCCGATGCTCGGGTTCGCAACGTCGTTGGCGACGATCAAATCGAGGTTCTTGTCCTTGAGTTTGCGCGCGGCGTAATCGAGCAGGTGTTCGGTCTCGGCGGCGAAACCGACACTGAATGGTCGATCGGTGCGGGTGGCAATCGAGGCCAGAATGTCTGGATTGCGCACCATTTGTAGTAACAAGCCGTCGCCGCTCGTAGGATCTTTCTTAAGTTTTTGTGGTGCGACTACCTCGGGTCGGTAGTCCGCTACTGCTGCCGAGGCGATGAACAGGTCGCAGGGGATCGCCGCTTCACAGGCCGCGAGCATGTCGCGGGCGCTGACCACATCGATTCGGGTCACGCGATCAGGGGTTGGCAGGTGCACCGGGCCGGTGATCAGGGTTACCCGAGCCCCCGCTTCGACGGCCGCTTCAGCCAGTGCAAAGCCCATTTTGCCCGAGCTGTGGTTGGTGATGTAGCGCACCGGGTCGATGTTTTCCTGAGTCGGGCCAGCGGTAATCAGCACGTGCTTGCCGGTTAATGCCTGGCGCTGGAAGCAGTCCGCCGCGCACTGTACAAGGTCGTTGGCTTCGAGCATCCGTCCCATGCCGACGTCGCCACAGGCCTGGCTGCCCGAGGCGGGGCCGAAGACTTTCAGGTCGCGGCTTTCCAGAAGTTGCAGGTTGCTCTGGGTCGCAGGGTCACGCCACATGGCCTGGTTCATGGCCGGGGCAACGGCCACCACAGCGTCGGTGGCCAGCACCAGTGTGGTCAGCAAATCATCGGCAATGCCCTGGGCCAGGCGCGCGATCAGGTCCGCCGTGGCGGGGGCGATCAGCACCAGGTCGGCCCATTTGGCCAGTTCGATGTGGCCCATCGCCGCTTCGGCTGCGGGGTCCAGCAGATCCAGGTGCACCGGATGGCCGGACAGGGCCTGCATGGTCAACGGTGTGATGAACTCACTGCCACCACGGGTCATGACCACGCGCACTTCGGCGCCCTGGTCGATCAGTCGGCGAACCAGCTCGGCGCTCTTGTAGGCAGCGATGCCGCCGCCGACGCCCAGAACAATGCGTTTCCGATACAGCCGCTGCATAGGTCAGCCTTTCAATTCGTTGGTGACTGCATGGCGAAACCCCCTCCCCAGGGATGAATTCGCCCGCAAAAAAGATGGGCTAAGATATCACAGCGACCGCTATGGAACAGCGGCGCCCACAGACAGGGAGGTGCTATGAGTATTCGTGATTGGCCGGCGGCCGAGCGACCCCGGGAAAAGCTGCTTGAGCAGGGCTCGGCGAGCCTTTCGGATGCAGAGTTGCTGGCCATATTTTTGAGAACAGGTGCAGCGGGCAAAAGCGCCGTGGACCTGGCGCGTCACCTGCTGGGCAAGTTTGGCAGCCTGCGGGCGTTACTGGAGGCCGATCAGCCGGCGTTCAGTGCGGAATTGGGGCTGGGGCCGGCAAAATTTGCGCAACTGCAGGCGGTGCAGGAAATGAACCGGCGGCATCTGGCGGAACGGTTGCGTGTGCGTTCGGCGCTGGAAAACCCCCAGGCCGTTCGCGATTATCTGAAATCGATGCTGCGCCACGAGCAACAGGAAGTGTTCGGTTGTCTGTTTTTGGACTCGCGGCACCAGGTGCTGACCTTCGAAGCGTTGTTTCGCGGCTCCATCGACAGTACCGCCGTCCATCCCCGGGAGGTGGTCAAGCGCGCACTGGCCAACAACGCCGCTGCGCTCATCCTGTGCCACAACCATCCCTCGGGCAACGCCGCCCCCAGCCAGGCGGACCGCCAGCTGACCAGGCGGCTGCAGGAGGCCCTGCAGCTGATTGATGTGCGGATACTCGATCATTTCATCGTGGGCGATGGGGATCCGTTGTCGATGGCCGAGTACGGCTGGATGTAGTGGCGCTAAACCCTGTGGGAGCTGGCTTGCCAGCGATAGCGTCAGTTCAGTCAGCGAATTCATGCCTGATCCACCGCCATCACTGGCAAGCCTGCTCCCACGGGGTGTGCGGTGGTGCGGTTACTTCACGCTTACCTTCGAATAATCCTGGCGACCAAACGGGCTCACCGAATACCCCTCGACGTTTTTGCGCAGCAAGGCAAAGGCGGTGGGGTGCGCCAGTGGCAGCCAGAGAGCCTGTTGCTGGATTTGCGCCTGGGCCTGTTCATACAGCTTGGTGCGCACACCCTGCTCGGACGTGGTCTTGCCGGCGCTGATCAGCTTGTCCAGGTCCTGGTTGCAGTAGCGGGCAAAGTTGGTGCCGGACTTGACCGCCGCGCAGGAAAACTGCGGTGTCAGGAAGTTGTCCGGATCGCCGTTGTCACCCGCCCAGCCCATGAACAGCAGGTCATGCTCGCCCGCCTTGGCGCGTCGGATGACCTCGCCCCATTCGATCACGCGAATCTCGGCCTGGATGCCAATTTCCGCCAGGTCCGACTGCAGCATCTGCGCGCCGAGACTTGGGTTGGGGTTCAGCAGGCTGCCGGAAGGGCGGGTCCAGATGGTGGTCTGGAAGCCGTCCTTGAGCCCGGCCTTGGCCATCAATGCCTTGGCCTTCGCAATGTCGTGGGCGTAGCCCGGCAAGCCTTTGGCGTAACTCCAGGTATTAGGCGGGTAGGGCCCGGCGGCGGGTTCGGCCGTGTCTTCGAACACCGCCTTGACGTAATTGGCCTTGTCGAAGGCGAGGTTGATCGCCTGGCGCACTTCAACCTTGTCCAGCGGCGGATGCTGGCTGTTGATGGCGACGAATGCCGTCATGAAGGCGTCGGTCTTTTCCACTTTAAGGGTCGGCTCTTTCAGCGCGGCCTGTACGTCCAGCGGTTTGGGTGACAGGGCGATCTGGCACTCGTTGCGGCGCAGCTTCTGCAGGCGAACGTTGGCGTCCGGGGTGATGGCAAATATCAGCGGATCAACCGAGGGCTTGCCACGGAAGTAATCCGGGTTGGCCTTGTAGCGAATGGAGGCGTCTTTCTGAAAGCGCGTGAAGACGAACGGGCCGCTGCCGATGGGCTGACTGTTGAGCTTCTCCGGCGTGCCGGCTTTCATCAGCTTGTCCGCGTACTCGGCGGAATAGATCGAAGCGAAGCCCATGCTCAGGGTCGGCAGGAAGGTCGAATCCGGGTGGTCGAGGGTGAAGCGCACTGTAAGCGGGTCCAGCGCATCGATCTTCTTGATCAGCGCCGGCAGTTGCATCGACTGTGCATGCGGGAAGCCGCTCTGCGCCACTTTGTGCCAAGGGTTTGCCGGGTCCAGCATGCGATCGAAACTGAACTTCACATCTTCGGCAGTCAGCTCCCGGGTGGGCGTGAAATAGTCGGTGCGGTGGAATTTCACCTGAGGATGTAATTTGAACACGTAGCTCAGGCCGTCCGCAGAAACTTCCCAGCTGTCGGCAAGGCCCGCAACCACTTTGCCGCTGGCCGTATCGAAGTCCACCAGGCGATTCATCAGCACATCGGCTGATGCATTGGTGGTGGTCAGCGAGTTGTATTGCACCACGTCGAACCCTTCAGGGCTGGCCTCGGTGCAGACGCTCAGGGCCGCAGCCATGGCGTGCGGGGCCAGCAGGAGAGGGGCGAGCAACAACGGTAGGGCAGCGAGGCGCATGGTCGGTTTCCTTTACAGATCGAAGGCCCATCTGCAAGTGCAGTCTGGAAAAGGCTTACCCTAGATGGCTCCTTTGCAAATGACTATCCCCATTTTCATTTTAGGGAGACTATGTGCGACTGATTTCCGTGTGCGGCGATCTGTGAAACCGCGAAACGGGCCGTCGGCTGATTCTCTGCGACGAGCGGTCAATATCCGCCACAGCCTTTATCCAAGGCGCTCAAAGCCTGAAAAACACGGTTTTTATCGGCTCAAGGCACACGGAATGTTGTTGCTCTGCGGTCTTTCTGGTATAAAGCAGCGCTCTTTTCTAGGGGCCCGGTTCCTTCACTTGTAGGTGTAGCCGGTAAGACCCTTAAAGAAACGCGGCGCCTGGCGCCAAATGACTGAGAGATTAAGCGGCCAACCCATGCCGGGTTGGGCATGTGGTTTTAGAGGGCTGAGGCATGTCGAGAGTCTGTCAAGTTACCGGTAAGGGTCCGGTGACTGGGAATAACATTTCCCACGCAAATAACAAAACCCGTCGTCGTTTCCTGCCGAACCTGCAGCATCACCGCTTCTGGGTTGAAGAAGAGAAACGTTTCGTGCGTCTGCGCGTATCTGCCAAAGGCATGCGCATCATCGACAAGCGTGGCATCACTGTCGTGCTGGCCGAAATCCGCGCCGCTGGCAAGATCTAAGGGAGCTAATCATGCGTGAATTGATTCGTTTGATTTCGAGCGCCGGTACTGGTCACTTCTACACTACCGACAAGAACAAGCGTACTACTCCGGACAAAATCGAGATCAAGAAATTTGATCCGGTTGTTCGCAAGCACGTGATCTACAAAGAAGGCAAAATCAAGTAATTGATTTTCTCTCTCTTACGAAAAAGGCCCCTATCGCGAGATACGGGCCTTTTTTGTTGCCTTACCATAGGCAGCCTGAATCCTCAGGCCTTCTGTTCGAACGCTACGTAGATCTTGCGGCACGGCTCCAGCACCTCCCAGGTGCCTTTGAAGCCTGCCGGGATGACAAAACGATCTCCCGCACGCACGGTTTTGCTGTTGCCGTCATTGTCGCGCAGCACTGAAACGCCTTGAACGATTTCGCAGTACTCGTGTTCGGTGAAATTCACCAGCCACTGGCCAACTGCACCCTCCCACACACCTGCACTCAGCTGGCCGCAAGGGCTGTTGTAGTGGTTGTACACGGCTTGCTCGGGATCGCCCTTGAGGATTCTGGCGTCGTCCGGCCGATAGCGATCGGGCTGGATGTCGGCCTGGCTGAAATCGGCGATGTCCTGGATGTTCATTGTTGTAATCCCCAGTGATTGCGTTGGAAAGCCCGAAGTCTATGTTTATTAAAATGAACATCGCAAGGCCGTTTGCCGGCCTTATGTCAAATATATTGAAACTTCACCTGCCGCTGGTTTAGGGTGGCGGTTGCCTTGGGCCGAACATGCGGGATGGCCGGGCGGAATTCCTGAGAACGTCCGCGAAGAACGCAGGGCGCTCGTATTCAACAAGAGGAGGACACTCGTATGACCACCCTGACTCGTGCCGATTGGGAACAACGGGCTCGCGATCTGAAGATCGAAGGCCGTGCCTACATCAATGGTGAATACACCGATGCGGTCTCTGCCGAGACCTTCGAGTGCATCAGCCCGGTAGATGGCCGCCTGCTGGGCAAGATCGCCAGCTGTGACGCCGCCGACGCCCAGCGCGCTGTTGAAAACGCTCGCGCCACTTTCAATTCCGGTGTGTGGTCGCGCCTGGCGCCGACCAAACGCAAAGCCACCATGATTCGTTTTGCCGGCTTGCTTAAACAGCACGCCGAAGAGTTGGCCCTGCTTGAAACCCTGGACATGGGCAAGCCGATCAGCGATTCCCTGCACATCGACGTTCCTGGCGCGGCGCAAGCCCTGAGCTGGAGCGGTGAAGCCATCGACAAGATCTACGACGAAGTCGCTGCCACTCCGCACGATCAACTGGGTCTGGTCACTCGTGAGCCGGTTGGCGTTGTCGGTGCCATCGTGCCGTGGAACTTCCCCCTGATGATGGCCTGCTGGAAGCTCGGCCCGGCGTTGTCCACCGGTAACTCGGTGATTCTCAAGCCGTCCGAAAAATCGCCGCTGACTGCCATCCGCATCGCGGCGCTGGCCGTTGAGGCCGGTATTCCCAAAGGCGTGCTGAACGTCCTGCCGGGCTACGGTCATACCGTCGGCAAGGCGCTGGCCCTGCACAACGATGTCGACACGCTGGTGTTCACCGGTTCGACCAAGATTGCCAAGCAGCTGCTGATCTACTCGGGCGAGTCGAACATGAAGCGCGTATGGCTGGAAGCGGGCGGCAAGAGCCCCAACATCGTTTTCGCCGATGCCCCGGACCTGCAAGCCGCTGCCGAGTCGGCGGCTGGCGCCATCGCTTTCAACCAGGGAGAAGTTTGCACCGCCGGTTCGCGCCTGCTGGTCGAGCGTTCGATCAAGGACAAGTTCCTGCCGCTGGTGATCGAGGCGCTGAAGACCTGGAAGCCGGGCAACCCGCTGGACCCTGCGACCAACGTCGGTGCGCTGGTAGATACCCAGCAAATGAACACCGTGCTGTCCTACATCGAATCCGGTCATGCCGACGGCGCCAAACTGGTGGCGGGCGGCAAGCGAATCCTTCAGGAAACCGGTGGTACTTACGTTGAACCGACGATTTTCGACGGCGTGAGCAATGCGATGAAAATCGCCCAGGAAGAGATCTTCGGCCCAGTGCTGTCGGTCATCACCTTCGACAGCGCCGAGGAAGCGGTGCAAATCGCCAACGACACGCCGTACGGCCTGGCTGCAGCGGTATGGACTGCGGACATCTCCAAGGCACACCTGACCGCCAAGGCGTTGCGTGCCGGTAGCGTCTGGGTCAACCAATATGACGGCGGCGACATGACCGCGCCGTTCGGCGGCTTCAAGCAATCGGGTAATGGTCGCGACAAATCGCTGCATGCGTTCGACAAGTACACCGAGTTGAAGGCGACCTGGATCAAGCTGTAAGTCTGTGTGGAGCCTGATGACCTATCGGGCTCTTGAACGACTCTGATCCCCTGTGGGAGCGGGCTTGCCCGCGATAGCAATCTGACAGCCAACCCATGTTGAATGTCAGGGCGCCATCGCGGGCAAGCCCGCTCCCACAGTGTTTTGTGTTGTTAGTTAAAAATAATATCCACAGGAGCGTGGACCATGCGTTGGGCGACGTATTTCGCCGTGTTGGCGTCTGTCTTGAGTGTTGGCCTGGCCCTGGGCGTCAGCATGCCGCTGGTGTCGTTTCGCCTGGAAAGCTGGGGATATGGGTCTTTTGCGATCGGTGTGATGGCGGCAATGCCGGCGATCGGCGTGTTGCTGGGGGCGAAGATTTCCAGTCACTTGGCAGCGCGTTTCGGCACGGCCAACCTGATGCGTCTTTGCCTGTGGGCGGGGGCGCTGTCCATTGGCTTGCTGGCGTTGTTGCCGAGTTATCCGGTATGGCTGGCGTTGCGGCTGATGATCGGGGTGATCCTGACCCTGGTGTTTATCCTCGGTGAAAGCTGGATCAATCAGCTGGTTATCGAGCAATGGCGCGGACGCCTGGTCGCGCTGTATGGCAGCGCCTATGCGTTGAGCCAGCTGGCCGGCCCGTTGCTGCTGGGGGCCGTAGGCACCGATCATGATTACGGATTCTGGGTCGGGGTCGCCCTGCTGATGATTGCGCCGTTGTTGTTGCTGGGCCGCAGCGGGGCACCCAGCAGCGAAGCGTGCAGTGTGACTTTCAGGGACTTGTTGGGTTTTTGCCGCGGTTTGCCGGCGATCGCCTGGGCGGTGTCGCTGTTTGCAGCGTTTGAAGCGATGATTTTGACCTTGCTACCGGTTTATTGCCTGCGTCAGGGCTTCACCACGGAAATCGCCCTGGCGATGGTCAGTACGGTGGTGGTGGGGGATGCACTGCTGCAGTTGCCGATCGGTGCACTGGCGGATCGGTTGTCCAGGCGCACGCTGTTTACCGGGTGTGCGGTGATCCTGCTGGTGTCGAGCCTGGCGATTCCGTTCCTGATCGACACCCTGCTGATCTGGCCATTGTGGGTGCTGTTTGGCGCGAGCGCGGGCGGCTTGTTCACCTTGTCGCTGATCCTCATTGGCGAGCGCTATCGGGACGATGCGCTGGTGCGCGCCAATGCGCATATTGCCCAGTTGTGGGGGATCGGCTGTCTGGTCGGGCCACTGGTTGCCGGGGCCGGCAGCCAGTGGATCAGTGGTCATGCGTTGCCGCTGTTGATGGCAGCAGGAGCGTTCGGGTTGGTGATTCTGCTGTCGCGGCAGGGGGCGTTTGGTGCCGTGCAACCGGCTTAGATCAAAAGATCGTCCGAACGCGGCCCGAGCCTTCGGCAGCTCCTACAGGAAATTGCATTTTCAATCGCAGGAGCTGCCGAAGGCTGCGATTTTTTGCCGTTCTACAACATCCGCTCCAGGCCTACGGCCGTGCTGAACCATGCATTGAAGCGACGCCACCAGCTGCCAGGTTCTTTGGTCAGCACGTGCATCTTGCCGTCATCTTCGGTCACCCAGACGATCTGATCGTCCTGCAGTTTCACCTGGTAACTCAAGGCCGGCGCCATGCCCTCCAGCGCCGATTTGCGCACATGCGCAGCGAGTTCAGGGCTGTCGACCAGTACGCCGACTTCGGTATTCCACAGCACCGAGCGCGGGTCGAAGTTGAAGGATCCGATAAACGACTTCTGCTGATCGAAAATGATCGCCTTGCTGTGCAGGCTGGAGTCGGAGCCGCGGTAGGACTTGCTGGAGAAAATGTGTGGGCCGCTACCGCCGCCTTCGCCCGGCTGACGGCGTAACTCGAACAACTTCACGCCGTGTTCAAGCAACGCTCGGCGGTACGGCGCGTAGCCGCCGTGCACCGCCGGCACATCGGTGGCTTCCAGTGAGTTGGTGAGCAAGGTCACCGAGACGCCCGCATCGGCCCGACCGGTCAGGTATACAAGGCCCGGCTGGCCCGGCACGAAGTAAGCCGAAATCAGGATCAGCTCCTTGCTCACCCCGTTCAATTCCGGCGCCAACTGAGTGGTCAGCAGCAGCTGCGGATCTGGCTCGCCTTTTGCCAACACCTTGCTTGGCGCATCCCACAGCGCCTGGTTCCAGGCCCAAATCAGCTCCCGGCGCCAGATGTCCATGCGCGGATCGGTGTTGTAGGTCATCAAATGCTGGTAGAGCGCGTGATTCTGCTTGCGGGTTTCTTCCAGGGATTGCTCAAGCCGGGTGCGGGTGTCTTGCAGGTCTTTGTGCGTCGGCCGGCTCGACAGGAACTGGTCGATCGGTTTGCTCAGCGCGCTGTTCCAGTACTGATCGAAGCTGTGCCCCAGCTGTTCGGCCACCGGGCCGACGCTGAGCATGTCGATGTCGGTGAAATTGAGGTTGGGCTCGGCGTCGAAGTATTCATCGCCCAGATTGCGCCCGCCGACGATGGCCACGCTGTTGTCCGCCAGCCACAGCTTGTTGTGCATGCGTCGGTGCTGTTGCGAAAGGTTGAACAGGCGGCCCATGTTGCGCGTCACGCCCGTGGAGCGGCCCAGGTGGAGCGGGTTGAACAGGCGGATCTGAATGTGCTCGTGCGCCGCCAGGGTCGCGATCACCCAGTCCAGACCATCACTGGTGGTGTCGTCGAGAAGGATTCTGACCCGCACACCACGGTCTGCCGCCTTGAGCAGCTCTTCGATCAGCATTCGCGTGCTGATACCGTCGTGGACGATGTAGTACTGCAGGTCGAGGCTGCTCTGGGCATTGCGGATCAGCTCTGCGCGCGCCATGAACGCTTCACTGCTGTTGGACAGCAGGCGAAAACCTGACCTGCCTTCATGAGGTGCTGCCTGGGCCTGGATCGACCGGCCGAACGCCGAATCGCTCGCGGGCAGGGCCTGGCTGGGTTCGCGTGTCACATCCAGGCTGGCGCAGCCTCCCAGGAGCGAGGCGAGGAGCACAAGAGCGAGCAGGGGGTGTCTGACTCTCACGTAGGATCGATCCGATTGGCGGCTGGGGACGGCATATGGACGCTGGTTTAGGCAGAAAGGTCAGTCGTGGATGTGATCAGTTTCCGCCAGCAGCCTGATCGCCGCCGCGCCGACCTTTCGCACCGCTTCTTCGATGAGCGGTGTTGGTTTGGCAGCGTAATTCATCCGCAGGCAATTACGGTATTTGCCGGAGGCGGAGAAAATGCTGCCCACGGCAATCTGTACGCCCTGATCGTGCAAGGCGCGATTCAGTTTCAGGGTGTCGAAGCCGTCCGGCAACTCGACCCACAGCATGAAACTGCCTTGCGGCCGGCTGGCGCGAGTGCCCGCAGGGAAGTAGCGCGTAACCCAGTCGATCATGAGGTCGCGGTTGCGTTGGTATTGGCTGCGCATGCGGCGCAGATGCGGCTCGAAATGCCCGGACTTGAGAAATTCGGCGATGGCGATCTGTGGCTGCGGCGCCGTAGAACCGGTGCTGATGTATTTCATGTGGAGCACCCTTTCCAGATACCGTCCGGGCGCTACCCAGCCAATGCGCAGACCCGGCGCCAGGGTCTTGGAGAAGGAACTGCACAGCAGGACGCGGCCGTCTTCATCGAAGGATTTGATGGTGCGCGGTCGCGGGTAGGTGTAGGAAAGTTCGCCATACACATCGTCCTCGATAATTGCCACGTCGAAGCGCTGGGCGAGCGTCAGCAATGCGCGTTTACGCGACTCCGGCATGATGTAGCCCAGCGGGTTATTGCAGTTGGGGGTCAACTGTATGACCTTGATTGGCCACTGTTCCAATGCCAGTTCCAGCGCATCCAGGCTGATCCCGGTGATAGGGTCAGTCGGGATTTCAAGGGCCTTCATGCCCAGGCCCTTGAGGGTTTGCATGGCGCCATGAAAACTCGGCGAATCCACCGCCACAATGTCTCCCGGCTCGCAAATCGCCCGGATACTGGTGGATAACGCTTCATGGCAGCCAGTGGTGACGACCAGATCGCTGGCGCTTAGCTGACAGCCGGAATCGAGCATCAGCCGTGCAATCTGTTCGCGCAGCTCGAGTGTGCCGTGGATGTTGTCGTAATACAGGCCGGGCATGTCCTGGCTCCGGCTGATGCGTGCAAGGTTGCGCAGTAACGGTTTCATGGTCGGGGTGGTGATGTCGGGCATGCCACGCCCCAGTTGCACCACATCCTTGCGCGGTACTGCGCGAATCAGCTCCAGCACTTGGTCCCACTGGGAAATATCCACCGGCCGCTGCGCCGGCCGGCCTACCGCTGGCAGCTCCGGAAGCTCCCGGCTGGCGGGCACAAAGTAGCCCGACTTGGGCTTGGGCATCGCCAGGCCACTGTCCTCGAGGACGCGATAAGCCTGTTGAACCGTGCTCAGGCTCACCCCGTGCTCGACACTCAGCGCCCGCACCGAAGGCAGCCTATCGCCGGGGCGATAGAAGCCCTGTTCAATACGCGTGCCGAGCAATTCGGCAAGGTTGACGTAGAGGGTCATGGCGCAGTCTCGCTATGGATTGTTCGGTCGACCAGTACAGATCAGCTGAAATTCGACAATTCAGAGCCAATTCGTCCAATCTGTATGGATTTAATACCCAAAGTTTGGATCTGTCACGGTTTTGCTCGTCCGCGCATCATCAAACCTCTTGCTACCCAAGTAAACAGGAGTCAACACGATGAACGGCTTAAGCGATGTGCGGCTGACGTTACACAGTCAGGAACTGGCGAAAGGGCAGGAAAACGGCACGCGCGAGGCGAACATGCGCAACGCGCCGTCCGGCCTGAGTCGCTGGGATCTGTTCTGGCATCGTCTGCACACGCGCAAGGCGTTGCTGGGACTTTCGGCGGAGCAGCTTCGGGATATCGGGCTGAGTCCGGAGCAGGCGCGGGAGGAGGGGCTCAAACCGTTTTGGCGGATCTGAGATGTGCACTGTTCTCATCGGCCTCATCGCGGGCAAGCCTTGCTCCCACAGGTATGGAGTCAATCACATAATTGTCGCCGAACCTCTGGGAGCAAGGCTCGCCCGCGATGAGGGCCGAAAGTACACAGACAAATGATCAGACCAACTCTTTCAGCCGATGCCACAACATTCCCAACGCCAGCAACGGCGAACGCAAATGCTTGCCGCCAGGGAACGTCATGTGCGGCACCTTGGCAAACAGATCGAACCCACCCCCCTGCTGGCCGCTGATGGCCTCGGCGAGCAGCTTGCCCGCCAGGTGGGTCGCGTTCACCCCATGACCCGAATAGGCCTGGGCGTAATACACGTTCGGCTGATCCTTGAGCCGGCCTATTTGCGGCAGGCGGTTGGCACCGATGCCAATCATGCCGCCCCATTGATAATCGATCTTCACGCTCCCCAACTGTGGGAAGACCTCGAGCATCTTCGGTCGCATGTAAGCCGCGATGTCGCCTGGATCGCGCCCCGAGTAATGGCAGGCGCCGCCAAACAGCAGGCGCCGATCCGCCGAGAGCCGGTAGTAGTCCAGCGCCACCCGTTGATCACACACCGCCATGTTCTGCGGCAGCAGTGAATGAGCCTGCTCTTCGCTCAGGGGTTCGGTGGCGATGATGTAGCTGCCCGCAGGCAGCACTTTGCCGCTGAGTTCAGGGTTGAGACCGTTGAGGTAGGCGTTGCATCCCAGGACCAGGGTCTTGGCGCGGACAGAACCGTGGAGCGTGTGGACTTTGACTTGCGGGCCATACTCGATGCGGGTCACCGCCGACTGCTCAAACAACCGGGCGCCCAATTGCTGCGCGGCAGCCGCTTCGCCGAGCGCCAGGTTGAGCGGGTGCAGATGCCCGGAGCCCATATCGATGAGGCCGCCCACATACCGATTGGAGCCCACCACCGTGTGCATTTCTTCGGCTTGTAACAGCCGGGTTTCGTAGCGATAACCTAGCTCATGCAACTCGGCGGCATCTTCGGCGAAACCTTGCAGATCACCGGGCTTGTTGGCGAGGTCGCAATAACCCCAGGTCAGGTCGCACGGAATCTGGAAGCGTTCGACCCGCTGGCGGACGATGTCCACCGCCTCCAGGCCCATGAGTTTCATCTGGCGCACGCCGTCGGCGCCGATCACGTTGGCGAACTGGTCGATCCCGTGGCCCACTCCGCGAATCAGCTGCCCGCCGTTGCGGCCACTGGCTCCCCAGCCAATCTTATGGGTTTCGAGCAGCACCACATTGAAGCCGCGCTCGGCCAATTCCAGTGCCGTGTTCAGCCCGGAGAAGCCCCCGCCAACCACGCAGACGTCAGCCAACACGTCGCCCTGCAACATCGGATGATCAGGTTGCGCCAGGCTGCTGGCGGCGTAGTAAGAGCGCGTGTGCTGGTGGCTCGCGACCGGTTGCTGAGCACGGGCATTCATGTGCGTGTTCCTGATTCGGGTGTCTGGAAAATTTGACCGAGCATAAGCCGGACCTTCAAGGCCGGGCAACACTGGTCGGCTCGCGCTGTCTGGATGGGCGCTTTTGCTGCACAATTGCGCTCTATTCCGCTGCTTTGGTCACTGTTTCGATGAGCTGCAACAGTCAGAAAATTCGCGCCCTGCGCCAGCAGATACCCTCGTTCGAGTGCGTGCCCGGCTGCCATGACTGCTGTGGGCCGGTGACCACCTCGCCGGAAGAAATGTCCCGCCTGCCGCGCAAGACCCGCGCCGAACAGGACGCGGCAATGGATGAGCTCAACTGTGTGCACCTGGGCCCGAATGGTTGCACGGTGTATGGCGAGCGGCCGCTGATCTGCCGGCTGTTTGGCACCACCAAAACCTTGCCGTGCCCCAATGGGCGTGGGCCTGTGGAGTTGATTCATCCACGGGTGGAGAAGCAGATTCATGAGTACATGGCGTCGACCCGACAGGTGCTGGTTTAAACGTCGAAAGTCAAAAGATCAATCCGGAATCGGCAAACACAGGCTCTCCTTCACCTCTTCCATCACGATGTAGCTCTTGGACTCGCGCACATGCGGCAGCTTGAGCAGGATGTCTCCCAGCAGTTTGCGGTACGAAGCCATCTCGGAAATCCGCGCCTTCACCAGATAGTCGAAATCTCCTGACACCAGGTGGCACTCCAGCACGTGCGGCAGTTTCAGCACGGCACGGCGAAACTCCTCGAATGTATCTCCGGATTTGTAGTCCAGGCTGATCTCGACGAACACCAGCAGGCTCCCCTTGAGGTGCTGCGGATTCAGGCGGGCGTTATAGCCCATGATGATCCCTTCGCGCTCCAGGCGCCGGACACGCTCGGTGCAGGGCGTAGTCGAGAGCCCGACCTTCTCCCCCAGCTCGGTAAACGAGATGCGCCCGTCCGCTTGGAGGATCCGCAGGATGTTGCGGTCGATCTTGTCCAGCTCACGTTTGGTCTGAGTGTTGGTACGCATAGGGGATGCGCCTCCGTGAAAAGGGTTTTTGCCGAGAATTGTCGCCAAATATAGGCACTTATATAGTGAAAAGCACTGCCTAATCTTTTTTACACTGCGCACATCATTGCTCGAACACAACAAACGTCAGCGGCGTGCCGCGATGAGGGATATGAAAATGCGCGTTATGGTCTTGGGTAGCGGCGTCATCGGTACCGCCAGTGCTTATTATCTGGCTCGAGCCGGGTTTGAAGTGGTGGTCGTGGATCGTCAGCCGGCCGCTGCCATGGAGACCAGTTTCGCCAACGCCGGCCAGGTGTCGCCGGGTTATGCCTCGCCGTGGGCGGCACCGGGTGTACCGCTCAAGGCGATCAAGTGGCTGCTGCAACGCCACGCCCCGTTGGCGATCAAGGCCACCGCCGACATCGACCAGTACTTGTGGATGGCGCAAATGCTGCGCAACTGCACCGCCAGCCGTTATGCGGTGAACAAGGAGCGCATGGTCCGCCTTTCCGAGTACAGCCGTGACTGTCTCGACGAATTGCGCGCCGAAACAGGCATTGCCTACGAAGGTCGCAGCCTCGGCACGACTCAACTGTTCCGTACCCAGGCGCAACTGGATGGCGCGGCAAAAGACATCGCCGTCCTCAAAGAGTCCGGCGTACCGTTCGAATTGCTCGATCGCGCTGGCATCGCCCGGGTCGAACCGGCCCTGGCCAGCGTTACCGATATCCTCGCCGGTGCCTTGCGCCTGCCGAACGACCAGACGGGCGACTGCCAGATGTTCACCACCCGCCTGGCCGAAATGGCCGTGAAATTGGGCGTTGAATTCCGCTTTGGTCAGGACATCCAAAAGCTCGACTACGCCGGCGACCGCGTCAATGGCGTGTGGATCGACGGCAAGCTGGAAACCGCTGACCGCTACGTACTTGCGCTCGGCAGCTACTCGCCGCAGCTGCTCAAGCCGCTGGGCATCAAGGCCCCGGTGTATCCGCTCAAGGGTTACTCCCTGACCGTGCCGATCACCAACCCGGCCATGGCGCCGACCTCGACCATTCTCGACGAGACCTACAAGGTCGCGATCACCCGTTTCGACAACCGCATCCGGGTCGGCGGCATGGCGGAGATTGCCGGTTTTGACCTGTCGCTTAACCCGCGTCGGCGTGAAACCCTGGAGATGATTGTCAACGACCTCTATCCTCAGGGCGGCGATCTGGCCCAGGCAAGTTTCTGGACCGGCTTGCGTCCGACTACCCCGGACGGTACGCCGATCGTGGGCGCTACCCCGTTCAGCAATCTGTTTTTGAACACCGGTCACGGCACCCTGGGTTGGACCATGGCGTGCGGTTCCGGTCGCTTGCTGGCCGATCTGATGGCGAAAAAAACGCCGCAGATCAGTGCCGAAGGCCTCGATATTTCTCGTTATGGCCACAAAATTCAGGAGTCCGCAAAACATGTCAATCCAGCGCCAGCTCACCAATGAGCGCATGAGCCAGATCGTCGTCCATAGCGGTACCGTGTACCTGTCAGGGCAAGTCGGCGATGATATGAGTGCCGGGATTGAACAGCAGACCCGCGAAACACTGGCCAATATCGAGCGTTTGCTCGATCTGGCGGGGACCGACAAGAGCCGCCTGTTGTCGGTCACGATTTACCTGAAAGACATCGACGCGCATTTCGCCGGCATGAACTCGGTGTGGGACAAGTGGCTGCCAAAGGGCGTCGCCCCAGCCCGTGCCACGGTCGAGTCGAAGCTGTGCGAACCGCAAATCCTGGTTGAGCTGTCGGTGGTGGCCGCTCTGCCTTAAGCAAGATCCCTCTCCCGGTGCGACTGGCGGTGTACGCCACCAGCCGCGCCGGTTTTTCGTCCACTGACCGACCAGAAGTCTGCCGCCATGCGTCCTGCCCGTGCCCTGATCGACCTTCAAGCCCTGCGCCACAACTACCAACTGGCCCGTGAAGTCACGGGGGCCAAAGCCCTCGCAGTGATCAAGGCCGATGCCTACGGTCATGGCGCGGTACGGTGTGCCCAGGCCCTTGAAGCCGAGGCGGACGGGTTTGCCGTGGCCTGCATCGAAGAAGCTCTGGAATTGCGGGCTGCAGGCATTCGCGCGCCGGTCTTGTTGCTCGAAGGCTTTTTCGAAGCCGATGAGCTGTCGCTGATCGTCGAGCACGATTTCTGGTGTGTTGTGCATTCGCTGTGGCAACTCGAAGCCATCGAAAAAGCCTCTGTAAGTAAGCCGATCACGGTATGGCTCAAGCTTGACTCGGGCATGCACCGGGTCGGCCTGCATCCGGCGGACTACCAGGCGGCGTATCAGCGGCTGCTCGCCAGCGGCAAGGTCGCGAAGATTGTGCTGATGAGCCACTTCGCCCGTGCTGACGAGTTGCATGATCAATCCAGTGCTGAACAAGTCGCGGTGTTTGAGGCGGCCCGCCAGGGGTTGTCGGCGCAAATCAGCCTGCGCAATTCCCCAGCGGTGATGGGCTGGCCGCAGGTTCCCAGCGACTGGGTACGCCCAGGCATCATGCTGTACGGCGCGACGCCGTTCGAAGAAGCCAACACGGTGGCCTCGCGCCTGCAACCGGTGATGACCCTCGAGTCGAAAGTCATCTGTGTGCGTGAGCTTCCGGCCGGCGAGCCGATTGGCTATGGCGCCCGTTTTGTCACCCCGAGGCCGATGCGCGTTGGCGTGGTAG
The DNA here is from genome assembly GCF_020295325.1 of Pseudomonas sp. Y24-6. Classification (NCBI taxonomy): domain Bacteria; kingdom Pseudomonadati; phylum Pseudomonadota; class Gammaproteobacteria; order Pseudomonadales; family Pseudomonadaceae; genus Pseudomonas; species Pseudomonas sp. Y24-6. The sequence continues at coordinate 251,116 of NZ_JACBXG010000002.1, read as the reverse complement.
CCATGGGTTACGCCGATGGTTATCCGCGCCAGGCACCCACCGGCACGCCGGTCATGGTCGCCGGGCAGCGCAGCCAGTTGATTGGCCGGGTGTCGATGGACATGTTGTGCATCGACCTGACCGACGTGCCACAGGCTGGCCTCGGCTCAACCGTCGAACTGTGGGGCAGGAACGTCCTTGCCAGCGAAGTCGCAGCGGCCGCTGACACGATTCCTTACCAGATATTCTGCAATTTGCGTCGGGTGCCAAAGCTCTATTCCGGGGTTTGACGCAAGGCACGGTGTGCACAATATCGCCTCGCCCAACAGGATTCAGGTCCAAGTGTTGTAAATACTGAACGCTGTCGCCATGATAACGCTCAATATTCCAACAACCTGAATTCCTGGAGGCTCCTGCATTGGACGTCGGTGAACGACTGCAATCCATCCGTAAGCTCAAGGGGCTTTCCCAGCGTGAGCTCGCCAAGCGCGCGGGTGTTACCAACAGCACCATCTCGATGATCGAGAAGAACAGCGTCAGCCCCTCGATCAGTTCGTTGCGCAAGGTGTTGGGCGGTATTCCCATGTCCATGGTCGAGTTCTTTTCCGAAGAAATCCTGCAGGAAAAACCGACCCAGATCGTCTACAAAGCCAATGAGCTGATCGATATCTCCGATGGTGCAGTGACCATGAAGCTGGTCGGCCGGGCTCATCCGAGTCGCGCCATTGCGTTCCTCAACGAAATCTACCCGCCGGGCGCCGACACCGGTGACGAGATGCTCACCCATGAAGGTGAGGAGACCGGGATTGTGCTTGAGGGTCGACTGGAATTGGTGGTCGGGCTTGAAACATTTGTGCTCGAAGCGGGCGATAGCTACTACTTTGAAAGTACCAAGCCGCACCGTTTCCGTAATCCGTTCGATGCGCCGGCGCGACTAATCAGCGCAGCGACACCGGCGAATTTCTGACGCAAGAGGCGTCCTGCCAGTACCGCCGAGGCGCCCGAAGCGTTTTAACGCCATGGAACAAGACCCCTTCGACTTTGGGGTTGTTTCAGTGTGGCGGGCTTACCGTTATACTTGCGCCCGCCTGCGAACCGTGGCCGTGGGCGTGACTAGCCACCATTGAGGGTGAACGCGTGAACCTAATTATGAAAATGCTGGCTGTACCAGCAACCGTACTGGCCCTATGGGCTGTCAGCGCTCAAGCTGCGACGAATGACGATATTGCCAAGCGCCTTGAACCCGTAGGCAAGGTCTGTGTAACAGGTCAAGAGTGCAAAGGCATGGAAGTCGCTGCTTCTGCCGGCGGCGGTGATGCCAAGACCCCTGACTCGATCATTGCAAAACATTGCAACGCTTGCCACGGCTCCGGCCTGCTGGGCGCACCAAAAATTGGTGACACTGCAGCCTGGAAGGAACGTGCGGATCACCAGGGCGGCCTCGACGGCATCCTGGCCAAAGCGATCACCGGGATTAACGCAATGCCGCCAAAAGGCACCTGTGCCGACTGCTCCGATGCAGATCTCAAAGGCGCCATCGAGAAAATGTCCGGCTTGAAATAAGCGTTCATCTTCAGCAAAAAGCCGCTTTCGGGCGGCTTTTTTGTGCCTGTAGGAGCGAGCTTGCTCGCGATGATCGTCAACGATGACGCCGGTGACCTGACGCCCCGCGCAAGCGTGCTCCGCCAATTTTCCACTGTTCCAGACTGTTCAATGCAGCAAAGAGCAGGCAAGCTCGGTCCAACCCTGACTCACGGAATGTAAGGGAAGATCAGATGGTTCAGCTGTGTTCTATCGAGCAAGCGGTCGATGACGTCCTGGCACGGTTACCGGCGCACATTCACATGGGCCTTCCCCTGGGCCTGGGCAAACCCAACCATTTCGTCAATGCGCTGTATCACCGTGTGGCGCAGCTGCCCGAACGCCAGCTGACCGTCTACACCGCGTTGTGCCTGGGCCGACCGGTGCTGGGCGATGGCTTGCAGCGGCGCTTCCTCAAGCCTTTCATCGAGCGGGTGTTCGGCGATTATCCGGAACTGGATTTCCTCGCGGATTTGCTCAAGGACAGCCTGCCGGCCAACGTGCATGTGCAGCAGTTCTTCATGCAGCCAGGCAGCCTGCTCCACAGCGAATCGGCGCAGCAGGATTACGTCAGCAGCAACTACAGCCACGCCGCGCGGGACATCAATGCCGCCGGCTTGAACCTGATCGCCCAGCTTGTGGCCAGCCACAGCGAGCATCCCGATCGCCTGAGCCTGAGCTGCAATCCAGACATCACCCTCGACTTGCTGCCCATGGTGGAAAAACGCCGGGCAGCGGGGGAGACGATCCTGGTGGTCGGGCAGGTGCATAACGATTTGCCTTATATGCCAGGCGACGCTGAAATCGGTATCGATGTCTTCGACCTGTTGATCGATGCCAAGGACGACACCACGCTGTTCTCCACACCCAACATGCCGGTGGGCTTGCAGGACCATTTCATCGGGCTGCACGCCAGCGCACTGGTGCGCGACGGCGGTACGTTGCAGATCGGCATCGGCTCGATGGGCGATGCGCTGACCGCGGCGTTGCTCGCGCGTCAGGCCGACAGTGACGGCTACAAAGCGCTGTTAGCAGACATCAATCTCAGCCAGTGGGCGCAACTGATCGAGCGCGAAGGCGGTATCGAACCGTTCGCCAGAGGCTTGTACGGTTGCAGCGAAATGTTCGTCAACGGCCTGCTGGTGCTGGCGGATGCCGGGATCGTGCGGCGTAAGGTCTACCCGGATGTGCCGACTCAGCAACAGGCCAATGCCGGCACACTGGATGAGGCCGCACAGACCGATGGCATCTCGGTGCATGGCGGGTTTTTCCTCGGGCCGCGCAGCTTCTACGAGCGCCTGCGCGAGTTGCCGCAGAGCAAACGGCTCGAATTCAACATGACCCGCATCAGCTACATCAATGAGCTATACGGTCAGGAGGAGCTCAAGCGTCTGCAACGCCTGGATGCTCGTTTCATCAACACGGTCTTCACCATGACCCTGCTGGGTGCCGGCGTGGCCGACCAGCTGGAGGACGGGCGCGTGCTCAGCGGCGTGGGCGGCCAGTACAACTTTGTCGCCCAGGGTCATGCACTGCAAGGCGCGCGCTCGGTGCTGATCCTGCGCAGCTGGCGCGAGGCGGGTGGGGAGGTCAGTTCAAACATCGTCTGGGAATATGGCCATTGCACCATTCCGCGGCACCTGCGCGATATCGTGGTGACCGAATACGGCATTGCCGATCTGCGTGGCAAAACCGATGCGGCGGTGATCGAGGCGCTGCTGAATATCAGCGACTCGCGCTTTCAGCCGGGGCTGATCGAGCAGGCGCAGAAGGTGGGCAAGTTGCCGAAAGACTTCCGCATCGATCCGCGATTTGCCGACAATACACCGCAACGGCTGCAGGCGATTCAGGCGCGGCATCCGCAGTTGTTCCCGGAATATCCGCTGGGGTGCGATTTCACTGAGGTGGAGCGGGATTTGTTGCGGGCTTTGAACTGGTTGAAGAGCAAGTTCAAGCTGGCGGAAATCCTGGAGCTGGGCAAGGCGGCGCTGGATGCGCCAGAGGCGTCGCAGTTTCCGGTGCACCTGGAACGGATGCAGCTGACTAACCCGGACGGATTGAAAGAGGATCTGTTCCAGCGGTTGTTGCTCACCGGCCTCAAGGCCACCTCGCAATAACGCCCAACACAAGACCCACTGTGGGAGCCAGCCTGCTGGGGATGGCTGTCTGTCAGTCACTAAGATGTTGACTGACAAGATGCCATCGCCAGCAGGCTGGCTCCCACAGAGAGAACACAATGCCGCAGGTTACTCGATGAAGGTTACCACGCCATCCTTCAGCGACTGCACGCGCGCCAGCGACTCGACGCGATAACCCTGCGAATCCAGCTCGGCCCGCCCGCCCTGGAACGACTTCTCGATCACGATCCCCAGGCCGGCCACGGTCGCACCGGCTTGCTTGATGATCGAGATCAGCGCCTGGGACGCCTTGCCGTTGGCCAGAAAGTCATCAATGATCAGCACGCGGTCGCTGCTGGTCAGGTGGCGCGGGGAGATCGCCACGGTGCTTTCGGTCTTCTTGGTGAACGAGTAAACGGTCGCTGACAGCAGGTTTTCGGTCAGGGTCAGGGACTGTTGCTTGCGAGCGAAGATCACTGGCACGCCGAGGTTCAGCCCGGTCATGATCGCCGGCGCAATGCCCGAGGCTTCAATGGTGACGATCTTGGTGATACCCGAGTCCTTGAACAGCGCGGCAAATTCGTCGCCGATCAGCTTCATCAGGGCCGGGTCGATCTGGTGGTTCAAAAAGGCGTCAACCTTCAGGACCTGATCGGAAAGCACGATGCCTTCTTCGCGGATTTTCTTGTGCAGTGCTTCCATGAAGCTTTCCTCTACTGGCGCGAGATGCGCCTAGCTTGTCAAAAAGTGTTTGGTTAAAAAGTATTCGATTCTAGCGCTTTAACATTGCCCGTATATCCGCCAATGCGGTATTGCCGCGAACGGCTTTGACTTCAACGGGGGTGTCGTCATTGCCTTCCCACGCCAGGTCGTCCGGCGGCAGCTCATCGAGGAAGCGGCTCGGCGCACAGTCGATGATCTCGCCATATTGCTTGCGCTTGGCCGCGAAGGTGAAGGCCAGGGTCTGGCGCGCGCGGGTAATGCCCACGTAGGCCAGGCGGCGTTCTTCTTCGATGGTGTCGGCTTCGATGCTGGAGCGGTGGGGTAGGATTTCCTCTTCCATGCCCATGATGAACACGTAGGGGAATTCCAGGCCCTTGGAGGCATGCAAGGTCATCATCTGCACACCTTCGGCGCCGTCTTCCTCTTCCTGCTGACGTTCCAGCATGTCGCGCAACACCAGTTTGCCGATGGCGTCTTCGACGGTCATCTCGCCTTCTTCGTCCTTCTCGAGGGTGTTTTTCAATGCCTCGATCAGGAACCAGACGTTGCCCATCCGGTAATCGGCCGCCTTGTCGCTGGAGCTGTTGGTGCGCAGCCAGTTCTCATAGTCAATGTCCATCACCATGCTGCGCAGCGCCGAAATCGGATCTTCGCCGGCACACTGCTCGCGGACCTTGTCCATGAAGCGCTTGAAGCGCGACAGGCGATCGGTGAACCGCGTATCCAGGTGTTCGCCCAAGCCGATTTCGTCGGTGGCCGCGTACATCGAGATCTTGCGTTCAGTGGCGTAGTTACCGAGTTTTTCCAGGGTGGTCGAGCCGATTTCCCGGCGTGGGACGTTGATCACTCGCAGGAAGGCGTTGTCGTCGTCCGGGTTCACGATCAGGCGGAAGTAGGCCATCAGGTCCTTCACTTCCTGGCGCCCGAAGAAGCTATTACCGCCCGACAACCGATACGGAATCTGGTGGTGTTGCAGTTTCAGCTCGATCAGCTTGGCCTGGTAGTTGCCGCGGTACAGGATCGCGAAATCGCTGTAGGGCCGGTCAGTGCGCAGGTGCAGGGTCAGCAGTTCCACGGCCACGCGCTCGGCTTCGGCGTCTTCGTTACGGCAGCGGATCACGCGGATCTCGTCGCCGTGGCCCATCTCGCTCCACAGCTGCTTTTCGAACTCGTGGGGGTTGTTGGAGATCAGCACGTTGGCGCAGCGCAGGATGCGGCTGGTGGAGCGGTAGTTCTGCTCGAGCATGACCACTTTCAGGGACGGATAATCGTCCTTGAGCAGCATCAGGTTTTCCGGCCGCGCGCCACGCCAGGCGTAGATCGACTGGTCGTCGTCGCCCACCACGGTGAACTGGTTGCGCGTACCGATCAGCAGTTTCACCAGCAAATACTGGCTGGCGTTGGTGTCCTGGTACTCGTCCACCAGCAGGTAGCGGACCTTGTTCTGCCACTTTTCGAGGATGTCGGCGTGTTCCTGGAACAGCTTTACCGGCAGCAGGATCAGGTCGTCGAAATCCACCGCGTTGAACGCCTTGAGCGTACGTTGATAGTGGGTATAGACGATGGCGGCGGTCTGCTCCTTGGGATTGCGCGCGTTTTCCAGGGCCTCGGCAGGCAGGATGAGGTCGTTCTTCCACGAGCCGATCATGTTCTTGATCTCGTCGACGCCGTCGTCGCCCGCGTATTCCTTCTGCATGATGTCGGTCATCAAGGATTTGACGTCGGTTTCGTCAAAAATCGAGAAGCCGGGCTTGTAGCCCAGGCGAACATGTTCCTTGCGGATGATGTTCAGGCCCAGGTTGTGGAAGGTGCACACCGTCAGGCCGCGGCCTTCGCCGCCCTTGAGCAGGGTGCCGACCCGTTCCTTCATCTCGCGCGCAGCCTTGTTGGTAAAGGTCATGGCGACGATGTACTGGGCGCGGATGCCGCAGTTCTGGATCAGGTGCGCAATTTTGCGCGTGATCACGCTGGTCTTGCCGGAGCCTGCGCCGGCGAGCACCAAAAGAGGGCCGCCGACATAGCTCACGGCTTCTTGCTGCCGGGGATTGAGTCGGGACATACGGAATCAGGGAGTCGTTTGCGAAATGGGCCGGCATTTTAACAGGCTCAGCAATTTGTGCTGCTCTCTCCGACTTGTGACGCACCACGCTAACTGTATTTGCCGGTTTTGTTACTTTCACGCAGGATACGTGAGGTATTTGCGTCTAATGTTCGTAATTCCTGATACAAAAGCCACGTCTGATAACTGATGTCATTTGGTCATTGGTTGGCGGCCCGGCATAATGCCCGGCGCGTACACCACTGCAGAGTCTAGGGAGCTAGCTTGTCTTCGCCTGTCGAACCCTTGCGTTTGCTGCTACTGGCAGAAGAGCCAGCGTGGACAGCGTTGTTGCGCGAGTGTCTGGCTCCAATGGGGAGCTCGGCCGTGCTCATCAGCGCTCCGAATTGGGAGTCTGTCAGCAGTCTGTTCGATGACAACCGCAGCGCGGTGTTGTTGACGATTCCTGCTTTGCAGCCACTTCCCGGTCGTTGCACCTTGCCAACGGTGTTGCTGCTCGAACACGAGCCGGCGTCGCCGCCCGATGGCGTGAGTGACTGGTTGGTGCGCGATCTGCTTGATACAGGCATGTTGCAGCGCTGTCTGCGCCATGTGCGCGAACGGGGGCTGCTGGAGACCACCCTGCAGCGTCTGGCCGAGCAGGACCCCTTGACCGGCATCGCCAATCGCCAGGGTTTTCAGACCCTGCTGGCGGCCCGGCTGGTGGAAAACGATGGCCGTGGCCTGGCACTCGGGCACCTGGACCTCGACAACTTTCGTCACGCCAACGACGCGTTGGGGCATCAGGCGGGCGACCGGTTGATCCTGCAAGTCGTTGCCAGGCTCAAAAGCCAGCTGGAGGTGGGTGATCAGCTGGCGCGGTTGGGCAGCGACGAGTTTGCGCTGCTGATAGACACCCGCCGGGCACCCCAGCGCGCCGAGTGGATGGCCGAACGTATCACCGAAGCACTGGCCGAACCCTACTGGGTCGACGGCGAAAGCCTGTTGATCGGGTCCAGCCTGGGCATCGCCCATGCTCGCGCCCAGGCCGGCGCCGACCCGCTGATGTGGCACGCGCACATCGCCATGCAGCAGGCCAAGAGCACCCAGGGCTGCACCTTTCATATCTTTAACGAACGCATCAATCGCAATGCGCGCAGCATGGCCGACCTGGAAAGCGAACTGCGACGGGCATTGCGCCGGGATGAGCTGGAGCTGCACTACCAGCCGCGGCTGAACCTCGAAGACGGGCAGATCGTCGGCCTCGAAGCGCTGGTGCGCTGGCGTCATGCCGAGCGCGGTTTGCTGCCGCCAAGCGAATTTGTGCCCTTGGCCGAGCAGAGCGGCTTGATCGTGCCCCTGGGTTACTGGGTGATTTCCCGTGCACTGCGTGACATGCAGGCCCTGCGCGAGCGCGGGCTGCCGGCGCTGCACATGGCGATCAACCTGTCGTTTCGGCAGTTCCAGGACAGCCAGTTGCTGCCCACCCTCAGCCGCCTGATCATCGAGCGCGGAGTCGAGGCGCAGTGGCTGGAATTCGAACTGACAGAGACCGCAGTGATGCGCCGCAGCGATCTGGTCAAGCAGACCATGGATGCCCTCGGGCGCCTGGGCGTGCGCTTTTCCCTGGATGACTTCGGTACCGGCTTCTCGTCATTCGTGCACCTCAACAGCCTGCCGATCGCCTTGCTGAAGGTCGACAAGAGTTTTGTCGGCGGGATGGAAGAGCGCGAGGAGAATCGCAAACTGGTGCACGCGATGATCAACCTGGCGCACAACCTCAATCTTGAAGTGGTGGCCGAAGGCGTGGAAACCCCGGAGCAGCTGGATCTGTTGCGTGGTTTTGGCTGTGATCAGGTGCAGGGGTACCTGATCAGCAAGCCGTTGCCGTTGGTGGAGCTCGTTGAATACCTGACCTTCGGTTCCAGCCAACAGGCCGTTGTGGAGGCCATTTAAAAGATCGTCCGAACGCGGCCCGAGCGTTTGGACGATCTTTTGATCTTAATCCGGTTGAATCACCCTGAAACTGGCCTGCACCGCAGGCTCACGCCGAATCATGCGCTTCATCTTCCACTCAAACGCCAGCGTCAGGCTCACTGCCGCACACGCCAGACCCAGCGCCAGGCCCCACCAGACGCCCGTTGGGCCCCAGTCGAGATGGAATGCCATCCACCAGGCTGCCGGCGCGCCGATCAGCCAGTAGCAGGCCAATCCAACCAGGAAGGTGGTCTTGGCATCTTTGAGCCCGCGTATGCAGCCCATGGCGATGGTCTGCGTGCCGTCGAACAGCTCGAACCAGGCGGCGACGGCCAACAGGCTCACGGCCAATTCGATGACCGGGCGGAACGCTGGATCATTATGGTCCAGGAACAAGCCAATCAATTGATGCGGCAGCAGCCAGAAAACCATCGCGAAGCCGAGCATCGCCGCCGCTCCGAACACAATACCAACCCGTCCTGCCAGCCGTGCATCCAGCAGTTGCCCGGCACCGTAGTGCTGGCCGATGCGCATGGTGATCGCGTAGGACATGCCGGCCGGCACCATGAAGGCCACCGAAACGATCTGCAGGGCAATCTGGTGCGCACCCAGTTGCGTGCTGCCCATGGTGCCCATGCACAGCGCCGCGAAGGCAAACAGCCCGACCTCCACCGCGTAGGTGCCGCCGATGGGCAGGCCCAGCCGCCACAGCTCCTTCAGGTACTGACGGTTGGGCCGCGACAGGCCTTCACGCAATGGATAAGCGTCATACGCCCTATGCCGCCGAATATGCAGGGCCAGCGCCAACGCCATCAGGTTGGCGACGATGGCCGTGACCAGCCCTATCCCCACCAGCCCCATCTTGGGCAGGCCGAACATGCCGGTGATCAACGCATAGTTGAGCAGGAAGTTCGCCACCGTGCCGGCGAGGCTGATCACCATCACCGGTGTCGCCCGGCCGATCGCACTGGTGAAGCCGCGCAGGGCCATGAAGCTCAAGTAGCCGGGCAGGGCGAACGGCAGGATCATCAGGAATTGCCCGGCCATATGGACGTTGCTTTCGGTCTGGCCGAACAGCAGCAGCACGGGCTTGAGGTTCCACAGCAACAGGCCGGCGGCCAGTGCCATCAGCCACGCCAGCCACAAACCTGCCTGGGTCAGCCGGGCGGCGCCAACGATATCGCCCGCACCCTGACGGATAGCTACCAGGGTGCCGACTGCCGCAATCACCCCAATGCAGAAAATCGACACAAAAGAGTAGGTGGCCGCACCCAGGCCGCCGCCGGCAAGCGCCTCGGGGCTAATGCGCGCCATCATCAAGGTGTCGGTGAGGACCATCAGCATATGCGCCAACTGCGAGGCAATCAGCGGCCCCGCCAGCCGCAGAATGGCCCAGAGTTCAATACGCGCTGGATGCTTCATGATCATCACGCTCGATTTTCAGAGGGAACAGTAGACCGTCGATTTTCGGCGCTCTGGAGGATTTCCACAAAGGGATAAAAAGGATGGATGGCATGACTAAAACTCATCATGGACGAGTTTCTGCTAAGTTGTTGCCATTGCGCTGTAGGAGCTTTCTGAATGTCTCGTCGTCTTCCTCCGTTGTATGCCCTGCGTGCTTTCGAAGCGGCCGCTCGCCACAGTTCGTTTACCCGTGCCGCGCAAGAGCTGTCGATCACCCAGAGCGCGGTCAGTCGGCATATTCGTACGCTCGAAGAGCACTTTGCCTGCCGATTGTTTCACCGCAGTGGCCGCAACCTGCAACTGACCGAATCGGCCCGGTTGTTGCTGCCCGGCATCCGCGAAGGCTTCGCCGCCCTGGAGCGGGCGTGCAACACCCTGCGCGCCGAAGATGACATCCTGCGCATGAAGGCGCCTTCGACCCTGACCATGCGCTGGTTGCTGGCGCGCCTGAGCCGCTTCCGTCACCTGCAACCGGGCAATGAGGTGCAGCTCACCAGCGCCTGGATGGACGTCGATTCGGTGGACTTCAACGACGAGCCCTTCGACTGTGCCGTGCTGTTGAGCAACGGCCATTTCCCACCTGACTGGGAGGCCAGTTATCTGTTCCCCGAAGAACTGATCCCGGTCGGTGCGCCGAACCTGCTGAGCGAGCAGCCTTGGGACGTGACGCGCCTGGCCAATACCGAACTGCTGCACCCCACACCGGACCGCCGCGACTGGCGCAACTGGCTGGAACGCATGGGCCTGGCTGAACAGGTGTCGCTCAAGGGCGGGCAGGTGTTCGATACGCTGGAGCTGGGCATGATCGCCGCCGCCCGTGGCTACGGCGTGTCGATGGGCGACTTGTTGATGGTGGCCGAGGATGTCGCTCAGGGGCGCCTGAGTTTGCCGTGGCCGACTGCCGTCGCCAGCGGTGAGAAATATTACCTGGTCTGGCCGAAAACCCGGCCGGGCGGTGAACGGATGCGCCGCCTCAGTGACTTCCTGCAGGGCGAGGTCAGGGCCATGGAGTTGCCGGACGTCGAGCACCTGAGCTGAATCGATAGAGCCTGTGCAGCGACAGGCTCCGGCAGTATCCCGGTATTCGGCTCAAGTATTCAGGTTTACCGCCGAAGAGATGCAGGTGGAACCTTCGTGCAGGTTCGACGTAACCCCATTATTAGAAATGTCGCTGAGTGTGCAGCCCGATCAAGGAGGATTCGGACGCTTGGCCAGGAGCTGTCATGTCTCAACCTCGCGCCCGCATCGCCTCACAGCTGGGTATCGCGCTTGCCGTGATACTGGCGATCGTCATCAGCTGCAGCACTGTGTTTGCCCTGCGCTCGCTGGACACCGCCAACCTTGCCACCCGCGAGGAACACCTGGCCAGCGAAGCAAGGCTGCTGGCCGATCAATTGAGCACCTTCCACGGTACGCTGCGTGAGAGTACCCAGCGCCTCAGCGGCTTGTTCGAGAAGCGCTTCAGCGCCGGCCTGAGTCTGCACCCGGAGCAGCCGGTGACGGTCGCGGGCGTGCAGACCCCAGGCTTGCACCTGGGCAGCGAAGTGCTGAACAACAACTTCCAGGAAGTGGACGAGTTCAAGCAGATGACCGCCGGGGTTGCCACGTTGTTCGTGCGTAACGGCGACGACTTCATCCGGGTCAGCACTTCCCTGAGCAAGCAGGACGGCACGCGCGCCATTGGCACGCTGCTCGATCACGCGCACCCGGCGTATGCGCGCCTGATGGCGGGGCAGAGCTACGTCGGCCGGGCCCTGTTGTTTGAACGGTCCTACATGACTCAGTACACCCCCGTACGCGACAGCGGCGGCAGGGTGATTGCGGTGCTGTTTGTAGGGTTCGATTACACCGACGCGCAGAACGCGCAATTTGCCAATCTCAAACGCTTCCGCATCGGCCAGACCGGCTCCCTGGCGTTACTCGACGAACAGGGCAAATGGCTGGTGCCGATTGCGGGCGTGCAGGCGTTGGAGCAGGCGGCGCCGACCCTTGCCGCGCTGGCAAAAACGCCTGGTAAAGGTGAGTTCTGGAGCGACAAATCCGAAGACTTTTACAGCGTCGCCGTACCGTTCGAGGGTGGCCCATGGTCAGTGGTGGCGAGCATGCCCCAAGCGGAAATTCGCGCCGTGACCTGGAGTGTCGGCATTCAATTGGCGATTGGCAGCCTGCTGGCCATGCTGATCGCCGTGGGCGCGGCGGTCTGGTTGTTGCGCAGCAAGCTGGCGCCACTGGGTGATCTGGTGCGTCAGGCCGAGGCGCTGGGCGCGGGGGATCTGAGCGTGCGCCTGAATGTCTCGAGCCATGATGAAATCGGCCAGTTGGCCCGTGCCTTCAACCAGATGAGCCAGGCCCTGTCGACCATGGTCGAGCACATCCGCAAAGCCTCGCAAGAGGTCAACAGCCGTGCCCAGGCCTTGTCTGGTTTGTCCGGTGGTGCTTACGAAGGCATGGAGCAGCAGTCGGGCGAGATCACCAGCATGGCTGGCGCGGTGGAGGAATTCAGTGCCACTTCCCTGAACATCGCCGACAACATGGGCAGCACGCAGGTGCTGGCTCAGGAAAACGCACAGCAAACCCGGATCGGTCGTACGTCGATGGACGAAGCGTCTTCGTCTCTTGAACAAATTGCGGGCGCGCTGAACAGCACGGCGACGGTCATCAACACACTGGGCCAGCGCTCTCAGGAAATTGGCGGCATCGTCGGGGTGATCACCTCAATCGCCGAGCAGACCAATTTGCTGGCACTCAACGCGGCCATTGAAGCCGCCCGCGCCGGCGAGCAAGGCCGGGGCTTTGCGGTGGTGGCCGATGAAGTGCGCAATCTGGCTTCCCGTACTCGCCAGGCAACCGATGAAATCTCGCTGATGATCCAGAGCATCCAGCAGGAAACCGGCAACGCCATCAGCACCATGGAGCAGGGCAAGGTGCTGATGCAGGAAGGCTTGTCGCGCAACGCCAATGTCGCCTCGGCCCTGGCGCGGATCGATGAGCAGAGTCGCTCGGCTGGCCAGCAGTTTTCGGCAATCACCACGGCCACCCAGGAACAAAGCAGCACCGCGACGTTGCTCAGCAGCAACCTGCAAAGCATTGCGCTGGCCAACAGCGAGCAGCGCGAGGTGGTGTCGCACCTGGCCGTGACGGCCAAGGAGCTGGAGAGCCTGGCGGCGGAGTTGCGGCAGGAGGTTGACCGGTTTCGCTGAGGTGCCCCGGCTATGGCCATCGCGAGTCGGGCATCGCGTTGCGGGATCAGGTTTTATCCCAAAAGGACTTATCCCAGCAAAAAACGCTTAGAAAATGATGCTTTCTGAAAAAAACGCTTACTGACTAGGCGGTCGACGTCCTGTATTGAAGTGCTTCAGCCAAGTGTTCGCGTTGGATGGCATCGATCTGCTCAAGGTCCGCCAAGGTGCGCGCTACCTTGAGCAGCCGATGGGCCGAGCGTAGCGACAGGGTCAATCTTTCGCAGGCGGATTCCAGCCAGGTTTCATCGGCTGTGGATAACTTGCAGTGTTTGCGCAGGCCTGGCAGGTCGAGAAAGGCGTTGGCGCAGCCCTGGCGCTTGTGCTGCCGTTCCCTGGCGTCGGCTACCAGCACTGCCGCGCTGGCGGAGTCATCGCCGGGTTTCGCTGAAGGGTTCAGCGCTGTGGCTTCCCGCGCCACGGTCAGGTGCAGATCGATGCGGTCCAGCAGCGGGCCGGACAGTTTGTTGCGGTAGCGCTGGACCATGTCCGGGGTGCATGAACACTTGCCCGTTGGTTCGCCAAGATATCCACAGGGACAGGGATTCATCGCCGCGACCAGTTGAAAACGCGCCGGAAAGCGCACGCGATCCCTGGCCCGGGATATCACGATATGGCCGGACTCCATAGGCTCACGCAACACTTCCAAAACCCTGCGATCAAACTCCGGTAGTTCATCAAGGAATAGCACGCCATGGTGGGCGAGGGTGATTTCCCCGGGCTGAGGCTTTGACCCGCCACCCACCAGCGCCGGGCCCGACGCTGAGTGGTGAGGTTGGCGAAAAGGACGTTGCGGCCAGTGACTCAGGGGCGCGCAACTGGCCACCGACTGAATGGCCGCGACTTCCAGCGCCTCGCTTTCGGCCAAGGGTGGCAGCAGCCCCGGCAGTCGACTCGCCAGCAGTGTTTTGCCTGTTCCCGGCGGCCCACTGAGCAGCAGGTTGTGAGCGCCTGCTGCGGCAATCAGCAGCGCCCGTTTGGCCGCGAGCTGGCCCTGTACTTCACTCAGGTCAGGGTAGGGTTTGCTGGCGTGCATCAAGCCGTCGGACACGTATGGAGCGATGGGCTGGTGCCCGTTGAAATGAGCCACGGCCTCCAGCAAATGATCCACGGCAATCACCTGCAGGCCCGATGCCAGGCAGGCCTCTTCGGCGTTCGCCCGCGGTACCAGCAACGTTCGACCCGCCTTGCGCGCCGCCAGGGCGGCGGGCAATACGCCGCGCACCGCCCGCACCGCTCCCGACAACGCCAGTTCCCCCAGGCATTCCACGTCATCCAGTGTCAGCGCTGGCACCTGAACGCTGGCCGACAGAATCCCCAAGGCAATCGCCAAATCAAACCGACCACCATCCTTGGGCAAATCCGCCGGGGCGAGATTGAGCGTGATGCGGCGCGCGGGAAACTGCAGCCCGGAATTGATAATCGCACTGCGCACCCGGTCTTTGCTTTCCTTCACTGCAGTTTCGGGCAAGCCGACCATCGTCAGTGACGGCAAGCCATTGGCGAGATGGACTTCCACGGTGACGGCGGGTGCATCCACGCCGATCTGGGCGCGGCTGTGGACGATGGAGAGGGACATGGTCGTTCCTTGAGCTGACGGAGACCGCTTCCTGCGGTGGTTTCAAGGGTAGACGGGGATTGTGTCTACGGGACAGGGAAAGCTTCGCAGGATGTTGCGAGCGTCTTTCTGGTAGGGGGAAGCGTAAGGAGGTGGGAAGTACCAAGAACCGTCTTGGCGCATTTGCATAAGTGAAATCAGGTTATACACCGAACATTAATGCATAACGTTAAGCTTTAAATGTCGTTAGCTTTAAGTGTTCTGAGACCGAGTACCTGTTTCGCAACGGTAAGACCCGTATGTGGTCAGCCATTCTGGGTGTCGTGGAGCGAAAACTGACGATGCTTGATGCTGCTGCCGTTCTGACGGACCTTCGATCACCACCAGGCAATCGCCTGGAGGCGCTGGATGGGAGTCGAAAAGGTCAGTACAGCATCCGTATCAATGCTCAATGGCGAATTTGCTTTGTATGGGGTCCTAACGGACCAGCGAATGTCGAAATCGTCGATTATCACTGAGGTGAGTAATGACTAAGAATGGTATGCGCCCGGTTCACCCTGGCGAGATCCTCAAAGAGGAATACCTTGAGCCTCTGAGCCTTACGGCGGCAGCCTTGGCCCGAGCGTTGAGCGTTTCGACTCCGACGGTGAATGACATTGTGCTTCAGCGTCGAGGCGTCAGCGCTGATATGGCGCTCAGGCTATCTATCTGCTTGGGCACAACCCCCGAGTTTTGGCTGAACCTGCAATCGACTTACGATTTGCGTAGAGCCGAGATTGAAAGGGGGGCGGCGATTCGGGATCAGGTTGAGCGTCTTCCGCACTGCGCCTGATTCCTCTGGGGTTAAACGAAACCCACGCCATAAGCGTGGGTTTTTTGTTGTTCAGAAAGCGTGGGTTAGCCGCGAAGCACACTTGCACCACGTTGCATTGACCACACCGTGCCGGGGGACGACCAGTGAAGCTGGTCAGCGAATGTGAAGTTAGCGGAGCAAAACGAGGGACGAAATCCGCTCCAGCACGCAGTTTTTGTAGGACCGTTCTGAAATGTTTGAAGGGCATTGCCTGAACCGTCGGGGCGCTCTTGTTTGCTGGGGGGTGCTGCTTATGATCATTGCAGATCAAGCCACCCGGAGAAGGGAAGATGGACAGTAATGGAATGCGCTCGATTTGTTCCGCAGAAGCTCCAGAGGAAGAGCTTCTTGAACCATCGGCTGTCGCGGGGGCTGATCTTGCAGGCCAGCGTTCAGGTTATGAGGTAGCGCTGACAAGGCTTGTCGCGCAAAGCGCAGGCGTCAGTCCGGACCTGGCCAGGAAGCTGGCTGTTCACTTCGATACCACGCCCGATTTCTGGCTGAATCTGCAATCGCATTACGACGCGCTCAGCGACGAGATCGAGCGTGGTTAGCTGCCTATAGCGACTGCAATGCTCGCGAGGCTTTTTTCCACCACGGCACGTTGACGGCGTGTTGCACCGGTTCTTCATCAGGCAGCAGATGCGGCACATCCTGCAGCCGAATCCACGGCTGGTTGTTCCAGTGCAGCAAACTCAAGGACATATCTGGCCAGATCAGCCGGCTCAGGGTTGGACGTTCCGGGCTATCGGGTTGTCGGGCGTCCCTAAGGGCGGGTACCACGTCGTGGGTCAGCCATTCGCGCAGGCTTCTGTACTCGGGGCAGTAGTGATAGATCAGTAGCGCGTAGACGCCGGATTCACTGATCAGCAGCGTGTTTTCGAGGCTGCCATTGAACAGTATCTGTGCGTACTGGTGCTGGTCGGGATCGAGTTTACGAAGTGTACGTTCGTCGAGGGAAAGCCGTAGTAATCGACCGAGGTCCCGGGCGCTGAACCAAGGCTGGTTTTCCAGCAGAAGGGCGTGGAGAGGGCGTTTGTGGCGTGTGAAGACGTGGGGGCTCAGATAATGTTCATCCATGGTGCAGTACCCAAATTCGCTTGCGGAGGAAACTGCCACTAACCGTCGCCAAACGATAAGGGTGGCAGCCGTACGTGGGTTGGCGAGCCGGTGCATGCGAACCCGGCAGACCCGAAGGTCTCCCACGCACAGCCGCCATAATTCGAGCCACGGAAACACGTTCCCGATGTCGGATCTGATGGTTGTGCATGGCATGCGTTCCGGGTCGCCAAACCCAGTGCTGAATGTTCAGCAGAGGCGAGCTTAGGAGATCGTGTTGTATGGCGCAATCTGAAATCTGCTCAATGGGCTGCCAGCCGTCATCGCCAAACGAATGGGTGGCAGTTGTACGCGGGTTGGCGAACCGGAGCAAAAGGAACCCGGCAGACCCGAAGGTCTCCCACGCACAACCGCCATGACTGGGGCCGATGATCGTAGTGCACCTTTGGCTTCCAGGTCGCCAAACCCTGGGATCAAAAGATCGCAGCCTTCGGCAGCTCCTACGCAAGGAGCTGATTCGGGCTGGGAGGGGAGGCGGGCCTTTTCGCGAATATGCCCGCTCCCACAGGGGATTTGCGGTGTTTACTCGGTTGGCGGGTTGAGCTTCGCTTCCATCTCGGCCACTTTCGCTTCGAGGCTTTCCAGGCGCGCCCGGGTGCGTGCCAGTACGACCATCTGGCTATCGAATTCTTCACGGCTCACCAGGTCCAGCTTGCTGAAGCCGCTCTGCAACAATGCCTTGAACTGGCTTTCGATTTCGCTTTTCGGCAATGGCGTGTCGCCGCTGAAAAGGCGCGAGGCGGTACCCGTGAGGGCGTCGAGGAAGTCTTTGGGCGCGAGCATGGGAAAGGTCCTGGAAACAATGGCGAGCAGTGTATCACGCAGTGTCTATAGTCAATCCCGAGCACGGGGATGCACGGTTTTCGCGCATGGGGACGAACGGTATCGCACCGTTGTTGTGCGTATACGTCGCATGTTTTTTGCCCATTCGGATGCACGCCCGGCCAAGGGGTTGAATTCAGGCGCTTTTCAAGAGATGGCAAGCTTTCTGCTAAGAGCCTAGTAACCCATGCACTGATGCAGTCGCTGTGACGAATGCAGTGCGCCGGGCGAAACGGGGAAGTGTTTCGCCAGGAGCGGTTAACTGGCGTCGGACGGGCAGGTAGGGCCGACGATGCGTTACAAAGCCAGGCACTGCGCTTAGACTTGAGTCGGGTTTGTTTTCCTGGGGCAAGTCCACCAATTCGGGAGAGAGTTTTCATGAAGCTAGTCACTGCCATCATCAAGCCGTTCAAACTGGACGACGTGCGCGAGTCTTTGTCCGAGATCGGCGTGCAGGGCATTACCGTTACTGAGGTCAAAGGCTTCGGTCGGCAGAAGGGTCACACCGAGCTGTATCGCGGCGCGGAATACGTGGTCGATTTCCTGCCAAAGGTGAAGATCGATGTCGCCATTGACGACAAGGATCTTGATCGGGTTATCGAGGCGATAACCAAGGCAGCCAACACCGGCAAGATCGGTGACGGCAAGATCTTCGTGGTCAATCTGGAACAGGCGATTCGCATCCGTACCGGCGAAACCGATACCGACGCAATCTAAAAGCCGCCACAAACCCAACGCCCCAGGAGAAAACAATATGACTCTGCGTAAATTCGCAGGGCTAGGAGCCCTGTTGTCCCTCGTAATGCCCAGCCTGGCTATGGCGGCAGACGAAGTGGCGGCCCCAGTCCTCAATTCCGGCGACACCGCCTGGATGCTGACCTCTACAGCCCTCGTGCTGTTCATGACCATTCCCGGCCTCGCGCTGTTCTACGGCGGCATGGTTCGCTCCAAAAACATTCTTTCCGTGATGATGCAATGCTTCGCCATTACCGGTCTGATCAGCATCCTGTGGGTCATTTATGGCTACAGCATTGCGTTCGACACCACCGGCATGGAGCAGGGCGTCGTCAACTTCAACTCGTTCTTCGGCGGCATGGGCAAGGCGTTCCTCGCCGGTGTCACGCCATCGAGCCTGACCGGTCCTGCGGCGCTGTTCCCTGAGGCGGTGTTCATCACCTTCCAGATGACGTTCGCCATCATCACGCCTGCGTTGATCGTCGGTGCTTTTGCCGAGCGGATGAAATTCTCCGCCATGCTGATCTTCATGGGCATCTGGTTCACCCTGGTGTATGCACCGATCGCGCACATGGTCTGGTCCGGCAACGGC
The DNA here is from genome assembly GCF_020295325.1 of Pseudomonas sp. Y24-6. NCBI lineage: Bacteria > Pseudomonadati > Pseudomonadota > Gammaproteobacteria > Pseudomonadales > Pseudomonadaceae > Pseudomonas > Pseudomonas sp. Y24-6. The sequence goes on along the minus strand of NZ_JACBXG010000002.1, from coordinate 232,319 downwards.
GGCCTGATGTGGGACTGGGGCGTGCTCGACTTCGCGGGCGGCACCGTGGTGCACATCAACGCCGGTGTGGCTGGCCTGATCTGCTGCCTGGTACTGGGCAAGCGCAAAGGTTTCCCGACCACGCCAATGGCTCCGCACAACCTCGGCTACACCCTGATGGGTGCTGCGATGCTGTGGGTCGGCTGGTTCGGCTTCAACGCCGGCTCTGCGGCTGCTGCCAACGGTACTGCGGGCATGGCGATGCTGGTTACCCAGATCGCTACCGCTGCCGCCGCCCTGGGCTGGATGTTTGCCGAGTGGGTCACCCACGGCAAGCCTAGCGCACTGGGTATTGCCTCGGGTGTCGTAGCCGGTCTGGTGGCTGTCACTCCGGCCGCTGGTACCGTGGGCCCGATGGGTGCCCTGGTGATCGGCCTGGCTGCAGGCGTGGTGTGCTTCTTCTGCGCTACCACCCTGAAACGCAAACTCGGCTACGACGACTCCCTGGACGCCTTTGGTGTGCACGGTATCGGCGGTATTCTCGGCGCGATCCTCACCGGTGTGTTCGCCGCACCGGCCCTGGGTGGTTTCGGCACTGTGACCGATATCGGCGCACAAGTCTGGATCCAGCTCAAAGGTGTAGGCTTCACAGTGATCTACACCGCGATCATCACCTACATCATCCTCAAGGTCCTGGACGCCGTCATGGGTCTGCGAGTGACTGAGGAAGAAGAGGCGGTGGGTATCGACCTGGCCCTGCACAACGAGCGAGGCTACAACTTGTAAGTTTTGCGCAAAAAATAATGCCCGGTTCGCCGGGCATTTTTTTGCCCCGGATTTGTCACTGGAAGGGAAGCTGAAAGGTTTTTTCCTCGAGCTTTGGCTACCTTTGTACCGAGCGATTTTGTGCGGCCAATGGCTTACAACAACGAAGGAATATTAGGGCCTTTGTTTTTTCCCAGAGCGCGCTAGAATGCGCCCCGAACGTGCGGAGAACTGTATGTGGCAACAGACTCTGATTACCTTGCGGGCGAGGCCCCGGGGCTTTCATCTGGTAACGGACGAGTTACTCGCCGGTTTGCCTGAACTCAGGGCATGCCGGGTCGGTCTGTTGCACTTGTGGCTGCAGCACACCTCGGCGTCGTTGACCATCAACGAGAACGCCGATCCGGCGGTACGTCGCGACTTCGAACGATTTTTCAATCGTCTGATCCCACAAGGAACAGACGGCTTTGAGCACAACGACGAAGGCCTGGACGACCTCCCGGCGCATTTCAAGGCCAGCGTGCTCGGCTGTCAGCTCAGTTTGCCGATTTCGGCAGGCCGACTGGCGTTGGGAACCTGGCAAGGCGTTTATCTGGGCGAGCACCGTGATCATGGCGGTGCTCGTAAAGTCCTCGCCACCTTGCACGGTGAAGGGGCATAAGCCATTGGTCATCAATGGCGGTTGAATTTTTTCTGGCAGCCGTCGACAGGCGGCAAAGCTGGGCTATAACTAATCTGCTTTTCGCAAGTCATGAGGTAGAACATGAGCGACGATGATCTGGAAAACGACGACCTCGAAGTAGGCGACGACGACGAAACCGAAGAAGGTCTGGAAGCAGCGGCGGAAGACGTCGCTGAAGACGACGGCGGTGAAACGCCCGTTCCGACCGCCAAAGGCAAGGCCAAGGCTGCGGTTTCGGTCGATGAGCTGCCGAGCGTCGAAGCGAAAAACAAAGAGCGCGATGCGCTCGCCAAAGCCATGGAAGAGTTCCTGGCCAAAGGCGGCAAGGTGCAGGAAGTGGAGGCCAATGTGGTCGCCGATCCTCCCAAGAAGCCTGACAACAAGTACGGCAGCCGGCCTATCTAGGCGCTTGCCCTTGCTTGCTGAAAAAGCCCGCCGTCGCTGCGGGCTTTTTCATGCCTGAAAATCAAAAGCCGCGCCTCAAATTTTTGTCGCACTCCACCGCGCCAGCAACGCCGGCAACTCGGTCAGGCTGCGGATTTCGGCGTCCGGGGCCTTTTCGGCTTCCCACACCTTGCCCGCCGGGTTGAACCAGATGGCCCGCAGTCCTGCCTGTTGTGCTCCGGCAATGTCGTCGCCCGGATGATCGCCGATGTGCACGGCGGTCTGCGCCGTCGCACCTCCACGTTGAAGCGCCTCATGAAACAGGCGCGCGTCGGGCTTGGCGATGCCGATGTCCTCGGCACACAAGGCGAACTTGAAATAATCCGCCAGCCCCAGCCGTCGAACGTCGGCATTGCCGTTGGTCACGACCCCGAGGGCGTAGTGCCTGGCCAGCGTCTCCAGGGTCGGCGCTACTTCGGGGAAGATTTCCAGCTGGTGGCGCGCATGCAGAAACACTTCAAAACTCTGGTCAGCCAGATCAGAGGCTTCTGCGTGGGTGTAGCCAGCGTCCTCCAGAGCATGGAACAGGACACGGCGGCGCAGGGCGCTGATGCGGTGCTTGAGGCCGGGTTCGTTGCCCAGGATGCGCTCGCGAATGGCCCACAAGTGCTCGACCGGTACGGCGCCCAGGTTCGGCGCGTGTTCGGTGAGCCATTGGCGCAACACGGCTTCGGCGCTGACAATCACCGGGGCGGTGTCCCACAGGGTGTCGTCGAGGTCGAAAGTGATCAATTGGATCGTCATGAATCATCGCCCTTAATGCGTTTAGCCCGTGGGTGGGCATTGTCGTAGACCGTCGCCAGGTGCTGGAAGTCCAGGTGGGTATAGATCTGGGTGGTCTTGATGTCCGAGTGGCCGAGTAGTTCCTGCACGGCGCGCAGGTCCTGCGAAGACTCCAGCAGGTGGCTGGCGAAGGAGTGCCGCAGCATGTGGGGGTGCAGGTTCTGCCCCAACTCGCGTTCACCGGCGGCTTTCACCCTAACCTGAATCGCCCGTGGACCAAGGCGCCGGCCCTGTTGGCTGACAAACACCGCGTCATCTGCGGGGTTGGCCATGGCGCGCAATGGCAGCCACAACTCCAGCGCTTCACGGGCTTTCGCGCCGACGGGCAAGAGTCGGGTCTTGCTGCCTTTACCGAGCACCTGGACCATACCGTCGGCCAGGTCCAGTTGATCGAGGTTGAGCCCGGTCAGCTCCGACAGCCGCAGGCCGGAGGAGTAGAACAACTCCAGGATCGCCTGATCGCGGCGTGCCAGAAAATCATCTTCCACCCCACCCTCGAGCAGTTGCAATGCCCGATCGGTGTCCAGGGTCTTGGGCAGGCGACGCTCGCCCTTGGGCGGTGCCAGGCCATTGGCCGGGTCGTGATCGCACAGCCCTTCGCGGTTCAGGTAGTGATAGAGCCCGCGCACTGCCGACAGCAGGCGCGCGAGGCTGCGGGATGATTGGCCCTGGGAGTGCAGGCGGGCGATCAGGCCTCGCAGGCGCTGGATGTCCAGGGCCGCCCAGCTGGCGATGTTCTGTTTGACGCACCAGCCCAGCACTTTGTCGAGGTCGCGACGATAGGCCTGCAGCGTGTGAGGCGACACCTGCCGCTCACTGCGCAGGTGTTCGCAGTAAGCGTCCAGTTGTCGCTCCACGATCAGCGTACCGAGCGCAGCGGATTGTTGACCCGTGGCAGCACGCGGCCCATGACTTCGGCGATGTAGCTGAGGAACAGCGTTCCTACCGAGCTTTTGTAGTGCTGCGGATCACGGCTGGCGATGGCCAATACGCCGTGGATGCCTTGATGGCTGATCGCGACGACAGCGGTCGAACCGATCTGCTTGCGTTGCTCCTCGCCGAAGAGGAAATCCAGCTCGTGCTCACGCAGGCTGCCGGCGACGCTCTTGTCCTCGGACAGCAACCCACCAATGGCGGCCTGGGCGTCGGCATGGGTCACCCAGCGGCCGACCGGCATCGGGTTGTCACCGAGCAGGATCAGGCTGACAAAGGGCACCTGGAAGTCCTGGCGCAGGCTGTCCTCGACGCTGATCACCACATCCTCGAGGCTGGCAGCATCCATCAGGGCGAGAATCAGGCGCCGGGTCTTGTCGAAGAGACGATCATTGTCCCTGGCCACGTCCATCAAGTGCGACAGGCGATGTCGCAGTTCAATGTTGCGGTCGCGCAGAATGGTCATCTGGCGTTCGACCAGCGAGATGGTGTCGCCGCGCTGATGCGGAATGCGCAAGGCTGGGAGCAGTTCTTCGTGCTCGATGAAGAAATCCGGATGAGCCTCCAGGTACGCGGCAATTGCCGCCGCCTCAAGGCTTTCGGAAGGGGATTCGTCGGGCTGTAGGGCGGGTACCTGGGGCTTGTCGGTCATCGGATTGACTCACTCAAAGACGTACTTGTCCTTCGTAAACACGAACTGCCGGGCCGGTCATCATCACCGGTTGGCCAGGGCCTGCCCATTCAATGGACAGGCGCCCGCCGGGCAGGTCGATCAATAGCGGCGAATCCATCCACCCCTGGCTGATCGCGGCCACTGCGGCTGCGCAGGCACCGGTACCGCAGGCCTGGGTTTCCCCGACGCCGCGTTCCCAGACGCGCAGTTGCGCGCGGTTGCGGTCGATGACCTGGAGGAAGCCGACGTTCACCCGTGCCGGAAAGCGCGGGTGATGTTCGATCTTCGGTCCCAGTTCATGCACCGGTGCATTGTTGATATCGTTGACCCGCAGTACCGCATGGGGGTTGCCCATGGACACGGCGGCGAGCTCGACCTCGGTACCGTCCACTTCGATCTGGTAGCTGAGCGCCTGCTCAGGCGCTTCGAACGGGATGTCGGCCGGCACCAGGCGCGGCGCGCCCATGTTCACGCTGATCTGTCCGTCGCTGCGGATATCCAGTTCGATGATGCCGCTCTTGGTCTCGACGCGGATCTGCCGTTTTGCGGTCAGGCGTTTGTCGAGCACAAAGCGGGCGAAACAGCGCGCACCGTTGCCGCACTGTTCCACTTCGGAGCCGTCGGAGTTGAAGATCCGATAGCGGAAGTCCACGTCCGGGTTGCTCGGGGCTTCGACGATCAGCAACTGGTCGAAACCGATGCCGGTGTGCCGGTCGCCCCATTGCTTGGCGTGCTTGGGCAAAATGTGCGCGTGCTGGCTGACCAGGTCGAGGACCATGAAATCGTTGCCCAGGCCGTGCATCTTGGTAAAACGCAGCAGCATGGTCTTACTCCGGCAGCAGGCTTTCGCCAGCGAACAACTCGGCTACCGTTTCACGGCGACGCACTTCAAATGCCTGATCACCGTCCACCAACACTTCAGCGGCGCGGCCGCGAGTGTTGTAGTTCGAACTCATGACAAACCCATAGGCGCCCGCCGAATGTACGGCCAGCAGGTCACCTTCTTCCAGGGCCAGCTGACGATCCTTGGCCAGGAAGTCGCCGGTCTCGCAGATCGGCCCGACGATGTCGTAGGCGCGGCCAGCGGTGTCGCGCGGGCGCACTGCGGTGACGTCCATCCAGGCCTGGTACAGCGCCGGGCGGATCAGGTCGTTCATGGCGGCATCGACGATGGCGAAGTCCTTGTGCTCGGTGTGCTTGAGGTACTCGACCTGGGTCAGCAGCACGCCGGCGTTGGCCACGATGAAGCGGCCCGGCTCGAACACCAGCGCCAGATCGCGGCCGTCCAGACGCTCGCGCACGGCCTTGATGTAGTCGGCAGCCAATGGCGGCTCTTCATCGCGATAACGCACACCCAGGCCACCACCGAGGTCGATGTGACGCAGGTAGATGCCACAATCGCCGAGACGGTCGACCAGGCCCAGCAGGCGATCGAGGGCGTCGATGAACGGCGGCAGGGTGGTCAGCTGGGAGCCGATGTGGCAATCGACGCCGACCACTTCCAGGTTTGGCAGTTGAGCGGCGCGGACATACACGTCTTCGGCGTCGGCGATGGCGATGCCGAATTTGTTTTCCTTCAGCCCTGTGGAGATGTAGGGATGAGTGCCGGCATCGACGTCCGGGTTGACGCGCAGCGAGATCGGCGCGCGAACGCCCAGCTCGGCTGCCACGACTTGCAGCCGTTCCAGCTCGTCGGTGGATTCGACGTTGAAGCAGTGCACGCCGACTTCCAGGGCGCGGCGCATATCGTCACGGGTCTTGCCGACTCCGGAGAACACGATCTTGTCAGCGCTGCCGCCAGCGGCCAGCACACGTTCCAGCTCACCACGGGAGACGATGTCGAAACCGGCGCCCAGACGCGCCAGGACATTCAGTACACCCAGGTTGGAGTTGGCCTTGACCGCAAAACACACCAGGTGTGGCGTGCCAGCCAGCGCGTCGGCGTAAGCCAGGTACTGGGCTTCGATGTGCGCGCGCGAGTAGACGTAAGTCGGCGTGCCAAAACGCTCGGCGATGGCGGACAGGGCAACACCTTCCGCGAACAGCTCACCGTCACGGTAGTTAAAAGCGTCCATGAGGTTCCCTTATTGGTAGACGTCGTGCTTGTGGGCTTTCGACGCAGGCTGCTGCTGCGACGACTTGGCCTGCTCGACAGGATCCTGGGAATCGTCAGGCAGGTACAGCGGGCCTTTTTGCCCACAGGCCGACAGCAGGCAGGCAACCGCAGCGAGCGCAGCAAGGGAAGAGATCAGGCGCTTCATGGCGAAATCCTTGAAAATGCTTTAATTGCGCCGGAGTATACCGGCCACCCGGCAGCTTGCCTATGCGACGGCCCTCCCGTCCGGCGGGGCTGTGCACGATCCACGGAACGGTGCCGCAATGCCTGTGGGAGCGGGCTTGCTCGCGAAAGCGGTGTGTCAGTCAACAAAGATCTTGAATGGGCTGGCCCCTTCGCGGGCAAGCCCGCTCCCACGGGTACAGTGTTTTATGTACCTGTATCGACCCTTGATCGTTATCCTTTGCAATCACCGGGGCTCGCCCGTATCGTGCGGCGCTTGAGCGCGAGTAGACACTTTTTGAGGTTGCCGTAATGAGTTTGACCGAAGCCCGTTTCCACGATCTGGTCGATGCCACCCAGCAAACGCTGGAGGATATCTTTGACGACAGCGACCTGGACATCGATCTGGAGAGTTCGGCTGGCGTGTTGACCGTGAAGTTCGAAAACGGCAGCCAGTTGATCTTCAGCCGTCAGGAGCCGTTGCGTCAGCTGTGGCTGGCAGCGGTGTCCGGTGGGTTCCACTTCGACTACGACGAAGAGAGCGAGCGCTGGATGTGCGACAAGAGCGAAGAGCAGCTTGGCGAGATGCTCGAGCGCATCGTCAAGCAGCAGGCCGGTGCTGAATTCGATTTCGAAGGTTTGTAAAAAGTGGCCGAGCCTGCATCTGTTCGTCCGCCCAAGCCGCTCTACAGCAACGTCAGCGCGGCAGTCCCGTCGCCGTGCAGTGGAGTCTGCCGGCTGGACGAGCAAAAGGTTTGCCTGGGGTGTTCTCGCCACGTCGAAGATATCCGCGAATGGCGCTCGGCCGACGATGATCGCCGCCGGGTTATCTGCGCCCAGGCCTCAAATCGCAAAGCCACCACCAATATCCTGTAGGAGCTGCCGAAGGCTGCGATCTTTTGATCTTGATTTTTAGCGATACCGAGTTCGCCGTAGAACAAGATCAAAAGATCGCGGCCTGCGGCAGCTCCTACGGGGGGCAAAGCCGTCCGCCACCACTGGCTTGTATATTTATTGAGCTGTGATAGTGTCCGGGTACGCCTCAACCCATCGAGGCTCGTGAAAACCCCGCCTTTTTGTGGCGGGGTTTTGCTTTTTTCGTGCAGAAGAAAGGAGTCTGCCCTGATCATGACCGCACCTTCCATCACCCTTACCCGTCTGGACGTGCAACGTCTGGAGCGCCTGATCGACAGCCTGGATGACACGCTGCCGGGCGTTATCGCGCTGCAAACCGAACTGGATCGCGCCGATACCCTGGTCGGACACGAAGATGTGCCTGCCGACGTCGTGACCATGAATTCCAAAGTGCATTGCCGGGAGGAAAGCAGCGGCAAGGACTACCACCTGACCCTGGTCTACCCCAAGGATGCGAACGCCGACGAAGGCAAGATTTCCATCCTGGCACCTGTCGGCAGCGCGCTGCTGGGCCTCAAGGTGGGTCAGCACATCGACTGGCCGGCACCGGGTGGCAAGACCCTGAAGCTGACCCTGCTGGAAGTTGAATCCCAACCTGCCAATGGCGGTGATTTCCCGGAGTAAGACTCCTCAGACCTGCTCGAGCGCCTCGTTCAAGGCGCGCTCCAGGTCGGCCTTGTAACCCAGGTACACATTGCTTGAGCGCTGATCATCACCGGCCAGGCCCGACAGGTCCAGATCGGTGATGTAGCACCGATAACGTTCGGGTTCCCGGCGTTGCTCGACGATTTCCCGGGCCACCACCCTGAACAGATGATCACCATGCTCCAACTCCGAAAACTCGCGCTGATTACAGTACAGGGTGACCTGCACCCTGTCGGCCCCGGCTTTGCCAACGATGGCTTGCACGTCATAGAACGGTTGGTTCGGCGCAAGCACCGGCGCCGATCGGTTTTCGACCCGCCGAGCCCGCGCCGGGCCTGACGGTAACACCTGGTAATACTGTAGTTCGAGGCTCGACGGCTGTACGCCACTCATGGGCAGCAAGGCTTCGCGTCGAAACCCGATGGACTGAAGGAAACGCTGCAGTGGCACCAGCAGGCTTTGATCGTCGTGATAGGGCAGACGCTGCTGCCACAAGGCGTTGAACTCATCCAATACGTAGATATCTGCCTGGTCTTCATGGACCCGGTAGAACACCTGGATGCAGGCTGGCTGGCCCATTGGCAGGATCAGCGCCAGGTCATGGTCGGCAAGGGCCATGGGGTCCAGGTGCAGCGGGCTGTAGCTCGTCTGTTGCCTGGCAAGGTAGTCGACCAGTTCGGCCAGCGTGGCCAAGGCAACATGTTTGACCTGTCCCGGCACCAGCTCCAGCACGTGGTAGTGCTGCTGGACCTGAAGCAGGTAGCGATGATTGAGGCGGCTCAGCAGCAGGTCATGCGCACTGTCGATGATCTCTTCGACCCGCTGGGCGATGAACTGCGCGCGGTTGTGACAGAAGCAGCGCACGCGCAACCGGGGTTGCTGCCGGCCTTCCGGCAAATGGTTGAGGTAGTCGCACAGGCAGTCGAGCAAAGCGTGGGGGCCGTCGAAACGGTTGACCAGCACTTCGTTCCAGCTGTTGAGCGTTACCTGATCCAGGGTCAGCACCAGGTTCTCCCGCACCCCGGCGTAGCTGAGGGAGTCGGTGCGTTCGGTGGTCATCAGGATATTGAGGTCGCGATGATGCTTGAGCGGATCCACTCCCACGTTTATCAGGAGTAACACTTCGCTCGGTACGGCGGCGCGCAGCAGCGGTTCTTCGGCGACGGCGGTCAGGGGCAGGGCGATGCTCTGTTGCAGGCTGCCGAGCAGGTTGAACAGCTCGAATTCGCTGAGGTCGCTGGCGCCCGGGTGCAGCGCCAGGCGCGTGCTGTTGTCGATCACGCCGTTGCGATGGCACCAGGTGAGCAATTCCAGCAAATGGCGGCTGCGCTTGATCGGCGCGAAATGCTCCCACTCGTGCGCCGCCAGGCTGCCGTTGTACAGGCCCCATTGAGATTGCCCCGTTTCCTTCTTGCCCGGTGCGAACACCAGCGTCAATGTGTCTTCGGCCAGGTCCGGAGCAATCCCCGGATTGATGAATTCGACCTTGTTCGACTTGCGCTCGAAGGCTGCATACAGCCGGCGCCCCAGCACATTAAGGTCGCGTTTGTTAATCAGGCTGGCGGTTTGTTCATCACGGGCGAAGCGGGTCAGGAAGCGATAGCTGTAGTTGAGTTCGCTGACCAGGGCGCGGCGTTCAGTGCCGACCTGGCGCACTTTCCACTGGCTGCGGCTGTCGAGCAGGGCCAGGTGCCGGTCGTCCCAGTTCCACTCATGGGCCAGGCGTTCGAGCAGAGAACGTTGCCAGCTGCGGGTGCGATTGTTGCTGGAGGTCAGCTTGCGGGCGACCTTCAGGTACAGCGCGCGACGCACCAGCTCCAGGCGCTCCGATTCCCCTCGGGCCTTGAGGTATTCCTCGATGCGCCGATAGACCACGACGTAGGGGTCGAGCTCGTCCAGGTCGAGCTGGTTGGCGAACACCGCTTGTTTGAAGCGCAGGCTGAGGCAATTGACCCTGGGATGTTCGCTGGCGTAAACCTCGATCAATAGCAGCTTGAGCACTGATTTGTAGGGCGAGTCGATGCCCTTGAACAACTGCCACAGGCCTGCGCCGATGAATTCGCCAGGCGGGATGTACGCCATATGACCCAGGTCCAGAGTCTCGTCGGCGCGGATGAAGCGCTTGGAGATCAGCGCGTGGGTATACCGTTCGTAGTTCGCCTCTTCGTACACCGGCACCAGCCACCAGATGGGGGTGCGGCCGGCCAGCCAGATGGCGGTGCGATAGAACTCGTCCAGCAACAGGTAGTGCTGAGTGGTGCCGCAGTCTTGCGAGCTGAGCTGGTTATCCCGCTCGCCGCGAACAAAGCGCGCCGCGTCGATCAGGAAAAAGTGTGCCTCGGCCCCCTGGCTCGCGGCCCAGGTTTCCAGCAACTGACACTTCTTGCGCAGCTCGGCGAGTTCGTTCTCGCCCAGATCCGTTGCGTGGCACACCCAGACATCCATATCGCTCTGGTCCGCCTGGGCCAGGGTGCCGAGACTGCCCATCAGGAACAGGCCATGGATGGGGCGTGGCGGGTTGCTGCCGTGGCGCGGCTTGTAGGAAAACGATCGGGTCAGGCGCTGGGCATCGGCGAGGGTGGTGGCGTCCGGCTCGTAATTCGACAGCCCGGCCGGTGTATTGCCCGAGACGTAGCCGGGCAGCAGCGGATGATTGACGTGAAAGAACAGTGGCAGCAGCGTCAGCACAGCCTGCTGACGGCTCGACAGGCCTTCGAGCGCACGGGCGATACGACCTTCGTTGAGCGTTAGAAAACGTGCGCGCAGCTGGCTGAGAACCTTGCGGTCAATGCCTTCGTCCAGGTCGGGGCGGATTTCATGGTTGCGGGTCATGTCAGCTCAAACCGGCTCGGTAGGCACGGGCGCAGGTGATCTCGGGATAAGCGCAGTTTAGCGCCTCGGGCCCGGGACATTTAAGCTGATTTAGGTTTTCTGGCGTCAGATTTTTATCGTGCCGCGCCGACGTATGACAGAGGGTGCCCGCGGAAATCCCGTAACAGGGGTTTCCGTGGGCGATACAGTCACATTCAGGCTGTTTCTTCGACGTTCAGGATGGTCAGCAGTGTTTGGATATTTTGTGCGGCGTCACGTCCGAGGCTGGTCAGATAACCGCCGTCAGGCTGATCGATCAGCTCTTTGTCGTACAGGCGCTTGGCAGCGGCAATGGCTTTTGGGGCAGCGGTCTGATGAATTTTCAAACCTTCCTGGGAACTGTCCAGGTTGAAGAGTGCGAGGATTTCCAGTTCGGCAACCAACTCAGGGGTAAGCGACATAAGGACTCCAGACTTTCTAGGAATTGGACGATAGCGCCCCTAAGGTGAGCCGAGTTGTGCGGCATGTCCAGTGCTTGCAGTGGGGTTTTTTTGCTGCGGGAGAGGCAATAGTGATATTGCGGATGCTTTTCTGTAGGAGCGAGCGTGTTCGCGAAGATCGTGAACGAAAACGCGGTTAGCCAGATGCTCAGCGGCGCTCTTGAGTTTTTCGCGAGCGAGCTCGCTCCTACAGTGGATTGGGTTATTTCTTTTCTGGTGGCAGCTCGGGCAGGGCGCGCAGGGCCGTTTCGTACCATTCGGTGTTGAACGCGCGGTCTTCTTCGAGGATTGCGTCAATTTCTACTGCCAGCACGTGGGCCATCAGGTTAAGAATTTCTTCGCGCTCGTAACCCACCAGTGTCAGCTTGTTGAAGGTGGCCTTGGCCGCAGGCGGGTTGTCGCTTTCAATCTGGTTTTCGATCGCTTCGACCAGAGTGTTCTCGGCGAATTCTTCTTCGTCGATCTCGATATCTGTTGGCTCGCTCATGGCAGGCTCCTCAAGTTAAGACGGCCAGTTTACCTGCATTCAGCGCTGTGATGCTGCTGGCAAGAACTGCAGGGGCGTTCTATAACTGGCGCTGCCAACCCCTGCACGGCCTGGAGGCTTTGTGATGCTCAAGCTTTACGGATTTTCTGTCAGCAACTATTACAACATGGTCAAACTGGCACTGCTGGAAAAGGGTCTGCCGTTTGAGGAAGTGCCGTTTTATGCCGGCACCAGTGCCGAAGCCCTGGCGATCAGCCCGCGCGGCAAAGTGCCGGTGCTGGGCGTCGAGCAGGGGTTCGTCAATGAAACCGCGGTAATCCTCGAGTACATAGAGCAGAGCCAGGCGGGCAAGCCACTGCTGCCGAGCGATCCGTTCGAGCGGGCCCAGGTGTTGGCGCTGGCCAAGGAAATCGAGTTGTATATCGAATTGCCAGGCCGCGCGTGCTATCCCGAAGCATTTTTCGGCATGCCGGTAGCGGATGCGATCAAGGAAAAGACCAAGGCGGAGTTGCTGCTGGGGTTTGCCTCGCTGGGCAGGCACGCCAGGTTCGCTCCTTACGTAGCGGGTGACAGCCTGAGCGTGGCAGATCTGTATTTCCTGTACAGCGTGCCGCTGGCGTGCGCAGTGGCGAAGAAGCTATTCGACCTGGATTTGCTGGCGGAGCTGCCGGCGGCCAGGCTTCTGCTGGAGCGGCTGGAGCAGAATCCGCATGTGCAGCGGATTGCAAAGGACAAGGAAGCGGCCATGCCGGCGTTTATGGCGATGGTCGCGTCCAAGAGGTAGGTTTTGTAGCCCTTTGAAGTCAGTCATCGCGGGCAAGCCCGCTCCCACAAGGATCCCTGTTGGCCAACGGTCTGTGGCCACCAGAGAAACCTGTGGGAGCTTGCCCGCGATGTTTCTAGCGGCTGGCGAGCAGTGCCTGGCCGCGAACCACAGCCTTTTTCACCTGCGCGGGTGCAGTCCCGCCGATATGGTCACGGGCATTCACCGAGCCTTCAAGGGTCAGCACCGCGAACACGTCCTGGTCGATCTGGTCGCTGAACTTGCGCAGCTCTTCCAGGCTCATTTCCGCCAGGTCCTTGCCACTTTCAACGCCGTATTTCACGGCATGCCCAACAATTTCGTGGCAGTCACGGAATGGCAGGCCACGACGGACCAGGTAGTCGGCCAGGTCAGTCGCAGTGGAAAACCCGCGCAGGGCCGCTTCGCGCATCATGGCGTGCTTGGGTTTGATCGCCGGGATCATGTCGGCGAACGCCCGCAGCGAGTCGCGCAAGGTGTCGGCGGCGTCGAATAGCGGTTCCTTGTCTTCCTGGTTGTCCTTGTTGTAGGCCAGGGGTTGGCCTTTCATCAGGGTCAGCAGGCCCATCAATGCGCCGAATACGCGGCCGGTCTTGCCGCGAACCAGTTCGGGCACGTCCGGGTTCTTCTTTTGCGGCATGATCGAGCTGCCGGTGCAGAAGCGGTCCGGCAGGTCGATGAACTGGAACTGCGCGCTGGTCCAAAGCACCAGTTCTTCGGAGAAGCGCGACAGGTGCATCATCGCGATACTGGCGGCCGAACAGAATTCGATGGCGAAGTCACGATCGGAAACGTTGTCCAGCGAATTACCGCCGACAGCGTCGAAATTCAGCAGCTGGGCGGTGTACTCGCGGTCGATCGGGTAGGTGGTGCCGGCCAGCGCAGCGCTGCCCAAGGGCATGCGGTTGGTGCGCTTGCGGCAGTCGACCAGGCGCTCGTAGTCACGGCTGAGCATTTCGAACCAGGCCAGCATGTGGTGCCCGAAAGTCACCGGCTGCGCGGTTTGCAGGTGGGTGAAGCCCGGCATGATGCTGTCGGCTTCGCGCTCGGCCTGCTCCAGCAGCCCTTGTTGCAGGCGGGTGATTTCGGCGAGGATCAGGTCGATCTCGTCACGCAGCCACAAGCGGATGTCGGTTGCGACCTGGTCGTTACGGCTGCGCCCGGTGTGCAGTTTTTTTCCGGTCACGCCGATGCGATCGGTCAGGCGCGCCTCGATGTTCATGTGCACGTCTTCGAGGTCGATGCGCCAGTCGAATTGTCCGGCCTCGATTTCACCCTGGATGGTGTTCAGGCCATCGATGATGCTGTCGCGTTCGGCGTCGGTCAGTACGCCGACCTTGGCCAGCATGGTGGCGTGGGCGATCGAGCCCATGATGTCGTGGCGATACAGGCGCTGGTCGAAGGTGACGGAGGCGGTGAAGCGGGCGACGAAGGCGTCGACGGGTTCACTGAAGCGGCCGCCCCAGGACTGATTGGTCTTGTCAGTGCTCATGAATTCGCTCGTATCGGGTGAAATAAAGTGACGTTGGAAGCTGTGGCGGATAATAACAGGGTTGCCAAGCCTGTCGCTGACACTGGTCGACAGGAATGATTTCAGAGGCTGCCGAGCCGGGGCAGGTCCGACTTTCAATAATTCGCACAACGATATTTTTCGATTGAGCAATATCGCGCCGGCAACCGTCTACAGTTGGACAGAGGGATCAGCGCACTTCCGGGCGCTGCAACTGGCTATAAAAAGAGGGGGTGTGCATATTGTGTATCAGCAAACCCTACGGCGATGCCTCGCCAACGCGGGCCTGGGCCGATAATTGCCCGGATGATGAAAATTTAGCCGTCGTTCCAGCGGCACTTTTTGGCCCTCGCGCTAGTCTTAGCGTGGATCGCGGTGACGGACGTCACTTCACCTGTCTACGCTATCCTTGTGCGAGACTCACGCAGGAATCCAGCGCAATATGAATGTCCTGATCGTTGATGACGAACCCTTGGCCCGCGAGCGCCTGAGCCGAATGGTTGGCGAACTCGAGGGATACAGCGTCCTGGAGCCTAGCGCCACGAACGGCGAAGAGGCGTTGGCACTGATCGACAGCCACAAGCCGGATATCGTGTTGCTCGATATCGGCATGCCAGGCCTTGATGGCCTGCAAGTGGCTGCAAGATTGTGCGAACGCGAAACCCCGCCCGCCGTGGTGTTTTGCACAGGGCCCGATGAATTTGCCGTGGAAGCCTTACAGGCCAGCGCCGTAGGCTATCTGGTGAAACCTGTGCGCACCGAACACTTGCAAGAAGCGTTAAAAAAAGCCGAGCGCCCCAATCGCGTCCAGCTCGCTGCACTCACCCGTCCTGCCGCCGAGACTGGCAGCGGCCCGCGAAGTCATATCAGCGCCCGAACCCGTAAGGGCATCGAGCTGATCCCGCTGGGCCAGGTGGTCTATTTTATCGCCGACCACAAATATGTGACGTTGCGCCACGAAGGCGGCGAAGTGCTGCTCGACGAGCCTCTCAAGGCGCTTGAGGATGAATTCGGCGACCGGTTCGTGCGTATCCATCGCAATGCGCTGGTGGCTCGCGAGCGAATTGAACGCCTGCAACGTACGCCTCTTGGGCATTTCCAGCTGTACCTCAAGGGCTTGAATGGTGATGCGCTGATCGTCAGTCGCCGCCATGTGGCGGGCGTGCGAAAAATGATGCAGCAGCTTTAACTCGCGGTTCACAGGCGTTTTGTCCAGCGGCTTGCAGGACATCCGAGGCCAGGGAGGCCACTACGTTTCTGATACAAGTCAAAGTGGATTTGGCTGAGCTGTTATTATCCGCCGTATCTATTCAGTACGGATTGATCCATGTCCTCTCGCGAAATCCGCATCGCCACCCGCAAAAGTGCTCTCGCCCTGTGGCAGGCCGAATATGTCAAAGCCCGCCTGGAACAGGCCCATCCGGGACTGCTGGTAACACTGGTGCCAATGGTCAGTCGCGGCGACAAGCTGCTCGACTCGCCGCTCTCGAAAATCGGTGGCAAAGGCCTGTTCGTCAAGGAACTGGAAACGGCACTGCTGGAAAACGAAGCGGACATCGCCGTGCACTCAATGAAAGACGTGCCAATGGACTTCCCCGAAGGCCTGGGGCTGTTCTGCATCTGCGAGCGCGAAGACCCGCGCGACGCTTTCGTCTCTAACACCTACGCAAGCCTGGACGAACTGCCTGAGGGCAGCATCGTCGGTACCTCCAGCCTGCGTCGCCAGGCCCAGTTGCTGACTCGTCGCCCGGATCTGGAAATCCGTTTCCTGCGCGGCAACGTCAACACGCGACTTGCCAAGCTCGATGCAGGTGAATATGACGCGATCATCCTGGCAGCTGCCGGCCTGATTCGACTGGGCTTCGAAGACCGCATCACCTCGGCCATCAGCGTCGACGACAGCCTGCCTGCCGGCGGTCAGGGCGCAGTGGGCATCGAGTGCCGCAGCGTCGATACGCAAATCCACGCCTTGCTGGCGCCGTTGCACCATCAGGACACGGCTACCCGTGTCACCGCCGAGCGAGCCCTGAACAAGCATCTGAATGGCGGCTGCCAGGTGCCGATCGCCTGCTACGCCGTGCTTGAAGGCGAGCAGGTCTGGTTGCGCGGCCTGGTGGGTGACCCAAGCGGCGGCCTGTTGCTCAGCGCCGAGGCACGTGCACCACGCAGCGAGGCCGAGGCCCTTGGCGTGCAAGTGGCTGAAGACCTCCTGAGCCAGGGTGCCGATGACATCCTCAAGGCGGTCTATGGCGAGGCAGGTCACGAGTGACTTGCTGGCGCCTGTTGCTGACGCGTCCAGCCGATGAGTCGATGGCACTGGCTGGCGTGTTGATGGACGCGGGAGTTTTCAGCAGCAGCTTGCCGCTTTTGGACATAGAGCCTCTTCCCGTTTCTGCCAACATGCGCGAGGTGATCCAGAGGCTGGATCGCTTCGATGCGGTGATCGTGGTCAGCAAACCCGCCGCCAGGATCGCCGTCGAGTTGCTCAGCCAGTATTGGCCAGAGCCACCGGCCTTGAAGTGGTTCAGCGTCGGCGCAGCTACCGCGCAGATACTCGATAAGCATCGTCTGGACGTCAGCTTTCCCGAGCAGGGCGATGACAGCGAAGCATTGCTTGAGCATGACGCGTTTCGCCAGGCAATCGCCGGGCCTGCTTCGCGTGTGTTGATCATGCGCGGGGAGGGCGGGCGCGAATTGCTCGCTGAGCGTTTGCGCGGGCTTGGTGCTAGTGTCGAGTATCTGCAGTTGTACCGTCGCGAATTGCCCCACTACCCGCCGGCAACGCTGCCTGAGCGGATCTGCGCGGAACGCTTGAACGGGCTGGTGGTCAGCAGTGGACAGGGTTTTGAGCACTTGCATCAATTGGCTGGCGATTCCTGGCCGCACTTGGCGCAGTTGCCGTTGTTTGTACCGAGCCCCCGGGTCGCCGAAATGGCACGTGCTGCCGGGGCGCAAATAGTTGTGGATTGTCGTGGCGCCAGTGCCGCGGCCTTGCTGACGGCGTTACGGGAGCATCCCGAACCCGTTCTCTAATGCAAAGGATGGATACGTGAGCGAAACAGCCTTGCCAAAAGATGACGTCCAGCCAGTGCTGCATGCCCCGGTTGAAGATCCGATTGATACCGTACCTCCTGCTCCCGTGCAGCGCCGTGGCAATGGCCTGGCAATCGTCGCGCTGTTGCTGGGTGCTACCGGCGTTGCTGTCGGTGGTTGGGGTGTCTGGCAGGTGCGTCACCTGCAGGCCAATAACCAGCAACAGCTGAGCCAGGTGCAGGCCTTGAACGATCAGGCGCAGAGCCTGAAACTCAATGAGCAACGCCTGAGCGCTCGGTTGGAGCAACTGCCCCCTGCCGATGAACTTGAAGCCCGCAGCCGCTTGGTGGCTCAGTTGCAAGGCGATCAGCAGCGCCTGAACCAGCGCCTGGAGACCATCCTCGGTGCCAGCCGCAAGGACTGGCGCCTGGCTGAGGCGGAGCATTTGTTGCGTCTCGCCAGCCTGCGCCTGTCTGCTTTGCAGGACATCAGCAGCGCTCAGGCCCTGGTCCAGGGTGCCGACGAAATTCTGCGCGAACAGAACGATCCGGGCTCCTTCGCTGCCCGCGAGCAAGTGGCCAAGACCCTGGTCGCGCTACGCAGCACCGAGCAGCCGGACCGCACCGGACTGTTCCTGCGCCTGGGCGCATTGCGCGACCAGGTGATTAACCTCACCGAGCTGGCGCCGGAGTACAAGGACCGTGGCGAGTCGTTGCTGGGCCTGACCGCCGATGGCGATGGCGCAAGCCGCTGGGCTCAATGGTGGGACCAGATCTCGCGCTACATCCGCCTCGACTTCAACGCCGACAAGAATGTTCGCCCATTGCTGGCAGGCCAGAGCCTCAGCCAGGTGCGCCTGGCGCTTAGCCTGGCCCTGGAGCAAGCCCAGTGGGCTGCACTGAATGGTCAGGCTCCGGTGTACACCCAGGCCCTGGCCGAAGCCCGGGACATACTCAAGGGCAACTTCAACCCGGACAACCCGCAGAGCAAAGTGATGCTTGAGCAGGTGGGTGAGCTGAGCAAACAGCCGGTGACCGTGGTGACCCCGGACCTCACTGGCGCACTGAGCGCGGTGCAAGGGTACCTGGAGCGACGCAACGTCAACGCCGAGGCCTCCGTCAAGCCGATGGCCAAGCCTGCCGCTGACACCGCGCAGGAGGCCACGCCATGAAACGCCTGTATGTGATCGTGTTTCTGGTGATAGCTGCTGCGGCCGCGCTGGGCCTGGCGATTGCCGAGCATTCCGGCTACGTGCTGATCGCCTACAAGAGCTTTCGTTTCGAATCGAGCCTGTGGGCTACCCTCGCGCTGGTGGCCGTTTTGTGGCTGGTGATTTGGGGCATCAAGGCGCTGATCGAACTGGTGATGACATCCAGTGGCGTGGTCAATCCCTGGTCGCGACGCAATCGCAGTCGCCGCGTGCAGGTCGCGATCGAACATGGCCAGCTGGATCTGGCCGAGGGCCGCTGGGCCAGTGCGCAGCGTCACCTGCATCGAGCTGCGGAAGCCGAGCGCCAACCGCTGCTTTACTACCTCGGCGCTGCCCGCGCGGCCAACGAACAAGGCAAGTACGAAGAGAGCGACAACCTGCTCGAGCGGGCGCTCGAGCGCCAACCACAGGCCGAGCTGGCGATTGCCTTGAATCATGCGCAACTGCAGACCGATCGAGGCGACACCGAGGGTGCCCTGGCGACGCTTCAAGCCATGCACGAGCGCCATCCGCATAACGTGCAGACGTTGCGCCAGCTGCAACGCCTGCATCAACAACGGGGCGATTGGTCGGCAGTGATCCGGTTGTTGCCGGAATTGCGCAAGGACAAGGTACTGCCACCTGCCGAGCTGGCCGACCTGGAGCGCCGTGCCTGGGGTGAGAACCTGTCCCTGGCAGCGCAGCGGGAAGAGGACGGCACTGTCGGCCTGCAGTCGCTCAACAGCGCCTGGCAGAAGCTGACATCGGCCCAGCGCCAGGAGCCGCAACTGGTGCTGGCCTACGCCGAGCAGCTGCGCCAACTGGGTGCCCAGGTGGAAGCGGAAGAGGTGCTGCGCACAGCGCTCAAGCGTGATTACAACAGCCACCTGGCGCGTCTTTACGGGCTCGTGCGCGGTAGCGACCCGGTGCGGCAGCTGCAAACTGCCGAGGGCTGGCTCAAGGATCATCCGGCCGATCCGAGCCTGCTCCTGACACTGGGCCGCCTGTGCCTGCAAAGCAGTTTATGGGGCAAGGCGCGAGACTATCTGGAGAGCAGCCTGCGAGTGCAGCGTAATCCGGAAGCCTGTGCAGAACTGGCGCGGTTGCTGGCGCAATTGGGTGATACCGAACGCAGCAATCAGCTGTTCCAGGAAGGGTTGGGCCTGCTGGACGAACGCTTGCTGGCGGCACCGTTACCCGTACCGATCCGCGCTTGAGTTCGAGGTAGGGGGCTCGAGATGAGGGGGCTCGCTCCCTCGTCAAAAAGCACCCTGCTGCTGTCAGATTATTCCCCTCAATGTGCCGAGTCGGCTTATTCCTACAGACGGTTACGTCAGATCCTAGCGCATCTGTCGTGGTTTCCCACCCTCGCTGTGGAACTCTCCCTGCTGTAGTACCTTGAAAGATCCGCGCGCTTTCCTCTAACGTAATTGCCTGTCTCTTACTGTTACGGAAATGCCATGTCTTTGGCCCGCACACGCTCCTTGTTCTTCATGGTTTTCGTCGCAGGTGCCCTGGCGTTAGGCATTTCCTATTACCTGCAATACGCAGTCGGCCTCAGGCTGTGCGGCCTGTGCATCCTGCAGCGCGGCTGCCTGTGGTTGCTCACGGGGGTGTGCTTGTCTGCTTGCCTGCATGGCCCTGGCCGTGCGGGTACGCTGGTGTATGGGTTGCCGGTGTTGATCAGCAGTGTGGCGGGAACGGTTACGGCATGGCGTCAAGTCGTGCTGCAGAGCGATCCGCTGCATCACCTGTCCGACTGCTCCGCGAGCCTGGCTGATGCTTTTGCCAATACATCCTGGTCGGGCGCACTGAAGCAGATGTTCGAAGGTACTTTCGATTGTGCCGAGATTTCATGGACGCTGTTCGATCTGAGCATCCCGGAGTGGAGCCTGCTGTTCTTCTTTGCAGTGACAATTGTGGTTGTTTTTCAACCGCTCGGGCTTCTGTGGCGCACCTTTCGGCGACCACTCAGCGGCGAGTCGTCGCAGGGCAGTCTGGCGCGCGATTAAACACTTGTATGAACTTTATCTCCTGCGTACCTTGAAGCCACAGTCGCGCGGGCATAATCTGGCCCGCACGTGTCATTGGAATTATGTTGCTCGAATGACGCTCTGCCTGACCGATCCTTGACCTTCAAGTGCGTGACAGGTGTAGGGCAGCATGACCCACAAGGGAAGAGAGATCACCATGCTCGAAAGTTGTCAGAATGCTCAAGAACGATGGGGTGGAGTGCATCTGCTGATCGATCGCTGGTTGCAGGAGCGTCACGAACTGGTGCGGGCTTATGACGATCTCGGCGAAAAGCCCGAGGCGCTGAGCGAGAACCGCAAGCCTTTGCAGGAATTCTGCGGTGTGCTGGTCGATTACGTCTCAGCCGGGCATTTCGAGATCTACGAACAACTGACAGGGGAGGCCAAGGCCTTCAATGACAAGCGTGGGCTGGAACTGGCCGAGACCATTTACCCGCGAATCGACGTCATCACTGAGAAGCTGCTGGCGTTCAACGACCTGTGCGATGCAGGTCAGTGCGTGGCGGAGAAGTTCAAGGAGCTCGGTGGCTTGTTGCACGAGCGCTTCGAACTGGAAGACTGCCTGATCGAAGTGTTGCACACCGCGCACAAGGAAGAAGATCCGGTTCAGGCCTGAATTTCTTTGTGCAGTACCTTAAAAAACGGTGCGCTTGGCGCGCCGTTTTTTGTGCGTGGAATTCAGCCTTTCGCGTCGCGTAATTCCACCTCGAATACCAGGGGCGTGAAGGGCGCAATCAGGTCCCCGGCACCTTCGGCGCCATAGGCTTGCGCCGATGGAATCACCAGTCGCCATTTCGCGCCCACCGGCATGTTCTGCAGCGCCGTACGCCAGCCCGAGATCACACTGTCCAGGCTGAACCATTGCGGCTGGCTGTTTTGATCGAACACCGTGCCGTCGGGGAGGCGTCCGATGTACAGCACCTGTACCTTGCCATTCGGACCGGCCTTTGCTCCGGCACCTGGCGTCAGTTCCGTCAGCAGGATGCCGTCCTCGATTTCCCGAGCGCCAGGTCGGGCCTTTTCCGCGGTGAGAAAACGCTGTTCTTTTTCGAGGGCAATTTCGCTTTGCGGCACTGTCGGTTGCTCGGCAATTTGCGCTTCATGTTCGGCCAGGATCTGCTCGATCTGTTCGTCTTTCAGTGCCAGGGGCTTGCCCTGATAAGCCTGCTGCAAACCGTCGAGCAGTGCCTGCACTTGAAGGTCAGGTACCTCCTGGCGCAGCCGTTCGCCGAGGCTCGCCCCCAGGCTGTAGGCGAGATTGTGAGCGTCGGTTTCGGTGGTTTTTTCCGCAGCCTGAGCCACTGAAAAAAACACGCACAACGATAAAAAAAGATAACGCGACATGGGCACTCTCCGGCCTGAGATGCGGCCGATTATGCCAGTGCGAATGCAATGAACGGTGAACTGCTTTCGGGCGGGAGCAGAAGTTTTGCTGTCAGGTGCAACGCAACGCTTTCGATACTGTCAACATGGCCTAGCGGCGGTGTCTGCAGAGGTCTAGTATGAGCCGCACCCACGTCAGCCAGGAGGTAAACCATGTCGGCCACCAAGAAGCCTGTAAATACTCCGTTGCACTTACTCCAACAATTGTCGGGCAGCTTGCTCGAGCATTTGGAAACTGCTTGTTCGCAAGCCTTGGCTGATGCTGAAAAACTGCTCGCCAAGCTGGAAAAACAGCGCGGTAAAGCGCAGGAAAAATTGCACAAATCCCGTACCAAATTGCAGGACGCTGCGGCGGCCGGCAAGGCTAAGGCGCAAGCCAAGGCCAAGGATGGAGTCAAGGAACTTGAAGACCTGCTCGATGCCCTCAAGGATCGTCAATCCGAGACCCGCAACTACATCCTGCAACTCAAGCGTGATGCTCAGGAAAGCCTGAAACTGGCCCAGGGTGTCGGTCGTGTTCAAGAGGCTGTCGGCAAGGCGTTGTCCCTGCGTTCGGCCAAGCCTGCTGCGGCACCTGCCAAGAAAGCCGCAGCCAAATCGACAGCTGCAAAAGCACCCGCCAAGGCTGCTGCCAAACCAGCCGCGAAAGCACCGGTGAAAGTGGCTGCTAAAAAACCAGTGGCTGCCAGTGCTGCCAAGCCGGCTGCTAAATCGGCTGCGGCAAAACCAGTTGCCAAGCCAGCGGCCAAAACTGCTGCGGCAAAACCGGTAGCCAAGCCGGCGGCGAAAACCGCTGCAGCCAAACCTGCTGCTAAATCCGCAGCGGCAAAACCAGCTGCTGCCAAAACCGCTGCTGCAAAAGCGCCTGCCAAACCTGCCGCTAACAAACCGGCTGCAGCAAAAAGCGCAGCAGCCAAACCAGCTGCTAGAACTGCAGCCGCGAAGCCTGCTGCCAAACTTGCTGCAGCTAAACCGGCCGCGGCGAAACCTGCTGCCAAGCCGGCCGCCAAATCCGCTGCAAAAGTGGCGACCAAGCCTGCTGCCAAAACGGCCGGTGCGAAACCTGCTGCCGCTGCCAAGCCAGCCACCGCTGCAAAACCAGCTGCTGCCAAGCCAGCTGCGAAACCTGCAGCCAAGCCAGCGGTGAAAAAGCCCGCCGCTGCGAAGCCGACTTCGACCCCTGCTGCCAAGCCGGCAGCGCCTGCATCATCGTCGAACTCAGCTCCGGCTTCGCCAACCACCGGCAGCACTTCGGCCCCTGCGGCGGCGCCAACGCCAGCTGCATCGTCGAACACAGGCACTACCCCAACCAGCGCTTCCTAAGTGCCGGTCACCGCGACGCGCAGCTGATGCAGCGCGTCGCGGCCAACGTTGGTGGTGTCCGCCGCGACACCTTCCAGCCAGGCCGTTGATCCGGCCTTGTCATTCTGCGGCCACTGCTGCGCGGTTTTTTCCAGTCGCGACAAAAGAATTTGCTCGCCTTCAAGTTCCAGCGCCTTGACTTTTTCCCGCAAGATATTGAGGTCTGTATCGTCAGCTGCGGCGGCTTTCCACTGGCCGCGTAATGCACGAAGGGGCTGAATCACGCCCGCATCCCAGCCTTCGACTACTTCCCGCAGTTCCAGCAATCGCAGTTCGTTAAAGACTACCCCTCGGTGTTCCAGCCACAATCCGCACAGCAGCAGGCACACGTTCGTGCCCGCCGATTGCAGTTGCAGGCACGCCCGCTCAGCGCCGGGCCTCGCGTAAGCGTCAAGGGAAAAGCTCCACAGGTCAGAGGACATAGTGCTACTCGCGCCAGTTGCGAGCGAAGCTGGTAGACTCCGCCGCCATTATGATTCGACTTCAGAACCTGACTTTACAGCGTGGCCCGCAACGTCTGCTAGAAGACGCCGAGCTGACCCTGCACGCCGGCCACAAAGCCGGCCTCATTGGTGCCAATGGCGCCGGCAAATCGAGCCTGTTCGCCCTGCTTCGGGGTGAGCTGCACCCGGACTCGGGTGACTGCTTCCTGCCGGCCGACTGGCGCATCGCCCACATGCGCCAGGAAATCGAGACGCTCGAACGCATTGCGGTCGACTACGTGCTCGATGGCGACCTTCGCCTGCGTGAGGTGCAACATGACCTGGCGGCGGCGGAAGCGGCGCACGACGGTGCCGCTCAGGCCCGCCTTCACTCTGAACTCGACAGCGCCGATGGCTACACCGCTGATGCCCGGGCTCGCAAGCTGCTGGCCGGCCTGGGGTTCACTAACGAACAGATGGATCGTCAGGTCGGGGATTTCTCCGGTGGCTGGCGGATGCGCCTGAACCTGGCGCAGGCACTGATGTGCCCCTCGGACTTATTGCTGCTCGACGAACCCACCAACCACTTGGACCTCGACGCCATCATCTGGCTTGAGGAGTGGCTGAAAAGTTATCCGGGCACCTTGTTGCTGATCTCCCACGACCGGGATTTCCTCGATGCGGTGGTCGACCACGTGGCCCACGTCGATCAGCGCAAGATCACGCTGTATCGCGGTGGCTACACCGCGTTCGAGCGTGCCCGTGCCGAACGCCTGGCCCAACAGCAACAGGCCTACGAGAAGCAGCAGGCGCAGCGAGCGCATATGGAAAGCTACATCGCGCGCTTCAAGGCCCAGGCCACCAAGGCCCGTCAGGCCCAAAGCCGGATCAAGGCGCTGGAGCGGATGGAAGAGTTGTCTGCGGCCCATGTCGATTCGCCGTTCGACTTCGTCTTCCGCGAATCGACGAAGATTTCCAGCCCGCTGATCGACCTGTCCGATGCCCGCTTGGGCTACGGCGAGAAAACCGTGCTGGAGAAGGTCAAGCTGCAACTGACCCCTGGCGCACGGATCGGTTTGCTCGGCCCTAATGGTGCCGGTAAGTCGACCCTGATCAAGAACCTTGCGGGTGAGCTGGAGCCCTTGGCCGGTCGACTGACCCGTGGCGAAAACACGGTCGTCGGTTACTTTGCCCAGCATCAGCTTGACTCCCTGGACTCCAAGGCCAGCCCGTTGCTGCACTTGCAGCGCCTGGCGCCTACCGAGCGCGAACAGACGTTGCGGGACTTCCTCGGGGGGTTCGACTTCCGCGGTGCGCGCATCGACGAGCCGGTGCTGAATTTCTCCGGGGGCGAGAAAGCGCGCCTGGCCTTGGCATTGATCGCCTGGGACCGGCCGAACCTGCTGCTGCTCGACGAACCCACCAACCACCTTGAC
Organism: Pseudomonas sp. Y24-6; assembly: GCF_020295325.1. Lineage (NCBI taxonomy): Bacteria > Pseudomonadati > Pseudomonadota > Gammaproteobacteria > Pseudomonadales > Pseudomonadaceae > Pseudomonas > Pseudomonas sp. Y24-6. The sequence goes on along the minus strand of NZ_JACBXG010000002.1, from coordinate 207,254 downwards.
CTGGAAATGCGCCTGGCGCTGACCATGGCCTTGCAGGAATTCACTGGTGCGGTCCTGGTGGTCTCCCACGACCGCCACCTGCTCAAAAGCACCACTGACAATTTCTACCTGGTCGCCGATGGCAAGGTCGAGGAGTTCGACGGCGATCTGGACGACTACACCCGTTGGCTGGTGGAGTATCGCCAGCGCAATGCGCCGGTCAGCAACACGCCGGTCAATCCGGACAAGACCGACAAGAAAGCCCAGCGCCAGGCCGCCGCTGCCTTGCGCCAGCAGTTGGCGCCGCACAAGCGCGAGGCCGACAAGCTCGAAGCCGAACTGGGCAAGCTGCACGAAAAGCTGGCCAAAATCGACGTGAGCCTGGGCGACAGCGATATCTACGAGCCGGCCCGCAAGAACGATTTGCGTGACCTGCTGGCCGAACAGGCAAAGCTGAAAGTGCGTGAAGCCGAGCTCGAGGAGTCCTGGATGGAAGCCCTCGAGTTGCTCGAAAGCATGCAGGCGGAGCTGGAGGCGTTGTCCTGATGGAGGCCTTCAGGCTGCCGCTGTCTGCCATGTGGATAGAGCCGCTGTGGCTGGTGCTGCAGATCCTGCTGATTTTGCTCGCGGGTTACATCGCCCAGCGCTTTGTTGCCAAATGCCTGAACCGCCTGGGGGAGCGTTATCCGTTTCCCCCTCAGCTGCTGCTGCCGCTGCGAGGCGGCCTGCGCTGGCTGATCATGGGCAGTGCGCTGATTTTCGTGCTGGAGCGCCTGGGCGTGTCCGCGACAGTGCTGTGGACAGCATTGTCCGGTTTTGTTGCGGTCGCGGCGGTGGCGTTCTTCGCCATGTGGAGCGTGCTGTCCAACTTGCTGTGCGCGATCCTGATCTTCACCGTGGGGCCGTTTCGCATTGGCGACGTGGTCGAACTGGTCGATACCACCGACAAGCCGGGCGTGAAGGGGCGGGTGATCGCGATCAATCTGCTCTACACCACCTTGATCGAGGCCGAAGAGCTGGGCACCGGCAGTGCCATGGTGCAAGTGCCCAACAGCCTGTTCTTCCAGCGTTCGGTTCGGCGGTGGCGGGGGAGTGATGTGTTTCCTTCGAGCGGGTTCGAGAAGTAATCCTCAAGATCACAGCCTTCGGCAGCTCCTACAGGAGGCGCGTTTCCATGCAGGAGCTGTCGGAGGCTGCGATCTTTTGCTTTTCCCCCCGAGCCGCATTAGCTTAGAGACCTGTCAAAAGAGTCTCGGTCGAGGTGTGCAATGGAGCTTCAAACATGGCTGGCGTTCTTTGCCGCCTGCTGGGTGATCAGCCTGTCTCCCGGTGCCGGCGCCATTGCGTCGATGTCCAGTGGTCTGCAATACGGTTTCTGGCGCGGTTACTGGAACGCCCTGGGCCTGCAGATCGGCCTGGCGGTGCAGATTGCCATTGTGGGTGCCGGTGTTGGCGCGATCCTCACAGCGTCGGCCACAGCCTTCCATGCGATCAAGTGGTTTGGCGTCGCCTACCTGGTATTCCTCGCGATCAAGCAATGGCGCGCATTGCCCAATGACATGAGCGACGATGCCGCAGTGCGCCAGATCGGCAAGCCGATGGCCCTGGTGTTCCGTGGTTTCCTGGTCAACATCAGCAACCCCAAGGCCCTGGTGTTCATGCTGGCGGTGCTGCCGCAGTTCATCGACCCCCATGCGCCACTGCTGATCCAGTATTTAGTGATCGGCGCCACCATGGTCTGCGTCGACCTGATCGTCATGGCCGGTTACACCGGCCTGGCGTCCAAGGTGCTGCGCATGTTGCGTACTCCCCAGCAGCAGAAACGCATGAACCGCACGTTTGCCGGTTTGTTTATCGGCGCGGCAGCGTTCATGGCGACGTTGCGCAAAGCCGCAGCGTAAAGCCCCGATGCTGGAAAAAAAGCGACCTGCGGGTCGCTTTTTTGTTGAATGCCCATCCGTATAACCCGAAGCCGAAAGCTGATTACCGCGCGGTGCGCGGGACAAGCAATCGCAAAATAACCAGACAATCGGCATCGAGCCTGCGAACAACGCTTGAGTGAATCTCATTCGAAGTGAACAATATGTAACTTCGTATTTCCTACTGAGATTCATTCATGATTGCCCCGTCGCGATTCCTGGCCTGGCTGTTAATCCCCTTGGCAGCCTTATGCAGCACTAGACTGCTGGCCGACCCCGTGGACGGCGCCCCACAGGCGCTGCATGGGCTCGATTACATCGCAGCGGATTACCCGCAGACGGTGCAGGCAGGCAGGGTGGTCAAGGAGTCCAGTTATCGAGATCAGCTCGATTCGCTCCAGGCCGTGCAAGGCTTGATCAGTGCAATGCCGGCCAAACCGGAGCAAGCCGCTTTGCTGCAGGGCGTCAATTCGCTGCGCAACGCCATTACCGAGCGTCAGGATGGCACCGACGTGGCTCGTCAGTCCCGGCAGCTCGCGGCAAAGCTGGCAGTGGCCTATGAAATCAGCCAGGCACCGATCATTACCCCCGATCCGACCCGAGGTGCGCCGTTGTACGCCCAGCATTGCTCGGTGTGCCATGGTGATGCGGGAGCCGGCGATGGCCCGGCAGGCGTCGGCCTGACACCGCCACCGTCGAATCTGCGCGACAGCGTGCGCATGGATCACCTGAGCCTCTATGCGATCTATAGCACCCTGGGCCTGGGTATCGAGGGCACCGACATGCCAGCGTTCGCCGATCAACTGGATGATCGCCAGCGCTGGGACCTGGCCACCTACATTGCCAGCTTCAGCGCCGCCCCGGATGCTGGCGCTGTTGAAAAGACCTACAACATTGCCGACCTCGCCCGTCAGACGCCTGCCGAAGTGCAGGCTGGCGAAGGTCCGCAGGCCGCCGCGGCCTATCGTGCGCAGCGCGCTCAGCCGCCGCAGGTCAAACGTGGCCCGGCGCAACTGCTCGATTACACCGCAGCCACGCTGGACAAGAGCATCGCTGCCTACCGGGCCGGGGATCACGATCAGGCCTATGACTTGTCGGTGGCGGCGTACCTGGAAGGGTTTGAGCTGGTCGAGAGCTCCCTGGACAACGTCGACGCCAATGTACGCAAAGACACCGAAAAATCCCTGATGGCCTACCGCCAGTCCCTGCAGGATGGCTTGCCGGTGGCCCACGCCCAGCAGCGCCTGGATACTGCGAAAGGTAAATTGAAAGAGTCTGCCGGCCTGTTGGGCAGCGATGGCTTGAGCTGGTCCCTGAGCTACATTTCCGGGTTGTTGATTTTGCTGCGCGAAGGTCTGGAAGCGATTCTGGTGCTGGCGGCGATCCTCGCATTCCTGCGCAACACCGGCCAGCAATCTGCGGTACGCAGCGTTAACGTCGGTTGGGGCCTGGCGCTGCTGGCCGGCCTTGCCACCTGGGGTCTGGCCGCCTACGTTATCGACGTCAGCGGCTCGCAGCGCGAGTTGCTTGAAGGTGCCACCGCGTTGTTCGCCAGCGTGATGGTGCTGTGGCTCGGGGTGTGGATGCACGATCGTCGCCACGCCGCGGCCTGGCAGAATTACATCAAGAGCAGCCTGGTGGGCGGCGGCGGACGGTTCGGGTTTGCGACCCTGGCGTTTTTCTCGGTTTATCGTGAGTTGTTCGAAGTGATCCTGTTCTACGAGACCCTGTGGCTGCAGGCGGGTCCTGCCGGGCATAACGCAGTGCTCGCAGGCGGTGCCACTGCGCTGGTATTGCTGGTGGGGCTGGCCTGGGTGATCCTGCGCGGCTCGGCCAAGCTGCCGCTGTCGTTGTTCTTCAGCATCAACGCCGCGTTGTTGTGCGCGCTATCGGTGGTGTTTGCCGGTCATGGGGTCAAGGCATTGCAGGAGGCGGGGATTTTCGGCACGCGTCCGGTGCCATTCTTCGAATTCGACTGGCTGGGCATTCACGCGGATGCCTACTCGTTAAGTGCCCAGATGGTGGCGATTATCGCGATAATCGTGCTGTATGGGCGTAGCTGGTTGGCGCAGAAGCGTCGGGTTCAGGTTTCCTGACCCGAGTAAACCTGGAAAGATCGTAGCCTGCGGCAGCTCCTACAGGGAGTAGGCATGTCGATGCCGGCTGCGATCTGTTCGGTTTTTCAGAGGAAATGTGATGCGCGTTTGGATAGATGCCGACGCCTGCCCACGGGCGGCCAAGGACCTGGTAGTGAAGTTCGCTCTCAAGCGCCAGTTTGAAGTGGTGCTGGTGGCCGGCCAACCGCAAATCAAGCCGGGCCTGTCACTGGTGAAATTGATCGTGGTGCCCAGCGGCCCGGATGCAGCGGACGATTATCTGGTGGAACACGCAGTGCCGGGCGAGCTGGTGATTTGCAGTGACGTACCGCTGGCCGACCGATTGGTGAAGAACGGCGTCACCGTGCTGGATCCGCGAGGCAAGGAATTTGACGCGCAGAACATGGGCGACCGGCTGGCTGTACGTAACCTGTTCACCGACCTGCGTGAACAAGGCCAGATGAGCGGGGGGCCAGCGCCCTTTGGCGAACGTGAGAAGCAAGCGTTCGCCAATTCGCTGGACCGTATCCTGACTCGACTGTCCCGCAAGCCCTGAGCCCACCTCGAACCTGAGACGAAATCCTGTGAGCGGCCCCCTGTGGAAGCGAGCCTGCTCGCGATGACACCGGCACAGTCAACATCGCTTGCGGCGGCCACTCCGCTATCGCGAGCAGGGTCGCTTCCACACTGCCCAAGCCCACACTCATGCCTGCATCACGCGTCGTTTTCGTGAGTCAGTTCGAGCACGCGATCCACCAGTTTGTTAATCCCTGAGGCCGCTTCACTGATCGACTGCGCCAGCATGTACGCTGGCGTGCTCACCAGTTTGCGCGCCTTGTCTTCGACAATGTCGGTGACCGCGCACTCGGCATGGGTCGCCCCCATCTTGTTCATGGCCGCGGCGGTATCGGCATCGTTGCCGATGGTGCAGGTCACACCTGGGCCGTAGATCTTCGCCGCCAGGGCGGGCGAGATGCAGATCAGCCCGACTGGCTTGCCTGCTTCGGCAAAGGCTTCAGTCAGCGCCAGGACGTCAGGTTGCACGGTACAGCCGGCACCTTCGATGGCGAAGTTCGACAGGTTCTTCGCCGCACCAAACCCGCCAGGCACGATCAGCGCATCGAAGTCCTCTACGCTGGCCTCGCGGATGTCCTTGATGTTCCCACGGGCGATTCGCGCCGATTCAACCAGCACGTTACGCGACTCGGGCATTTCCTCGCCCGTGAGGTGGTTGATCACATGCAACTGCGAGATATTGGGGGCGAAACACTGCACCTGAGCGCCACGCTGGTCCAGCCGCAACAGGGTGATCACGCTCTCGTGGACCTCGGCACCGTCGTAGACGCCACAACCGGAAAGGATCACTGCGATTTTTTTGCTCATGGGCTTTTCTCCTTGTTCATGGCGTTAAATGTCCACTAATTCGCCACTCGTTGCCATAGGGATAATGTGCGGTAACAACCAGGGCGCGCCGCCCCAACATGGGGCTGGCCCGGAGCAGAAGGCTTTCTAAATGGATCGCAACGAAGCCAGGGTGTTCATTATTTGCGAGCGTCTGTCACGCGGCGTGGCGACGCGCGCAGGGGTGCGACGTGCGGGGGGCGCATCGGGCGAGCAGGAGCGGTCTCTACGGGGTGCAGGGACCGTTTTATTCGGTGGGCGTCTTGGGCGCTGCGGCCTTGGCCTGTTCAGCTTTCAATGCCTGCTCGTCGGCATAGACTTTTTTGGCCAGCTGGGCGTTCTTGAAGCGCCGGCGCAGCCACAGGCCCACGCCCAGGACCAGCAGGGCGCCCAGCACCCATAGCTCGTACTTCTTGACGCTGCCAAGCATGCCTTCCAGCACGGCACCAAAATGATACGCGGCCGCCGCCAGTGCCGAAGCCCAGATCGCCGCGCCAATCCCGTTCAGCAACAGATAACGTCCCGGTGGATAGCCCGACAGACCGATCGCCACGGGCATTACCGTGCGTAACCCGTAGACGAAGCGGAAGCTCAGGACCCAGATGTCCGGGTGCTTGCGGATGTGTTCCAGCGCCCGATCGCCCATCAACTGCCAGCGCGGCTTGCGCGCCAGCAATTTGCGCCCGTGCTTGCGGCCAAGGAAATACCACAGCTGATCGCCCGCATAACTGCCACAGAACGCGACTATGGTGACGATCTTGATGTCCATGTAACCGCGGAACGCAAGGAAGCCCGCGAGTACCAGAATGGTTTCGCCTTCGAAGAACGTGCCGAGAAAGAGGGCGAAATACCCGAATTCCTGAAGAAATTGCTGGAGCATTGTCTGGGTGCTGGCGAAATGAACGCGCAGCCTAACCCTTCGGGCACATTCATGAAAGTGTCCAAATGTGTCTCGACGTGAACATTTCCTGCAAGGACAATGGAATGCGACTACCTGTCACAGGTGTGCACATAACTGTAATACGACGGTCATAATGGCAGCTTATAACTGTCATGCTCGCCCGCCAGCGCGGGCTCAGGAGTCTGCCGTGAGCTTTACCCCCGCCAACCGCCTGTTCCCAGCCACCCGTCTGCGACGCAATCGTCGTGATGATTTCTCGCGCCGCCTGGTTCGTGAAAACGTCCTCAGCGTCGACGACCTGATCCTGCCGGTATTTGTACTGGACGGTGAGAATCGTCGCGAAGCGGTGGCGTCGATGCCGGGCGTCGAGCGCCTGACCATTGATCTGTTGCTTGAAGAGGCCGCCAAGTGGGTCGAGCTGGGTATTCCCGCGCTGGCGTTGTTCCCCGTGACGCCGGCGGAGCTCAAGTCGCTGGACGCGGCCGAAGCCTGGAACCCGAATGGCATTGCCCAGCGCGCCACCCGCGCATTACGTGCGCAGTTCCCCGAGCTGGGTGTGATCACCGACGTTGCCCTGGATCCGTTCACTACCCACGGCCAGGACGGTATTCTCGATGAAGAAGGCTATGTGCAGAACGACATTACCGTCGATGCACTGGTCCGCCAGGCCCTGTCCCATGCCGAAGCCGGCGCCCAGGTGGTGGCGCCGTCCGATATGATGGACGGGCGCATCCAGGCGATCCGCGAGGCGCTGGAGCTGGCCGGTCACGTTAACGTGCGGATCATGGCCTACTCGGCGAAATACGCTAGCGCCTATTACGGTCCCTTCCGCGATGCGGTGGGTTCGGCGCTGAACCTGGGCAAGGCCAACAAGGCCTCCTACCAGATGGACCCGGCCAACAGCAACGAGGCGCTGCACGAAGTGGCGGCGGACTTGTCAGAAGGCGCGGACATGGTCATGGTCAAGCCAGGCATGCCGTATCTGGACATCCTGTGGCGGGTCAAAGAAGAATTCAAAGTGCCGACGTTTGTTTATCAAGTCAGCGGCGAATATGCCATGCACATGGCGGCGATCCAGAATGGCTGGTTGAGCGAAGGGGTGATACTCGAATCCCTGACCGCTTTTAAACGCGCAGGCGCCGACGGCATCCTGACCTACTTTGCCGTCCGTGCCGCTCAATTGTTACGAGAGCAAAAATAGCCCTCCCAGGAACATTCCATGAATACCGAAGGACTCACTGAAGTTGCCGTAAAAGAGGCTCAACCCGTGGTGGAGCAAGTCGCCGAAACACCGCCGGAGCTGGAGCCAGCGCCACCCGCAGTGGTCGTCGAAGCCGCGGTGGCGGCGCCTGCGATTGCCATTCCCGGCCTGGATGACAGCAGCCTGTACATCCATCGCGAGCTTTCGCAGCTGCAGTTCAACATTCGCGTGCTGGAACAGGCACTGGATGAGTCCTACCCGTTGCTGGAGCGGCTGAAGTTCCTGCTGATCTTCTCCAGCAACCTGGACGAGTTCTTCGAGATTCGTGTGGCCGGCCTGAAGAAGCAGATCACCTTCGCCCGTGAGCAGGCGGGCGCCGATGGCTTGCAACCGCATCAGGCCCTGGCACGCATCAGCGAGTTGGTGCATGGTCATGTCGACCGCCAGTACGCCATTCTCAACGATATTCTGCTGCCGGAGCTGGAGAAACATCAGGTCCGCTTCATCCGTCGCCGTCACTGGACCACCAAGATCAAGACCTGGGTGCGCCGGTTCTTCCGCGACGAGATTGCGCCGATCATCACGCCGATCGGCCTTGACCCGACTCACCCGTTCCCGTTGCTGGTGAACAAGAGTCTGAACTTCATCGTCGAACTGGAAGGCATCGATGCGTTTGGCCGCGACTCTGGCCTGGCGATCATCCCTGCTCCGCGCCTGCTGCCGCGAGTGATCAAGGTGCCGGAGGAGGTGGGCGGCTCCGGTGACAACTATGTGTTCCTGTCGTCGATGATCCACGCGCACGCCGATGACCTGTTCCAGGGCATGAAGGTCAAGGGCTGCTATCAGTTCCGCCTGACCCGTAACGCCGACCTGGCGGTCGACACTGAAGACGTTGAAGACCTGGCCCGCGCGCTGCGTGGTGAGCTGTTCTCCCGTCGTTATGGCGATGCGGTGCGACTGGAAGTGGCTGACACTTGCCCCAAGCACCTCTCCGACTACCTGCTCAAGCAGTTCAATCTGCACGAGACCGAGCTGTATCAGGTCAACGGGCCGGTCAACCTGACCCGTTTGTTCAGCATCACCGGCCTCGACAGCCAGCGCGAGCTGCAATACCTGCCATTCACCCCGCAGATTCCGAAACTGCTGCAGAACAGCGAGAACATCTTCAGCGTGATCAGCAAGCAGGACATCCTGTTGCTGCACCCGTTCGAGTCGTTCACCCCGGTGGTCGACCTGTTGCGCCAGGCCGCGAAAGACCCGCATGTATTGGCCGTGCGCCAGACGCTGTACCGCTCCGGTGCCAACTCGGAAATCGTCGACGCGTTGGTGGATGCTGCCCGTAACGGCAAGGAAGTCACCGCGGTGATCGAATTGCGCGCGCGGTTCGATGAAGAGTCCAACCTGCAACTGGCCAGCCGCCTGCAAGCGGCCGGTGCAGTGGTGATCTACGGCGTGGTGGGGTTCAAGACCCACGCCAAGATGATGCTGATCCTGCGTCGCGAGGCCGGGGAGATCGTGCGGTACGCTCACTTGGGCACCGGCAACTACCACGCAGCCAACGCCCGTCTGTACACCGACTACAGCTTGCTGACCTCCGACGATGCGTTGTGCGAGGACGTGGGCAAGCTGTTCAGCCAGTTGATCGGCATGGGCAAGACCCTGCGCATGAAGAAACTGCTGCATGCGCCGTTCACCCTGAAAAAGGGCATGCTCGACATGATTGCCCGGGAAACGCAGTTCGCCCTGGAAGGCAAGCCGGCACACATCATTGCCAAGTTCAACTCGCTGACTGATCCGAAGATCATTCGCGCGCTGTACAAGGCCAGTCAGTCCGGGGTGCGCATCGACCTGGTCGTGCGCGGCATGTGCTGCCTGCGGCCGGGCATCGCCGGGGTTTCGCACAACATCCATGTGCGCTCGATCATCGGGCGCTTCCTGGAGCATACGCGGGTGTTCTACTTCCTCAATGGCGGGGAAGAGCAGATGTTCCTCTCCAGCGCCGACTGGATGGAGCGCAACCTCGACAAGCGGGTCGAGACTTGCTTCCCGGTAGAAGGCAAGAAGCTGATTATGCGGGTCAAGAAAGAGCTGGAGCTGTACCTGACCGACAACACCCACAGCTGGAGCTTGCAGTCGGACGGCCGTTACATCCGCAACACGCCTACCGGCAACCAGAACCCGCGCAGTGCGCAGGCGACGTTGCTGGAGCGGTTGGGCAGCCCGATCCTGGCAGTGCGTTAAGCCTCAAGGGGCATAAAAAATGGCGATCCCTGCGGATCGCCATTTTTTTTGCTGCCGTCACTGCCGTCACAATCACCGCAACTGCAATCACCACACTCGCTGCAATCAATGTAGGAGCGAGCTTGCTCGCGAAAAACCTGAGAGCGCTGCGGGGTGTCAGGCTGCCAGCTTTATCGTTCACGTGCATCGCGAGCAAGCTCGCTCCTACAGGGGCACTACCGGACGTTGAGGGTGAAGCCCACCCGGGTAAGCCACTCCGCTTCCAGGGCAAAATCCGCCTGGGTCAGCTGGTTTTCATCCAGCCAGTTGGCCGGGAACAACACATCCAGGCTGTCGCCATTGGCCCGCAGGACCACCTGGGGCATTTCCTGGGTGCCACGGATGTGGTGGAACAGGATCGCGAAGCGCAGCAGCACGCACAGGCGGATCAGCTTGCTGCCGTCACTGCCGAACTCGGCAAACTTGTCCCGGGGAATGTTACGGCGATGGCCGCGCACCAGCAGTGCGAGCATCTGCTGGTCTTCGCGGGAGAATCCGGCGAGGTCCGAGTGCTCGATCAGGTAGGCGCCATGCTTGTGGTAATGATAGTGAGCGATGTCCAGGCCCACTTCGTGGACCTTGGCCGCCCAGCCCAGCAGTTCGCGCCAGACACCGTCATCCAGGTCCCAATCTTCGGCTACCTGGTCGAAGGCGTGCAGCGCCTTGCGTTCTACCCGCGCCGCTTGTTCCAGGTCGACGTGATAACGCTCCATCAGCGAGCTCAGGGTGCGCTCACGGACGTCTTCGTGATGATGACGGCCCAGCAGGTCGTAGAGCACCCCTTCACGCAGTGCGCCTTCACAGTGGTCCATGCGTTGCAGTTCAAGGGCGTCGAAGATGGCTTCGAGGATCGCCAGGCCGGCCGGGAAGATTGCGCGACGGTCGGGCTTGATGCCTTCGAAATCGATTTTGTCGGCGTCCCCCAGCTTGAACAGCTTGCGCTTGAGCCAGGCCAGGCCCTCGGCGTTGACTTCGCCGCTGCCATGCCCGCCGGCCTTCAGTGCCAGGCCTATCGCGCGGATGGTGCCCGAGGAGCCAATGGCTTCGTCCCAGGTCAGGCGGTGCAGAGCATGTTCAATGCTCATGATCTCGAGCCGCGCCGCCGTGTAAGCCTGGGCGTAGCGAGCCGGTGTGACCTTGCCGTCCTTGAAATAGCGCTGGGTGAAGCTCACGCAGCCCATTTGCAGGCTTTCGCGCAGCAGTGGCTCGAAGCGCTGGCCGATGATGAACTCGGTACTGCCGCCGCCGATGTCGGCCACCAGGCGCTTGCCCGGGGTGTCGGCGAGGGTGTGGGACACGCCAAGGTAGATCAGGCGCGCTTCTTCCCGGCCGGAGATGACTTCCACCGGGTGACCGAGGATTTCCTCGGCGCGACGGATGAATTCATTGCGATTACGCGCTTCGCGCAGGGCGTTGGTGCCCACGATCCGCACGGCGCCCTGGGGCATACCGTTGATCAGTTGGGCAAAGCGTTTCAGGCAGTCGAGCCCGCGCTGCATGGATTCTTCGTTGAGCTGGCGCTCTTCGTCGATACCTGCTGCCAGCTGAACCTTCTCCCCGAGACGCTCGAGAATACGGATTTCGCCGTTCTGGGCCTTGGCCACGACCATGTGAAAGCTGTTGGAGCCCAGGTCGATTGCGGCGATCAGGGACAGATTCTTGGCTTGGGATTGCGGCATGGTCTGGAGGTCTCGGTCGATAACCTCGACATCGTGCCACGATCAAAGGCTGACGCCAACGCGCAGTGTTCAAACCCTTGATCCTGCGCAACCCTGTAGATGACCGCTGCGCAGGCAATCGCGGCAAGCCCGCTCCCACAGGTTTTGGCGTCGAACACACAATCCTGTTTCAACACATGATCCTGTGGGAGCGGGCTTGCCCGCGATAAGGCCATCACAGGCCCTGCAGAACTTTCAGACTGTCGCCTCCACGGTCCCAATAAAGTTCGCCAGCTCTGCCGTCTGCGGGTTGGCAAACAAGATCTTCGGGTCTCCCACCTCATGCACCTTGCCCAGGTGCATGAACACCAACTTATCCCCAACCTCCCGGGCAAAGCGCATTTCGTGGGTGACCATGATCAGCGTCATACCGTCTTTGGCCAGTTGCCGAACCACACTCAGCACCTCATTGACCAATTCCGGGTCCAGCGCCGAGGTGATTTCGTCGCACAGCAACACCTTCGGCGACATCGCCAATGCCCGGGCGATTGCCACGCGTTGCTGCTGCCCGCCGGACAACCGATCCGGGAATGCATCAAACTTTTCCCCGAGCCCGACCCGCTCCAGCATTTCGCGCGCCAGTTCCCGGGCTTTGGCCTTCGGTACCTTCTGCACAACTTGCGGGGCGAGCATCACGTTTTCGCCAACGGTCAGGTGGGGGAACAGGTTGAACTGCTGAAACACCATCCCGACCTTCTGTCGCAGAGTGCGCAGGTCGGCACGGGCGGCGTCGAGGTATTCGCCGTCGACTTCAATCACGCCATCATTGATCGACTCCAGGCCATTGAGCGTGCGCAGCAAGGTCGATTTGCCCGAGCCACTGCGGCCGATGATGGCCACCACCTGGCCTTCCTCGACACTGAGGTCGATGCCTTTGAGCACGTGGTGATCGCCGTAATATTTATGCAGGGCGGAAATTCTAAGCAGAGGCATGCAGTCTCCTTTCCAGGTAGCGCGCACTGAGGGACAAGGGGTAGCAAAGCAGGAAGTAACCAAGGGCGACGAGGCCATAGACCATGAACGGTTCGAAGGTCGCGTTGGCGAGCATGCCGCCGGTTTTGGTCAGCTCGGTGAAGCCGATGATCGAGGTGACCGCCGTGCCTTTGACCACTTGCACCGAAAAGCCTACGGTTGGCGCCACGGCGATGCGCAGCGCTTGCGGCAGGATCACGTAGCGCAATTGCTCCAGCGGGTTGAGCGCCAGGCTCGATGAGGCTTCCCATTGGCCGTTGGGGATCGACTCGACGCAGCCGCGCCAGATCTCCGCCAGGTAGGCGCTGGTAAACAGGGTCAGTGCTACGGCCGCGGCCATCCACGCTGAGATTTCCACACCCGCCAGCGCCACACCGAAAAATACCAGGAACAACTGCATCAGCAGCGGCGTGCCCTGGAACAGTTCGATGTAGGTGCGCGCGATATTGCGCGGCAAGGCTTTCTTCGAGATGCGCATGACCATGACCAGCAGGCCGATCAGCCCGCCGCCAATGAACGCCACGAGCGACAGCGCCAGCGTCCATTGCAGGCCCGTGAGCAGGTTGCGCACGATGTCCCAGAAGGTGAAATCGCTCATTGGCTGCTCCTTGCGATGTAACGACGGCCGATCCAGTTCAGCAGCTGGCGAATCAGCAACGCCATGCACAGGTAGATCAGCGTGGTCAGGGCATAGGTTTCAAAGGCGCGGAAGTTGCGCGACTGAATGAAGTTGGCGGCGAAACTCAGCTCTTCGGTGGCGATCTGCGAGCAGACCGCCGAGCCGAGCATGACGATGATGATTTGGCTGCTCAGGGCTGGCCAGACCTTGCCCAGCGCCGGCAGCAGGATGACGTGGCGAAACGCTTCGAAGCGAGTCATCGCCAGCGCTGCGGCGGCTTCCAGCTGGCCTCGGGGGATCGCCTGAATGCCGGCACGGATGATTTCCGTGGAATAGGCGCCCAGGTTGATCACCATCGCCAGTACGGCGGCCTGCCATTCGGAAATCTGCACACCCAGTGACGGCAGGCCGAAGAAGATGAAAAACAACTGCACCAGGAAGGGTGTGTTGCGGATCAACTCGACGTAAACCCCGAAAATCACCGAGAACGGGCGAATGTTCCACGCCCGTACCAGCGCGCCGACGATGCCGAGCGCCACCCCGAATACCGCGCCAATGGCGGTCAGTTCAAGGGTGAACAACGCACCGCGCAGTAGCAGGTCGGTATTTTGCACCACCGGTAGAAAGTCGAACTGATAAGCCATGTCAAATCTCCCGAGCGACGATCAGAGATCGGCCGGCAGTGGCTCTTTCAGCCAGGTCTGGGAGTTTTTCTCCAGTGCGCCGTCTGTTTTAGCAGTAGCGAGGATCTGGTTGACCTTGCCCAGTAGCGCCGGCTCGTTCTTGTTCACCCCGACGTAGACCGGCGAATCCTTGAGCTTCACTTTCAAAGCCGGCACGCGCTTGGGGTTCTTCTCGCTGATCGCCACCATCACCACGTTGCCGCTGGCGATCAGATCGACCTGGCCGGCGAGGTAGGCGGCGATGGTCGAATTGTTATCTTCAAAGCGCTTGATGGTCACGCCTTGCGGGGCCACCTTGGTCAGCTCGATGTCTTCGATGGCGCCACGGGTGACGCTGATGGTCTTGCCCTTGAGGTCATCCAGCGTCTCGATCGTGGCCTCTGGCGGGCCGAACACCGCGAGGTAAAAGGGCGCGTAGGCGCTGGAGAAGTCGATGACCTTCTCGCGTTCGGCGTTCTTGCCAAGGCTGGAAATCACCAGGTCGACCTTGCCGGTGGTCAGGAACGGAATGCGGTTGGTGCTGTTGACCGGGGTCAGTTCGAGTTTGACCTTGAGCTGGTCCGCCAGCAGCTTGGCAGTGTCGATGTCCAGGCCGCGAGGCTTCATGTCCGGACCCACCGAGCCGAAGGGCGGGAAGTCCTGTGGCACGGCAACTTTGAGGACGCCGCGCTTGACCACGTCCTCCAGGCCATCGGCGTGGGCGGGCGCCTGGCTCAGCATCAGGCTGGCAAACAGGGCTGCGAGGAGGGCGCTGTAACGCTGGGTCATGGCAAATCTCCGAATCGGCGAGAAGTGATTTCTGCGGATCGACAGAGCACGGGCCATGCCAAGTATCGGTTTCGGGTGGCACAGCCCCCGGGTTTACTGGGTTTGCTCGGTCTTACTGGTCTGAACAGTTGAGCCCTGATTCGCACCCTGATAGCGCATCGTCATAACTCTGCGAACCCCCATGGGGCACGACTTGCCGGACGCTGCGAATAGCTTTAAAACTGTCCGCTCATTCATCCGGTTCGTCTGAAAAACCATGAATTCCATCTCCCGAGCCGTTCCTGAAGTGGCGCTGCAAGCCATCCGTAAACTGATCACCGAGCAGGGGTTCGGGCCGGGGGATGCCTTGCCCTCGCAACGGGACCTGGCGGTGCAATTGGGCGTGAGCCGGGCGTCGTTACGCGAAGCGCTGTCGTCGTTAAGTGCCCTGGGGCTGATCAGCATCCAGCCGGGCAAAGGGGTGTTTGTGCAGGCGCCCGTGGACCTGGCGCGGTCCGACGCGGCGTTGAGCTGGCCCTTCGCGGCACAGGCGTCGCCCCTGGACATCTTCCAGTTGCGCTATGCCCTGGAGGGGTTTGCTGCGGGCTTGGCAGCGGTGACGTTAAGTACTGTCCAGCTCGATGCGCTGGAAGACAACGTGGCCGCGATGCGCAACGAGTTGAAGGTGGGCGACTTTGAAGCGGCGGCGCGCCTGGATTTCGAGTTTCACCGGCGCATCCTGCTGGCCAGCGGCAATCAGGCGATGCTGAGTATCCTGACCGCCAGTGCCGACATCTTCCTGGAGAGCCAGAAGCTACCGTTCATCCGGGCCGAGCGCGCCATGGAAACCTGGCAGGAGCACCGCAAGATTCTCCGCGCACTGGCACGCCGGGCGTCCGGCGCCGCACAGAAGGCGATGCAGGAACACGTGCGCAATGCCGCGCTGCGCACCGGAATTGCCTTCATCGCCCCCGCCGCCTGATGAATTGAGCTATACCCAAACTCATGCGGCACCATAGCAAGAGTCAATCATCTGCAGCTTCCTGAACGAGGGAAGGGCGGCTATGATGGGCCACGTTTTTTTGCTTACAACCTGGAGACTTCCATGAGCAGCGATCTTATCAAACACGTTAGCGACGCTAGCTTCGAGGCCGATGTACTGAAGGCCGAAGGCGCTGTGCTGGTCGACTACTGGGCTGAATGGTGCGGCCCTTGCAAAATGATCGCTCCTGTCCTGGACGAGATTGCAGAAACCTACAAAGGCAAGCTGACCGTTGCCAAGCTGAACATCGACGAAAACCAGGAAACCCCGGCCAAGCACGGCGTGCGCGGTATCCCGACGCTGATGCTGTTCAAGAACGGTAACGTTGAAGCGACCAAGGTCGGCGCACTGTCGAAGTCGCAATTGGCCGCTTTCCTGGACGCCAACATCTAAGCGTCGTAATAAAGTGTCTGAAAAAAGGCCCCGCTATTTGCGGGGCTTTTTCGTTATCGAGGGCTAGACGCTCCGAAACTCAGGTGGTACATTCGGCCCCGCACTGGTTTCTCCTTTGCCCCCTGCTAGCCGTCGCCGACGCACTCCTTTTCGAATAAGTACGCGATCCTGTCGCCTTCTCTGCGGCGCGGCCTCATTAAGCCAAAAGCTTAATTTCCCCCCCTCCATAAATGATTACGTCATTCCTATATGAATCTGACTGAACTCAAGCAAAAGCCGATTACCGAACTGCTCGAATTGGCCGAACAGATGGGCATAGAAAATATGGCCCGTTCGCGCAAGCAGGACGTGATTTTCTCCCTGCTCAAAAAGCACGCGAAAAGCGGCGAGGAAATCTCCGGTGATGGCGTGCTGGAGATTCTCCAGGACGGCTTCGGCTTCCTTCGCTCCGCTGACGCTTCCTATCTCGCTGGCCCAGACGATATCTACGTCTCGCCAAGCCAGATTCGTCGCTTCAACTTGCGCACCGGTGACACCATCGTTGGCAAGATCCGCCCTCCCAAGGAAGGCGAGCGTTATTTCGCGCTGCTCAAGGTCGACACGATCAACTACGATCGTCCCGAGAATGCGAAAAACAAGATTCTCTTCGAGAACCTGACCCCGTTGTTCCCGACTGTGCGCATGAAGATGGAAGCCGGCAACGGTTCCACCGAAGACCTCACCGGTCGGGTCATCGACCTGTGCGCCCCGATCGGCAAAGGCCAGCGTGGTTTGATCGTGGCACCGCCGAAAGCCGGTAAGACCATCATGCTGCAGAACATCGCAGCCAACATCGCGCGTAACAATCCTGAAGTTCATCTGATCGTGCTGCTGATCGACGAGCGTCCGGAAGAAGTAACCGAAATGCAGCGCACCGTGCGTGGCGAAGTGGTTGCCTCGACGTTCGATGAGCCGCCAACCCGCCACGTGCAGGTTGCCGAGATGGTGATCGAGAAGGCCAAGCGCCTGGTCGAACACAAGAAAGACGTGGTGATCCTGCTCGACTCCATCACGCGTCTGGCTCGTGCCTACAACACCGTGATCCCGAGCTCCGGCAAGGTACTCACCGGTGGTGTCGATGCCCACGCCCTGGAGAAACCGAAACGTTTCTTCGGTGCCGCGCGGAACATCGAGGAAGGCGGTTCGCTGACCATCATCGCCACCGCGCTGGTTGAAACCGGCTCGAAGATGGACGAAGTGATCTACGAGGAATTCAAAGGCACGGGCAACATGGAACTGCCGCTGGATCGTCGTATCGCTGAAAAGCGTGTCTTCCCGGCTATCAACATCAACCGTTCCGGCACTCGCCGCGAAGAGTTGCTGACGGCCGATGACGAGTTGCAGCGCATGTGGATCCTGCGCAAGCTGCTGCACCCGATGGACGAGATCGCTGCCATCGAGTTCCTGGTCGACAAGCTGAAAACGACCAAGACCAACGATGAGTTCTTCCTGTCGATGAAACGCAAGTAAGTCGATAGATCAGCAAAAGCCGGGGAAACCCGGCTTTTTGCTATCTGATTTTTGATCAATGGCAGTTCGTGGTTCTGAACAGCGGGGTTCGGCGCTAAACTGCCTCCCCCGAACGCCACGGCCAAAACGAGGCTCACGCATGCAGTATCGCGACTTGCGCGACTTTATCAGCGGTCTGGAAAAGCGCGGCGAGCTCAAGCGCATCCAGGTTCCGGTGTCCCCTGTGCTGGAAATGACCGAGGTGTGCGATCGCACCTTGCGCGCCAAGGGCCCCGCGCTGCTTTTCGAAAACCCGACGGGTTATGACATCCCGGTGCTCGGCAACCTGTTTGGTACGCCTGAGCGCGTGGCGCTGGGCATGGGGGCGGAAGCCGTCAGCGAGTTGCGCGAGATCGGCAAGCTGCTGGCCTTCCTCAAGGAGCCCGAGCCGCCCAAGGGCCTGAAAGACGCCTGGTCCAAGCTGCCGATTTTCCGCAAGATCATCGCCATGGCGCCAAAAGTCGTCAAGGATGCGGTCTGCCAGGAAGTGGTCATTGAAGGCGACGACGTCGACCTCGCGATGCTGCCAGTGCAGACCTGCTGGCCAGGCGACGTCGGCCCGCTGATTACCTGGGGCCTGACCGTCACCAAAGGTCCGAACAAGGACCGCCAGAACCTCGGTATTTACCGTCAGCAAGTGATCGGCCGCAACAAGGTGATCATGCGGTGGCTCAGTCACCGGGGTGGTGCGCTGGATTACCGCGAGTGGTGTGAGAAGCATCCTGGGCAGCCGTTCCCGGTTTCCGTAGCGCTTGGCGCTGATCCGGCGACCATTCTCGGCGCCGTGACACCGGTGCCGGACAGCCTGTCTGAATACGCCTTCGCCGGTTTGCTGCGCGGCAACCGCACCGAGCTGGTGAAGTGCCGTGGCAATGACCTGCAAGTGCCGGCCACCGCCGAGATCATCCTTGAAGGTGTGATCCATCCGGGTGAGATGGCGGATGAAGGTCCGTACGGCGACCACACCGGCTACTACAACGAAGTCGACAGCTTCCCGGTGTTCACGGTGGAGCGCATCACTCACCGCATCAAGCCGATCTACCACAGCACCTACACCGGCCGTCCGCCGGATGAACCGGCGATTCTCGGCGTGGCCCTGAACGAAGTGTTCGTACCGATTCTGCAAAAGCAGTTCCCGGAGATCACCGACTTCTACCTGCCGCCCGAAGGCTGCTCGTACCGCATGGCTATCGTAACCATGAAGAAGTCATATCCCGGCCATGCCAAGCGGGTAATGTTGGGTGTCTGGTCGTTTTTGCGACAGTTCATGTACACCAAGTTCGTTATCGTCACTGATGACGATATCAACGCGCGAGACTGGAACGACGTGATCTGGGCCATCACCACGCGCATGGACCCCAAGCGCGATACGGTGATGATCGACAACACGCCGATCGACTACCTGGACTTCGCTTCGCCGGTATCCGGCCTGGGTTCGAAGATGGGGCTCGATGCCACGCATAAATGGCCGGGTGAAACCACTCGCGAGTGGGGCCGGGTCATCGTCAAGGACGAAGCCGTGACCAAACGGGTCGATGCCATCTGGAATCAGTTAGGAATAGATTGATGCGTGTAACTTTGCAGCCTTCCGGAGCGGTGCTACAGATTCTGCCCGGCGAGCGGATTCTCGATGGGGCGCGGCGCCTGGGCTACGACTGCCCGCAAAGCTGTCGCAACGGCAACTGTCATGTGTGCGCCGCGCTGCTGGTGGAAGGCCGCGTCGAGCAGAGCGGCGATGTGCGCGATCACGGTGAGTTCTACACTTGCATTGCGCAGCCGCTGGAAGACTGTGTCGTGCTGTGGGATGGCGTGCTCTCGCTGGGAGAATTACCTGTGCGTAGCTTGGCGTGTCAGGTCATCGAGTGCCGGGACGTGGGTGGCGACACCTGGCGCGTCAGCTTGCGAGCGCCTGCCGGCAAGCCGCCGCGCTATCACGCCGGACAGTATCTGATGATCGAGCGGGAGAATGGCGAGAAGTCGGCCTTTTCCCTGGCCTCGGCGCCCCATTCGGGCCGGGACCTGCAAATACACGTGCTGGCGCGCGAAAGCAGTGCGCTGAGCCTGGTAGATCAGCTGCAACGCAAGGCGATGGTGCGCATCGAGATGCCATTTGGCGACACCCACCTGGCGGAGTTGCCCGACGGCCCGCTGGTGCTGATCGCTGCGGGAACCGGCATGGGCCAGATTCATAGCCTGATCGAGCACTGTCGAGCCGCAGGTTTCAAGCATCCGGTCCACCTGTATTGGGGCGTGCGTCGGCCTGAAGATTTCTATGAAATCGAGCACTGGGACGAATGGCTGAAGCTGCCCAACCTGTTCCTGCATAAAGTCGTGAGCGATCAATGCGGCTGGGAAGGGCGTTGCGGTATGCTGCACGAGGCGGTCTGCGAGGACTTCGCCGACCTGAAGCCGTTGCATGTCTACGCAAGTGGCTCGCCAGCGATGGTGTACGGCACGCTGGACGCGCTGGTAGAAGCCGGGATGGACGCGCATCAGATGCGTGCGGATGTATTTGCGTATGCGCCTCGATCTTGATCCGCGATCTTGATCCGCGATCTTGGCCTGCGATTCTGACCTTGCCCTTGTAGGAGCTGCCGCAGGCTGCGATCTTTTGACTTTGCCTTGAAAATCAAAAGATCGCAGCCTTCGGCAGCTCCTACGCTTTGTATCCTTATAACCTCCTATATAGCTGATCGGTATTTATAGATTATTATAAATACCGGTAGGTTATATCTCATCAAGGCAATCATTTAAGAACTCTGCCATGGCACTTAAATTGCCTTAAAACATATGTGCCTTATTGTTACAGCGGTGCGTTCTATTAAGTAATTCTTCACTCGCGGGGAGCTGAACGCTAATCGCCATGAGCGCCATTGAATCTGCTTTTCTGAATCTGGCTTACCCTCCGCAGCTCGATCTGGGGCCGCAGCTCACTCACGAACAATTGCTCAGCTCGATGCAGTCCACCATGGCGCGCCACAAAGGTGGGCCGGTATGGCTGTTCGCTTACGGTTCCTTGATCTGGCGGCCCGAGTGCCCGGCTGTAGAGCGGGTACGCGGTCGGGTGCATGGCTATCATCGCGGTTTGTACCTGTGGTCGCACGAGCATCGCGGCACGCCTGAAGTGCCCGGGCTGGTATTCGGCCTGGATCGCGGCGGCTCCTGCAGCGGCTTCGCCTATCGCCTGCCGGAAGAACAGCTGGATGCCTCGCTGTATGCGCTCTGGCAGCGTGAAATGCCATTCCCTTCCTATCGCCCACACTGGCTCAACTGCCGTCTCGAAGACGGAAGTCAGGTCCAGGCATTGGGGTTCGTGTTGGAGCGACACTTGCCCAGCTACGCCGG
This sequence comes from Pseudomonas sp. Y24-6, assembly GCF_020295325.1. Classification (NCBI taxonomy): domain Bacteria; kingdom Pseudomonadati; phylum Pseudomonadota; class Gammaproteobacteria; order Pseudomonadales; family Pseudomonadaceae; genus Pseudomonas; species Pseudomonas sp. Y24-6. The sequence continues at coordinate 186,410 of NZ_JACBXG010000002.1, read as the reverse complement.
CAACTTGCCGGACCACGTGCTGAGTCAGGTATTCGAAAATGCTTGCGGGCGCTACGGCACTACTCGCGATTACGTCGAGCAGACCGCCCACGCCTTGCGTAGCCACGCCATGCCAGACCGGAATCTGGAGGCGCGGCTCAAGCGCTGCAAGTCCTCAGTGGATCAGGCGACCGCTTCGCGGCTCTGACTGGCCACTTGCTTGTGCCACAGCGTGGGTGCCAGGAAGGCCATGGCCAGCAGGCACGCGCCGATCAATAGCACGAAGCCGCCGTCCCAGCCGAAGTGGTCCACCGTGTAGCCCATCGCCGCACTGGCCGCCACCGATCCACCCAGGTAGCCAAACAGGCCGGTAAAGCCCGCCGCCGTACCGGCTGCCTTCTTCGGCGCCAGTTCCAGTGCCTGCAGGCCGATCAGCATGACCGGTCCGTAGATCAGGAAGCCGATCGAAACCAGCGCGATCATGTCGACGGTCGGGTTTCCGGCCGGGTTCAGCCAATACACCAGAGTGGCCACGGTCACCAGTGCCATGAACACCATGCCGGTCAGGCCGCGGTTGCCGCGGAAGATCTTGTCCGACATCCAGCCGCACAACAGCGTGCCCGGGATACCAGCCCACTCGTAGAAGAAGTACGCCCACGAGGTTTTATCAACGGTGAAACCCTTGGCTTCCTTGAGGTAGGTCGGTGCCCAGTCCAGCACGCCGTAGCGCAGCAGGTAGACGAAGACGTTGGCCAGGGCGATGTACCAGAGCATTTTGTTGCGCAGCACGTACTTGACGAAGATTTCCTTGGCGCTGAATTCTTCTTCATGGCTGGCGTCGTAGCCTTCCGGATAATCGTTCTTGTACTTCTCGATGGGCGGCAGGCCGACCGATTGTGGCGTATCGCGCATGGTGGCAAAGGCAAATACCGCCACGGCCAAGGCTACGGCTGCAGGCACATAGAAGGCCGCATGCCAGTCATTGAACAGGCCCATGCCCAGCAGGAACAGCGGGCCGATCAAGCCGCCGCCGACGTTGTGCGCCACGTTCCACAGCGACACCACGCCGCCGCGTTCCTTTTGCGACCACCAGTGGACCATGGTCCGGCCACTCGGCGGCCAGCCCATGCCCTGGGCCCAGCCGTTGATGAACAGCAGGATGAACATAATGGTCACGCTGGACGTTGCCCATGGCGCGAAACCGAAAATGAACATGACCCCGGCCGACACCAGTAGCCCGAACGGCAGGAAGAAGCGCGGGTTCGAGCGGTCGGAGACGATGCCCATCAGGAATTTCGACAGGCCATAGGCAATGGCGATGGCAGACAGCGCCAGGCCCAGCTCGCCGCGGGTGTAACCCTCTTCGATCAGGTAGGGCATGGCCAATGAGAAGTTTTTGCGCAGCAGGTAGTATCCGGCGTAGCCGATAAAGATACCGGCAAAGATCTGCCAGCGATGGCGTCGGTAAGTACTGTCTATTTTGTCTTCAGGCAAAGGAGCCTGATGTGCGGCAGGACGAAAGAAAGCAAACATTCAAGAGCTCCAGATTCTTGTTTTGACTGCGGATGCGAATGTTACAGTTTCGTTACCGAAAATAGCACCGGTTGCCATCGACCAAACAGCGGAAATGTTCGAGATCGCATGTTCTTTTACGAACATGTCGCTCAGGCATAAATGAAGGACGTTGCAGGAAGGATTGCTTTGGCCGCGCTCACGCACTCGGGCGCACGCTTTAGCCAGGTTTCAGGGGAAATGTCCTGCGTGCGTACCGGAAGTCATTACGTTCTTTTTCGGTTTTTCGGCCTGTAAACGATGCAGGAAGCCGTTCGCGAATCGATTCATGGAGGAAGTCCGGCTGAGGAGTTGACCTGGACGGGGTGGGTCCAGGCCAGACCGCTCCAGAGCTTTAGCGAACTTGCACCACCACCTTGCCGACCGCCTTGCGCTGTCCAAGGTCATTGATTGCCTGTGCCGCATTGCTGAGCGGATACACCTGCGACACCAGAGGCTTCAATTTGCCTTCAGCGAACCAGCCAAACAGCTGCTGGAAGTTCGCCGCGTTGTCTTGCGGCTGGCGTTGGGCAAACGAGCCCCAGAACACCCCGACTACCGCTGCGCCCTTGAGCAACGCAAGGTTCACCGGCAGTTCCGGAATACGCCCACTGGCAAAACCCACTACCAGCAGGCGGCCGTTCCAGGCGATGGCGCGGATGGCCTGGTCGAACAGGTCGCCGCCGACCGGGTCGTAGATCACGTCGGCGCCCTGGCCATCGGTCAGGCGTTTGATCTCATCCTTGAGGCTGGTTTCGCTGTAGTTGATCAGCTCATCTGCGCCGGCCGCCTTGGCCACTGCAAGCTTTTCCGCGCTGCTGGCGGCGGCGATCACCCGTGCGCCCATGGCTTTGCCGATTTCCACGGCGGCCAGGCCGACCCCTCCGGAGGCGCCCAGTACCAGCAGGGTTTCACCCGGCTGCAGGTTGCCTCTTTGCTTGAGCGCGTGCATTGAAGTGCCGTAGGTCATGCTGAACGCTGCGGCGGTGTTGAAGTCCATCGACGACGGAATCGGCAACACGTTATAGCCTGGCACCGCCACCTGCTCGGCGAAACTGCCCCAGCCGGTCAAGGCCATGACGCGGTCACCGACCTTCAGATGGCTGACTTTTTCACCGACCGCACTCACTACGCCAGCCGCCTCGCCACCAGGGGAAAACGGGAAGGGCGGCTTGAACTGGTATTTGCCCTCGATGATCAGCGTGTCCGGGAAATTGACCCCGGCAGCGTGCACGTCCAGCAGGATTTCATTCTTTTTTGCGACAGGGCTGGCGACGTCTTCCAGCACCAGCGATTCGGCAGGGCCGAAGGCTTTGCACAGCACGGCTTTCATCAGGGCTATTCCTTTGGGAGTGATGGCCGATAAGTGTAGGTGTGTGAGTCAACGGGTCAACGAGCATGCCTCGCCCTGATAGTCAGCCATAAGCTTGTGCTGACACAGCGGGTCGTTATGCTAGGCCGCAAACCGGATAAGGAGCGAATTGTGAAAGCGTGGACCGTATTGATGCTGGCCCTGTGTCTGCCGGTGGCAGCGATGGCCGAAGAAGCCAAGGAAGAAGTAGCGCCGAAGGTCAACTACATCACCCTGACCCCGCCATTTGTGGGCAACTACGGCCTGGACGGCACTCCCAAGCTCAAGGTCTACAAGGCGGATGTCGCCTTGCGCGTCACTGGGGATGAGGCGACCAAGCTGGTGAAGGCCAACGAGCCGTTGATTCGCAATCAGCTGGTGGCGTTGTTCGCGCAGCAGACGACCGAGGCGATGAACAATGTGGAGGCCAAGGAGAAACTGCGTCAGGAAGCCTTGAAGCAGACCCAGCAAATCATGAATGACGAGACGGGCAAGCCGGTGGTTGAGGATCTGTTGTTCAACAACCTTATTATCCAGTAAGCCTTTCTTTGTCTGATTTAAACCTCAAAAGATGGCAGCCAGCGGCAGTTCCTGTCTGTGAGCGCGAACGCCTGAAGGCGCTGTCGCAGGCTGCGATCTTTGTGTATTAGCGCAAAGCAATCACCGCCGCCCATTGCTCAGGGGTAACCGGCATCACCGACAGCCGCGAGCCTTTGTGCACCAGCGGCATCTCGGCCAGCGCCGCCTGCTGTTTCAGGTAGTCCAGCTTCAACACCTTGGCAAACGTCTCCACATGGGCGACATCAATCGCGCTCCAGGCGTTTTTCTCGGCCGTGGCCTTCGGGTCGTAGTAATGGCTTTCAGGCTCCAGAGCCGTAGGGTCCGGGTATGCGGCTGCAATGATCTTGCCGATCCCGGCGATCCCCGGTTCCGGACAACTGGAGTGATAGAAGAAAAACTCGTCGCCTACCGTCATGGCCCGCAGGAAATTGCGCGCCTGATAGTTGCGAACCCCGTCCCAGCGCGCAGTGCCCAACTTTGCCAGGTCCTTGATGGACAGTTCGTCTGGCTCGGATTTCATCAGCCAATAGGCCATGGTTTTGCTCCTTGCGAAGTCAGTGGGCAAGTTGTCGGGCAATTTTATGACAAACCGACAGTCGGTTGACGCCAGCGTTTGCGTGTAGGGTCCCGTTGTCGCAAAATGCCGGCCTTCTTAGCTTGACGCTGCTGCACGGCCTACAACGGAAACCGCTGCTGTCATCGTGTTGATATGCCTTTGGGGGGCAATCGATGAAACGCAAACCGGATTTACTATGGATTTTGGTTATTTTGTTCGGCCTCGGCGTCGTGACCACCGGTTATGCCCAAAGTCTGTGGAGCAACAAGACTGACGCTCCTATGGAATTGACCCAGCAGCAACAGCCGTCGGCCTTCAAGCGCTGATCTGATTTCCGGACGCCGCACCTGTAGGAGCAAAGCTTGCTCGCGACGGCGGCGTCACATTGAACATCCAACTGCCTGAAAGATCGCTATCGTGAGCAAGCTTTGCTCCTACGGTGCGGTACCTGCGAAATACCAGCCCCTGTCCGTTACCGTTCCCTGCAGCGGCACATCCCAGCTCGCTTGAGCCAGTCGCTCGACTTTCTGACACTCATGAGCCAGCCCCAGCAGCGTCGGCTTGCGCCAGCTTTTGCGGCGTGCCAGATACGCCAGGCTCCTGTCATAAAAACCGCCACCCATGCCCAGGCGTCCGCCGACGGCGTCAAAACCGACCAATGGCAGCAGGACCAGGTCGAGCGTCCAGACTTTGCGCTGCGAAGCGAGGTTGGCTCGGGGCTCGAGGATGCGAAAGCGGTTGGGCTTGAGTTTTTCCCCGGGGCGAATTCGCTGGAACACCATGCGCGTGCGTGGCCAGGCGCTGAGCACTGGCAGGTACGTCACTTTGCCCCTTTGCTGAGCCGCACGCAGCAGCAGGCGCGGATCAATTTCACCGTCGGTGGGCAAGTAGAGCGAGATATGTTTTGCGCGGCGAAACAGCGGATGCTGGGCCAGTTGCCTATACAGCCCGCGAGCGGCCTGGCGTTGTTGACTGGGAGTCAGTGCGCGGCGAGCCTTGCGCAGCATGCGTCGAAGTTGCGGGCGGGGCAGCAGCGCAGGTTCGGTCATGAATTCGGGCTCGCGGGTCGGGTGACTAAATCGTACCCGTAAAAAAGCCGATGCCGGTAACGAAACCGGCATCGGACTGGAATCAGGCTCCCCGGATGAACCGCTGCTGACTTAGCCCTTGAACCCGAAAGTTCAAGGTGGAAGATGCAGTAGGCTTTAAGGCTTTCCGTCTAGCGGACATGCACACCAGCCCAACGTGCAACCTCCAGGGTAGTGCGAATCGGCTCAGGGACGTGGTCAACTGGCAAGCACCCCAGGGAGTGATGCGAGTATACCCCAAGCAGTCACACGAATCAGCCCTTGGTGACGTCCGGATCGGTAGCGAGCACCAGATCGACACGATCGAGCAGGTCGCGAACCTGCTCGCGGGTCGAGCCGCTGGCCTGTACATCCGGGCGTTCTTCCTTGTGCAGGAGGTCGTGCGTGATGTTCAGCGCGGCCATCACGGCAATGCGATCGGCACCGATGACTTTGCCGCTGCTGCGGATCTCGCGCATCTTGCCGTCCAGGTAACGGGCGGCGCTCACCAGGTTGCTGCGCTCTTCCTGGGGGCAGATGATCGAATATTCTTTATCGAGGATCTGCACGGTAACGCTATTGCTTGAACTCATGAGTCTTGCTCCAGGGCCTTGAGGCGCGAAATCATCGATTCGACCTTACGCCGAGCGATTTCATTTTTTTCAATGAGGTGCGCGCGTTCCTCGCGCCAGGTCTTTTCCTGAGCTAATAGGAGTCCGTTTTGGCTCTTTAGTTGCTCGACCCGGTTAATTAACAACTCGAGTCTGGCCATCAGCGCTTGCAGGTCGGTGTCTTCCATTGTCTTCACTGTCTGATGGGTGTCGGACTGCAGGAGCGAGCTTGGTCGGGGCGGCGATCCGACGATGAACCCGAGAACGCTGCGGGGGGTGTCACGTACACCGCGTTATCGTTTGCGACCATCGTCGGATCGCCGCCCGGAACAAGCTCGCTCCTGCAGAGGAGTCGATGTAGGATACAAGGCCTTCATTCTAGACATAGCGCCGTCTGGCGCCTAGCTGCCCATGCCCATTCAGAATTCCCCGTACCAAGCCTTCGCCACCCTGCTGACTTCCAGCGGGCATAACGTCTCGCCCGCTGAGCTCCACGGGCTGTTGCTCGGCCGTAGCTGCGCCGGTGCCGGCTTCAATGCCGACGAGTGGCTGATCGATGCCGCCGAGCTGCTGGAAAGCGAGCCTCAGGACAACGTCCGCAACGCCTTGATCGGCTTGCAGGAGATGGTCAAAGGCGAGCTCACCGGCGACGACGTTACCGTCGTTCTGCTGCTGCCGACCGATGACGAACCATTGGCTGACCGCGCCGCCGCGCTGGGCCAATGGTGCCAGGGTTTCCTCAGCGGTTTTGGCTTGAACTGCCGTGACAGCAGCATGCTGAGCACCGAAGCCACAGAAGTGTTACAGGATCTGGCAGCCATTTCCCAGGTGCAGGACGCCCTGGAAGAGTCCGACGACGGCGAAAGCGATTACATGGAAGTGATGGAGTACCTGCGAGTAGCACCGCTGCTGCTGTTCTCCGAAACCAGGAAGCCGGATGCGCCGGCTGCCGCCAAGCCGTCACTGCATTAATCGTCTGCCAGGGAAAGCCATCTGCCCATGATTCATATCCCGAAATCGGAATACAGCCGTCGCCGCAAGGCCCTGATGGCGCAGATGGAGCCCAACAGCATTGCCATCCTGCCCGCTGCAGCGGTGGCCATTCGCAATCGTGACGTGGAGCACGTCTACCGTCAGGACAGCGACTTCCAATACCTGAGCGGTTTTCCCGAGCCCCAGGCCGTGCTGGTGCTGATGCCTGGGCGGTCACATGGCGAGTACATTCTGTTCTGCCGTGAGCGCAATGCCGAACGCGAGTTGTGGGACGGCCTGCGTGCGGGTCAGGAAGGCGCGATCCGCGACTTTGGCGCCGACGATGCGTTTCCCATTACCGACATAGACGACATCCTCCCGGGCCTGATCGAAGGGCGCGACCGGGTGTATTCGGCCATGGGCAGCAATCCGGAATTCGATCGGCACCTGATGGACTGGATCAACGTGATCCGCTCCAAGGCCCACCTGGGCGCCCAGCCGCCGAACGAATACGTTGCCCTGGATCATCTGCTGCACGACATGCGCCTGTATAAATCGGCGGCAGAAGTGAAGGTGATGCGCGAGGCCGCACGGATTTCCGCCCAGGCGCATATTCGTGCGATGCAGGCCAGTCGGCCCGGTCTTTACGAATTCAGCCTGGAAGCCGAGCTGGACTACGAATTCCGCAAAGGCGGGGCGAAGATGCCGGCTTACGGCTCGATTGTCGCCGCGGGGCGCAACACCTGCATCCTGCACTACCAGCAGAACGACGCGCTGCTCAAGGATGGCGATCTGGTGCTGATAGACGCCGGTTGCGAGATCGACTGCTACGCCAGCGACATCACCCGCACCTGGCCGGTGAATGGCAAGTATTCGGCTGAACAGAAGGCGATATATGAACTGGTGCTGGCTTCCCAGGAAGCCGCGTTCGCCGAAATTGCGCCAAACAAACACTGGAACCAGGCGCACGAAGCTACGGTGCGGGTAATCACCTCGGGCCTGGTGGAGTTGGGTCTGCTGCAGGGCGATGTCGATGAGCTGATTGCCAGCGAAGCCTACAAGGCTTTCTACATGCACCGCGCCGGGCACTGGCTGGGCATGGATGTGCATGATGTCGGCGAGTACAAGGTTGGCGGCGAGTGGCGGGTGCTGGAAGTCGGCATGGCGCTGACGGTGGAACCGGGCATCTACATTGCCGCGGACAATCAGAAAGTTGCGAAAAAATGGCGCGGCATTGGCGTGCGCATCGAGGACGACGTGGTGGTGACCAAGACCGGTTGTGAAATCCTGACCAGAGGCGTACCGAAGACGGTCGCCGAGATCGAGGCCTTGATGGCTGCCGCACGGGCACAAGCGGCATGAGTCGGGCAAACCTGGCAATCATCGGGGGTGGCCTGGTCGGCGCCAGTCTGGCCCTGGCGTTGCAGGCTGGAGCCAAGGCCCGTGGCTGGAAGATCGTGCTGATCGAGCCGTTTGCGCCCGGCGACACCTACCAGCCAAGCTATGATGCGCGTTCCTCGGCGCTGTCCTACGGCGCCCGACAGATTTATCAACGGCTGGGCGTGTGGCAGGAGATTACCCGCCGCGCCGAGCCGATCAAGCAGATCCACGTCTCTGACCGCGGCCGCTTCTCTACCGCGCGCCTGTCGGCGATGGAGGAGGGCGTGCCGGCGCTGGGTTATGTGGTGGAGAACGCCTGGCTTGGACAGTGCCTGTGGCAAGCGCTGGACAAGGACGTCATCACATGGCGCTGTCCGGCGGAAGTCACCGCCATGGAGCCGCTAACCGATGGTTATCGCCTGACCCTCAACGATGAAACCACCCTGGAATGCGACCTCGCCGTGCTGGCTGATGGTGGTCGCTCCGGGCTGCGCGAGCAATTGGGCGTGGGCATCCGCAAGCGTCCGTACAACCAGAGCGCGCTGATTGCCAACATCACCCCGAGTGAATCCCATAACGGCGTGGCGTTCGAGCGTTTTACCGACGACGGCCCGATGGCATTGCTGCCATTGCCGGACAACCGCTGCGCACTGGTCTGGACGCGCCAGGGGATGGACGCGCAGCGCCTGGCGGCGCTGGACGAGCGTGCATTCCTCAGTGAGCTGCAGGGTGTTTTCGGTTATCGCCTTGGCACCCTCAAGCAGGTCGGTGCGCGACATCTGTACCCTTTGACGCTGATTGAGGCCGAGGAGCAGGTGCGTCCGCACCTGGCAATTCTCGGCAATGCGGCACATAGCCTGCACCCGATTGCCGGCCAGGGTTTCAACCTGTCGCTGCGTGATGCCCAGGCCCTGGCCGATGCGCTGCTGGCGAGCGCAAAAGCCCCCGGCGATTTCGCCACCCTGCAGGCTTACCGCGAGCGTCAGCGCCTGGATCAAAACTTGACGGTCGGCTTCTCGGACCAGGTCACTCGCTTGTTCGGCAGCACCCAGCCACTGGTTTCCCTGGGTCGCAATCTCGGCCTGCTGGGCCTGGACCTGCTGCCGCCGGCCAAGCGCTGGTTCGCCCGGCAGGCCATGGGACTGGGTACCCGTCCCGATGCTTGACTGGTTGAGCAAAAATTTTGGCAAGGCACGGCTGATGCGCTGGGCGATGACCCTGTACCCGCCGTACCTCGGTGCCGGCGTCCGTGTGCAGCACATCAGCGATGACTTTCGTGACGTGCGGGTGCGCATGGGGCTGGGCTGGTACAACCGCAATTATGTCGGGACCCAGTTCGGCGGCAGCCTGTATTCGATGGTCGATCCGTTTTTCATGTTGATGCTGATGGAGAACCTCGGTCACCGGTACATCGTCTGGGACAAGGCCGCCGATATCGATTTCATTGCGCCCGGCAAGGGCCCGGTATTCGCCCGGTTCACCATTGACGATACCTTGCTCGATGAGATCCGCCGGCAAACGGCCGATGGCAAAAAATACCTGCCGCAGTTGCAGGTCGATATTCATGACGGCGCCGGCCAGTTGGTGGCGCGGGTCGGCAAAACCCTTTACGTGCGGCTCAAGCCGCAAGCGAGACAGGCATAAGCATGGAAATGCGCGCAGATCTGCTGATTGTCGGGGCCGGAATGGTCGGCAGTACCCTGGCGCTGGCGTTACAGGGCAGCGGGCTGGAAGTGCTGCTGCTGGACGGCAGCCCCATGAGCGTCAAACCCTTCGACAACCAGGCGCCGTTCGAGCCGCGGGTGAGTGCCCTGTCGGCCGCCAGCCAGCGGATTCTGGAGCGTCTGGGTGTTTGGGATGGCATCGCCAGCCGGCGCACCAGCCCCTACACCGACATGCACGTATGGGACGGCAGTGGCACCGGGCAGATTCACTTCTCGGCGGCCAGTGTTCACGCCGAAGTGCTTGGGCACATTGTCGAAAACCGCGTGGTTCAGGATGCCTTGCTCGATCGCCTGCACGACTGTGACCTTGGCCTGCTGGCCAATGCACGCCTGGAGCAGATGCGTCGTTCCGGGGATGACTGGTTGCTGACCCTGGCCGACGGTCGCACGTTGCGCGCACCGCTGGTGATCGCTGCCGATGGCGCCAATTCGGCGGTACGGCGCCTGACCGGCATGGCCACGCGCGAGTGGAATTACCTGCACCACGCGATCGTCACCAGCGTGCGCAGTTCCCAATCACATCAGATGACCGCCTGGCAACGCTTCACCGACCATGGGCCCCTGGCCTTCCTGCCGTTGGAACGCGACGGTCAGCAGGATTGGTGCTCGATTGTGTGGTCGACCACCCCCGGCGAAGCCGAGCGGCTGATGGGGCTGGACGAACAAGGTTTCTGTCGCGAACTGGAGCGGGCCTTCGAAGGTCGACTCGGCACCGTGCTGGGTGCCGATCCACGCGTATGCGTGCCATTGCGCCAGCGCCATGCCAAGCGCTATGTCGCTGAAGGCCTGGCATTGATTGGCGATGCAGCCCACACCATTCACCCGCTGGCTGGCCAGGGCGTGAACCTGGGGTTCCTCGATGCAGCGGTACTGGCGGAGGTCCTGCTGCAAGCGCTCGAGCGCGGCGAGCGCCTGGCGGACCCGAAGGTTCTGAGCCGCTACGAGCGTCGGCGCATGCCCCACAACTTGGCGCTGATGGCGGCGATGGAAGGCTTTGAACGTTTGTTCCAGGCCGATCCGTTGCCGGTGCGCTGGTTGCGCAATGCCGGTTTGAAGCTGGTGGACCAGATGCCCGAGGCGAAGGCGCTGTTCGTGCGCGAGGCGCTGGGGTTGACCGGGGATTTGCCGGCGCTGGCCAGGATCTGACCCTTTGTTGGGGCGAAGGGCAAGATCTTGCAGGAACTGCCGAAGGCTGCGACTTTTGATCTTGAATGTGTTTGGTTCGCGGAAAAGCAAAAATCAAAAGTCTCAGCCTTCGGCAGCTCCTACGACAGATCGCAGCCATGCAACATCTGGTAACTCCTCCACCCACTCATCGATTGAGAAGGCAAATGTGAGTCCTTATCATTTCGCCTCACACTTCAATCGAGAGAACCCTCCCATGTTGGCACCGAAGCGTCTACTGACCGCACTCGCCCTGACCCTGATCGGCAGCACCATCGCCCAGGCTGCCGATGAGGTAGTGGTTTACTCGTCGCGTATCGACGAGCTGATCAAGCCGGTTTTTGATGCCTACACCGCAAAAACCGGGGTGCAGGTCAAATTCATCACCGACAAGGAAGCGCCGCTGATGCAGCGGATCAAGGCCGAAGGCGAGAATGCCACGGCCGACCTGCTGCTCACCGTCGATGCCGGCAACCTCTGGCAAGCGGAGCAGATGGGCATCCTGCAACCGTTCACCTCCAAAGTGATCGACGCCAACATCCCCTTGCAGTACCGCTCGTCGGCCCACGCCTGGACCGGCCTGAGCCTGCGAGCGCGGACCATTGCCTATTCGACGACGCGAGTGAAACCCGGCGAGTTGACCACCTATGAAGGCCTGGCCGACAAGAACTGGGAAGGGCGCCTGTGCCTTCGCACGGCGAAAAAGGTCTACAACCAGTCCCTGACCGCGACCATGATCGAAGTCCATGGCGCCGACAAAACCGAGCAGATCCTCAAGGGCTGGGTGAACAACCTGTCCACCGACGTTTTCTCCGATGACATCGCCGTGCTGGAAGCGATCAACGCCGGCCAATGCGATGTGGGCATCGTCAACACCTACTACTACGGCCGCCTGCACAAGCAGAAGCCGGACCTGGCGGTAAAGCTGTTCTGGCCTAACCAGGGGGATCGCGGGGTGCACGTCAACCTGTCGGGTATCGGCCTGACCAAGCATGCGCCACACCCGGAGGCGGCCAAGGCGCTGGTGGAATGGATGACGACCCCTGAAGCGCAAAAAATCTTCGCTGACGTGAACCAGGAATTCCCGGCCAACCCGGCTGTGCCGCCGTCCGCTGAAGTGGCGAGCTGGGGCAAGTTTGTCGCCGACACCTTGCCGGTGGAAATTGCCGGCAAGCGTCAGGCGGAAGCGATCCGGATGATGGATCGGGCTGGCTGGAACTGAGTCGGGTTCTTTAAAGATCAAAAGATCGCAGCCTCCGGCAGCGCTTACAGGGTGTACATAATCCCAATGTAGGCGCTGCGGGAGGCTGCGATCTTTTTGCGTTTTCCCTACACTGCACGATTTTCCCGCGAGAGCGCTTCCTTGGCCCACCCCGCCCAACGCCGCTGGTATCCCCTGGTCTTCGCCATCGCTGCGCTGGTCCTGCTGCCCCTCAGTGTCTTGCTGTTGTCATGGAAGAGCATCGATTATCAGATCTGGTCCCACCTCTGGGACACCCAGATGCCGCGGCTGCTGGGCAATACGCTGACCCTGGTGGTCGGCGTCGGGGTCGGCGTTACGTTGCTGGGCGTCAGCCTGGCCTGGCTCACCAGCCTCTGCGAATTTCCCGGGCGTCGTTGGCTGGATTGGGCGCTGATGCTGCCGTTCGCGATCCCTGCGTACGTGCTGGCCTTTGTCTTCGTCGGGTTGCTGGATTTCGCCGGTCCCGTGCAAACCTTGCTGCGTGAATGGTTCGGCACCGGGCTGCGGCTGCCGCGAGTGCGCTCGACCGGTGGCGTTATCCTGGTTCTGGTGCTGGTGTTCTATCCCTACGTTTACCTGTTGGCGCGCACTGCGTTTCTGGCCCAGGGCAAAGGCTTGATGGAAGCTGCGCGCGTCCTTGGCCAGTCCCCGTGGCAGGCGTTCTGGCGAGTGGCACTGCCCATGGCTCGCCCGGCGATCGGCGCCGGCGTGGCGTTGGCCCTGATGGAGACCCTGGCGGATTTCGGGGCCGTGTCGGTGTTCAACTTCGATACGTTCACGACAGCTATCTACAAGACCTGGTATGGATTCTTCAGCCTGTCCACGGCGGCTCAGTTGGCCAGCCTGTTGCTGCTGGTAGTGATGGTGGTGCTGTACGGCGAGCGACGGGCCCGTGGCGCCAACCGGGCAAGCAACGAGCGGCCGCGGGTCAAGGCGCTGTATCACCTGCGCGGATTCAAGGCGGTCGCCGCCATGAGTTGGTGCGGGCTGGTGTTCGCCTGTGCATTCGTCATCCCCATGCTGCAACTGGTCGTGTGGTTCTGGCAGCGGGGGCGCCTGGACCTCGATGAGCGCTACGCCGGGCTGATCGTTCATACCCTGTATCTGGGCGCCATGGCTGCGTTGATTACCGTCAGCGTCGCGCTGGTGCTGGCATTCGCCCGCCGCCTGGCGCCGACCCGGGCAATTCGTTCCGGCGTAAGCCTGGCCAATCTGGGATACGCCTTGCCCGGGTCGGTTCTGGCGGTTTCGATCATGCTGGCATTCAGTTATCTGGATCGCGAACTGGTGATTCCGCTGTCCGGTTGGCTGGGCGGGGCGGGCAAGCCGCTGCTGCTGGGCAGCCTGTGCGCGTTGCTGCTGGCCTACCTGGTGCGATTCATAGCCGTGGCCTACGGCCCCCTGGAAAGCAGCCTGGCGCGTATACGGCCATCATTGCCCGAAGCGGCACGTAGCCTCGGCGTCAGTGGCCCGCGACTGTTTTTCAAGGTGTATCTGCCGTTATTGCTCCCGGGGACCTTGAGCGCTGCCTTGCTGGTATTCGTCGACGTGCTCAAGGAAATGCCCGCGACCCTGCTGATGCGCCCGTTTGGCTGGGACACGCTGGCGGTGCGGATCTTTGAAATGACCAGCGAGGGCGAGTGGGCGAGGGCGTCTTTGCCGGCGCTGACGCTGGTTATGGTGGGACTGTTACCGGTCATCGGATTGATCAGACGCTCGGCGCATCGAAACGCCTAGGTGCCAGTCCTACACCTTGCAGCTACAATGCGCGGCATTCGGTGCGGCATGTACTACAGCTCTGGTCGCTGAAATCGGCTCAAAGCCCTCTAATTCAAGGCTTTCAGCCCATGCAGAACTTGCCCGCACCTTCGCCACGCCCGGAAGGAGAAACCCATGGGACAGCGTACGCCTCTGTATGACCTTCATCTCGCCCTCGGCGCGAAGATGGTCGATTTTGGCGGTTGGGATATGCCCCTGCATTACGGCTCGCAGGTCGAGGAACACCACCAGGTGCGCCGCGATTGCGGGGTTTTCGATGTATCCCACATGACCGTGATCGATATCAGCGGCCCCCAGGCCAAGGCCTGGCTCCAGTATTTGCTGGCCAATGATGTCGAGCGACTGCACAGCCCCGGCCGTGCCTTGTACAGCACCATGCTCAACGAGCGGGGCGGCATCGTCGATGACATGTTGGTCTATCGACTCGAGGACGGTTATCGGTTGGTGGTCAACGCTTCCACTCGCGACCAGGACCTGGCCTGGATGCAGGCGCATCTCGACGGGTTCGATGTGCAACTGGTTGAGCGCTCGGAACTGGCCATGCTGGCCATCCAGGGCCCCCAGGCTCGACACAAGATATGCGAACTCGTCTCCCAGTCCCGTGGCAACCTGATCCAGCTGCTCAAACCGTTTGAAGGTCGCAGCGATGGTGACTGGTTCATCGCCCGCACCGGCTATACCGGTGAAGACGGGCTGGAAATTGTCCTGCCCGCCAGTCAGGCGCCGGGCTTCTTCAACGACCTGGTTGGCGCAGGCATTTCGCCGATCGGCCTGGGTGCACGCGACACGTTGCGGGTTGAAGCCGGCATGAACCTTTACGGCCAGGACATCGATCAAGAGGTTTCGCCCCTGGTTTCAAACATGGCCTGGAGCATTGCCTGGGAACCGGCCAGTCGCCAGTTCGTCGGCCGCGCGGCCCTGGAAGCCGAGCGGGCCGGAGGCATTCAACACAAACTGGTCGGCCTGGTGCTGGAAGAGCGTGGGGTACTTCGCGCTCATCAGGTCGTTCGCATAGCCGATGTTGGCGAAGGAGAGATCACCAGTGGTAGTTTCTCTCCTACGCTTAGCAAGTCGATTGCACTGGCGCGCGTGCCGATGGCCACTGCCGACCGCGCCGAAGTGGAAATCCGTGGCAAGTGGTACCCGGTTCGAGTGGTCAAACCGACCTTCGTACGCCATGGCAAAACCTTGATCTAACTTTTTTGGCGGGCAATGACCGCTGATATTTATTCCCGAGGACACAGAAATGAGCAATATCCCTGCCGACCTGCGTTTTGCCGAAAGTCACGAATGGGCCCGTCTTGAAGCCGATGGCACCGTTACCGTGGGCATCAGCGACCACGCTCAGGAAGCCCTGGGTGACGTAGTGTTCGTCGAGCTGACTGAAGTCGGTAAAGTCTTCGCCGCTGAAGATCAGGCGGGCGTAGTCGAGTCGGTGAAGGCCGCTTCGGACATCTATTCCCCGATTGCCGGTGAAGTGGTTGCAGTCAACGAAGAGTTGGGCGGTTCGCCCGAGTTGCTCAACACCGACCCGTACGGCGCTTGGATCTTCAAGCTCAAGCCAAGCAACGTGGCTGACCTGGACAAGCTGCTCGATGCCGGCGCCTACAAAGCCGCTATCGGCGAGTAAGCGTTCAGCGCCACCCCAAAGCCCCGACCTGTCGGGGCTTTTTTTCGATCTTTTGATCTTCGCGGACACCGCGACGGTGCCTGCTATGCTGGTTTGACCCGTGTTACATCGACGCCGAGCGCCACTCAAGAGAGAGCCCGTCATGTCCCAGTTGCCGTCCCTGAGCCAGTTACGCGACCCCAATGCCTTCCTTCGCCGGCACCTGGGCCCCGATGCCGCCGAGCAGCAAGCCATGCTCGACAGCCTGGGCATCGGTAGTCGTGTCGAGCTGATCGAGCAGACGGTGCCGCCGGGTATTCGCCTGAACCGTGCCCTTGATCTGCCCCCCGCACTCGACGAAGAAGCCGCGTTGGCCAGGCTGCGCGGTTATGCCCGGCAAAACCAGGTCTGGACCAGCCTGATCGGCATGGGCTACCACGGCACCCTCACGCCGCCGGTCATTGTGCGTAACGTCCTGGAAAATCCAGGTTGGTACACCGCCTACACCCCTTATCAGCCCGAGATCGCCCAAGGCCGACTGGAGGCGCTGCTGAACTTCCAGCAGCTGACCATCGACCTTACCGGGCTGGAGCTGGCCAATGCCTCGCTGCTGGATGAGGCCACGGCGGCGGCGGAAGCCATGGCGCTGGCCAAGCGCGTGGCCAAGTCGCGAAGCAACCTGTTCTTCGTCGATGAAAACTGTCATCCGCAGACTATTTCGGTGGTGAAGACCCGCGCAGAAGGTTTCGGTTTCGAGCTGATCATCGCCTCGGTGGACAACCTCAGGCAGCACCAGGTCTTCGGCGCGCTGCTGCAATATCCCGACACCCATGGCGAAATTCGTGATCTGCGCCCGCTGATTGATCACTTGCATGCACAGCAGGCGCTGGCCTGCGTCGCGACCGACCTGTTAAGCCTGCTGATGCTCACAGCGCCGGGAGAGCTGGGGGCCGACGTGGTGTTCGGCTCGTCCCAGCGATTTGGCGTGCCCATGGGCTACGGCGGCCCCCATGCGGCATTCTTTGCCAGTCGCGAAGAGTACAAACGGGCGATTCCGGGGCGCATCATTGGTGTGTCCAAGGATGCGCGCGGTAACGTCGCCTTGCGCATGGCCCTGCAGACCCGCGAGCAACATATTCGCCGCGAAAAGGCCAACTCGAACATCTGCACCGCCCAGGTCCTGCTCGCCAACATTGCCAGCTGCTACGCGGTCTACCACGGACCTGAAGGGCTCAGGCGCATCGCCCAAAGGGTTCATCGCCTGACCTGCATCCTGGCGGCGGGACTTGAGCGCCACGGCATCATCCGTCTCAATCAGCACTTCTTCGACACTCTGACCCTGGAGGTCGGCGGTACACAGACGGCGATCATCGAAAGCGCCCGGGCGGCGCAGATCAACCTGCGCATCCTGGGGCGCGGGCAACTGGGTCTAAGCCTGGACGAAACCTGCGATGAAACTACCGTGGCCCGATTGTTCGATGTGTTCCTGGGTGCCGATCATGGGCTCATCGTCGAGGAAATGGACGCGCAAGCCCTGGCCAGCGGTATTCCAGAGGCGCTGCTCAGGACCTCTCCCTACTTGCGCCACCCGGTGTTCAACGCCCATCACAGCGAAACCGAAATGCTGCGCTACCTCAAGCAGCTGGAGAACAAGGACCTGGCGCTCAACCAGTCGATGATCCCGTTGGGCTCCTGCACCATGAAGCTCAACGCTACCAGCGAAATGATCCCCATCACCTGGCCCGAGTTCGCCAACCTGCATCCCTTCGTGCCGAGGGAGCAGGCGGCGGGGTATACGTTGATGATCGAGGAGCTGGAGCGCTGGCTCTGCGCGATCACCGGATTTGACGCTATTTGCATGCAGCCCAATTCCGGCGCCCAAGGCGAATACGCCGGGCTAGTGGCGATTCGCAAATACCATGAGAGCCGGCAGCAGGGCGCGCGGGATATCTGCCTGATTCCCTCTTCGGCCCACGGTACCAATCCTGCTTCGGCGCAGATGGCCGGGATGCGTGTGGTAATCGTCGAGTGCGACGAGGCAGGTAATGTCGATCTCGACGACCTGAAAGACAAGGCCGCCGCCGCAGGGGACAAACTCGCCTGCCTGATGGCGACGTACCCTTCAACGCATGGTGTGTACGAGGAGGGGATCAGCGAAATTTGCGAAGTTGTCCACAGCCAGGGTGGCCAGGTGTACATGGACGGCGCCAACCTGAACGCCCAGGTCGGGCTGGCGCGCCCGGCCGACATTGGTGCAGACGTCTCGCACATGAACCTGCACAAGACCTTTTGCATCCCCCATGGCGGGGGCGGGCCGGGCATGGGGCCGATCGGCGTGCGGGCGCACCTGGCGCCTTTCGTGGCCAATCACCCCGTCGTGCCGATTGACGGGCCGCTGCCACAGAATGACGCCGTGAGTGCCGCTCCCTGGGGCAGCGCGAGCATTCTGCCGATCAGCTGGATGTATATCGCGATGATGGGGCCACAGTTGGCGGATGCCAGCGAAGTGGCGATTTTAGCGGCCAACTATCTGGCACAACATCTGTCCGGGGCTTTTCCCGTCCTCTACACCGGGCGCAACGACCGGGTCGCGCATGAATGCATTCTCGACTTGCGCCCCTTGAAAGCGTTGACCGGGATCACTGAGGAAGACGTTGCCAAGCGTTTGATGGACTACGGTTTTCATGCCCCGACCATGTCGTTTCCGGTGCCCGGGACCTTGATGGTGGAGCCTACCGAAAGCGAATCGAAAGCGGAGCTGGACCGCTTCATCGGCGCGATGCTCAGCATTCGCGCGGAAATCACCGAGGTACAGAACGGCAACTGGCCAGCTGAAGACAACCCGCTCAAGGGTGCGCCACATACGTTGGCCGATATCACCGGGGTTTGGGAGCGGCCCTATAGTATCGAGCAAGCGGTGACGCCGGATGCCCATACCAGGGCGCACAAGTACTGGCCGGCGGTGAATCGGGTGGACAATGTGTACGGCGACCGCAACCTGTTTTGCGCGTGCGTGCCGGTGGATGATTACCGCTGATAGACCCTTGGCACGTGGATAATCACAGAGGGATATCACGGGGGACGCAGAGGTATGTCAGGCAAAAAAAATGCCACTCATGGGAGCGGCATTTTTGTTCAGCCAATGTTCAGCCGACAGGCTTATTCCGAGGCAATGGCATTCTTCGCCAAAATCGCATTGGCCAGTTCCATGTCGGTGGCCTGCAGGCCAGGATTGTCGGCGCGGACCTTCTGCATGGCGGCTTCCAGGTACGGGCCGCGGATGCCGCCGTCACTGGCGACGAAGCTACCTGCGTCATCTTGAGCCGCGACAATCAGCTTGTGATCCTTGAACGTCAGGTAAGTCGAACCGGTGGTGGCGCCGGACGAGATGACGTTACGCCAAAAGCTGTCGGCCATCGCCGATCCGACTGGAAGGGACAGCAAGGCGAGGGTAGCGACAGCACACTTGAAACGCATGATGGGTGACTCCACTGGATTAACTACCCTGTTGGATCGCCAATCTGGCAATCCAGTTCCGTGGTGGCTCACTCGGAAGGTTCAACCAGCAGGATCGCCCCTTGCTGCCCCGTCACCCGCACCCGACTGCCGGGGGCCGCATCGGGTCCGCGGGCCATCCACACGCCGTCGGCCACCTTGATCTTGCCGCGTCCGTCGACGATCGCTTCGTGCACGACAAAGGTCCTGCCGATCAACTCCTGCCCTCGCAAGTTGAGGTTCGGCTCGTCACTCTGGCGTACTGCGCTGCGCTGGCGTCGCCACCAGTACAGCGCCGTGGCGATAGAGAGCAAGCCGAACAGCAGGAACTGCACCTCCCAGGCCATTCCCGGTAGCAGGAAGGTCAGCACGCCAACAGCCGCGGCGGCCATGCCGATCCACAGCAGATAGCCGCCGGCTCCGAACACTTCAAGAATCAGCAGCAGCGTGCCGACGGCCAGCCAGTCCCAGAACGACAGATTTTGCAGGAATGCCCACATGGTATGCCTCAGGCCTTCTTGTGATCGAACGTCGCCTTGACGATTTCGCCGATGCCGCCGACCGCGCCGATCATCGAACTGGCCTCAAGCGGCATCAGGATCACTTTGCTGTTGTTGGCCGAGGCCAGTTTGCCCAGCGCATCGATGTACTTCTGCGCGACGAAGTAATTGACCGCCTGCACGTTGCCGCCGGCGATCGCTTCCGACACCACCTTGGTGGCCTGGGCTTCGGCTTCGGCTTGACGCTCCCGGGCTTCCGCTTCGAGGAATGCGGCCTGGCGACCACCCTCGGCTTCGAGGATCTGCGCCTGCTTCTTGCCTTCGGCGGTGAGGATCGCTGCTGCACGCAGGCCTTCGGCCTCGAGAATCTGGGCGCGCTTGATCCGCTCGGCCTTCATCTGCCCGGACATCGCGGCCATCAGGTCGGCAGGCGGGCTAATGTCCTTGATTTCGATTCGGGTGATCTTGATGCCCCACGGTGCAGTCGCTTCATCGACGGTGCGCAGCAGTTTTTCGTTGATCCCGTCACGCTGGCTGAGCATCGCATCCAGCTCCATGGAGCCAAGGACGGTACGGATGTTGGTCTGCAGGAGGTTGCGAATCGCGTGTTCGAGGTTGTTGACCTCATAGGCCGCCTGCGCCGTATTGACCACCTGGAAGAAGCACACCGCATCGATCTGCACCGTGGCGTTGTCGGCGGTGATGACTTCCTGCGGCGGAATATCCAGCACGCTTTCCATCACGTTGATTTTGCGGCCGATGCGGTCCATGACCGGAATGATGATGTTCAGGCCGGGCTTGAGGGTGTTGGTATAACGGCCGAATCGTTCGACCGTCCATTGATAACCCTGGGGCACGACTTTGAAACCCATGAAAAGAATGGCGACCACCAGGCCGACAAAAAGCAGGAGCACGGTACCGATCTGCATAACAATTCCCTGTTGAGTACATCAATGAATTCTCGATCGCAGAAGTGTAGCGGTGCAGGTCATGGATATGAACCGGAACCGGGCTCTCGCATCATCAAGAGACACAAAGGATTATTTCTGCTCGCTCTGTGGCGTGACCCGCAGCACCTCTTCGATGGTCGTCAGCCCCGCCGCGACCTTCTGTGCACCGGATAATCGCAGGCTGCGCATGCCTTCCTTGAAAGCCTGCCTGCGCACCGCCAGCAAGTCGGTATCGGGACTGATCAGCGCCTTGATTCCGTCGGTCAGCTGCATGATTTCATACACCCCCGCACGTCCACGATAGCCGGTGTCACGACACTCCAGGCAGCCGATGGCGCGCTGTGCGTTACCTGGCAGCGGTGCCTGCCATGGCCTGGTCAGGGTTTGCCAGTCTTCTTCGCCCAGGGCCAGCGGCGCCTTGCAGTGCGGACAAAGGGTGCGTACCAGGCGCTGGGCCATGACGCCGAGCACCGTGGCCTTGATCAGGTAGTGCGGCACGCCCAGTTCCAGCAGGCGGCTGATGGCACTGGGTGCATCGTTGGTATGCAGCGTGGACAGCACAAGGTGGCCGGTGAGCGCCGCCTGGATCGCCATTTCAGCGGTTTCGAGGTCGCGGATCTCGCCAATCATGATGATGTCCGGGTCTTGCCTCATCAGCGCGCGCACGCCGGCGGCAAAGGTCAGGTCGATGTTGTGCTGGACCTGCATCTGGTTGAACGCCGGCTCGACCATTTCGATCGGGTCCTCGATGGTGCAGAGGTTGACCTCGGGCGTCGCCAGCTTTTTCAGGGTGGTATAGAGCGTGGTGGTCTTGCCGGAACCGGTCGGCCCGGTGACCAGGATGATGCCGTTGGGCTGGCGGGTCATGTCCTGCCAGCGGCGCAGGTCTTCGGCGGAAAAACCCAGCTGATCGAAGTCCTTGAGCAGCACTTCCGGGTCGAAAATCCGCATGACCATTTTTTCGCCGAACGCCGTCGGCAACGTCGACAGGCGCAGCTCGACCTCACCCCCGTCCGGGGTCTTGGTTTTCACGCGGCCGTCCTGGGGTTTGCGTTTTTCTGCAACATTCATCCGGCCCAGGCTTTTCAGGCGACTGACGATTGCCATGGTCACCTGCGGCGGGAATTGATAGACGTTGTGCAGCACACCGTCGATGCGAAAGCGCACGGTGCCCTGCTCACGCCGCGGCTCGATGTGAATATCGCTGGCGCGCTGCTGGAAGGCGTACTGGAACAGCCAGTCGACGATGTTGACGATGTGCGCGTCGTTGGCATCCGGTTCCTGGTCGCTGGCGCCAAGGTTGAGCAACTGTTCGAAGTTGCCCATGGAATTGATCTGCTGATCACCGGTGGTCGCGCCGCTGACCGATTTGGCCAGGCGGAAAAACTCCACGCTGAAGCGCTGGATGTCCACCGGGTTGGCGACCACCCGTTTGATCGGCAGCTTCAGGACATGGGTCAGGTCGGCTTCCCAGCCGTTGACGTACGGCTGGGCGCTGGCCACGGTAACGGCGTCGCGGTCGACCGAGACGGCAAGAATCTTGTGGCGCTGGGCGAACGCGTAGGACATCAGCGGCGTGATGGCCGCGACATTGATCTTCAGCGGGTCGATGCGCAGGTAGGGTTGGCCGGCCTGCTGCGACAGCCACAGGGTCAGGCTTTCCAGGTCGAGATGTTTGCCGGGGCGGCTGAGATCATCGAGATGCTGGCCGGCGATGAACTCCAGTGGGTGCAGTTGGCCATTAGCCGCGTGGCGCCGTCTGGCATTGAGTGCGAGTTCGGCCGAGTCCTGGCTGATAAAACCTTGGGCGACCAGTTCGCGCAGCAAATCATTGAGATCCAGCCAGCGGTCCTGAATGGCGAGTTGAACGGACATGCGGGCTCCTCATGAACAACAGTGCGCAAAGGATAGACGCGCAGCCGCCAATCGTTGGGCCACTACCCGACGAAGCCGTATCGAGGGGTTTCAGCCTGCCGCTTGAGCCGCGATATTCCAGGAGGAATCGGCGTTTTGCAGATCGACCGAGCAGACGCTGATCAGATTACGCAATTTTTCCGCTATCACCTGGGCACGATGCCAGCTCAGGCCATCAATGACGATATCCATCGACAACAAATCGTCGCTGCGCTGCACATTGACCTGGTGCGGGGTGAGGCATTGCAGGGCAAACAGATTGAGCGCGCGACACAGCAGGTCGGGTTCGGCTTCGCCCAGCAGCTGGTAGTGCACGCGGCAATGGGCGGTATGGACGTTCCACGCATCGGGGCGCAAGTGGGGACTTTTTACGGCTTCGAGGTGAGGCATGGGGCAGGCTCCAGGATCAATGGAGGAATTTTTACATTCGAAGCCGGGTATTTCTTATCTATGATGGACCTAATTGGCGATTCTTCGAATCGTACAATTCAATTTAGTAGGGTTAGCGGGTTTATTTATGCACAGTGATCTGGATGGCTACGACCGCAAGATTCTTGCCCTGCTGCAGGAAGATGCTTCGCTCTCCAGTGCGCAGATCGCCGAGCAGGTGGGGTTGTCGCAGTCGCCCTGCTGGCGGCGTATCCAGCGGATGAAGGAGGAGGGGATCATTCGCGGCCAGGTGACGCTGCTGGATCGCAAAAAGATCGGGCTGAATACGCAGATTTTCGCCGAGATCAAGCTCAACGCCCATGGGCGCTCGAACTTCACCGAGTTCACCGAGGCGATTCGCGGTTTCCCCGAGGTGCTGGAGTGTTATGTACTGATGGGTTCGGTGGATTTTTTGCTGCGGATCGTCACGGCGGACATCGAGGCGTATGAGCGGTTTTTCTTCGAGAAGTTGTCGATGGTGCCGGGGATTCAGGAGGTGAACTCGATTGTGGCGTTGTCGGAGATCAAGTCGACGACCAGTTTGCCCGTGCTGCGGTGAAGCAAAAGATCGACCACAGCACGGCAGCTCCTGCGGGGGAGTGTGTACACCCGTAGGAGCTGCCGGAGGCCGCGATCTTTTAACAATGTTACATACGCAGCAACATTTTCCAGGCACGGTTCTGATAAACCGCAATCGCCTGCTGCTTGCGCGCATCCAGGGATTCGTCGCTAATCGGCTCGTTGGCCAGTTGCGCCAGCTGTTTCAGCTCCCCATACAGGCGATCCATTTCCGGGATCTCCAGCACGCCGCGGGCATGGTGCAGCCAGGACTGGATGCGCTCGATGCGCGGCAGTTGCTCGGCGAGGTCTTCCGGTTGCTGCTGATAGCGCTGCAGCTGCAAAGAGGTTGCCTCTTCGCCCAGCAGGCGTGGAAGCCAGCTGCCCAGTTGCGCTGCGCCTTGGCGATTGCCACGTACGTTACGCTCGGCGGTCCAGGTACGGGCCAGCAACCAGCGCGAAGTGTTGAGGGAGAACAGACCCCAGCGCGGGTCTTCGAGCTCTTCCAGGAATTGTTCAGGCGCGGCTTTGCGCACATCCTCGTCATCCACCCCGGCCTGGACCAGTGGGCGCCAGTCTTCGAGCAACGCGTCCAGCGCGACTCGCAGGTCGTGGGTCGATTGACGCGGTGCGGCTTGCCCCAGGCTGCTGAGCAGTGCGCGCATTTCAGCCAGGTTTTCGACCCAGTCCTGCAGCAAACGCCAGTGGCCATTGAAGCGGTACTGCTCGGCCAGGCGCTGGCTACTGCCCAGCAAATGCCAGCACAGCGCGGCAAATGCGTCGTCCAGCGGCATTTCGGCGCTGATTTGCGGTGCCGGCAGGCTCAGTGAATAGCTGTTGGCGTCGAAGAGGCGATAACCGCGCTCGGCCTTGCTGATGTCACACGGCATCAACGCCAGGGTCGCGGCCAGTTCGGCAGCGAGTTCCAGCAGGGCGGCAGGTTCACCTTCGCGCAGTTCCAGTTCCAGCTCGCAGATTTCTTCTTTCTGCTTGCCGACCACTACATGGCCCAGGTCCAGCGCGGCTTCGATGACCACCTTGGTTTTGCCACGGCCCCAAGCGATTTCGGCACGTTCGCGAACGAAGTCGGTGGTGAAGATGGCTTTGAGGGTTTTCTTGTCCAGCTCGGCCAACTCTTCAGGCCAGCATTCGCCGTCGAGTTTTTTCACATCGAGCTTGGCTTTGGGCAGGTTCCAGTCGTATTCGTTACGCTCGGACAGACCGGCAACGCTGTGGCCGCGGGTCTTGAGGGTCTGAATCACTTCTTCGCCATCACGGCGCAGGCGCAGGGCAACCTTGGCGCGGGCCAGGTCGCGCTCAGGCGTGTCGAAGTACTGGTTCATCAGTTCACGGCGTTCCCAGCCACTTTTGTTGCGTTTTTTCAGTAGCGGGTGCTCGCGCAGAGCAGCGAGGGTTTCGCGGCTGACGCGGAGTTTGATTTCGGTTTCTTTCTGCATGGCCGGAAAATCCAGGATCGGGAGCGCAGCCGGTGGAATGTGTGGCTGCCAAGGCCGTGCAGTGTACAGGACTCATCCATCCTACGTGCCGCGACGGTTTATTCCTGTCGCCAGATAGCTCTATGATGGACTTCAATTCGGGAGTTGGAGTCAGCGATGCCTTTGCCGTCCATGAAAGATCAGTTCGCTGCGCTGATCGCTGCACCGTCTGTCAGTTGCACCCAGGCCAGTCTCGATCAGACCAACCGCCCGGTCATCGACCTGCTGGCCACCTGGCTGGGCGACCTGGGTTTTGCCTGCGACATCCAGCAGGTCAGCCCCGGCAAATTTAATCTGCTCGCCAGTTTCGGTTCCGGCCCTGGTGGCCTGGTACTGGCCGGGCATAGCGACACCGTGCCGTTCGATGGCGCCTTGTGGCAGACCGATCCACTGAAGCTGACCGAAGTCGGCGGCCGCTGGGTGGGTTTGGGCAGTTGCGACATGAAGGGTTTCTTCGCTTTGGCGATCGAAGCCGTCATACCCTTGCTCGACCAGCCGTTCAAACAGCCGCTGCTGATCCTCGCCACCTGCGATGAAGAAAGCTCGATGTCCGGTGCCCGCGCGCTGGCCGCAGCCGGACGGCCGCTGGGGCGCGCGGCAGTGATCGGCGAACCGACCGGCCTGAAGCCGATCCGCATGCACAAGGGCATCATGATGGAGCGCATCGACATCCTCGGGCAGAGTGGCCATTCCTCCGACCCCCGCCTGGGACACAGTGCCCTCGAAGCGATGCACGATGCCATCGGTGAGCTCCGTGGCCTGCGCTTGCTCTGGCAACGCGAGTTTCGCAACCCGCAGTTCGGCGTACCCACGCCCACCATGAACTTCGGGTGCATTCACGGCGGCGACAACCCCAACCGGATTTGCGGGCAGTGCTCCCTGGAGTTCGATTTGCGACCGCTTCCAGGCATGGACCCGAAGGCCCTGCGCGCGGAAATTCTGCACCGGCTCAAGCCGGTTGCCGAACGGCATCAGGTAAAAATTGATTACGCGCCGCTATTCCCTGAAGTGCCGCCGTTCGAGCAGGCCGAAGACGCTGAATTGGTACGCGTCGCCGAAAAGCTCACAGGTCACATGGCCGAAGCAGTAGCGTTCGGCACCGAAGCGCCTTATCTTCAGCGCCTTGGTTGTGAAACGCTGGTGCTTGGCCCTGGAGATATAGCCTGTGCCCACCAGCCGGGGGAATACCTCGAAATGTCACGTTTGCAGCCTACGGTGCATCTATTACGTCAACTGATTGAACATTACTGCCTGATGCCGGCCAAATCTGTCGGTTGAACGCTACCTCCGTAGGCGCTGCCGCAGGCTGCGATCTTTTGATCTTGTTTTTCGGAGCAACATCAAAAGATCGCAGCCTGCGGCAGCTCCTACACCGTTCGCCGTGTAAATTGCCGGTCATCAATCCCGTATTCATGAGGAGAGCGCGCGTGTCGCCAAGCCTGTTCCGACGATAACCATCAGCCCGCTGTGCGTTGTTCAGTTTCGCCCATTTTTTGGCTGCTATTTATTACAGGCCCAGGTTCATGCCCGAATACGTTAATTGGCTTCGTCACGCTTCCCCCTACATCAACGCCCACCGCGATTGCACCTTCGTTGTAATGCTGCCCGGCGATGGCGTGGAGCATCCAAACTTTGGCAACATCGTCCATGACCTGGTGCTGCTGCACAGCCTGGGCGTGCGGCTGGTGCTGGTTCACGGCTCCCGGCCACAAATCGAAGCGCGCCTGGCTGCCCGTGGCCTGACTCCGCATTACCACCATGGGATGCGTATCACCGATGCCGCCACCCTTGAATGCGTGATCGATGCCGTCGGCCAGCTGCGGATCGCCATCGAAGCGCGACTGTCGATGGACATGGCGTCTTCGCCGATGCAGGGCTCGCGCCTGCGGGTGGCCAGCGGCAACCTGGTAACTGCACGGCCGATCGGCGTGCTCGAAGGGGTTGATTATCACCACACCGGTGAGGTGCGTCGGGTCGACCGCAAAGGCATCAATCGCTTGCTGGACGAGCGCTCCATCGTGGTGCTGTCGCCTTTGGGCTATTCGCCAACCGGCGAGATCTTCAATCTGGCTTGCGAAGACGTCGCGACCCGCGCCGCCATCGACCTGGGCGCCGACAAACTGCTGCTGTTCGGTGCCGATCTGGGCCTGATCGACGAAAACGGACGCCTGGTGCGTGAGTTGCGTCCTCAGCAGGTGCCGGCGCACCTGCTTCGCCTGGGCAGCAATTATCAGGGCGAACTGCTCGATGCCGCCGCCGAGGCCTGCCGTGGCGGTGTAGCACGCAGTCATATTGTCAGTTATGCCGAAGACGGTGCGCTGCTGACCGAGCTGTTCACCCGCGACGGTGGCGGTACCCTGGTGGCCCAGGAGCAATTCGAAATCGTGCGCGAAGCGGCGATTGAGGACGTGGGTGGCTTGCTGGACCTGATCAGCCCGCTGGAAGAGCAGGGCATCCTGGTGCGTCGTTCCCGCGAGGTACTGGAACGCGAGATCGAGCAGTTCAGCGTGGTCGAGCGCGAAGGCATGATCATCGCCTGCGCGGCGCTGTATCAGATTGCCGATTCGGATGCGGGTGAGCTGGCGTGCCTGGCGGTCAACCCGGAGTACCGCCACGGCGGGCGTGGCGATGAACTGCTGGAGCGCATCGAAACTCGCGCCCGGGCCCAGGGCCTGAAAACCCTGTTCGTCCTTACGACCCGTACCGCCCACTGGTTCCGCGAGCGCGGGTTCGTGCCAAGCAGCGTGGACCGGTTGCCGTCGGCGCGAGCGTCGCTGTACAACTATCAGCGTAATTCGAAGATCTTCGAAAAAACCCTGTAACGCAATCCCCCTGTAGGAGCTGCCGCAGGCTCCTACGGGGATTGCGTTTATTCCACGTATTTAGAGCTGACGTACGCCGAATAATCCGGCAGCACCGTCTCGACTTTGCCCTGTTCCTTCAGGAACTTCGCGGTCTCGCCAATCGCCTTGGCCGTGCCGCCATCCAGCAATGCGGTGGTCTGCTGTGCCTTGGCGTCCGGGAAGGCCGAGCCGGCCAGCAGTTCAGGCACATCGGCAGCATTGGCACCGGTCAATTTGGCGATTTTCTGCACCGGCACCGAATCGGCAGTCCAGCTGTCTTTGTGCGCGGCGTAGTCGGCGAATGAGTCCAGGGTGACCTTGGCGAACCTGGCAATCACTTCCGGGTGCTTCTCGGCGTAATCCTTGCGCGCCACCCACACTTCGAAAGTCGGAGCGCCCCATTGGCCAACCTCGGCCGCATCGGTCAGGGTCTTGCCGGTCTTGCGGATTTCGCCCAGGGCAGGCGACCAGACGAAGGCCCCGTCGATATCACCACGCTTCCAGGCAGCAGCAATTTCCGCCGGCTGCAGGTTCACCACCTTCACTTGCGAAGTACTCAGGCCCCAATGCTTCAGTGCGCCGAGCAGGCTGTAATGAGAGGTGGAAACGAAGGGCGTGGCGATGGTCTTGCCGATCAGATCTTCCGGTTTATTGATCCCGCTCCCGTTACGGACTACCAGCGCCTCGGCGGCATTGATCTGCGCCGAAACGATGAAGGCAACGATCGGCAGGTTCCGCGAAGCCGCGGCGGCCAGCGGGCTGGAGCCCAGATTCCCGATCTGCACATCCCCGGAAGCAATGGCCGTGACCACCTCTGGCCCGCTGTTGAAGCGGCGCCAATCGATTTTCTGGCCAATGGTTTTCTCATACAGGCCGTCGGCCTGCGGCACCTTGCTCGGATCAATCCCGGTCTGATATCCCACGGTCAGGTTGGCGGCGACGGCGTTAAAAGAAATTAAAGCCGATACACAAACTGTAACAATTGGATTGGATAGTGCGCGCTTGATTGTCATGGCCAGGTCTTCGATGAGAGGAAATGCGGATTTCCGTTAAATCTAATCGATCTAAAAAACGGCCAATAAATATCTTTTGGGAATTAGCTTATAGGCTTGCGTTCAACGGACCGCGCGCTGCGTTCAGTTCCTAAAGGCTATTAAAAAACATCGGATGCTTCGTATTGGATTTATGCAAAACCGATTTATCTGCCGACGCTGGATTCAACAGGGATTAGACCATGGTCGTAGTCACATACGGTTACGATTGACTTGCAGGTCACGGTCTGGCGCTAATCGCAAATCCTAGGATCCCGGGCATTTGACCCAGGGCCAGGAATACAAAAATTAGAAACGAGAGGAGCTTAAAAAATGAACAAGTCCACCTTGGCCTTGGCCGTGGCCGTAGGGGTAATGGCGCAGCAGGCAGGCGCCGCCGGATTCATTGAAGACAGCAAGGCTTCCGTCAGTTCTCGCACCATGTATTACAACGCCGACACTCGCGAAGGTGCCGCCAACGATCAGCGCGAAACTGCTCAGGGCCTCAAGTTCGATTACCTGTCGGGCTTCACCCAAGGCACAGTCGGCTTCGGCTTTGACGCCCAGGCGCTGGTCGGCATTCATCTGGACGGTGGTCGCGGTCATCACCCGGACAACAACTCATTCTTCCCAAGTGACACTGACGGCTCGGCATCCGACCCATGGAGCCGGGTAGCCGGTAACGTCAAGGCACGCATCTCGAAAACCGAAGCCCACCTCGGTGGTGCCTTGCAACCGAGCATGCCGGTACTGATCGCGAACGACAGCCGCCTGCTGCCACAGACCTTCGAAGGCGGCACCATCACCTCGAAGGAAATCGACAACGTCACGTTCAACGCCGGCCAGCTCGAGCACGCCGCAGGTCGAGCGTCGTCGAACACCACCGGTCTGGCAGTCGCTGGTGGCACTGAAGAAAGCAACAAATTCCGTTACGGTGGTGCTGACTGGAAGGTCACCAAAGACCTGATGCTGCAGTACTACTACGCCAATCTGGAAGACTACTACAAGCAGCATTTCCTGGGCCTGGTACACGTCTACCCGATCAGCGCCACCCAGTCGTTCAAGACTGACCTGCGCTATTTCGACAGCAGCTCCGACGGCAAGAACGGTGATGCGGGTTACCGCTTCAACAACAACGGCGGTTATGCGAAGAATCCGGGCGAGGTGGATAACCAGACCTGGAGCGCCATGTTCACCTACACCCTGGGTCCGAACGCATTCTTGCTGGGCCATCAGCGTGTCAGCGATGACGGTGGTTTCGTCTACCTGAACCAGGGCAACGTGCTCGACGGCAATGGTCGCAACGAAGGAGCCGGCGGTGCGAGCTTCTACTCGTTCACCGACGCCATGATCAACGGCTTCGTACGTGCAGGCGAGAACACCACATTCGGTCAGTACACCTTCGACTTCGCATCCCTGGGCGTCCCAGGCCTGAAGGCCTCGGCCGCTTATCTGCGCGGCGAGGACATCAAGGCCACCAACGGCGTTGGCAAAGACCAGACCGAGTGGGAGCGCGACCTGCGCGTGGACTACGTGATTCAAACCGGCGCGCTCAAGGGGTTCGGTACGACCCTGCGTCACGGCACCTACCGCGGCGACACCAACATCTCCGCGCAAGACCAGACCCGCGTGATTTTCAACTACACCTATAGCTTCCTGTAACACCCAACACGGAAAAAGCCCTGCCAGCTGGCGGGGCTTTTTTTTGGATTATTTCTTATATTCAAATTGGGTCTTAGTATGTAATTTATTATTCTTTTTAGCTTTTAACGCGAAGCCCTAAAGTGCGTTCCTCTGGGGCCGATACCGGTGGCCTGACACGAATAAATGCCATTCCCTTATTCCTGAATGGCATTAAAAGAATGAAATTATTTTTTATCCGTTTACCATGCGGGCCCCATTCCCCTCGGTCAGATGCCCGGGGTAGACGCATCACGCGATGAACCGTGGTTTGCGGTCACCGCGCATTTCAGGATCCAGAGCATTCGACTCTGGACCGAAAAAAAATTAGAGACGATAGGAGCGAAACAATGAACAAGTCCACTTTGGCCCTGGCTGTGGCCGTAGGGGTTTTGGCGCAGCAGGCAGGCGCCGCCGGTTTCATCGAAGACAGCAAGGCCACCCTGGGCCTGCGCAACTTCTACATCAACACCGATAACCGTGACGGTACCGGCGCCAATAAAAACGAAGAATGGGGCCAAGGCTTCGACCTGCGTTTCATCTCCGGTTACACCCAAGGAACTGTTGGCTTCGGTATCGATGCCATTGGCCTGCTGGGCGTACGCCTCGATTCCGGTGGCGGTACTAACGGTGCGACGGCCACGTCCTATGGCGGCACCGTGTTCCCTAGCAAATCCAACGGTGAAGCGGTCGATAACTTCTCCAGCCTGGGCCTGACGGCCAAGGCCAAGATCTCCCAGACTGAATTGAAGCTGGGTACTTTGCAGCCGAAGAATCCGGTCATTGCCACTAACGATGGTCGCCTGCTGCCACAAACCTGGCAGGGTGGCCAGATCACTTCTGGCGAGATCAAGGACCTGACCCTGGTCGGTGGCCAGATCGAAGCCGTGAAAGGTCGTAACTCCAGCAACAACGAACAACTGAGCATCGGCGGCGCGAACACCCGTGGCACAGCCTGGCGCGACAGCAACAAGTTCATCTACGCAGGCGGTGACTACAAAATCACCAAGGACCTGACTGCCCAGTACTACTACGGCAACCTGGAAGACTTCTACAAACAGCACTTCCTGGGTCTGGTTCATAGCTGGGCAATCGGCCCAGGTGTATTGAAGTCTGACCTGCGTTACTTCAATAGCTCTGATGACGGAAAAAACGGCACAGATTCGAACTACTACAGTTCGGGCAACTACACAGGCTTGCGTAATGGTCGCGGTGAAGTCTCCAACAACCTGTACAGCGGTCTGTTCCTTTACACCGTTGCAGGGCACACCTTCGGCGGTGGCTATCAGGTCAGCAACGGCAGTAGCGACTTCCCTTGGCTGAACCAGGGCGACGGTTCGTCGAACTACACCATCACCGACATGCAGATCCAGAAATTCGGCCGTGCTGGCGAGAAAACCTGGCAAGTACGCTACTCCTATGACTTCGCTAAAGTCGGCGTGCCTGGTCTGACTGCTGGTGCTGTGTACCTCAGAGGTGACGATATCGACACCGTGGGCACCAACGGCCAACAAGCTGCCTCGGGTGCCTCCGAGTGGGAACGCGACTTCACCCTCGCTTACGTGGTACCAGAAGGCCCTCTGAAAAACGTAGGCTTCATGTGGAAAAATGCTACCTGGCGCACCGACCTGCCGAACACCCGTTCGCAGGACGAAAACCGCCTGATCCTCAGCTATTCGATCCCGCTGTTGTAATAGCGCTCGCGTTACCGAAGTAAAAAACGCCCTGCCTGGCACCCTGCCGGGCGGGGTTTTTTGTGTTTTTTAACTGGCTTTTTATATGCATTTTAATTCTAAACAAATCAATATTTATTCTTTTTAATAGATAAAAAACGCAGGCACAGTTGAGCTCATCAAGCACTCACCAGGAGCAGCATCATGAGCCTCAGACTTGGCGACATCGCCCCCGACTTCGAACAGGATTCCAGTGCCGGCACCATTCGTTTTCATGAATGGCTGGGCAATAGCTGGGGCGTGCTGTTCTCCCACCCGGCAGACTTCACGCCGGTATGCACCACCGAGCTGGGCTTTACCGCCAAGCTGAAAGACCAGTTCGCCGAGCGGGGCGTCAAGGCGATTGCCCTGTCCGTGGACCCGGTGGATTCGCACCACAAATGGATCGAAGACATCAACGAGACCCAGGACACCCAGGTCAATTTCCCGATTCTGGCTGACGCCGATCGCAAGGTGTCGGACCTGTATGATCTGATTCATCCCAATGCCAACGACACCCTGACCGTGCGCTCGCTGTTCGTCATCGACCCGAACAAGAAGGTGCGGCTCACCATCACCTACCCAGCGAGCACTGGCCGTAACTTCCATGAAATCCTGCGGGTCATCGACTCGCTGCAACTCACCGACAACTACAAGGTGGCGACCCCCGCCAACTGGCAGGACGGTGATGAAGTAGTGATCGTGCCATCGCTCAAGGACGAGGAAGAAATCCAGAAGCGTTTTCCCAAAGGTTATCGCGCGGTGAAGCCGTACCTGCGCCTGACGCCGCAACCCAATCGTTGAAGATCAGAAGATCGCAGCCTCCGGCAGCTCCTACACGGATAGGCGGGCCCTGTAGGAGCTGCCGAAGGCTGCGATCTTTTTGAACCCACACCACAAAGCAGGGGATTTCAGGCCGTTTCGACGGCCTTTTTTTTCGCCTGGACATCCAGTCTCTTTATATCTCTTAATCGAATAACCAAATGAATAAATATGATTTATGGATATAACAATCAGCTGTTAAGGTCACTCCATCAAAGCGAGATCGCACACTGCGAATTGCCAAAATAGCTTAAGGAATTCCTGAATGCTGGTTGTCTCAATCGGTGGCAGTCCTAGCCAACGCTCCCGTTCCGGAGTGCTGCTGGACCACGCTCAGCGCTGGTTGCGCGAGCAAGGTGTGGAAGTGGTGAGTTACCAGGTACGGGACTTCCCGGCCGAAGACTTGCTGCATGCACGCTTCGATAGCCCCAAGGTGATCGACCTGCTGCAACAGATTGAAAACGCTGACGGCCTGCTGATCGCTACGCCGGTTTACAAGGCCTCGTTCTCCGGTGCACTGAAAACCGTGCTGGACCTGCTGCCCGAGCGTGCGTTGGACCACAAAGTGGTTTTACCCATGGCTACCGGCGGCAGTATCGCGCACATGCTGGCGGTGGATTACGCGCTCAAACCGGTGCTGTCGGCGCTCAAAGCCCAGGAAATGTTGCACGGGATTTTCGCCGTGGACAGTCAGATCGCTTACGGCGAGGGCAGCGCCCAGGCGCAGTTGGCGCCTGAGCTGGAACAACGACTCGATGAGTCACTGGAGCTGTTTCTCATCGCCATGGCGCGACGGCCGAAACCAATCGATCCGAACCTGTTGAATGAACGTTTGCTGAGTGCTCGCTGGAGCATTTGAGCCCGCACTCAATCTACCCTGAATTTGCTTCACTCCACCTTACTCAGCCGCTAACGGCCAAGCAGGTGCAGCCAAAACCCAACTGCAAAAAGGAGAGCGCTATGCGCACTGTCATTTTGCGTCGTGGTCTGGTCGCTCTGTTTGCTGCGGCTGTCACCTTCGGCGCCATTACTCAAGCTCAGGCCGAGACACTTCGAATCGGTTATCAGAAGTACGGCACCCTGGTGCTGCTCAAGGCCAAGGGTACTCTGGAGAAACGCCTCGCCGCCCAAGGTGTGGACGTGCAATGGACTGAATTCCCCGGTGGCCCGCAGTTGCTTGAAGGCCTGAACGTCGGCTCCATCGACTTCGGCGTTACCGGCGAAACCCCGCCGGTGTTTGCCCAGGCGGCCGGTGCCGATCTGCTCTATGTCGCCTATGAACCACCAGCGCCTCACAGCGAGGCGATCCTGGTGCCCAAAGACTCGCCGATCAAATCGGTGCAGGAACTCAAGGGCAAGAAAATCGCCCTGAACAAAGGCTCCAACGTTCACTACCTGCTGGTGCGGGCTCTAGAAGACGCCGGCCTCAAATACAGCGATGTCCAGACCGTGTTCCTGCCGCCTGCCGATGCCCGCGCCGCGTTCGAGCGTGGCAGTGTCGACGCCTGGGTCATCTGGGACCCGTACCAGGCTGCGGCCGAACAGCAACTGCAGGCCCGCACCCTGCGTGACGGCAAAGGCATCGTCGACAACCATCAGTTCTACCTGGCGACCAAACCCTACGCGCAGAAAAATCCCGAGGTGATCAAGACTTTGGTGGAGCAAGTGCGCGCAGTCGGCGAATGGTCCAAGGCCAACCCTGAAGACGTGACCC
The DNA here is from genome assembly GCF_020295325.1 of Pseudomonas sp. Y24-6. Lineage (NCBI taxonomy): Bacteria > Pseudomonadati > Pseudomonadota > Gammaproteobacteria > Pseudomonadales > Pseudomonadaceae > Pseudomonas > Pseudomonas sp. Y24-6. Next base: position 151,719 of record NZ_JACBXG010000002.1, on the reverse strand, counting down.
AACAGGTTTCGCCACTGCTTGGCCTGCCGGCAGACATCACCCTGACTTCGGTGAAACGCCAGGGCTACGGCGCGCTATTCCTGACCCCGGAAGTGGTGGCCGCGCAACAGAAGATCGCCGACAGCTTTTACCAGCTCAAGCTGATTCCGAAGCCGCTGAGCATCAAGGACGTGATCTGGACGCCACCGGCGGCCGTTGCCAAAGCACAGTAATTTGAATTCCTAAGGAGACCACTCCATGAGCCTCAACATCTTCTGGTTCCTGCCGACCCACGGCGACGGCCATTACCTTGGCACCGCCGAAGGCGCTCGCGCCGTCGACCACGGTTACCTGCAACAGATCGCGCAAGCAGCCGACCGCCTGGGCTTTGGCGGGGTGCTGATCCCCACCGGGCGCTCCTGCGAAGATTCGTGGCTGGTGGCCGCGTCGTTGATCCCGGTAACCCAGCGCCTGAAGTTTCTGGTTGCCCTGCGCCCCGGGATCATTTCCCCGACGGTGGCCGCGCGCCAGGCGGCGACGCTGGATCGGTTGTCCGGCGGGCGTGCGCTGTTCAACCTGGTGACCGGCGGAGATCCGGAAGAGTTGGCCGGCGATGGTCTGTTCCTGACCCACGAAGAGCGCTATCAGGCTTCGGTGGAGTTCACCCGCATCTGGCGTCGGGTGCTGGAAGGTGAAACCGTTGACTACGATGGTCAGCACATCAGCGTGAAGGGCGCCAAGCTGCTCTACCCACCGATCCAGCAACCGCGTCCACCGCTGTACTTCGGTGGCTCGTCGGAAGCGGCGCAGGACCTTGCCGCCGAGCAGGTCGAGATGGTTCTGACCTGGGGTGAGCCGCCGGCCGCTGTTGCCGAGAAGATCGAACAGGTACGGGCCAAGGCCTCCAAGTTGGGGCGTACCGTGCGGTTCGGGATTCGCTTGCACGTGATCGTTCGGGAAACCAATGCTGAAGCCTGGCAAGCGGCGGACCGGCTGATCTCCCACGTGGATGATGAAACCATCGCCCGCGCCCAGGCGTCGCTGTCGCGCTTCGATTCGGTTGGCCAGCAACGCATGGCCGCGCTGCACGGTGGCAGTCGCGACAACCTGGAAGTCAGCCCCAATCTCTGGGCCGGCGTCGGCCTGGTGCGTGGTGGTGCCGGCACGGCACTGGTGGGGGACGGTCCGACAGTGGCCGCCCGCGTAAAGGAATACGCGGACCTGGGCATCGATACGTTCATCTTCTCCGGTTATCCACACCTGGAAGAGTCCTATCGGGTTGCGGAGCTGTTGTTCCCGCACCTGGATATCGAGCGTCCGCAGCTGCCCCAGGGTGCCAACTACGTCAGCCCGTTCGGCGAGATGGTCGCCAACGATATCCTTCCCAAAGCCGCGTCGCAGAGCTGAGGCGCGCCATGAAGAAAGTTATCCACAACCTGGCGCCCTGGGCGTTGCCGGTGCTGTTGCTGGCGGTGTGGCAGTTGTCGGTGTCGACGGGCTGGTTGTCGACACGGATTCTGCCGGCGCCGATAGCCGTCATCGAAGCCGGCGTGAGCCTGGTGCGCAGCGGTGAAATCTGGACCCATCTGGCAATCAGCGGCTGGCGTGCTGCCTTGGGCTTTACCATCGGTGGCAGCATCGGCCTGGTGCTGGGTTTCATCACGGGCCTGTCGAAGTGGGGCGAGCGCCTGCTCGACAGTTCGGTGCAGATGGTGCGCAACGTGCCGCACCTGGCGCTGATCCCTCTGGTCATCCTGTGGTTTGGCATCGATGAGTCGGCGAAGATTTTCCTGGTGGCCCTGGGCACATTGTTCCCGATCTACCTCAACACTTATCACGGCATTCGCAACGTCGATCCGGCGCTGGTGGAGATGGCGCGCAGTTACGGTTTGTCCGGTTTCAGCCTGTTCCGCCAGGTGATCCTGCCGGGCGCACTGCCTTCGATCCTGGTCGGTGTGCGCTTCGCGTTGGGCTTCATGTGGCTGACGCTGATCGTTGCGGAAACCATTTCTGCCAGTTCCGGCATCGGTTACCTGGCAATGAATGCCCGGGAATTCCTGCAGACCGACGTGGTGGTGCTGGCGATCCTGTTGTACGCGGTGCTCGGCAAACTGGCCGACCTCGCTGCGCGCGGACTTGAACGAGTATGGCTGCGCTGGCATCCGGCCTATCAGGCTGCCAAGGGAGGTGCCGCATGACGGCTCAACAACCTCCACGCTTGCTGCGCGGAATTCCACTGGCGGTGCGCAAGTTGCAAAAGACCTTTGGTTCGCGGCAGGTGCTGCGCGAGATCGACCTGCACATTCCGGCCGGGCAGTTCGTGGCCGTGGTCGGGCGCAGCGGGTGCGGTAAAAGTACCTTGTTGCGCTTGCTCGCCGGCCTCGACAAACCCACTGGCGGTGAACTGCTGGCGGGTTCGGCGCCTTTGAGCGCTGCGCTGGAAGACACCCGCTTGATGTTCCAGGAAGCGCGTCTGCTGCCGTGGAAAAAAGTTATCGACAACGTTGGCCTAGGGCTCAAGGGCAACTGGCGGCCACAAGCACTGGACGCGTTGGAGTCAGTTGGCCTGGCCGACCGCGCCAATGAGTGGCCTGCGGCGCTGTCCGGTGGGCAGAAGCAGCGCGTGGCCTTGGCCCGCGCGCTGATCCACCAACCGCGCTTGCTGTTGCTGGACGAGCCCTTGGGCGCTCTCGATGCCCTGACCCGAATTGAAATGCAGCAACTGATCGAACGCCTCTGGCAAAAGCACGGCTTCACGGTGTTGCTGGTGACCCACGACGTCAGTGAAGCGGTCGCGATTGCAGATCGGGTCATCCTGATCGAAGAGGGTGAAGTCGGCCTCGACCTCCACGTGGAACTACCGCGCCCTCGGGTTCGCGGTTCCCACCGGCTGGCGGCGCTGGAGACCGAAGTCCTCAACCGCGTGCTGTCACTGCCCGGCGAGCCGCCGGAACCGGAACCTGTTTCACCATTGCCCACGCAATTGCGTTGGGCGCAATAACTCACCTTATCCAACGACAGGAACAACCTCATGACTATCAAGGCCATCAACGTTCGTAATCAGTTCAAAGGCTCGATCAAGGAAATCGTGCTGGGCGACGTGCTGTCGGAAATCGACGTGCAGACCGCTTCGGGCATCGTCACTTCAGTCATCACCACTCGTTCTGTCAAAGAGCTTGAGCTGGTGGTGGGCAGTGAAGTGATCGCGTTCGTGAAATCCACCGAGGTGTCGATCGCCAAGTTGTAAAGGGCGTGCACTGCGCACAACCCCGGAGGGTGTGAGCCCTTCGGGTTTTTTGTGTGCGTGATTCAGTGGAGTCAGCGGTGTGGCCATCGCGGGCAAGCCCGCTCCCACAGGTTGATGTGTCACTTACAAAATCTGTGTTCGCTGGAGATTCTTGTGGGAGCGGGCTGGCCCGCGATGAGGCCAGCATGACATGTGCCGTAGTCAGATTGAGTGAGCGCGCTTGGGCATATAAGGCGGCAGATAAAGCCCCAGATACGCATCAAACACCCGCATCCCTTCCTCAGCCATGCGCGGCGTGATCTGCCCATGCTGCTGCACCGAACGCGCATACACCCGATCCCCCAGCTCCATCGCCAGCGCAAACACATCGACATCACTCGGCAACTTCGGCAGTTCGAAGTGATGATCGAAGAGCTTGTGCATCAGTTCGCCCAGCTCGATGTCGTGTTGGCGGTCGGCCTGGGTGACTTCGGTCAGGCCGTGCTGGGCAAGAATCAATTGTCGGGCGGCGGCGTCGTCGCTGTAGATGTCGAGCATGCGCTGCTCCACCAGGCGTGACAGGTCGCGCCAGCCGCTGAGGGCGTTGTGGTCGATGGGGGCTTGCAGGCATGCCCGGAAAGCGGCGTGGACGTCGGCCGTCAGCGCTTCGAGCAAGGACGGTACGCTGGCGAAAAAGTGATACACCGAGGACGGCGGGATTTCGGCGCGCTCGGCCACGCTGTAGATCGACAGGCTGCCCACGCCTTCGGCGGCCAGCAGCGTACGGGCGGCGTCGAGTATGGAATCGATCCGCGCCTGGCTGCGGGCGCGAGGTTTGCGGACGGTGGCGGTGCGCGTCATTGGAGACTCCTGCGGGGCAGGGGGCATTGTACGAGCCGGGTGATGTGTTGTCTTGTCGGCCGCCATCGCTGGCAAGCCAGCTCCCACAAGGATTTCCAGCGAAACACACATTTTGTGTGCGGCAAGTGACTTGTGGGAGCTGGCAAGCCCGCTCCCACAAGTCACTTGCCGTACACAAAATGAGTGTTTCGCTGGAAAACCTTGTGGGAGCTGGCAAGCCCGCTCCCACAAGTCACTTGCCGTACACAAAATGAGTGTTTCGCTGGAAAACCTTGTGGGAGCTGGCAAGCCCGCTCCCACAAGTCACTTGCCGTACACAAAATGAGTGTTTCGCTGGAAAACCTTGTGGGAGCTGGCAAGCCAGCTCTCAAGGATTTCCAGCGAAACACTCATTTTGTGTACGGCAAGTGACTTGTGGGAGCTGGCTTGCCAGCGATCCGCCGCAGGCGGCCATAAAAAAAACGCCGTCAGCTCTACCAGCCGACGGCGTTCGTTTTTTACTGCAACCGCTTAAACGGTATGCAGGTACCAGTTGTACTCAAGATCGGAGATGGAGTGTTCAAACTCCTCCAGCTCGCTCTCTTTACACGCGACAAAAATGTCGATGTATTTTGGATCGATGTACTTGGCCATCACTTCGCTGTCGTCCAGCTCGCGCAGTGCATCACGCAGGTTGTTCGGCAGGCTCTGCTCGTTCTGCTCGTAGGAGTTGCCTTCCACGGGCGCGCCCGGTTCGATCTTGTTGACCAGGCCGTGGTGCACGCCAGCCAGGACCGAAGCCATCAGCAGGTACGGGTTGGCGTCGGCGCCGGCAACACGGTGCTCCAGGCGGACCGCGTCGGCGGAACCGGTCGGTACTCGTACCGCTACAGTCCGGTTATCCAGACCCCAGCACGGCGCATTGGGCACGTAGAACTGTGCGCCGAAGCGACGGTAGGAGTTGACGTTCGGGCACAGGAAAGCCATCTGCGCCGGTAGGGTCTCGAGCACACCGCCGATCGCGTGACGCAGTGCGGCGTTCTGCTCGGGATCCTCACTGGCAAAAATATTCTTGCCGTCTTTATCAAGGATCGAGATATGGACGTGCAGTCCATTTCCTGCCTGGCCCGGGTAAGGCTTGGCCATGAAGGTGGTGTCCATCTCATGGTCGTAGGCGATGTTCTTGATCAGGCGCTTGAGCAGTACCGCGTAGTCACACGCCTTGATGGCGTCGGCCACGTGGTGCAGGTTCACTTCGAACTGCGCCGGGGCACTTTCCTTGACGATCGCGTCGGCAGGAATGCCTTGCTCCTTAGCACCTTCCAGAATGTCCTGGAGGCAGTCGACGTATTCGTCGAGGTCGTCGATCAGGTAGACCTGTGTCGAGTGCGGGCGTTTGCCGGAGATCGGCGAGCGCGGAGGTTGCGGGCGACCGTTCACGTTCTCCTGGTCGATCAGGTAGAACTCCAGTTCGAAAGCGGCACAGATCGTAAGACCCATTTCGTCGAACTTGGCGACAACCTGACGCAGGACTTCCCGGGGGTCGGCGAAGAAGGGTTCACCTTCGAGTTCGTGCATGGTCATCAACAGTTGCGCAGTAGGGCGCTTCTGCCAAGGCTCGTTGCACAGGGTGTCAGGGATTGGATAACAGATTCGGTCAGCATCGCCGATGTCCAGGCCCAGGCCGGTGCTTTCCACCGTCGAGCCGTTGATATCCAGGGCAAAGAGGGAGGCCGGCAGGTTGATGCCTTTCTCGTAAACCTTGTGGAGGCTGGTGCGTTCGATGCGCTTGCCGCGCACCACACCATTCATATCCGCAATCAGAAGGTCAACGTACAGAACCTCAGGATGTTCCTTAAGGAACGCGTTCGCTTCGTTAAGCTGAACGGCACGCGGGGGTACCGACATGATGCAACACCTTTGTTGTTAAAAATATCAATCATTGATCTCTTCGGGTTTCAGTCAACCCGAACGGCATGCCGAAGTCAAGCGAGGCCTTTTTTGCCCTAAAAAAGCGCCCGTGAGGCTTTTTTGAGGCACTTTGGGGCGTTTTTTTGCCCTCGGGCTTATTGCCAGCCGCAGGCTTGAGCGGGCCGTGTTGTATTTTTTACGGGGGTGTTGTGTAAAAAAATGAACAAGGCTAAGCTCGAATCAAACCCATAACAGCAATAATACCGGGGTGTTTCATGTCTCGCCTGCCGTTAATCGGCGTCACCGGCTGCTCACGGCAGACCGATCAGCTGGCAGCGTCCGATATTCTGGACGGTCTGGATGGCATTCTCTTTACCGGCTCTGCATCCAATATAGAACCGTTTTACTCCAGCGGCCCGTACTTCGTAGCGCAGACTGCCGGTAATTGTGCACGCCTCACCCATACACCTGTTGCCCCACGCTTCTTTCGAGGCGAGCATTCATGTGCCCGGCAATTGCAAGGGCAATCTGTACCACACGACGCCGATGCGTCAAACAACGCCTGACTTATCAGAGTCCGGAAACTCAGCCTAAGAGGCATTTATGAGTCACAACCTCGACCAGCTCACCGATTGGTTGAAAGACCACAAGATCACAGAAGTCGAATGCATGATCGCCGATCTGACCGGTATCACCCGGGGCAAGATTTCGCCGACCAACAAATTCATTGCGGAAAAAGGCATGCGCCTGCCCGAAAGCGTTCTGTTACAGACCGTGACTGGCGACTATGTCGAAGACGACATCTATTACGAACTGCTCGACCCGGCCGACATCGACATGATCTGCCGTCCCGACCAGAACGCGGTGTACCTGGTGCCGTGGTCCGTGGAGCCCACCGCCCAGGTGATCCACGACACCTATGACAAGCAAGGCAACCCGATTGAGCTGTCGCCGCGCAACGTGCTCAAGAAAGTGCTGAAACTCTATGCCGACAAAGGCTGGCAGCCGATCGTGGCGCCGGAAATGGAGTTTTACCTGACCAAGCGCAGTGACGACCCGGACTACCCGTTGCAACCGCCAATTGGCCGTTCCGGTCGTCCGGAAATCGGTCGTCAGTCGTTTTCCATCGAAGCGGCGAACGAGTTCGACCCGTTGTTCGAAGACGTCTATGACTGGTGCGAACTGCAGGAGCTGGACCTCGACACACTGATCCACGAGGACGGTACGGCGCAGATGGAAATCAACTTCCGTCACGGTGATGCCCTGTCCCTGGCCGACCAGATCCTGATCTTCAAGCGCACCATGCGCGAAGCGGCACTCAAGCATGATGTGGCCGCCACCTTCATGGCCAAGCCCATGACCGGTGAGCCGGGCAGCGCGATGCACTTGCACCAGAGCATTATCGACATAGAGACCGGCAAGAATGTCTTCTCTAATGAAGACGGGACCATGAGCCAGCTGTTCCTGCACCACATCGGCGGGCTGCAGAAGCTGATCCCCGAGCTGCTGCCGCTGTTCGCACCGAACGTCAACTCGTTCCGCCGCTTCCTGCCGGATACCTCGGCACCGGTAAACGTGGAGTGGGGCGAAGAAAACCGCACGGTGGGCCTGCGGGTGCCGGATGCCGGGCCACAGAACCGTCGAGTGGAAAACCGCCTGCCGGGTGCCGATGCCAACCCTTACCTGGCGATCGCCGCGAGCCTGCTCTGCGGTTACATCGGCATGGTCGAAGGCTTGAACCCAAGTGCGCCGGTGGTGGGACGTGGTTATGAACGCCGCAACCTGCGCCTGCCACTGACCATCGAGGACGCGTTGGAGCGCATGGAAAACAGCGCGACCGTCGAGAAGTACCTGGGCAAGAAATTCATCACTGGCTATGTCGCGGTCAAGCGGGCCGAGCATGAAAACTTCAAGCGCGTGATCAGTTCGTGGGAGCGGGAATTCCTGCTCTTCGCCGTCTGATGCGCTGCGGCGCGGTAGGAAATAACCGCGCCCTCACTGCAAACTTAGGAGAATTCGCATGACTAGTAACAATCCGCAAACCCGTGAGTGGCAAGCACTGAGCAACGACCATCACCTGCCACCGTTCAGTGACTTCAAGCAGCTGAAGGAAAAAGGCCCGCGCATCATCACCAGCGCCAAGGGCGTCTACCTGTGGGACAGCGAAGGCAACAAGATCCTCGACGGCATGGCCGGCCTGTGGTGTGTGGCTATCGGTTACGGTCGCGACGAACTGGCTGACGCAGCCAGCAAGCAGATGCGCGAGCTGCCGTACTACAACCTGTTCTTCCAGACCGCTCACCCTCCCGTACTGGAACTGGCCAAGGCCATTGCCGATATCGCGCCGGAAGGCATGAACCACGTGTTCTTCACCGGCTCCGGTTCCGAAGGCAATGACACCATGCTACGGATGGTGCGCCACTACTGGGCGATCAAGGGCCAGCCGAACAAGAAAGTCATCATCAGCCGCAAGAACGGCTATCACGGTTCCACTGTGGCCGGCGCGAGCCTGGGTGGCATGACTTATATGCACGAACAGGGCGACCTGCCGATTCCAGGCATCGTTCACATTGCCCAGCCGTACTGGTTCGCCGAAGGCGGCGACATGACGCCTGAAGAGTTTGGCGTGTGGGCTGCCAACCAGCTGGAAGAAAAAATTCTGGAAATCGGCGTTGATAACGTCGGTGCCTTTATTGCCGAGCCGATCCAGGGTGCCGGTGGCGTGATCATTCCGCCTGAGACCTACTGGCCGCGCATCAAGGAAATCCTCGCCAAGTACGACATCCTTTTCGTGGCGGACGAAGTGATCTGCGGTTTCGGTCGTACAGGCGAGTGGTTCGGTTCCGATTTCTATGACCTCAAGCCCGACATGATGACCATCGCCAAAGGCCTCACCTCCGGCTACATCCCTATGGGTGGCCTGATCGTGCGCGACGAAGTGGTGGCAGTGCTCAACGAAGGCGGCGACTTCAACCACGGTTTCACCTATTCCGGTCACCCGGTGGCGGCTGCGGTGGCGCTGGAAAACATTCGCATCATCCGTGATGAAAAAATCATCGAGCACGTCCACGCAGAAACGGCACCGTATTTGCAAAGTCGCCTGCGGGAACTGAACGATCACCCACTGGTGGGCGAAGTACGTGGGGTAGGGCTGCTGGGGGCCATCGAACTGGTCCAGGACAAGGCCACTCGCAAGCGTTACGAAGGTAAAGGCGTCGGCATGATTTGCCGCACCTTCTGCTTCGACAACGGCCTGATCATGCGCGCCGTCGGCGACACCATGATCATTGCTCCGCCACTGGTGATCACCAAGGCGGAAATCGATGAGCTGGTGACCAAGGCTCGCAAGTGCCTGGACCTGACACTGAGTGCGCTGCAAGCCTAAGTGCTAGGCTCTGAGCGGGGTGCAAGGTTTGCATTTCGCTCAGGGCAAACAAAGGATGGGTCTTTCCTTGAAAGGCTGCCTCGGATCTTGCCAGACTACCGGTTGTTTCAGATGCCCGGCAAAGGCCGCTGAGCACGTGGTTAAAAAGAAAAATTGGAGCATTACCCATGAAGGCATTAGGTATGAAGATAGCTGGCAAGACCCTCCTGGCCATGTCCCTGATGGGCATGATGGCAGGCGCAGTTCAAGCGGACGACAAGGTTCTGCACGTATACAACTGGTCTGATTACATCGCGCCGGACACCGTCAAGAAGTTCGAAGCCGAGTCGGGCATCAAGGTGGTCTACGACGTATTCGACAGCAACGAAACGCTGGAGGCGAAGTTGCTGGCAGGCAAGTCCGGCTACGACATCGTCGTGCCGTCGAACAACTTCCTGGCCAAGCAGATCAAGGCTGGCGTTTACCAGAAACTCGACAAGTCCAAACTGCCGTTGTGGAAAAACCTCAATACCGACCTGCTCAAAGCGGTATCGGTGAGCGATCCGGGTAACGAACATGCATTCCCGTACATGTGGGGTTCGATCGGTATCGGCTTCAACGACGAAAAGGTCAAGGCAGCACTGGGTGCCGATGCACCAACCAATTCCTGGGACCTGATCTTCAAGCCTGAAAATGCTGCCAAGCTGAAATCATGCGGCATCAGTGTCCTCGATTCGCCAACCGAGATGATTCCGGTGGCGCTGCACTACCTGGGCTATCCGACCGACAGCCAGGACAAGAAACAGCTGGCTGAAGCTGAAGCACTGTTCCTGAAAGTCCGTCCTTCGATCGGCTACTTCCATTCGTCCAAGTACATCTCCGACCTCGCCAACGGCAACATCTGTGTGGCCATCGGTTACTCGGGCGACATCTACCAGGCCAAGTCCCGTGCGGCTGAAGCCGGTGACAAGGTGAAGGTCAGCTACAACATTCCCAAAGAAGGTGCTGGCAGCTTCTACGACATGGTCGCCATCCCTAAAGATGCCGAAAACGTCGAAGGTGCCTACAAGTTCATGACCTTCCTGATGAAGCCGGAAATCATGGCGGAGATCACCAACGCCGTGCGCTTCCCGAACGGTAACGCAGCGGCAACAGCGCTGGTTGATAAAGACATCACCAGCGACCCGGGCGTTTATCCACCAGCCGACGTTCTGGCCAAGCTGTACGCGATTGCCGACTTGCCGGCCGCTACCCAGCGAATCCTGACCCGCAGCTGGACCAAGATCAAATCGGGTAAATAAATAAACCTGTAGGAGCGAGCTCGCTCGCGAAGAACGCTGGAGCACCGTTGGGTGTCAGGCCTCCCTGGTTATCGTTGGCGACCATCGCGAGCGAGCTCCTACAGGGCTATATGCATAAAAGTTTTGCTGGAACGGTTTTTCGAGGGTAAGTTGCGCGCCGGTTTGTTGTCGGGCAGTCGAGGGCTGTCATGCAGCGCGGGGCAACTTGGGCCCAACTAATTTCAGAGGACCTCCACTTGCCTATTTCTTCTTTGTTTCGCAATGCCCTGTTGATGGCTGCCGGACTGACAGTTGCTTTCGGTGCCCAGGCTGCCGGTACGGTGCATATTTATAACTGGTCGGATTACATCGGTCAGACCACCCTGGAAGACTTCCAGAAAGAAACCGGCATCAAGCCGGTGTATGACGTCTTCGACTCCAACGAAACCCTGGAAGGCAAGTTGCTGGCCGGGCGCACCGGTTACGACGTCGTCGTGCCGTCCAACCACTTCCTGGGCAAACAGATCAAGGCGGGCGCATTCCAGAAACTCGACAAGTCGAAGCTGCCCAACTATTCGAACCTCGACCCAGTGCTGCTCAAGCGCCTGGAGCAGAACGATCCCGGCAACCTCTATGCCGTGCCGTACCTGTGGGGCACTAACGGCATCGGTTACAACGTCGATAAGGTCAAGGCGGTACTGGGTGTCGACAAGATCGATTCCTGGGCCGTGCTGTTCGAGCCGGAGAACATCAAGAAGCTTCACAGCTGTGGTGTCGCCTTCCTCGATTCGGCTGACGAAATGATGCCGACAGTGCTCAACTACATGGGCCTGGATGCCAACAGTACCAACCCGCAGGACTACAAGAAGGCTGAGGCCAAGTTGCTGGCGGTGCGGCCTTACGTGACTTACTTCCACTCCTCCAAGTACATCTCGGACCTGGCCAACGGCGACATCTGCGTGGCTATCGGTTTCTCCGGCGACATGTTCCAGGCGAAAAACCGCGCTGAAGAAGCGAAGAAGGGCGTGAACATCGCCTACTCGATTCCCAAGGAAGGTGGCGCGCTGTGGTTTGACATGCTGGCGATTCCAAAGGACTCGAGCAACGTCAAGGAAGCCCACGCCTTCATTAACTATTTGCTGAAACCTGAGGTCATCGCCCAGGTCAGTGACTACGTCGGCTACGCCAACCCTAACCCTGGGTCGGACAAACTGATGGAGCAGTCCATTCGCACCGACGAAGCGGTTTATCCACCGCAGGCAGTCCTCGACAAGACCTACGTGTCCATCGAGCTGCCACCCAATATTCAACGTTTGATGACCCGCAGCTGGACCAAGGTCAAGTCGGGTAAATAGCTTCAAAACTATCCAAGGTTGGCTCACCTTGAGCGAACTGCACTCTGTTTTTTTGGGAGTTTCGTAAATGGCAGTTGCCTCCGGCGCCTACAAGAAAGCCCTCGAGGGCGACCAGACACCTAAACAGGTGCTGGTCAAAATCGACCGGGTCACGAAGAAGTTCGACGAGACGATTGCCGTGGACGATGTGTCCCTGGAAATCAAGAAAGGCGAGATTTTCGCCCTGCTCGGCGGTTCGGGATCGGGCAAGTCCACGTTGCTGCGCATGCTTGCGGGCTTCGAACGGCCTACGGAGGGGCGCATTTTCCTCGACGGTGTGGACATCACCGATATGCCGCCGTACGAGCGGCCGATCAACATGATGTTCCAGTCCTACGCCTTGTTCCCGCACATGACCGTGGCACAGAACATTGCCTTCGGCCTCAAGCAGGACAAGATTCCCGCGGCCGAAGTCGACGCCCGCGTAGCCGAAATGCTCAAGCTGGTGCAGATGAGCCAGTACGCCAAGCGCAAGCCGCATCAACTGTCTGGCGGCCAGCGTCAGCGTGTGGCCCTGGCGCGCTCCCTGGCCAAGCGGCCGAAGCTGTTGCTGCTCGATGAGCCAATGGGCGCACTGGACAAGAAACTGCGCTCGCAGATGCAGCTGGAGCTGGTCGAGATCATCGAACGAGTCGGTGTAACCTGCGTCATGGTGACCCACGACCAGGAAGAGGCCATGACCATGGCCGAGCGCATCGCGATCATGCACCTGGGCTGGATCGCCCAGATCGGCAGCCCGATCGACATCTACGAAACCCCGACCAGCCGCCTGGTCTGTGAATTCATCGGTAACGTGAACATCTTCGAAGGCGAAGTCATCGACGACGCCGAAGGCCACGCGATCATTACCTGCAAGGACCTGGACCGCAAAATCTACGTGGGCCACGGCATCAGCACCTCGGTGCAGGACAAGTCGGTCACCTACGCGATCCGTCCGGAAAAACTGCTGGTTACCGCCGACATGCCGACGTGCGAATACAACTGGTCCAGCGGCAAGGTCCACGACATCGCCTACCTGGGCGGCCACTCGGTGTTCTACGTCGAGCTGCCAAGCGGCAAGCTGGTGCAGTCATTCGTGGCCAACGCCGAGCGTCGAGGCCAGCGTCCGACCTGGGGCGACCAGGTGTATGTGTGGTGGGAAGACGATAGCGGCGTGGTACTTCGCTCATGAACATGCGCAAATTCAAACGCCGCCTCAATCGAATAATTCCCGGTGGCCGCCAGCTGGTCATCGGGGTTCCGTTCATCTGGCTGTTCCTGTTCTTCATGTTGCCGTTCTTCATCGTATTGAAGATCAGCTTCGCCGAAGCCGACGTGGCCATTCCGCCGTACACCGAGATCTACAGCTTCATCGACCAGAAGCTCCAGGTGCTGTTGAACCTGGGCAACTACGCGATGCTGGGCGACGACGAGCTGTACATCGCCGCGTATCTTGGCTCGTTGAAGATGGCGCTGATCAGCACTGTCCTCTGCCTGCTGATCGGCTATCCGATGGCCTACGCCATCGCCAGTGCCCGCAAAGAGATGCAGACGGTGCTGGTGCTGCTGATCATGATGCCGACCTGGACCGCGATCCTGATCCGCGTGTATGCGTGGATGGGCATCCTCAGTAACAACGGCCTGCTCAACGGCTTCCTGATGACCATGGGCTGGATCAACGAACCGCTGCAGATTCTCAACACCAACCTGGCGGTGTATATCGGCGTGGTTTATTCCTACCTGCCGTTCATGATCCTGCCGCTTTACGCCAACCTGGTGAAGCATGACAACAGCCTGCTGGAGGCGGCCTCCGACCTGGGCTCAAGCACGTTCAACAGCTTCTGGAAAATCACCATTCCATTGTCCAAGAACGGCATCGTCGCTGGCTGCATGCTGGTGTTCATTCCGGTCGTGGGTGAGTTCGTCATCCCGGAACTGCTCGGCGGTCCGGAAACCCTGATGATCGGTAAAGTGCTGTGGCAGGAATTCTTCAACAACCGTGACTGGCCGGTGGCGTCTGCCCTGGCGGTGGTGATGCTGGCGATCCTGATCGTGCCGATCATCCTGTTCAACCGTAGCCAGGCCAAAGAGATGGAGGGCAAGGAATGAAGCGCTTCCGTTTCTCGAGTTTCATGCTGGTAGTGGGACTGCTGTTCATCTACGCGCCGATGCTGATCCTGGTGATCTACTCGTTCAACGCCTCGAAACTGGTGACGGTATGGGGCGGCTGGTCGATCAAGTGGTACGTCGGCCTGATGGACAACAGCCAACTGATGGGCTCGGTGCTGCGCTCGCTGGAGATCGCCTGCTACACGGCGGTCGCGGCGGTAGCGCTGGGTACACTGGCGGCCTTCGTGTTGACCCGAATCACCCACTTCAAGGGGCGCACGTTGTTCGGTGGCCTTGTCACCGCGCCGCTGGTGATGCCCGAGGTGATTACCGGTCTGTCGTTGTTGCTGCTGTTCGTGGCAATGGCACAGATGATCGGCTGGCCCCAGGAACGTGGCATCGTCACCATCTGGATCGCTCACACGACGTTCTGTGCGGCGTATGTGGCGGTGGTGGTGTCGGCGCGCCTGCGTGAGCTGGACCTGTCCATCGAAGAGGCCGCCATGGACCTTGGCGCACGGCCGTGGAAGGTGTTCTTCCTGATCACCATCCCGATGATCGCGCCATCGCTGGCAGCGGGGGGCATGATGTCCTTCGCGTTGTCCCTGGATGACCTGGTGTTGGCGAGTTTCGTTTCCGGGCCGGGTTCTACGACCTTGCCGATGGAAGTGTTCTCGGCCGTGCGCCTGGGCGTGAAGCCTGAGATCAACGCCGTGGCCAGTTTGATTCTGCTGGCGGTGTCGCTGGTGACCTTCCTGGTGTGGTTCTTCAGCCGTCGTGCGGAAGAGTCGCGCAAGAAAGCGATCCAGCAGGCCATTGAGGAAAGCGCTGCCGACTCATGGAAGCAACCGGACGTGCGTCGCGCGCAGGCACCGGAAGCCGTTTGAGTCTGTAGGCTCGAACACCTGTGGGAGCGAGCCTGCTCGCGATGAAGGTTTAACGTTCAACGAAGATGTTGAATGTCAGTCCGCAATCGCGAGCAGGCTCACGCCGGCAAGGGCTGTTCGCTGGGTGCGGAGTCCAGGTGCGGCAGCCCCGCAGCATGAAGTCTTCCACAGGTTTTTCAGCGGTCAGGAAATCCACGGGGACTTGCGGATGATCTCGACGAAGTTCATCGGCTTGAAACCTGGCTCACTGTCCACCAGCACATCCGCATTCACCGTGCCGAAGGTGGTGCCTGGCTTGTCCTTGAAGCCGTTGGCAAAGGCACACAGGATGCACTCCTTGAACCCTTCACCCCGTGGATGCGCATGCACCACCGCTTCGCGCTGCACGGTGGAAAACGCCGCGTAATCGATGCCCAGTACATCCATCTCGACCCCGGCTGTTACCAGGGCCACGTTGGGGCGAAGGTGTTGCGGCACTCCCGGCGTGGTGTGCAAGGCAATCGATAACCACACCTGTTCGATGTCGTCATCGCTTAAGCCATAGGGCTTGAGGAAGGCTTTGGCGGCGTTCGCGCTGTCGACCTCGAAACGCTCATCGGCAGAGCGGTGGCTTTCCACCAGGCCCAGGTCATGAAACATCGCGCCGACGTAGAGTAGTTCCGGGTCGTAGGCCAACTGCTGGCGTTCGCCGCTAAGAGCGCCGAACAGGAACACCCGGCGAGAGTGGTGATAAAGCAGGTCTGACTCGACGTCGCGAATGTATTCGGTGGTGGCCCTGGCCAGGGCGCTGTCGGGGATCTGGATGCCGGCGATGTGGCTGCTCATGGGTGCTTTCCTCGTGGGGAACGCCTTGGTGGCGCTGATGGAACAAGTCTGTTCCTGCACCACACAGCGGACAATCAAGCCATGGCTGCGATCCTTGCCAATGAACATGCATATCGCGCCAGCCTCGCTTGTTGCGCCGCGATTGGCTAAGTTCCTGTAGGCGCGAGCTTGCTCGCGATGGAGGTGAACGATGAAGAGGGCTGGCTGGACGAAATGGCGCCATTGAGTCCATTGCGAGCGAGCTCACTCCTGCAGGGGGCATTGAATGGGGGCAAGTCTGTCATGAGTAAAACCGTTGCCATCGTGGTCTTTGCCGGCGTTCAGTCCCTGGACGTCACCGGGCCCATGGATGTGTTTTCCGAGGCCAATCGTTTCCTGGCACGGGCCGACCACTATCGCCTGGAAGTCATTGGTGTCGAGCATGGGGTGATGGCCTGTTCCAACGGTTTGGCAGTCAATGCCCATCGGCATTACTGCGAAGCGCTGGAGGACTATGACCTGCTTCTGGTGGCCGGCGGCCCGCAGTTGCCGTACATGAATTTCGGCGCGACTTTTGATGCCTGGCTGCGCGACGCCAGCGCTCGGGCGCAACGGTTCGGCTCGATCTGCAATGGCGCATTCATGCTTGCCCGAGCCGGGCTGCTGGAAGGCAAAACGGTGACCACCCACTGGGGCGATGCGGCGGCGCTGGCCGCTTTATGTCCTGGTACGCGTGTCGAAGCCGACCGGCTGTACGTGCAGGATGGTGCGCTGTACACCTCGGCGGGAGTGACTGCAGGGATTGATCTGTCGCTGTTCCTGCTGGCCCAGGATCACGGCCCGGAAGTCGCCTTGAGCGTGGCGAAGCGCCTGGTGGTGTTCACCCAGCGCTCGGGCGGGCAGTCGCAGTTCAGTCCATTCCTCACGCCCCATGCCGAACCGACCTCGGCGGTGGCGCTGGTGCAGCTCCATGTGCTGGCCAACCTCACCGGGGACCTGACCATCGCCGACCTGGCCAACGCCGCAAACATGAGCACCCGTAATTTTTCCCGGGTGTTCGCCCGGGAAGCGAAGATCACCCCGGCGGAGTTCGTCGAAAGAGCGAGGTTGGATGCGGCGCGGGTGTTGCTGGAGAGCACCCGTGCACCACTGAAGACAGTGGCGTATCAGTGTGGTTTTCGCGATGCACAGCACATGCGCAGTGTGTTCAACCGGCGGCTGGGGGTGACGCCCCAGCAGTTCAGGCTGAATTTTGCGGTGGTGGTGTGAGGCAGAGGTCTGGGGTGTCCATGCGCGCCCCATCGCGGGCAAGCCCGCTCCCACAATGGTCGCGCCGATTACGAATTATGTGTACGGCGCAAATCCTGTGGGAGCGGGCTTGCCCGCGAAGGCGTCAGCCTAGCCAACACAAATCTACTGAGCCACTGGCACCAACTTCAAAGTACTGCGCGTATTCGCCGCCACTTCCTCCTCATTGAGGTAAGCCTGGAAATAAACCCCTTCGATATACGCCTCGGCCTGGTCTTCATAGTGGCTGTTAAAGGGCACGCCGCTCTGACCGACCGGGTTGACGGTCAGGCTGTGGGCCGGGTCGGCGAAGTCGATCAGGCGCCGGGTCGACGGGCCATAGGTGACAGGCCAGGGCGCCGGGCCGATCTTCGCCGACAGGTTGTTGGGGACTTCATGAGTGCCCGGCGCTGCGAAGGGCCCGACGTTGAAGACCTGGTCCAGCGGTTTTTGCTGCCCTACCGGATGACCATGGGTCAGGGTATGCGCCTTGCCCCACTGCCACTGCGCGAAGTCTGCGCCAAGCGTGTTCCGAAGGTGCGCCAGGCTCGCTTGCCATGCCACCTTGACCGTGTCGGCGCGGGTTTCCCTGACGAGGGTGTCGCGGTTGTCCCACCACGGTGAATCCGCGCTGGCGGCCAGGCGCGGCAGTGCTGCATCGATCACCCGGGTCGACAGCAGGGTTTCGAAAAACCCATCGCCCAGCTCGTCATGCATGGTTGCGTCAGTCAGGTTGAACAGGAACTGGTTGAACAGCGTGGCACTGGTGGAGTCCAGCGGGTAATCACCTTGCCACCGGGCCAGTTGCTCCACCAGCCGCAGTTCGGCAGGATCGCTCACCACTTCGCGTAACACCGGCAACAATGGGGCGAGCAAGCGTGGCCCGTAGCCGGTGGTGGTGCCCAGTTGCAGCTTCTGGCTGGCTTCCAGGTCCCACTTGACGGCTTTGTCGCCGAGCTGGCGATTGAGCTGCTGGCCACGATCCGCCAGGTTGTAGTACCCGGGGATGTCCATGCCGGTTGGCGATACCGGCTGGAAGTTGGCCGACACGATGTAGCCCCGCGACGGATTTTCTTCCTGAGGGTTGGCGCTGAACGGGTAGAAGCCGTCCTTCTCCGCCTCGGCAGTGCTGCCATCGAGAATAAAGCCACCCCGCACCCCTGCGGGACGCTTGGGTAGCTGCGCTGCCGCCCACCAGCCGATGTCGCCCTTGGCATTGGCCCAGACGATGTTCAGGCCGGGCGCCTGGACCTTGGCTGCGGCACTGCGCGCCTTGGCCAGGGTGTCGGCGCGGTTGAGCTGGTAGAAGCCTTCGAGAATCGGATTGGGGCTTTCGAGGAAGCCCCACCACATGGCGATCGGGGTCTTGCCCACGTTCGCGCCCAGCGCATCGTTGACGATCGGCCCATGGGGCGACTGGCGCAGTACCAGGGTCACTGGGGCCTGACCCTTAACCGCGATCTGCTGCTCGCTGGAGGTCATGTCCACCCACTTGCCGCGATACCAGACCTGGTTGGGATTGTCCGGATTGACCTTCTCCGCGATCAGGTCCAGGTCATCGTTCTGGAACATGGTGATGCTCCAGCCGAAATCGTGATTCAGGCCGAGTGACGCAAACGGCATCAGCGCCTGATAGTGACCGTAAAGGTCAAAGCCGGGTGCCGAGAGCTGCGCCTCATACCATACCGACGGCGCCGAGAAGCGAATGTGCGGGTCACCCGCCAGCAGCGGCTTGCCGCTCTTGGTGCGGCTGCCGGCGACGACCCAGGCGTTGCTGCCTTCGAACTGCGGCAGGCCGTGCTCCGCCAGGGCCTGTTCACTCAGTCGGGCGAGGGCGTTGAGGTCCTTCCAGTCGACACTGGCAAGGGGCCTGGCAGCGCCACCCTGCTGACTGGCCAGCACGCCTTTGGGCTGCCAGTCGAGATCGAACACATTGAGGTAGTTCGCGCCGAGTTGATCACGCACGTAGGTCAGCAGGGGCTCGGTACGAAACGCTGCGGCGAAACTGTAGGCCATGTAGCCGGCGATGCTGATGGTGTCCTGTGCGGTAAACGGGCGCTTGGGGATGCCCAGCACGTCGAACTCCACCGGTCGCGCATGGCTGTCCTGGTACTGATTGATGCCGTCCAGATACGCCTGCATGGCGATAAACGCCGGCGACTGTTGATCCAGGCTGGCGAAGTAGGTCTCAGCGCGCTCCCGGATGCGCAGGCTACGCATCAGCTTGTCGGTATCGAGCAGTTTGGGCCCCAGCACTTCGGCCAGTTCACCTCGGGCGAGGCGACGCAGGACTTCCATCTGGAACAGCCGGTCCTGGGCGTGCACATAGCCCAGCGCGCGGTACAGGTCGGGTTCGTTTTCGGCGCGGATATGCGGGACGCCGCGTTCGTCGTAGCGCACCGTGACCGGACCCTGCAGGTGTTGCAGTTCAACCATGCCCGTGCGCGTCGGCTGTTTGCTATAGACGTACCAGCCAGCGCCGGCGACGAGCAGCACAACCAGCAGGACGAGAACGGTCAGGAGGCGTTTCATGGTGATTCCTTGTTCTTGTTATGAGTGACAGCAATTCCCTGGCGACACTGTTTAACACGACCTGCCGCGACGGCCCATCGCCCTTAGGAGGGATTCGTATTGCCGGATCTTCCCTACTTCGTTGCCGCCACAGGCCAGGGGCAGTAACACCCCACCGCCAGTGTGTGAGTGGCGCTCACCTCACGCCCTTCGTTCAGCGCCTGCAGGATCGGTTCGATGAAGCTGTTACTGGAATTGCACGTCAGGCCTTCGCTGTAGGGGCCAAAATAGGCCAGTTTGCCGGTTCGATCCCATATCGCCACGGCGGGGCTGGCGGGGATCTGCTCGGAGCCAGGCAACACGTTGATGTTTTTCAGCCCGCCCAGGGTGCTCGGTAACTGACCGTGGCTACCGGGTTTTTGCACCGAGTAGAACTCGATGCCCTGTGGAACATAACGCTCGACAAGCTCACTGAGATGCTGCTGGTTGCCGACATTGCAGGGGCACGCAGGGTCCCAGAAGTGCACCAGGCGAATGGCCCCGGGGCCTGCAAGGTCGTCCGGCAGACGCAAGGGGTCGCCGGAGAATACTGCCGTATGTTCGCTGAATGCGCGCAGGTAGCGACCTTGAAACCAGTCGTATGCCGCCCACAGTACGACGGCGCACACGAGGGTGAGCAGGCTGGCGAGCAGTGTGGTGCGGTAGGCCGGGCGCATGGAATGCTTTCCTTGGAGGTCGGTTAGCTTGCCATGCTTGCCGGGACAGATGAATATCGCAGGCCGATAAAGTCCGTTTCACTCGCTGGAAATTGCTCATGTCTGCCACTTTCGCCCCCGATCACTTGCGCGCCAGCCTGCGGCCATTGGCCGATGCCCAGCCATTGTCGGAGCAAGCGCGGGCGTATCGGCACTTTTATGGCCTGGATTTTCCCGGGCGCGAACTGCGCACTGGCCTGGGCCGATTCGAGGCGGGTGGTTATCAGCTGGTCAGTCAGTTCTGGTGGCCGGCGCGGGCGAAAGCGACGTTGTTCCTGTTTCACGGTTTCTACGATCACACCGGGTTGTATCGGCACGTGATCGACTGGGCGCTGGATCAGGGCTTCGCCGTCATTGCCTGCGACCTGCCGGGGCATGGCCTGTCCAGTGGCGAGCGGGCGAGCATTCGGGATTTCAGCGAGTACCAGGACACGCTGCAGGGCTTGTTCGCCGAAGCGAAGTCGATTGATCTGCCGCAGCCGTGGCACTTGTGCGGGCAAAGCACCGGGGGTGCGATTGTGATTGATCATGTGCTCAACGCGGGCGCGCAAAGCCCAGCCCAGGGCCAGGTGATTTTGCTGTCGCCACTGGTTCGACCACGGGCGTGGGGTTGGTCACAATTGAGTTATCACCTGCTCAGGCCCTTCGTCAAAGGTATCGCCCGGCGCTTCAGCGAAAACTCCAACGATCCGGACTTCCTGCCCTTCCTGCAAGCAGACCCGCTACAACCGCTGCGCCTGCCCACCGCCTGGGTAGGCGCGCTCGCCCGTTGGGTCAAGCGCATCGAGGCAGCACCGCACAGCTTGCGTCGGCCGCTGATCGTGCAGGGGCAGGCGGACATGACGGTGGACTGGCAGCATAACCTTGGGGTGTTGCGGGCCAAATTCGACCGGCCGCAGGTGTTGATGCTGCCTGAGGCGCGGCATCATCTGGCGAATGAAACGCTGGCTTTGCGGGCGGAGTATTTCGGGTTCTTGACCAAGCGGATCAAGGGGCGGAATTTGTAGTGGCAGTGAAGGCCCGCGATGGCGTCATGCCAGGCACTGAAAATTATTGGCCAAGGTTAGTCTGCCCCACCGCCAACCCCGCCCGAATAGCCGCCAGCGCCGCCTGGTAATAAGCCTTGCCTTCAGTCGATTCGGCAAAGGTCGCGAACTCTTCCAGCTCGGTATCCGACAGGTCGCGATAGACGTACAGCAAGGTGTTGTTCAGGTCGCTGCCGATCTGGTCCATCAGGCGCTGGCGCTGACCATTCAGCATGCCCTGAGCCTGGCCGCCGCCCAGCAGGCCGGGGATCATGGAGCTCAGACTGTCCGCCGCGACGCCGGCAATCGCCAGGCTGACCTCGGCGCCCGCTTCGCGCGCAGGCAGGGCCTGGGCCAGATGTCCGATGATCAGCAGGCGCGTGTCACTGGCCTCGATTTTCGGCAAGCCCTTGGCATTCTTCGCCAGCTGATCGCGGCGGGTTGCCAGCAACTCCGCCGCGACGATTTTCTTGCCCAGCGGTGACTGGAAAAAGGCCAATGCCGGCTTGGGATCGGCCAGGGTCTTGCGCAGCTGCGCTTCCGCCCGCTGATCGACCGCTTGAGGCGCAAAACGCTGATTGCTGTTGTTCACCAATGCCTGGAACACTGCCGGTGGCAGGCTGTTCTGGTAACGCTGCTGTGCCGCCGACAAGGCATCGTTAAAATGCGCGCGTTGTTCCGGCCAACCGGCGACCTTGTACAACTGGTCGTGGTCGTCTGCCCAGGCGGGTAAAACGCAGAACATCAACAGTGAGAAAAGCAAACGACGCATTAGGGACTCCTGTCAGCAGGCGACTATTCTCCGTGTGGCATTCGGACTTGTCGAGAATTCGTATCAAGCCGCTGCACGGCTCTGTCGGATTTGCAGGCACAGGAATACTATGCGCGCCATGCAAATACCCTCTGATCATCCGCTGCTGTTACGTATCGTCGACGACCTGGCCACACATGGCTGGTCGCAGCAGAATATTTTCCTGCCTCTGGGTCTGACCCGGGAACTGGCTGCTGAGTGCCATAAACGTTCAGCCGAAGGTGAATTGGCGCCTGCCGCCGTGGGTCGCGGGCCCACTTCGGAGATTCGCGAGGGCATTCGTGGTGACCGCATTCAGTGGATCGAGCCCGGCCAGGCGCTGGCGTGTGACAGTTATCTACAGCTGATGGACAGCCTGCGCGAGGCGATGAATCGGGGCCTGTTCCTCGGCCTGGAGGATTTCGAAAGCCATTTCGCGTTGTACCCGCCAGGCGCTTTTTACCTCAAGCACGTCGATCGCTTTCGCGACGACGACCGGCGCATGGTGTCGGCGGTGGTCTACCTGAATGATGCCTGGCTACCCGAGCACGGTGGCCAGTTGCGCATGTACCTGGACGAAGGCGTGCAGCATGACGTCGTGCCAACCGGCGGCTGCCTGGTGGTCTTCCTGTCCGGCGAAGTGCCCCACGAAGTCCTGCCCGCCAGCCGAAATCGCCTGTCGTTGACCGGCTGGTTCCGGCGACGCGGCAACGAGCCCTTCTGACCATGCAGAAAATTCTGGTAAGCCGCTGCCTGCTGGGTCACCGCGTTCGCTACGACGGCGGTGCCAGTGGGCCTTTCGATCAGTTGCAGCAATGGGTCGATGAGGGTCGGGTCGTGCCTTTGTGCCCCGAGGTGGCCGGCGGCTTGCCGACTCCCCGGGCTGCCGCGGAAATCCCCGGCGGGCAGGGCGGTGAAGTGCTGGATGGGCGGGCGGCGGTCATCACCACTGATGGTGCGGATGTCAGCGCCGAGTTCCTGTCGGGGGCGTATCAGGCCCTGGAACTGGTGCAAAAGCACGGCATCCGGATTGCGGTGCTGAAGGCCAACAGCCCGTCGTGCGGGAATCTGTTGACTTACGACGGGACGTTCAGCGGTGTGAAGGTCAGCGGTGAGGGCGTCACTGCGGCATTGCTGCGACGCTACGGGGTGCAAGTCTTCAGCGAGCTGCAACTGCCGGAAGCGGCCCGTGCTTTGACCACACAAGACTAACCGCCCGAACACATCTGCTGTGGGAGCGAGCCTGCTCGCGATGGCGGCCTGTCCCTCAACACCTTAGCTGGATATGCCGGCCTCATCGCGAGCAGCTCGCGCCCCCTGGGTTATCCATCTGCCTCGGCTCAGGGCTTCGGCGCCACACTCGTATCCGCACCAAACCACTTCTGCGACAGTGCCTGCAGGCGTCCGTCCGCCTTGATCCGCCCCAGCGCATTCTCCAGGCTGGCATGAAACGCCGGGTTGCCCTTCTGGAACGGGATGGCCAGGCGCACCGGCGCAGCCGCCTTGGGTTTGTCCTGCGCCAGGGTCTGTACCAGCAGCATCGAGCGCGGCTCCGGTTCTTTCTGCGCGATCAGATCTGCCTTGGCATAGCTGTAAGGTTCGGTGAAGTCGAAACGATCCTTCAGATCCGGGGTCAGTGCTATGTGGTTGATGGCGACATCGTATTTGCCGCTTTCAACCCCAGGCAACAGCTCACTGGCATTGGCAACGACGAAGTCGGCCCGCACGTCCAGCTCTTGGGCCAGCAGCTGGCCCAGTTCGACTTCAAAGCCGGCGAGCTTGCCGTCGTCCTTGAAATTGAAGGGTGGTGTATTAGCCTCAAGAGCGATGCGTAGTTCGCCACGGTCGTTGATGTCGTCAATCAACTCGGCATGAGCCAGTGGGCTCAAAAGGGGTAGCAGGCAGATCAGGCCAGGCAAAAAACGCATGGTCACTCCTTTGAATTCATTATTGCGAGGCTCTGGATCGGCTCGCTTTGCTATGGTTGTCGAGTGCCTTCGACAACAAATGGTCATGAAGTTGTCATGACTGCGCAGATTTTACGTAAAAACTGGAGAAGAGAATGAAAACCTTTATGTCACGAGCAGCATTGGCTGGCCTGTTGATGGGGGCTTCGATGCTGGCAACGGCAGCCACTCCGGCTCCCAAGGGAGCAGAAGCGTTCATCGTGTCGCCCGAAGACGGCGCCAAGGTGCCACAGGAATTCAAGGTCAAGTTTGGCGTCAAGGACATTTCCCTGGCCCCGGCTGGCGATACGACCAAACACACCGGTCACCACCACCTGCTGATCGATGTCAAAGAGCTCCCAGCCGCCGGTCAGCCGATTCCGACGGACGCCAACCACATGCATTTCGGCAAGGCGCAGACCGAAGCGACCATCAAGCTGCCGCCAGGCAAGCACACCTTGCAGCTTGAGCTGGGTGACAGCGGGCACATTCCGTTCGATCCGCCGATCGTGTCGAAAAAGATCACCGTGACTGTGGAGTAACTTTTCGCAGGCAGAAAAAAGGGAGCCCCGAAGGCTCCCTTTTTTGTCGCTCAACATCGCTGTCAGAACAGTACGCGGCAACGAATGGTGCCGTTGATGTGCTGCAGCTTCTCCTGGGCGATCTCCGAGTAGTCGGCGTCGACGTCGATCACGACGTAGCCGACTTTCTCGTTGGTCTGCAGGAACTGACCGGAAATGTTGATGCCGTTTTCGGCGAAGACCTTGTTGATCTCGCTCATCACGCCCGGAATGTTCTCGTGGATGTGCAGCAGGCGGTGCTTGCCAGGGTGAGCCGGCAGGGCCACTTCCGGGAAGTTCACCGACGATACCGAAGTACCGTTGTCGCTGTACTTGACCAGCTTCTCGGCCACTTCCAGGCCGATGTTGGCCTGCGCCTCGGCGGTGGAACCACCGATGTGCGGGGTCAGGATCACGTTGTCCAGGCCACGCAGCGGGCTTTCGAACTCTTCGTCGTTGGAGCGCGGTTCTACCGGGAACACGTCGATGGCTGCGCCGATCAGGTGTTTGTCCTTGATCGCGTCCGCCAGGGCGTCCAGCTCGACCACGGTGCCGCGCGCAGCGTTGATCAGGATGCCGCCCTTTTTGATGGCGCGGATTTCCTTCTCGCCGATCATCCACTGGGTCGCAGCGGTTTCCGGGACATGCAGGGTGACGATGTCGGACATGCCCAGCAGGTCGTGCAGGTTGCCGACCTGGGTCGCGTTACCCAGTGGCAGCTTGGTCACGGTGTCATAGAAGTACACTTGCATGCCGAGGCCTTCAGCCAGTACCGACAGTTGGGTACCGATCGAGCCGTAACCGACGATGCCCAGCTTCTTGCCGCGGATTTCGAAGGAATTGGCCGCGCTCTTGATCCAGCCGCCACGATGGCAGGAAGCGTTTTTCTCGGGGATGCCACGCAACAACAGAATCGCTTCGGCCAGCACCAGCTCGGCTACGGAGCGAGTGTTGGAGTACGGTGCGTTGAATACTGCGATCCCGCGTTCGCGAGCCGCGTTCAGGTCGACCTGGTTGGTGCCGATGCAGAAGCAACCGACAGCGACGAGCTTCTTCGCGTGATCGAAGATCTCTTCGGTCAGTTGCGTGCGGGAGCGAATGCCGATGAAGTGCGCATCAGCGATCTTTTCCTTCAGTTGGGCTTCCGGCAGAGAACCAGTGAGGTACTCGATGCTGGTGTAGCCCGCCGCCTTGAGGACGTCGACAGCCGATTGGTGGACGCCTTCGAGAAGAAGGAACTTGATCTTGCTCTTATCGAGAGAAGTCTTGCTCATCTGCGTAAACCTGTATCCCGGAGAAAAATGGCAGGAAGTCAGCAGACGCTGACCCCGGACGGCAGGAACGCCGTCGCCGCAGAATCGCCTTTGGGCACTATGCTGCGGGGTCGGTATGCTAGCATAGGCGCCCCGCTAAACACTCATTCCTGCGACGTGAAGCGTTCTCAGGATGACCATGAATTGTTCGAGAGTTCTGTCGATGACCAATCCTGCCCTGATTGATGAGCTGAAGACCCTGGTTGAGCCTGGCAAGGTGCTGACCGATGCCGACTCCCTCAATGCTTATGGCAAGGATTGGACCAAGCATTTCGCCCCGGCGCCCACCGCGATCGTGTTTCCCAAGACCACCGAGCAGGTTCAGGCCATTGTCCGTTGGGCCAACGAACGCAAGGTGGCGCTGGTGCCATCCGGCGGTCGTACCGGGCTTTCCGCCGCCGCCGTGGCAGCCAACGGCGAAGTGGTGGTGTCGTTCGACTACATGAACCAGATTCTCGAGGTAAACCTCACCGATCGCACCGCCGTGTGCCAGCCGGGCGTGGTCACCGAGCACCTGCAGAATGTCGCCGAAGAAAAGGGCCTGTACTACCCGGTAGATTTCGCCTCGGCCGGCTCCAGCCAGATTGGCGGCAATATCGGCACCAATGCCGGCGGAATCAAAGTGATTCGCTACGGGATGACCCGCAACTGGGTCGCCGGCATGAAGGTCGTCACCGGCAAGGGTGACCTGCTTGAGTTGAACCGCGACCTGATCAAGAACGCCACGGGCTACGACATGCGTCAGCTGTTCATCGGCGCCGAAGGGACCCTGGGTTTTGTGGTCGAAGCGACCATGCGCCTGGATCGCGCGCCGAAAAACCTGACTGCCATGGTGCTCGGTACCGCCGATTTCGATTCGATCATGCCGGTACTGCACGCTTTCCAGGGCAAACTCGACCTGACGGCCTTTGAATTTTTCTCCGACAAGGCCCTGGCCAAAGTCATGGCGCGCGGTGATGTTCCGGCGCCTTTCGAAACCGATTGCCCGTTTTACGCGCTGCTGGAATTTGAAGCGACCACTGAAGAAGTGGCCAACCACGCCCTGGAAACCTTCGAACACTGCGTCGAGCAGGGCTGGGTGCTGGACGGTGTGATGAGCCAGAGTGAAACCCAGTTGCAGAACCTCTGGAAGCTGCGCGAATACATCTCCGAGACCATCTCCCACTGGACTCCGTACAAGAACGACATTTCGGTCACCGTGTCGAAAGTGCCGGCGTTCCTCAAGGAAATCGACGCGATCGTCGGCCAACACTATCCGGATTTCGAAATCGTCTGGTTTGGTCACATCGGCGACGGCAACCTGCACTTGAACATCCTCAAGCCGGATAACCTGAGCAAGGACGAGTTCTTCGCCAAGTGCGCCACGGTCAACAAGTGGGTGTTCGAAACCGTCGAGAAGTACAACGGTTCGATTTCCGCCGAACACGGCGTGGGCATGACCAAACGTGACTACTTGACCTATAGCCGTTCAGAGGTTGAGATCGAGTACATGAAAGCCGTCAAGGCAGTGTTCGACCCGAACGGCATCATGAACCCGGGCAAGATTTTTGCTGTTTGACTTTCGAACTTAAGCGCTAAGAACCAGGAGCCGGTCAATGAGCTATCAGCACCAGTATGTCGACGGTACGCGTATCCACTTTCCACTGGGCAAAATGGTCTGCATCGGTCGTAACTACGCCGAACACGCCAAGGAACTGGACAACCCGGTGCCTACCGAACCGCTGCTGTTCATCAAACCGGGCAGTTGCGTCGTGCCGCTCGAAGGCGGCTTCAGCATTCCGACCGAGCGCGGTTCGGTGCATTACGAAGCAGAAATTGCCGTGTTGATCGGCAAGCCGCTGTCGACCAAGCCAAGCCGGGAAGAAGTGCTGGATGCGATCTCCGGTTTCGCACCGGCCCTGGACCTGACGCTGCGCGACAAGCAGGCTGAACTGAAATCCAAGGGCCTGCCCTGGGAAATCGCCAAGTCGTTCGACGGCGCGGCGGTGATTGCGCCGTTCGTGTCCGGCAGCACCTTCGCCGACCTGGCCGACATCGGCATTCGCCTGACCATCAATGGTGAAGTTCGCCAGGACGGCAACAGCAGCGCCATGCTCAACCCTATTGTGCCGATGATCCAGCACATGGCCGGATGCTTCTCGCTGCAGGCCGGTGACGTGATCCTGACCGGCACGCCAGTGGGCGTTGGCCCGCTGAATGTGGGCGACGAACTGGTCATCGAATTGCCAGGCGCCAGCAGCTTTACCACCAGCGTCCGCTGACAGCACAGCCTCCCGTGGGAGCAAAGCTGCCTGTGGGAGCAAAGCGTGCTCGCGATAGCGGTCTACCATTCAACTTCAATGTTGAATTCAAAGGCCTCATCGCGAGCACGCTTTGCTCCCACAGGAATTTGCTCCCACAGGAATTGCATCCCGACCGGGATTGCTCCCATGACTCCCATTCATGACTATCCGGAATCCATCCGTTAATGGCCAACCCACCGCTGCCCACGCTCAAACCTGCCCGCCGCCCGCGCTTTTTCATGCGCTGGTATTACTGGCTATTGCTGGTTGCCGCCATAACCTATGGCCTGGCCATTGCCATGCATTGGGATGACCGCGGTGCGCTCTGGTTGCAGGAACGTTTCGAAAGCCCTGCCGAGCGCCAGGAAAGTATCTGGCTGCCGAATTACACCGCAGTCATCGACGCCAAATTGCTGCCAGGCATGGAGAAGGACGAAGCGTCCGACCTGGCGTACAACCCTCAGACCAAAACCCTGTTCTCGGTTATGGGCAAGAACCCCTTTCTCGTCGAACTGTCCTTGCAGGGCGACGTGCTGCGCAAGATGCCCCTGGTCGGCTGGAGCAATCCGGAAGGCCTGACGGTGATGGGCAATGGCCTGATGGCCATCGTCGACGAGCGCGAGCACCTGCTGTCCATCGTCAAGGTCGATGCCGATACCCGGGAGCTGAACATCGGCGACTTCCCCAAGTACGATCTTGGCCCTTCGAAAGATCAGAACAAGGCGTTCGAAGCCATTGTCTGGGACTCGCGCAATCAGCAGATGTTGTTGGGTGAAGAGCGTCCACCGGCGCTGTTTACCTGGAAAAGCAGCGACGGCGTCTCGCTGGCGGGCGACAAGCAGAAGCTCGACAGTGACGAACTGGACCTGCGTAATCTGTCTGCCCTGGCCATCGACCCACGCACCGGCCATACCCTGGTGCTGTCAGCCGATTCCCACCTGCTGCTGGAGCTGGACGAGAAAGGCGAGCAGGTCAGCTTCATGACCCTGCTGGGGGGCTTCAACGGGTTGAAGAGCACCATCCCCCGCGCCGAAGGCGTGACCATGGATGACGCTGGCAACCTGTACATGGTGAGCGAGCCGAACTTGTTTTACCGCTTCGAAAAGCACGAATGATGACGCTGCTGTGCAGGATTACGCCTGTGCAGTTGTAGGATAGGGCAAGTGGCCATTAAGCTTGAGTTCAGACAGACGTGATATTTCATCCGCCTGTCCTGAATCCGAGCCCACCAGAATGCGTCGATTTGCCCGTCCCAAACCCCTGATCCTGATCTTCGCGATGGTCGCACTGCTGGCGTTGATCGCCATGGGCCAATACCTGCGCCTGTTCGAGCGCGGCTGGTTCAACCTGCATGCGCTGTGGCAGGCCGAGAGCGCACTTTCCATTGGTCTTGATCGTTATCAGGTCACGGTCGAGGCGCGGGTGATCGATGGCCTGGATGACGACGTGTCGGCCCTGACATTCGATCCAGTGCGCAAAAGCCTGTTCACGGTCACCAACAAGAATTCCGAATTGATCGAGCTGTCCCTGGATGGCCAGATTATCCGGCGCATTTCGCTGGTGGGCTTTGGCGATCCGGAAGCGGTGGAGTACATCAGCGCCGACACCTACGTGATCACTGACGAGCGCGAGCAGCGATTGATCAAGATTCATCTGGAGAAAGACACCACCTTCCTCGACGCGGCGGACGCCGAGCAGATGACCCTTGGCGTGCATATGGCCGGTAACAAGGGCTTTGAGGGCCTGGCGTACGACTCGGTGGGCAAGCGCCTGTTTGTTGCCAAGGAGCGCGACCCGATGCTGATTTACGAAGTGCAGGGTTTTCCGCACTACAATCCGGAAAAGTCCTACGCGGTACATGTGGTCAATAACCCCAAGCGCGATGCCGGGATGTTCGTGCGAGACCTGTCCAGCCTGCAGTACGACGAACGCAGCGGCCATCTGCTGGCGCTGTCGGACGAGTCGCGGTTGATTCTGGAGCTGGACGTGGACGGGCGCCCGCTCAGTACCATGTCGCTGAGCAAGGGACGCCAGGGCCTGCAAAAGACCGTGCCGCAGGCGGAGGGGATCGCCATGGATGACGAAGGCACCATGTACCTGGTGAGCGAGCCGAACCTGTTCTACGTGTTCAGGAAGCCCGCACAAAACTAACCAGCACCCCACAACATTATGGGAGCGGGCTTGCTCGCGATGGCGGCCGGTCACTCAACAGAATGTTGATTGTAATGGCCTCATCGCGGGCAAGCCCGCCCCCACAGGTTTATCGGTGTTTCTGGTTACTCTGCGCGCAGGGTTTTCACGCCTTCGCTTGTGCCCAGCAACAGCAAGTCCGCGGGGCGTGCAGCAAACAAACCATTGGTCACCACGCCGACGATCGCATTGATCTGCGTCTCCAGCTGCACCGGGTTGGTGATCTGCATGTTGTACACGTCGAGGATGATGTTGCCATTGTCGGTCAGCACACCTTCTCGGTAGACCGGGTCGCCGCCCAGCTTGACCAGTTCGCGGGCCACGTGGCTGCGGGCCATCGGGATCACTTCCACTGGCAGCGGGAACTCGCCCAGGACCGGCACCAGCTTGCTGGCGTCGGCAATGCAGATGAACGTCTTGGCCACGGCCGCCACGATCTTCTCGCGAGTCAGGGCGGCGCCACCGCCCTTGATCAGGTTCAGGTGCTCGTCGCTTTCATCGGCGCCGTCGACGTAGAACTCCAGATCGCTGACGGTATTGAGTTCGTACACCGGAATCCCGTGGCCCTTGAGGCGCGCGGCAGTGGCTTCGGAGCTGGCGACGGCGCCATCAAACGCGCCTTTGTGTTGCGCCAGGGCGTCGATAAAGCAATTGGCGGTGGAGCCGGTGCCGACCCCGACGATGCTCTTGTCATCGAGTTTCGGGAGGATGAAGTCGACGGCGGCCTGGGCCACTGCCTGTTTGAGTTGATCCTGGGTCATGCGGGCTCCGAAGTGCCGAAGAGGGGGCTGAAGGCCGGCATTATAGGCTGCGGGGCAGGGAAGGTCATGCTCAAACCTGGGGGATATCCCGGTAGGGGCAAAGCTTGCTCCCACAGGTTTGGATTGGGGTGTGGTCGTGTGGCGCGAAGCCGGGTTAGACTCGTTGGTCCTGCCCAACCCGCTCAGTGATGCTTTCCGATGCTCGAACAGTACGTCAAGAAGATCCTCACCTCGCGCGTTTATGACGTTGCCGTAGAAACCCCACTGCAGACTGCTCGCCAGCTCTCCGAGCGGCTGGGCAACAGCATTTGGCTCAAGCGCGAAGACTTGCAACCGGTGTTCTCGTTCAAGATCCGCGGCGCCTACAACAAGCTCACCCAACTGAGCGAGGAAGAGCGGGCGCGCGGTGTCGTCACCGCTTCTGCCGGCAACCATGCCCAAGGGCTGGCCCTGGCGGCCAAGGTACTGGGCGTGAAAGCGACCATCGTGATGCCCAAGACCACCCCGGAAATCAAGGTCGAAGGCGTACGCTCGCGTGGCGGCAAAGTCGTGTTGCACGGGGATTCATTCCCGGAAGCCCTGGCCTACTCGCTGAAACTGGTCGACGAAAAAGGCTACGTCTACATTCATCCCTATGACGATCCTCATACCATCGCCGGGCAGGGCACGGTGGCCATGGAGATCCTGCGCCAGCACCCGGGCCGCCTGGATGCTATTTTCGTTCCGGTGGGCGGTGGCGGGCTGATCGCCGGTATTGCGGCATACGTTAAATACCTTCGACCTGAAATCAAGGTCATCGGCGTCGAACCGGACGATTCCAACTGCCTGCAAGCAGCCATGGCTGCCGGTGAACGCGTGGTCTTGCCGACCGTGGGCATTTTCGCCGACGGTGTGGCGGTGGCGCAGATCGGCCAGCACACATTCGACATCTGCAAAGACTATGTCGATGAAGTCATCACCGTCAGCACTGACGAAATCTGTGCGGCAATCAAGGACATTTACGACGACACCCGCTCCATCACCGAGCCCGCCGGCGCGCTGGGCGTGGCCGGGATCAAAAAGTACGTCGAACAGCATGGTGTCACCGGCCATACCTTCGTGGCCATCGACTCCGGCGCCAACGTCAACTTCGACCGCCTGCGCCACGTCGCCGAGCGAGCCGAGCTGGGCGAGGGTCGCGAAGCCATCATCGCCGTGACCATTCCCGAGAAGCCTGGCAGCTTCAAGGCGTTCTGCGAAGCCATCGGCAAGCGCCAGATCACCGAATTCAACTACCGCTACAACACCGGCAGCGAAGCGCACATTTTTGTCGGGGTGCAAACGCATCCGGACACCGATCCGCGCAGCGCGCTGATTGCCAGCCTGGGCGAGCAGGGCTTTCCGGTGCTCGACCTGACCGACAACGAACTGGCCAAGTTGCACATCCGTCACATGGTGGGCGGTCGTGCCGCGCATGTGGTCGATGAAGTGATTCTGCGGTTTGAATTCCCGGAGCGCCCGGGTGCGCTGTTCAACTTCCTCAACAAGCTGGGCGGGCGCTGGAACATATCGATGTTCCATTATCGCAACCACGGCGCTGCCGACGGCCGAGTCGTCGCGGGGCTGCAGGTACCGCATGACGAGCGTCACCTGGTGCCTGCGGCGCTGGAAGAAATCGGCTACCCGTATTGGGACGAAAGCGACAACCCGGCCTATCTGCTGTTTCTGGGCTGAGCGACTACGCTGTTGGGCAAGCCATAAGGAAATCGAACAATGGACACGTTAACCGCCCTGAAAATGGCCCACACTGCGGCGACCGCGATATTGCTGGGTTGTGCGCTGGGCCTGGGGATCTGGGTGTGGCAAACGCGGCGCGGTGGCGACGCCACGGCGGGCAGCCGCACCTTGCAGAGGCCACGGGTGTTTGTCTGGCTGCTGATGGGCCTGGCCCTGCTGAGCATGCCATTCACCGGCTGGTGGATGGTGCACCTGGTGGGCTGGCCCTTGGGACAGACCTGGCTGCTGGCCTCCAGTGTGCTTTATACCTTGGCGGCGTTGGGGTGGTTCTGGCTGCTGGTGCGGCTGAACAAATTGCGCAAGGCGCCGGGGGGTAATGGCAGATTTACTTTTGCCCTGGCGCTGTTCAGTTTTGTTTGCCTGGTCGCGATTGCGGGGTTAATGGGCGCGAAGCCGGTTTAGCCCGAAAGATCGTCCGAACGCGGCCCGAGCCTTCGGACGATCTTTTGATCTTCAGTCGCGCAGGGTGATCACCGGCCAACCGCGGTTCTCGGCCTCAGCCCGCAAGTTAGGGTCCGGATCAACCGCCACCGGATTCGCCACCTGCTCCAGCAGCGGCAAATCATTCATCGAATCGCTATAGAAATAGCTGTCGTCCAACGAATGCCCGGTCTCTTGCAGCCAGCGATTCAATCGGGTGACCTTGCCTTCGCGGAAGCACGGTACGTCGGTGCTGCGCCCGGTGTAACGGCCGTCGAGCATTTCGCACTCGGTAGCAATCAGGGTTTCAACGCCCAGGCGCTCGGCAATCGGTCCGGTTACGAAACGGTTGGTCGCGGTGATGATCACCAGCTTGTCACCCGCGTCACGGTGCTTGGCCAGCAGCTCGATAGCCTTGGGTAACACGATCGGCTCAATGCAGTCGCGCATGTAGTCCTGGTGCCACTGCGCCAGCGTGGCCATTTCGGTGCGGCCCAGGACCTCCAGGCAAAAGTTCAGGTAGGCGGCGTTATCGAGCTTGCCGGCCAGGTAATCCTGATAGAACTCGTCGTTGCGTGTCTTGTAGGCAACCGCGTCGAGGAACCCGCGTTCGCACAGGTAATCGCCCCAGGCGTGGTCGCTGTCGCCGCCCAGAAGTGTGTTGTCCAAGTCGAATAAAGCCAGCCGCATTGCAGTTACTCGCTGAAAAGTCTGTAGAAAGGCGTCCAGAATACGGACTTTTCACAAGAGTGCACATAAGGTAGGCCGGCTCGTTGCTGCCTTCACAACCTTTGTGGAACAATGCGACGACATGCGTTTGCGAGGTTGTTGCCGTGATCGACCCCGATGGTTTCCGCCCCAATGTCGGGATCATTCTCACGAATGATGCCGGACAGGTGCTATGGGCTCGCCGTATCAATCAAGATGCCTGGCAGTTTCCCCAGGGTGGAATCAATCCCCAGGAGACGCCGGAAGACGCCTTGTACCGCGAGTTGAACGAAGAAGTGGGCCTGGAACGCGAAGATGTTGAAATTCTCGCCTGTACCCGGGGCTGGTTGCGCTATCGTTTGCCGCAACGTCTGGTCAGGACCCACAGCCAACCGCTGTGCATCGGCCAGAAACAGAAATGGTTTCTCCTGCGCCTGATCTCCAACGAGCAGCGGGTGCGGATGGATTTGACCGGTAAACCGGAGTTCGATGGCTGGCGCTGGGTCAGCTATTGGTATCCGTTGGGCCAGGTGGTGACATTCAAGCGCGAGGTGTATCGACGCGCTCTCAAAGAGCTTGCCCCGCGCCTTTTAACGCGCGACTGACGACGGAGTTCGACCCCGAGCCATGCTCAATACGCTGCGCAAGATCGTCCAGGAAGTTAACTCCGCCAAGGATCTCAAGGCGGCGTTGGGGATTATTGTGTTGCGCGTCAAAGAGGCCATGGGCAGCCAGGTTTGCTCGGTCTACCTGCTCGACCCCGAGACCAACCGCTTCGTCCTGATGGCCACCGAAGGCCTCAACAAGCGCTCGATCGGCAAGGTCAGCATGGCGCCGAACGAAGGTCTGGTGGGCCTGGTCGGTACGCGTGAAGAACCCCTGAACCTCGAAAACGCTGCGGATCACCCGCGCTACCGTTACTTCGCCGAGACGGGGGAAGAGCGCTACGCCTCCTTCCTCGGGGCGCCGATCATTCACCACCGCCGCGTCGTCGGCGTGCTGGTCATTCAACAGAAAGAACGCCGCCAGTTCGATGAAGGTGAAGAAGCCTTCCTCGTGACCATGAGCGCGCAGCTCGCTGGCGTTATTGCCCACGCCGAGGCCACCGGCTCGATCCGCGGGCTGGGGCGCCAGGGCAAGGGCATCCAGGAGGCGAAGTTCGTCGGCGTTCCCGGTTCGCCGGGCGCGGCGGTCGGTACGGCGGTGGTCATGCTGCCGCCGGCGGATCTGGATGTGGTGCCGGACAAGACCATTACCGACATCGATGCCGAACTTGGGCTGTTCAAGACTGCCATCGAAGGTGTGCGTGCCGACATGCGTGCCTTGTCGGCCAAGCTTGCGACCCAACTGCGCCCGGAAGAGCGCGCGTTGTTCGACGTCTATCTGATGATGCTCGACGATGCCGCGCTGGGCAACGAAGTCACCACCGTGATCAAGACCGGGCAGTGGGCCCAAGGCGCGTTGCGCCAGGTCGTCACCGATCACGTCAACCGCTTCGAACTGATGGACGACGCCTACCTGCGTGAGCGCGCATCGGACGTCAAGGACCTCGGCCGACGCCTGCTGGCTTACTTGCAGGAGGAGCGTCAGCAAAACCTGGTCTACCCGGAAAAAACCATTCTGGTCAGCGAAGAACTGACGCCGGCGATGCTCGGCGAGGTTCCGGAAGGCACGCTGGTTGGCCTGGTCTCGGTGCTCGGCTCGGGTAACTCCCACGTTGCGATTCTGGCCCGGGCCATGGGTATCCCGACGGTTATGGGCCTGGTTGACCTGCCATACGCCAAGGTTGACGGCATCGAGCTGATCGTCGACGGCAATCGTGGCGAGGTCTACACCAACCCCAGTGACGTGCTGCGCAAGCAATTCGCCGAGGTGGTGGAAGAAGAGAAGCAACTGGCCCTGGGCCTCGACTCTTTGCGAGACCTGCCATGCGTGACACTCGACGGCCACCGCATGCCGCTGTGGGTCAACACCGGCCTGCTGGCGGATGTGGCGCGGGCGCAGAAGCGTGGCGCCGAGGGCGTTGGCTTGTACCGAACCGAAGTGCCGTTCATGATCAACCAGCGCTTCCCGAGCGAAAAGGAGCAACTGGCGATCTATCGCGAGCAGCTCGCCGCGTTCCACCCGCAGCCGGTCACCATGCGCAGTCTGGATATCGGCGGTGACAAGTCGCTGTCGTATTTCCCCATCAAGGAAGACAACCCGTTCCTGGGATGGCGCGGCATTCGCGTCACCCTCGACCACCCGGAAATCTTTCTGGTGCAGACCCGGGCCATGCTCAAGGCCAGTGAGGGCCTGAACAACCTGCGAATCCTGTTGCCGATGATCTCCGGCACCCACGAGCTCGAAGAAGCCCTGCACCTGATCCACCGGGCCTGGGGTGAAGTGCGCGACGAGGGCACGGACGTACCGATGCCCCCGATTGGCGTGATGATCGAGATTCCGGCGGCGGTGTACCAGACCAAGGAGCTGGCGCGGCAAGTCGATTTCCTGTCGGTCGGTTCGAATGACTTGACCCAGTACCTGCTGGCGGTGGATCGCAACAACCCGCGGGTGGCCGATCTCTACGATTACCTGCACCCGGCAGTGCTTCAGGCGCTGCAGAACGTAGTGCGTGATGCCCATGCCGAGGGTAAGCCGGTGAGTATCTGCGGCGAGATGGCCGGTGATCCTGCGGCGGCGGTGTTGTTGATGGCGATGGGTTTCGACAGCCTGTCGATGAACGCCACCAACCTGCCCAAGGTGAAATGGATGCTGCGCCAGATCAATCTGAGCAAGGCCAAGGAGTTGCTGGCGGAGCTGATGACCATCGACAACCCGCAAGTTATCCACAGCTCGTTGCAGTTGGCGCTGAAGAACCTTGGGTTGGCCCGGATCAATAATCCGGCGACTGCCAAGGTTCTCTAAATAGCTGATGGCCTGATCGCGAGCAGGCTCTCTCCCTTAGAGTCTCTGGTGTGACCGCAATCTGTGTCACACCGCGCAACCCTGTGGGAGCGGGCTTGCCCGCGATGAGGCCGGCCCAGGCAAGAAAAAATCAAACCCTGATTTCCACTTCCCCCAGATGCCCGCCATACGGCCCGAAGCTCCGTTCGACCATATACCGCGTGCCATCCGCCTGCACAATCAGCGCCGTACTCGCCCGCGTTCCGTAAGTCGGGCTGGCAATGAACACACTCGACAGCAACGCCTCGGTTGCCAGCCCCACGCCGGTATCCGGCAGCTCGGCAAAGTCGGCTGTCTGCGGGTCGTTGAGGAGCGCGAGCAGAACATCAGGCTGTGGATCGTCCAGCGCTCTTTCCAGTGCCGAGCGGGCCTTGAGCAACTTGGGCCAGGGCGTGTCGAGACCGGCATTGGATAAACCATAGACACCCGGCTGCAGCATCACCGCCTCCGACTCCCGGGCGTTGAAGTGCCACATCTCATGATTGTTGCCCACCAACAGGTTAAACCCGGCATATTCAACCGAACGTCCGACAACGTCGGTTAAATAATCATCAATTGGCATGTCGCCACAGAGGAACCGCGCTACCAGCTCACCCCGGGATTTGCGCGCTGGTGGCTGATGGGGGTCGCGAATATTGGTCAGCGCGGCGAAGCGGCCATTGGCGCCGATACCGAGCCAGGTGCCGCCGGCTTCCAGGTCGCGACCGGCATATACCTGCGGCGCTTGCGACCACTGCGCAAGGGGCAGGCTGGGACGGGCGTAGAACTCGTCGCGGTTGGCCGCCACGATCAGCGGCTGGGCATGCCCGGGTCGCCAGGCAAAAACAATCAGGCACATAAGAGGGTCCCATGCGTTTTTTTCCCACTGTACGCAGTCATCGTCCGTCGATCCATCGCCTTGCACAGTGGAGCCTTGGCCCCCGCATCCGTTACCATGCCGCTCCTGATTTCACGATGCTAGGGATATGGCCATGGAAATTCTGCTCTATCTGGCGCTGGGCGCCTGTGCGGGCGTACTGGCCGGGCTGTTCGGGGTGGGGGGCGGCATCATTATCGTCCCGGTACTGGTGTTCAGTTTCACTTTGCAGGGTTTCGATGCGTCGATCCTGACTCACCTGGCGGTGGGTACATCCCTGGCGACGATCATTTTCACCTCGGTCAATGCGGTTCGCGAGCATCATCGCCGCGGGGCCGTGCGTTGGCCGATCTTCGCGTGGATGACCGTGGGTATCCTGATGGGCGCCGGCTTTGGTGCGCTGACGGCCGAAGCGATCTCCGGGCCGAACCTGCAGAAGATTATTGGCGTATTTGCGCTGGTCATCGCTGTGCAGCTGGCTCTGGACGTCAAGCCCAAGGCCAGCCGAACGGTGCCCGGCAAAGTCGGTCTGACCCTGGCCGGCAGCGTGATCGGTTGGGCGTCGGCGATTTTCGGGATCGGCGGTGGCTCGCTGACCGTGCCGTTCCTGACCTGGCGCAGCGTGCCAATGCAGCAGGCGGTGGCCACGTCATCGGCGTGCGGCCTGCCGATTGCGCTGGCCAGTGCTTTAAGTTTCATGATTCTGGGCTGGCACGATCCGTTGTTGCCGGCCCATAGTCTCGGTTTTATTTATTTACCGGCGCTTCTGGGCATTGCCCTGACCAGCATGTTCTTCGCCCGGGTGGGCGCGCGGCTGGCTCACCGATTGTCGCCGAAGTTGCTGAAAAGACTGTTTGCCGCTTTGCTGTTCTGCGTCGGGCTCAGCTTCCTGCTTTGACGCGCTCCGCAATACTG
Source organism: Pseudomonas sp. Y24-6 (assembly GCF_020295325.1). Taxonomy (NCBI): domain Bacteria; kingdom Pseudomonadati; phylum Pseudomonadota; class Gammaproteobacteria; order Pseudomonadales; family Pseudomonadaceae; genus Pseudomonas; species Pseudomonas sp. Y24-6. The sequence goes on along the minus strand of NZ_JACBXG010000002.1, from coordinate 112,905 downwards.
GCTTAATCCTGGCGTGACAGCGTCGCCCGGGAATTTAGAAAGTTTCAACTCTAACGAGGAGTCGCAATGCTGCCTTACCCGCAGATCGACCCGGTGGCCTTGGCCATCGGTCCGCTGAAAATCCACTGGTACGGCCTGATGTACCTGATCGGCATCGGCGGCGCATGGTGGCTGGCGTCCCGCCGGCTGAACCGCTTCGACCCGACCTGGACCAAGGAGAAGCTCTCCGACATGGTGTTCTGGATGTCGATGGGCGTGATCGTCGGCGGCCGCCTGGGCTATGTGCTGTTCTACGATCTGAATGCCTATCTGGCCAACCCGACGCTGATTTTCGAAGTGTGGAAGGGCGGCATGTCGTTCCACGGCGGCTTTATTGGCGTGATGCTGGCGGCATTGTGGTTCGGCAAGAAGAACAACAAGTCGTTTTTCCAGCTGATGGATTTCATCGCGCCGATGGTGCCAATCGGCCTGGGTGCCGGCCGTATCGGCAACTTCATCAACGCCGAACTGTGGGGCAAGGCAACGGACGTGCCGTGGGCTATGGTGTTCCCGACCGATCCTGCGCAACTGGCGCGTCACCCGTCGCAGCTGTACCAGTTCGCACTGGAAGGCGTGGCGCTGTTTGCGATCCTGTGGATCTTTTCCCGCAAGCCACGGCCGACCATGGCGGTATCGGGGATGTTCGCGCTGTTCTACGGCATCTTCCGCTTCATCGTTGAATTCGTCCGCGTACCGGACGCGCAACTGGGCTATCTGGCCTGGAACTGGCTGACCATGGGTCAGGTGCTGTGCGTACCGATGATCGTTGGCGGGTTGTTCCTGATCTGGCTGGCGTATCACCGCGCCCCGGCTACTCCGGCAGCGGCAGTATAAAATTCGAACCCGGGGCTCGGGCCCCGGGTTCAAGGACACAGGTAACTCATGAAGCAATATCTCGAACTGGTCGCCCACGTCATCAAGAACGGCACCAAACAGGCCAACCGTACCGGTGTGAACACCATCAGTTTTCCCGGTGCGATGCTGCGTTACGACCTGCAGGAAGGTTTTCCGGCAATCACAACCCGCAAAATGGCCTTCAAATCGGCCATTGGCGAGATGTGCGGATTCTTGCGAGGGGTGAACAACGCCGCCGAATTCCGCGCCCTGGGCTGCAAGGTCTGGGACCAGAACGCCAACGAAAATGCGCAATGGCTGGCCAACCCGTTCCGCCAGGGTGAAGACGATCTCGGCGAGATCTACGGTGTGCAGTGGCGCAAATGGCCGGCATATAAACAGATCCCGGTCAGCAACCAGGCGGCGATCGAGCAGACCCTGAGCCAGGGATATCGGCAGATCGCCGCGGGCGAAGAAGACGGCGAGGCTTATGTGGTGCTGTACAAGGCGATCGACCAGATCCGCCAGTGTATCGACACCATCATCAAGGACCCGGGTAGCCGGCGCATCCTGTTCCACGGCTGGAACGTCGCGCAGCTCGATGAAATGGCCCTGCCGCCGTGCCACCTGCTGTACCAGTTCCACCCCAATGTCGAGACCAGGGAGATTTCCCTGACCCTCTTCATCCGCTCCAATGACCTGGGCCTGGGCACGCCGTTCAACCTCACCGAAGGCGCCGCGCTGCTGAGCCTGATCGGCCGACTGACCGGCTACGCACCGCGCTGGTTCACCTACTTCATCGGTGATGCGCACGTGTACGAGAACCATCTGGACATGCTCAACGAGCAGCTCACGCGTGAGCCGTTCCCGATGCCCAAACTGGTGATCAGCGACCGGGTGCCGGAGTTTGCCAAGACCGGTGTTTATCAGCCTGAGTGGCTTGAGTTGATCGAACCTGGCGATTTCTCGCTGGAAGGCTATCAGCACCACGCGCCAATGACCGCGCCGATGGCAGTCTAACGCCTCCGGTATCTCTCTGCGTAGGAGCTGCCGAAGGCTGCGATCTTTTGATCTTGATTCACAGCCAAGATCAAAAGATCGCAGCCTTCGGCAGCTCCTACAGGGGATGGGTGGTGGTTTTAGTGGCCGTGGCTGCGGCCAACATGGGAGGGCTCGACTTCCGTCGCGACAACTCCGCCACTCACCTCCAGCCGCTGCAAAATCCCGCAATGCTCACTCCCTGGCCCCTCGCTGCAACGTTGGCGCAGGTCGAGAAGTTGTGCCTGCAATGCCAGCAAGCCCTCGATCCGGGCCCTGACGTGATGGATGTGCTCATCCACCAGCGCATTCACGCTCTCACACTGATCCTGCGGACTGTCGCGCAATGCCAGCAGGCTACGGATCTCTTCCAGGGTCATGTCGAGGGTGCGGCAGTTGCGGATAAACGTCAGGCGTTCGACGTGGGCCTGGGTGTATACGCGGTAGTTGCCGTCACTGCGCGCGGGCTCTGGCAGCAGGTGCTCACGCTCGTAATAGCGGATGGTCTCCACGGCGCAGTCGGTCAGTTTGGCCAGCTCTCCAATCTTCATGGCAGCGAATCTCCAAATGGGTGCTTGACCCTATAGTGGCTACAGGGTCTTTACTTGGCAACAGGCACCAACATGGACGCAAACCAATGAGCGACTCCCAGCACATCCACAAACCCGGCGCGGATCACGATCATGATCACGGCCCCAGGCTTCAGCCTGTACAAAAGCACGACCATGGCAGCCCTGGCGACTCGTGCTGTTCTTCCAAAGCCGCTGCGCCGTCGCTGATCAAGCTGAGCGAAACGCCGACCGACGGTGCGCGCCTGAGCAGTTTCCGCATCGATGCCATGGACTGCCCGACCGAGCAGACGCTGATCCAGAACAAGCTCGGTAAACTGGCAGGTGTGCAGCAACTCGAATTCAACCTGATCAATCGAGTCCTGGGCGTGACCCATGACCTGCCCAGCACTGCGCCGATCATCGAGGCGATCAAGTCGCTGGGCATGGTGGCCGAGCCGATGGAGCAGGGCGCCGAAGCGCCAGCGCCGGTCCCCGAGAAAAAGCACTGGTGGCCTCTGGCGCTGTCGGGTGTGGGTGCACTGGCAGCAGAAGTGATCCACTTCACCAACGCCGCGCCGGACTGGGTGGTGGCGATCATCGCGCTGGTTTCGATCCTCAGTGGTGGCCTTACTACTTACAAAAAAGGTTGGATTGCGCTCAAGAACCTCAACCTGAACATCAACGCGTTGATGAGCATCGCGGTCACCGGCGCGGTCCTGATTGGCCAGTGGCCCGAAGCGGCCATGGTGATGTTCCTGTTCACCGTGGCCGAGTTGATCGAAGCCAAGTCGCTGGATCGAGCGCGCAACGCCATTGGCGGCCTGATGCAGATGACCCCGGAACAGGCCACGGTGCAGCAAGCCGACGGCCGCTGGGTTGAGCAAGACGTCAAAACCATCGAGCTCGGCGCGCGAGTGCGGGTGCGTCCCGGCGAGCGAATTGGTCTGGACGGTGAAGTCGTGTCGGGCAGTTCCACCATCGATCAGGCGCCGATCACGGGCGAAAGCCTGCCGATCGAGAAGACAGTGGGCGATAAGGTATTCGCCGGGACCATCAACCAGGCAGGGTCCCTGGAATATGCCGTCACTGCTGTGGCCAATAACTCGACGCTGGCGCGGATCATCCACGCCGTGGAACAGGCGCAGGGCGCACGCGCGCCAACCCAGCGGTTCGTCGATCAATTCTCGAAAATCTATACCCCGGCAGTGTTCCTGCTGGCCTTGGCCGTTGCCGTGATTGCGCCGCTGTTCATGGGCGGCGCCTGGTTCGACTGGATCTACCGGGCGTTGGTCTTGCTGGTGGTCGCTTGCCCATGCGCGTTGGTGATTTCCACCCCGGTGACCATCGTCAGCGGCCTCGCGGCGGCGGCGCGCAAAGGCATCCTGGTGAAGGGCGGGGTTTATCTGGAGGGCGGCTACCAGCTCGATTACCTGGCGCTGGACAAGACCGGCACCATCACCCATGGCAAACCGGTGCAGACCGATTATTTGTCACTTGACCCAACCGCTGACGCCACCGCCCCGGCGATTGCGGCGGCGCTGGCCGGTCGCTCGGATCACCCGGTGTCTTTGGCCATCGCCAATGCGGCTGTGGATAAACAATCCGCGCCGCTGGTTGTGGATAACTTTGAAGCGCTGGCTGGTCGCGGTGTGCGCGGTGAAATCAACGGTCAGGTCTACCATTTGGGCAACCATCGGCTGGTGGAAGAGCTGAACCTTTGCTCGCCGGAACTGGAAGAGAAGCTGTTTGCACTGGAAAAACAGGGTAAATCGGTAGTGTTGTTGCTCGACAAGTCCGGCCCGCTGGCGCTATTCGCCGTGGCTGATACGGTCAAGGAGTCCAGCCGCGAGGCGATCCGGCAACTGCACGAACTGGGCATCAAAACCCTGATGCTTACCGGCGACAACGTCCACACCGCTCAGGCGATTGCCGCGCAAGTGGGTATCGACGAGGCCAAGGGCGACTTGCTGCCAACCGACAAGCTGCAAGCCATCGAAGCTCTTTATGCACAGGGCCATCACGTCGGCATGGTCGGCGATGGCATCAACGATGCGCCGGCGCTGGCTCGGGCCGAGATCGGTTTCGCAATGGCGGCTGCTGGCACCGATACCGCCATCGAGACCGCCGATGTCGCCCTGATGGACGACGATCTGCGCAAGATCCCCGCGTTCATCCGCCTGTCGCGGCAAACGTCGAGCATCCTAAAGCAGAACATTGCCCTTGCATTGGTAATCAAGGCGATCTTTCTTGGGGTAACCTTCGCGGGGGGCGCGACCATGTGGATGGCGGTGTTCGCCGACATGGGCGTGAGCCTGTTGGTGGTGTTCAATGGTTTGCGTTTGTTGCGCAAGTAAGCGATGAGGATTGGGTGTGCTGAGTGCGGAGCTGAAGGCGTTTTATATGGTGGCCCGCCTGGGCAGCATCACCCTGGCGGCGAAAAAGCTCGGGTTGAGCCAGCCTACGGTGACCACCCAGATTCGCAATCTGGAAAGCCAGTACTCGGTTGAACTGTTCTATCGCGGTGGCCGCCGCCTCACTGTCAGCGATGAAGGGGCGCGACTGCTGCCCATGGTCAAGGCATTGATGCAGCAGGAGGCGGACATCGAGTTCTTCCTGCGCAACAGTGGTCAGGTTCAAGGCACCTTGCGCATCGCGGCTACTGCGCCTTATTACATTCTCGACCTGGTGAAGACCTTTCGCGAACGCCTGCCCCAGGTGGAAGTGTCAGTGGAAATCGGCAACTCGCAGCAGGTGCTGGAGGCGCTGGAGGAGTACCGCGTCGACGTCGCTGCTTCCTCGCAGTTGCTGGATGATGCGCGATTGATCCGTCGAGTGCTGGGTACCGATCCACTGGTACTGGCGGTGCATCGCAATCATCCGCTGGCGGTGCATGATCATGTACCGCTCAGCGCGCTGGCCGGGCATACCCTGTTGATGCGCGAATCCGGCTCCACCACCCGGCGCCTGACTGAAGAGCTGCTGGCCAGTGCCGGCGTGGGTTTCGGACCGCTGCTGGAAATTGGCAGTCGGGAGTCGATCCGCGAGGCAGTGCTGCGCAATATCGGTATCAGCATCATTGCCCGCCAGGAAGTGCCGCATGATCCGCAACTGCGGGTGTTGACCATCGAGAATGCGCCGCAGATCCCTGAATACCTGTACTGCCTCAAGGAGCGTAAGGGCGCGCGGTTGCCGGCGGCGTTTCTCGGGTTGGCGCAAGAGATGGCGCCGGCCTGAGATTTTTTGACTTCAACCCAAATCCCTGAATACCACTATCAGCCGTTTTTGCCTCACTGCCACATCACGTACGCATTACATCCCTAGGATGGCTCTCATCTGCTTGATGAGGTCTGTCCATGAACCACTCGATCGCAACTGCCCTGACCAACCCCGGCGCCCCGATGAAAGTGCGCGGCGTGCAGAAACGCTTTGGCGCGTTCACTGCACTGGATAACGTTTCCCTCGACGTGGCAGCCGGCGAGCTGGTTTGCCTGCTCGGTCCGTCGGGCTGCGGCAAGACTACATTGCTACGCTGCATCGCCGGCCTGGAGAAACAGGACAGCGGCGAGCTGTACCTGGGCGATCGCGACGTTTCCCACCTGGCGCCCCAGGCCAGGGACTACGGCATTCTGTTCCAGTCCTACGCCTTGTTCCCCAATCTCACCGTCGAGGCAAACATCGCCTACGGCCTAGCCGGCAGTGGTCGCGATGAAGTGCGTAAACGTGTGGGGCAGATGCTGGAGCTGGTGGGCCTGATCGGCAGTGAAAAAAAGTACCCCGGGCAACTGTCCGGCGGCCAGCAGCAACGCGTCGCCCTGGCGCGGGCATTGGCGCCGGCACCGTCGCTGTTGCTGCTCGATGAGCCGATGTCGGCCCTCGACGCCCGGGTTCGCGAGCATCTGTGCACCGAGCTGCGCCAGCTGCAGCGTAACCTGGGCATTACCACCCTGATGGTCACGCACAACCAGGACGAGGCCATGCTGATGGCCGACCGCATCGCCGTGATGAACAACGGCAAGGTCGAGCAGTACGCTACCGCGCAGGAAATCTACGACCGTCCGGCGACTCCCTTTGTCGCCGAGTTCGTCGGCCAGGGCAACTGGCTGCCGTTCAGCCGCAGCAATGGCAGCCATGCCCAGGTTGGCGGGATGAACATGCGCCTGGCCGAGGGGGGCGCGAAAACCGCATCGGGGCGCTTGTTCTGCCGACCTGAAGCCATCTGCGTCAACCCGACGGTGCATGAGGAAAACCTGTTCCCGGCCAAGGTTCGCGAGATCACTTTCCTCGGCAACCGCTGCCGCATGAGTTTTGAACTCGACCAATTGCCTGGCCATGCGCTGCTCGCTGAATTGGCGCCTGAAGCCATGCCGCGTCTTGGCGCGCAGCAGATCATGGTGGCTTTGCCGCCGCGCAGCCTGCAGGTGTTCGCCTGATGAGCGCGAACATCGCCCTGCCGATGCCGCGCAAGCAGGTGCGGCAGACGTCCCGAGCCGAGATCGGCGATCGGCTGTTCGTGGTCGGCGGCAAAGTGGTTTTGCTGGTATTGCTCGGCGTCGCGGTATTGCTGCCGTTGCTGGCGATCTTCTGGCGCGGGTTCAGCGCCGAGGCCGGGCAGGGCGGTGGCCTGGTCGCCGCCCGTGAGCTGGTGACCAGTGCGAACTTCCACTGGCTGTTGGGCAACAGCCTGAAAGTTTCCCTCAGCGTGGCGGCTATTGTCGTCCCGCTGGCCTACCTGTTTGCCTACGCGCTGCAACGAACGCTGATTCCAGGCAAAGGCATCTGGCGCGGTATTTCCCTGTTGCCGCTGATGGCGCCCTCAATGCTGCCCGGAATCGCCCTGGTCTATCTGTTCGGCAACCAGGGCATGTTGCGCGGCCTGCTCTCGGACAACATCTACGGTTTCTGGGGCATTGTTCTGGGCGAGGTCATCTACACCTTCCCGCATGCCTTGATGATCCTGCTGTCAGCGCTGTCATTGGCAGATGCACGCCTGTTCGACGCGGCCTCCAGCATGGGCGCCAGTCCGGCGAAAGCGTTCCGCAGCATCACCTGGCCGGCGACGCGTCAGGCCGTGTTCGCGGCGTTCTGCCTGGTGTTCACCCTGACCATTACCGACTTTGGCGTCCCCGTGGTGGTCGGCGGCGATTATCAAGTGCTGGCACTGGAAGCTTATAAAGCGGTGGTCGGCCAGCAACAGTTCGGCCGTGGCGCGTTGATCGGCATGGTCCTGCTGCTGCCGGCACTGCTCAGCTTCGGTGTCGACGCCTGGTTGCGTCGCCGTCACGGCGACTCCATGAGCGGTAGGGCGCAAGTGTTCAAACCGCTGCCATCGCCCCTGCGAGACAGGTGTTACCTGGCAATCGTGATGCTGATCTGCGCGGTGCTGCTGCTGGTATTCGGCATGGCGGTGTTCTCGTCGCTGGTAAAATTCTGGCCGTACAACCTGTCGCTGTCGCTCAATCACTACCAGTTCAACGACACGGCGGGCGGTGGCTGGCTGGCCTACGGCAACAGCGTGAAGATGGCCGTGTGCACAGCGCTGATCGGCAGCGTGCTGATCTTCACCGGCGCCTACCTGATGGAGAAAACCAAGGGCCAGCGCGGCCTTAACCTGACCCTGCGCATGCTCAGCTTTGTGCCGATGGCGGTGCCCGGCCTGGTGCTCGGCCTGGGTTATGTCTTCTTCTTTAATCTCACCGGCAACCCGCTGCATGTGCTGTACGGGACCATGACGCTGCTGGTGGTGTGCACCATTGCTCATTATTTGACCACCGCCCAGATGACCGCCACCACAGCGCTGCGCCAACTCGATGGCGAGTTCGAAGCCGCTGCGTTGTCGCTCAAGGCGCCGCTGTATCGGCACTACCTGCGGGTCACCGTGCCGATCTGCCTGCCCGCGCTGCTGGACATCGTTCGCTACCTGTTCGTCTCGGCCATGACCACCGTCTCGGCCGCGATCTTCCTGTACAGCCCCGACACCATCCTCGCGGCGGTGGCGGTGCTGAACATGGATGACGCCGGCAACGTTGGTGGTGCGGCCGCGATGTCGACCCTGATTCTGTTCACCTCGGCGGGCGTGTCCCTGCTGCTGGCCTGGGCTTCGCGCGGTTTGCTGCGTCGCTCCCAGGCCTGGCGGCAGACTGCACCCGAAAAATAGATCTGTCCCCATAAAAGGAGCTGCATCATGTTCAAGCCTATGGCCCTGGCCGCTGCTGTCCTCACCGCTTTCAGCCTGAACGCCTTTGCGGCGAAAACCGAGTTGACGGTGTACACCGCGCTCGAAGCGGAACAGCTCAAGACTTACAAAGAGGCATTTGAGAAAGCCAACCCGGATATCGGAATCAAGTGGGTTCGCGACTCTACAGGCATCATCACCGCCAAGCTGCTGGCTGAGAAAGCCCGCCCGCAGGCTGATGCTGTGTGGGGCCTGGCGGCATCGAGCCTGGCGATTCTCGACCAGCAAGGCATGCTGCAGAGCTACGCACCCAAGGACCTGGACAAGATCGGTGGCAACTACCGTGACGCCGCCAATCCACCCGCCTGGGTCGGCATGGATGTCTGGGCCGCGACCATCTGCTTCAACACGGTCGAGGCCGAGAAACAGGGGCTGACCAAGCCGGTAAGCTGGCAGGACCTGACCAAGCCTGAGTACAAAGGCAAAATCGTGATGCCTAACCCGGCGTCGTCCGGCACTGGTTTCCTCGACGTCAGCGCCTGGCTGCAAACCTTCGGCGAGAAGCAGGGCTGGCAGTACATGGACGACCTGCACCAGAACATCGGGCAATACGTCCATTCCGGCTCCAAGCCCTGCAAGCTCGCAGCCTCCGGCGAATTCCCGATCGGCATTTCCTTTGAATACCCGGCCGTTCAACTCAAGCGCCAGGGGGCTCCGCTCGACATCATCCTGCCGAAGGAAGGCCTTGGCTGGGAGATCGAAGCCACCGCGCTGATCAAGGGCTCGCAGCACGAAGAAGCGGCGAAGAAGCTGGCTGATTTCTCCGCCAGTCCGGCGGCGATGGAGCTGTATAAAGAGAACTTTGCAGTACTGGCTCAGCCGGGAATCGCCAAGCCACAGACCGAGCTGCCGGCGGATTACGAGCAGCGCTTGATCAAGAACGACTTTGCCTGGGCGTCGAAGAATCGCGACGAAATCCTGGCCGAGTGGCGCAAGCGCTATGACGGCAAGTCCGAGAAAGTGGCTGCCAAATAGGATCTTTATTGGCTGACAGGGCCCCTTCGCGGGCAAGCCCGCTCCCACAGGTTTTGAGGTGTTCGCGAATTTAACGCTCACCACCCTGTGGGGCCTGGCAGCCAGTTCCGATAGGGATTTGTAGTGAACACAGATGTTGTGAACACCAATGAACCTGTGGGAGCGGGCTTGCCCGCGAAGGCGGCTTCGAATTCAGGACAAAACCCATGACACAACACAGCGACATACTGATCGTCGGCGCCGGCATCCTGGGTCTGTCCCATGCCTACGCCGCCGCCAGGCGCGGGCTCAAGGTCCGCGTTTTCGAACGCAGCGAAACACCCCTGGGCGCCTCAGTGCGCAACTTCGGCCAGGCCCTGGTCACCGGCCAGCCGCCCGGCCCGATGCTCGAACTGGCCAAGGCCAGCCGTGATATCTGGGGCCAATGGGCGCAACTTGCCGGGCTGCAGCTCAAGCGCAATGGCTCGTACCTGTTCGCCCGCACTGAAGCCGAAGAGGATTTGCTCGAAGCCTTTTGCGCCGGCCGCGCGGTGAAACACGATTACCGCGTCGACCTGCTGCGCGGCTCAGCGCTACGCGATTTGTACGGCGGTCAATTCCGCCATCACCGGGCCGCGCTGCATGGCCTGGAGGATCAGCAACTGTATTCACGGGAAGCGATCCCGGCATTGATCGACTACCTGCGCCGCGAGCTGGGCGTCGAATTTCATTTTTCGACGCTGGTGCGCGACATTGAACCGGGTCGCGTGCACAGCACTGCGGGGGTGTTCAGTGCCGGACAGATCATCGTTTGCTCCGGTCATGATTATCAGACCCTGCTGGCCGGGCCCATCGCCGAGCTCAACCCGCAAGTCTGTCGCCTGCAAATGCTGCGGGCGCGGCCGCAGGTCAACCTTAACCTGCAACATGCGCTGCTCACCGGCCTGAGCTGCGTGCACTACGGTGCCTTTGCCGATCTGCCCGAAGCTGCGGCAGTGCAGGCGCAGATGGTGCGAGAAACACCCTACTTGCACGAAAACGGCATTCATCTGCTGATCAGCCCGACGCCTTACGGCGAATTGATCATTGGCGACTCGCACCATTACGGCAACGATGCCTCACCCTTCAATGCCGAGCAGGTGGATGACTACATGATCGAACTGGCCGAGCAGACGCTGGGCTGCAGGATCAAAGTGGTGGAGCGCTGGCAGGGAGTCTACGGTTCACGGGGGCCGGCGCCCTTTTCGTTCCTGCGTCCTGCCGCCGGGCTGAGTGCAGCGCTGATGCACAGCGGGGTCGGCATGAGCGTCGGGCCGGCCATGGCTGAGCGCAACGTGGCGATCCTGCTGGGGGAATAATCATGGAGCGCAATGAGCAAGTGATCGGCGAGGTTTTCGCCCTGTACGAGCGTTACGGCGCCAGCGACTACATCGGCGAGCCGGTGTCGCAGATCGAGCATATGTCACAGGCCGCCGAACTGGCCATGGCCGAAGGTTTTGACGATGAGGTGGTGCTGGCGGCGTTCTTCCACGACATCGGGCATATCTGCGCTGCCGATGCCGCCCGGAACATGGGCGGATTTGGCGTGGTCAGCCATGAGCGGTTGGGTGCCGATTATCTGCGGCGCGCAGGTTTCAGCGAACGCCTGGCGCGGCTGGTCGAGTATCACGTTAAGGCCAAGCGTTATCTGACCCTCAGGGAGCCTGGGTACTACGAACGATTGAGTGTAGCCAGTCGCCGGACCCTGGTGCATCAGGGTGGGGTGATGTCCATTGAGGAAGCTGAGGCATTCGAGCGTGATCCCTTGTGCGCCCTGAGCCTGCGCATGCGGCAGTGGGATGAGTTAGCCAAGGAGATGGATGTTCCGGTGATTGATCTGGGGGTGTTGAAGGCCAAGGCGTTGCGGCTATTGGTGATCTAGGGCAGACAGACCGCGTTGCTTTCTTCGTCGAACCGCCGCCCTGAGCAAGTTCGCTCCCACCTGGTTCAGGGTTGGTCACATAGTGTGTGTTCAACACCGATCCACTCTGAAAGCGGGCTGTACAGAAACCAGAGGTCTAAAGCTGCTGCGCCAGCACCTCTATCTGCTCCTGCCGCTCCGCCTGATTCAACTTCGCATGGGGGTTGAGCGACGACCACTGGGGATAGGCCCGGGCCTTGTTCAGTGCTTCCGGCAACTTGCCTTCGCGCCAGGTCTTGTCCTGTGGCGTGGCGACCTGGATGCTCTCCAGCGCTGCATGCCCGCGGGCATTCAGGGCCAGCAGCAGTTGGCGCTGGCGTAATGCCAACAGCCGCAGCACGCTGTCGTCGACAGTCAGTTCTCGCTGGCCCTTGACCTTGCCCAGCAGGCGGCTGCCGTAGCTGCGCGCGGTTTGCAGGGCGCCGCCGGCAATGGCGCCGGCCAGTGCCGCTGCGCCCAGCGTCAGACCACCGACCAGCAAATCCACGCCGGCACCGGCGGCTGCGCCGGCGGCGATGCCACCGCCGACCCGAACGCCCAGTTGCTTGAGGGTCTCGGGATTGAACAGATCATCGCCCCAGCGGCCATCAAGCAACGGCAAGTCGCTGGCGGCGGCATCTTGCGGGCGGAAAGCGTAGAGCTTGAGCAAGGCTTCGACGCACCGCTGTTCCCGCTGGCGCACGGCCTTGCGCAGTTCGCTGATCGCCTGCTGTTCCTGCTCGGCCTGGGCGGCGACGCTGCGTCGACACGCGGCGCAGTCGATCAACAATTCGGCTATCAACCGCGCGGCGCTCTTCTGGCGGGCCAGGCGCTGGGCTTGCTGATCGGCGATCAGGCGCTCCAGTTGCGGCCGGGCGTTCTCCAGCAGCAGCGCCAGGCTTTCATACAGTCGACGTTCACCATCTTCCGGCGGGGCGACGCTGTCGAAGCGTACCAGGGCATGCAGACCCAGCCGCGCCAATGCTTCACGCCAATCCGGTTCACGATGGTTGGCGCTGCTGACGAAGTTCAGCACCGGCAGCAGGGGTTTGCCGCAACTGGCCAGCACTTCGAGCTCATCGCGGTATTTGGATAACACCGGTTCGCGGGCATCGATGACATAAAGGCCGGCATCACAGGTGAGCAACTGGCGCAGTACCTTGGCTTCCTGCTCAAAACGCTGCCGGGCCTCGCTGCCCTCAAGGAATCGGGCCAGGCGTGCCGGGCCGTCGAGGCGCTCGCCGGGGCGCTCCAGGCGCTCGAGATAATCGAGCAGGGCGATGGCATCTTCCAGGCCCGGAGTGTCGAACAGGTCAAGCAACGGCTCGCCGTCCACCGACAGGCGCGCACCTTCGACATGGCGGGTGGTGCTGGGCCGATGAGACACTTCGCCGAATCCGACATCCCGGGTCAGGGTTCGCAGCAACGAGGTTTTGCCGACGTTGGTGTGACCCACCACCGCGAGTTTCAGCGGTTTTTTTTGCGAATCAGTCATGACCGTTCTCCAGCCAGTTCAATGGCGCGCTGTCGGCGAACGGCAGTTCCAGCTGTTGCAGCGCCACATGCCAATCGCCCAGGCGCTCGGCATCCAGGGCCTCGCCGGGTGGCGCCTGCAGCAGCCAGATACGTGTGGCGCTGGCGTTGCGAGCCAGTTCGGCGATGAGCGCCAGGCTGCCGCGATCCGGCGAGCGGCGTGGATCGCAGGCGATGGCCAGGCGCGCGGGGGGAAACCGGCTGAGCTGCTCGAGCAGTTTGTGGCGCGATTCACGACTGTCGAGAATCCCCGCGTTGCTGACATTCTTCGGCAACTGCGGCGGCCACGGGCGTTGATCGTCCAGCTCGATAGCGACCAGTAGCGCGCCCTCGCTTTGCAAGTCGCTGGTGCTGGTTTGCACCCGATGCAACTGCTCGGGCGCAGCATCGCTGATGCCCAGTCGTTCGCTGCTGGGCATCAGCCTTTCACGAAGTTGCGCATAGCCGGGCAGGTTGAGGTCCAAGTGCAATTTTGCCTGGCCGGTTTTCCAGCGCCATAGGCAGAACAACGCCAGGAGCAGGCGCGGGACGACCCCGTAGACCACCAGCACGCCCACCAGCCAGGTGGCCCAGGCTTGCCGGGCGCTTTCGATGTTCAGCGCTGCGTCGCCACTGGCGCGGATCATCTCGACCGTCGGTATGTTGAAGCCAAGCAAGGCGGGCAGGGCACCCAGGGTTTGAGTCATGGCGACGAAGGTGTCGGCGCCAAGCAGCGTGGTCTCCCAGACGAAGCCGTAACGCCGGGTGGCCATCAGGGTCAGCAGCATCACCAGTGCGCTAAGCATCGCCAGCAACCACAGGCCGTTGACCAGCAAGCCGATCGCCCAGCGATTGAGCTTGTGTCGTTGCAGCAACAGCAGCAGCGCGGGCGGCAGTTGTGCGGCCTTGGCGTCTCGGGCGAGTTTTTCGCTGAGCCACAGCCACAAACGGCCGAGGCTGGCGCCGTGTTCGCCGGCGAACATCAGGCCCAGGGCCCAGCTCAGCAGCAAAATCAGATTGAGCCCGAGCAGGCTGCCCAAGGCCCAGAACACATTGACCGGCATCTGCCCGTCGCCCAGCGCGGCAAACGCCAGGCCGGCGCCGCTGATCACTGCCAGTGCCGCCAGGACAATCAGCGCCAGTCGCGCACCTTGCTGCCAATGGCTGAGGGCGCTGCTCAGCCCGTCGCGTTCCGCCAGCCACAGGGCCCGGCGTTGAATCCGTGTCGGCAGGTCGCCGCCTTCGCTGCGGGCTACTCGATTGGCTTCAAGATCGTCCAGGGCCCCGGCATGTTCTTCGCGCAGGCGGATGGTTTCAGTCAGCCAGAGGTTAGTCAGTTCAGTCACGCGGCATCCCGTCGCTTAATTGAGCCGTGAGCATAACCGCTGTAGCGCTTGTCGGGGGCCTGCGTTGCGAGAAGTTGAGGCTCTGGTATCCTCGCCGACATGACTAAATCACTCCCCCTCAGCCTGATCGCAGCCCTCGGTGAAAACCGTGTGATCGGCATCGACAACAGCATGCCCTGGCACTTGCCGGGGGACTTCAAGTACTTCAAGGCCACCACCCTGGGCAAGCCGATCATCATGGGTCGCAAGACCTGGGATTCCCTGGGTCGCCCGCTGCCGGGACGATTGAATATCGTCGTCAGTCGCCAGGCCGGTCTGCAGCTGGAAGGCGCCGAGGTTTATCCGTCGCTGGAGTCCGCAGTGGTTCGGGCGCAGGAATGGGCGAACCAGCAGGGCGTCGATGAGGTGATGTTAATTGGCGGGGCGCAGTTGTATGCCCAAGGCATGGCGCAGGCGGATCGCCTGTACCTGACCCGTGTGGCGCTGAGCCCCGAGGGGGATGCCTGGTTTCCGGAGTTTGATTTGACGCAGTGGAAACTGGTTTCCAACATCGAAAATCCGGCAGTCGATGACAAGCCAGCGTACAACTTCGAAGTCTGGGAAAAAGCCTGAAAGCATCGCCAGCAGGCTGGCTCCCACAGTGAATGTGAGGTGAAACACAGATTGTGTGAACACCCCAAATCCCTGTGGGAGCCAGCCTGCTGGCGATGAGGCCAGATCAGACGCTAAAGAATTTAAGCGTGAGCCAACGCCGAATGCTCATCCGCGTCCAGCAACTGTTTATCCGTCTGCTGCATGATCTGGCTGGTCACCGCACCAGCTGCAATCGAACCGCTCACGTTCAACGCGGTGCGGCCCATGTCGATCAGCGGCTCAACCGAAATCAGCAAAGCCACCAGTGACACTGGCAAGCCCATTGCCGGCAACACGATCAACGCGGCAAAGGTCGCGCCACCGCCGACGCCGGCCACCCCAGCCGAACTCAGGGTAACAATCGCCACCAACGTCGCGATCCATAGCGGGTCCAGCGGGTTGATGCCCACGGTCGGTGCAACCATCACCGCCAGCATTGCCGGGTACAGGCCGGCACAGCCATTCTGGCCGATGGTCGCGCCAAACGAGGCGGCGAAGCTGGCGATGGACTGCGGGATACCCAGGCGGCTGGTCTGGGCTTCGATGCTCAGCGGAATGGTCGCGGCGCTCGAGCGGCTGGTGAAGGCAAACGTCAGCACTGGCCAGATCTTGCGGAAGAAACGCAGCGGGTTGATCCCGGCCGCCGACACCAGCACGCCATGCACCACAAACATCAAGCCCAGGCCGATGTAGGACACCACCACAAAACTGCCCAGTTTGATGATGTCTTGCAGGTTGGAACCGGCGACCACCTTGGTCATCAGGGCCAACACGCCGTAGGGGGTCAACTTCATGACCAGACGCACCAGGCGCATCACCCAGGCTTGCAGGGTGTCGATGGCGTTGATCACTTTCTGACCTTTTTCGACGTCATCCTTGAGCAGTTGCAAGGCCGCAACCCCGAGGAAGGCCGCGAAGATCACCACGCTGATGATCGATGTCGGCTTGGCGCGTGCCAGGTCAGCGAACGGGTTTTGCGGGATGAACGACAGCAGCAACTGCGGCACATTCAGGTCGGCGACCTTACCGGCATAGTCGGTCTGGATGGTTTGCAGGCGGGCCATTTCCTGGGTGCCTGCGACCAGGCCCTCAGCGGTCAGGCCGAACAGGTTGGTGAGGCCGATACCGACAAGCGCGGCGATGGCCGTGGTGAACAGCAGCGTACCAATGGTCAGGAAGCTTATTTTGCCCAGTGACGAGGCGTTGTGCAGCCGCGCCACTGCACTGAGGATGGAGGCGAACACCAGCGGGATCACGATCATCTGCAGCAGTTGTACGTAACCGTTACCCACCAAGTCGAACCAGCCGATCGACGCCTTCAGCACCGGGTTACCCGCGCCATAAATGGTGTGCAGGGCCACGCCAAACGCCACGCCTAACACAAGCGCAAGCAGGACTTTTTTCGCCAGGCTCCAGTTGGAGTGACGGGTTTGCGCCAAGCCGAACAGCAAGGCCAGGAACACCAGCAGATTGAGGATCAGCGGCAGATTCATGAAAACTCCGAGAAAGACTTGTGCCCGCTGCCTTGCGGGGCAGCTGCGAACCGGCAAGCCTAACAGCTTGAAAACTAATGAATTAATATCAAAAACGCATGATAACTGTCGTTTTCGGAATAAGCGCATGTCGCTTCCGGGAATGCAGCTGGCGCAATGGAGACGTGAACGGTCGCAGGCGGGCGGGGAATGTCACACTTATTTGATAGCGTCGAGCTCTTTGAATCAGGGAGAACGACGATGAAGCTTGCTCCGAAATTTTTGCTCGCAGCACTCTGCCTGGGCCTTGCTGGACAGGCCTTCGCCACGGATCTGAAACATTGGCCAGCCGATCAGGCCAAGGCGCTGGACGCGATGATCGCGGCCAACGCCAACAAGGGTAACTACGCGGTGTTCGACATGGACAACACCAGTTACCGCTACGACCTGGAAGAGTCGTTGCTGCCGTTCATGGAGAACAAAGGGCTGATCACCCGCGAGAAGCTTGATCCCTCCCTGAAGCTGATCCCGTTCAAAGACACCGCCGAGCACAAGGAAAGCCTCTTCAGTTACTACTATCGCCTTTGCGAACTCGACGACATGGTCTGCTATCCATGGGTCGCGCAGGTGTTTTCCGGTTTTACCCTCAAAGAGCTCAAGGGGTATGTCGACGAGTTGATGGCGTCAGGCAAACCGGTGCCAGCCACTTATTACGAAGGCGACGTGGTGAAGACACTCGACGTCAACCCGCCGAAAATCTTCACTGGGCAAAAAGAGCTCTATAACAAGCTGATGGAAAACGGCATCGAGGTCTACGTGATGACTGCCGCATCGGAAGAGCTGGTGCGCATGGTGGCGTCAGATCCGCAGTACGGCTACAACGTCAAGCCGCAGAACGTGATCGGCGTGAGCCTGCTGCTCAAGGACGCCAAGACCGGCGAACTGACCACTGCACGCAAGCAGATTACTGCCGGCAAGTATGACGAGAAAGCCAACCTGGGCCTGGAGTTGACTCCGTACCTGTGGACCCCGGCGACCTGGATGGCAGGCAAGCAGGCGGCGATCCTGACTTACATCGACGAGTGGAAAAAACCGGTGCTGGTCGGCGGCGATACGCCAACCAGTGATGGTTTCATGTTGTTTCACAGCGTCGACGTGGCCAAGGGCGGTATTCACTTGTGGATCAACCGCAAGGACAAATACATGACCCAGATAAACGGCATGATGGCCAAGCATGCAGCGGCCCAGGCCAAGGAAGGCTTGCCGGTGACGGCAGACAAGAACTGGGTGATCGTGAAGCCTGAAGAAATCCAATAATCCCAGAGTTGCCGATCCCCCTGTAGGAGCTGCCGAAGGCTGCGATCTTTTGATCTTCAGAGGTCGCGTCCAGGAAAGATCAAAAGATCGCAGCCTCCGGCAGCTCCTACGGGGGATCTTCGGAAACAAAAATGCCCCGCGCTTGGCGGGGCATTGTTTTGTTCGACGGTTAAGCGTTACAGCCCGTCGAGCATCGCCTTGTTACGCACCGCGCCCTTGTCGGCGCTGGTTGCCAGCAGGGCATAGGCCTTCAGGGCAGTGGTCACCTTGCGGGGACGTTTCTCCACCGGCTTCCAGCCTTTCTGATCCTGCTCGGCACGCCGGCCGGCCATTTCTTCATCGCTGATCAACAGGTTGATCGAGCGGTTGGGAATGTCGATCAGCACCTTGTCGCCGTCCTGCACCAGACCAATCGCACCACCGGCTGCCGCTTCCGGCGAAGCGTGGCCGATGGACAGGCCAGAAGTGCCGCCGGAGAAACGACCGTCGGTGAGCAGGGCGCAGGCTTTGCCCAGGCCTTTGGATTTCAGGTACGACGTCGGGTAGAGCATTTCCTGCATGCCCGGGCCGCCTTTGGGGCCTTCGTAACGGATGATCACGATGTCGCCGGCCTTCACTTCGTCAGCGAGGATGCCGCGTACGGCACTGTCCTGGCTCTCGAAGATCTTCGCGTTGCCTTCAAACACGTGGATCGATTCATCGACGCCGGCGGTTTTCACCACGCAGCCGTCCAGCGCGATGTTGCCGTACAGAACGGCCAGGCCGCCTTCTTTCGAATACGCATGCTCAACACTGCGGATGCAGCCGTTTTCACGGTCGTCGTCCAGGGTTTCCCAACGGGTCGACTGGCTGAATGCGGTTTGCGTCGGGATGCCCGCCGGGCCGGCTTTGAAGAAATGATGCACGGCTTCATCGTCGGTCTGGGTGATGTCCCACTTGGCGATGCCTTCGGCCAGGGTTTTGCTGTGCACGGTCGGCAGGTCGGTGTGCAACAGGCCGCCACGGGCCAGCGAACCGAGGATGCTGAAGATCCCGCCGGCGCGGTGCACGTCTTCCATGTGGTACTTCTGGATGTTCGGTGCGACTTTGCACAGTTGCGGCACGAATCGGGACAGGCGGTCGATGTCGCGCAAGTCGAACTCCATCTCGGCTTCCTGGGCGGCGGCCAGCAAGTGCAGGATGGTGTTGGTGGAACCGCCCATGGCGATGTCCAGGGTCATGGCGTTTTCGAACGCCTTGAAGTTGGCGATATTGCGCGGCAGTACCGACTCATCGTTCTCGCCGTAGTAACGCTTGCACAGCTCGACAATGGTGCGGCCGGCCTGCAGGAACAGCTGTTCGCGGTCGCTGTGGGTCGCCAGGGTCGAACCGTTACCCGGCAACGCCAGGCCTAGGGCTTCGACCAGGCAGTTCATCGAGTTGGCGGTGAACATGCCGGAGCACGAACCGCAGGTCGGGCAGGCGCTGCGCTCGTACTCAGCGACTTTCTCGTCAGAAGCGCTGGAGTCGGCGGCGATCACCATGGCATCGACCAGGTCGAGGCCATGGGAGGCAAGTTTGGTTTTGCCGGCTTCCATCGGGCCGCCAGAAACGAAAATCACCGGTATGTTCAGGCGCAGGGAGGCCATCAGCATGCCAGGGGTGATCTTGTCGCAGTTGGAAATGCAGACGATGGCATCGGCGCAGTGGGCGTTGACCATGTACTCGACGGAGTCGGCGATGATCTCGCGGCTCGGCAGCGAGTACAGCATGCCGTCATGGCCCATGGCGATGCCGTCATCCACGGCGATGGTGTTGAATTCTTTTGCCACGCCGCCAGCGCGTTCGATTTCACGGGCGACCAGTTGGCCGAGGTCCTTAAGGTGGACGTGACCCGGTACGAACTGGGTGAAGGAGTTGGCAATGGCGATGATCGGCTTTTTGAAGTCGTCATCTTTCATCCCCGTGGCGCGCCACAGTGCGCGGGCGCCGGCCATGTTGCGGCCGTGGGTGGATGTTTTCGAGCGGTAATCAGGCATGAAGCACTCCGGGCGGCTAATCAGGTATCAAAGGGGAAGTGAGCTTCTATTGACGTCTGGAACACTCAGAAATGGCCGTGTGTCCGGAAGTTGCCGATAACTTTGCGGGATCGCCGCGCGCTTCAGCTTGAGCTCATAAACCCGCCGGGGGATGACTGGCGATGAATGAAGCGATTCTACACGGCTGGCGGCGAGAGGGAATGCCGGAACGCGCACTGGCCGCGCTCACGAGACGCGCGGCCACCCTGTAGGAGCGAGCTCGCTCGCGAAAAACCAGAGGACGCCGGGGGGTGTCAGGCTGCCAGCGTCATCGTGGACGACCCTCGCGAGCGAGCTCGCTCCTACAGTGGGCGGGGTTCAAATCCAGATGGCGTCCCACAGAGGGTAGTCACCGATACGTGCGACTAACCCTGCTCGTAATGGATTGGCAACAATGTATCTGGCCATGGCTTTGAGATCTTCCTCTCGGCGAAGCGCCCGATCGAAGTAGCCCTTTTGCCATACGGTCGCAGAACCCCCTCGTGCCTGATTGATGGCTCTCGCGCTGCGCGATTTCGTCGTCTGCATCAGTTTTGGCAAATCACCGCTGTGCAGTTCGACCAGCCAATGGAAGTGATCAGGCATGACAACCCAGGCCAAGGAAGTGGCCTTGCTGTCTTCCTGGGCTCGTTTGAACTCGCTTACCAGCAAGCGACCCATACGCCAATCCTTGAAATCCGATTGTCGTCGATGAGTAACCGCAGTTAGCAGATAGATACGGCCGGGTTCAGAGTAGCGGCCGAGTCTTAAGCAATGGGCTTTTGGCGTGTTGGACATTCCGTTGTCCTCTTCGGGGATGGAAGGGAAACGGTAGATGCACGAGTGGCGGTTGTCGCCATCACAGTAGTTCTGGATATGTCACGGCCATTGTAGGAGCGAGCTTGCTCGCGAAAAACCAGAGGACGCCGCAGGGTGTCAGGCTGCCAGCGTCATCGTTGACGACCATCGCGAGCGAGCTCGCTCCTACAGATAGTGTTTAGCTGTTTGGCAGCAACCGGCAGGTGATGCTCTTGATGTAGCGCGTCTCGGCAATTGCCGGGTGAACCGGGTGATCCGGACCCTGGCCGCCGCGTTCCAGCAGCTGGATGTTACGGTCCAGGTGACGGGCGCTGGTCAGCAGGATGTTCTGCAGGTCGTCTTCCGGCAGGTGCATCGAGCACGAAGCGCTGACCAGGATGCCGTCCTTGGTCAACAGGCGCATGGCTTGTTCGTTCAGGCGGCGGTAGGCGCCTTCGCCATTTTTCATGTCTTTCTTGCGCTTGATGAACGCCGGCGGGTCGGCCACGATCACGTCGAAACGTTCTTCGCTGGCTTTGAGTTCTTTAAGGGCATCAAACACATCGCCTTCGAGGCAGGTCATTTTCTCGGCGACACCGTTCAGCGCGGCGTTACGCTCGACACCATCGAGGGCGAAGGCCGAAGCGTCGACGCAGAAGACTTCACTGGCGCCGAAGGCCGCTGCTTGCACGCCCCAGCCGCCGATGTAGCTGTAGAGGTCGAGTACGCGTTTGCCCTTGGCATAAGGCGCCAGGCGAGCACGGTTCATGCGGTGGTCATAGAACCAGCCGGTTTTCTGGCCTTGAATGACCGGCGCTTCGAATTTCACGCCGTTCTCCTCCAGTGCAACCCACTCAGGCACCAGGCCAAACACGGTTTCAACGTAGCGGTTGAGGCCTTCGGCGTCACGGGCGGCGGAGTCGTTCTTGAACAGAATGCCGCTTGGCTTGAGCACTTGGGTCAGTGCGGCAATCACGTCTTCCTTATGCGCTTCCATGGTCGCCGAGGCGATCTGTACCACCAGGATGTCGCCGAAACGGTCGACGACCAGGCCTGGCAGCAGGTCGGAATCACCGTAGACCAGGCGATAGAACGGCTTGTCGAACAGGCGGTCGCGCAGCGACAGGGCAACGTTGAGGCGGTGCACCAGCAACGACTTGTCCAGCGGCAACTTGATGTCGCGCGACAGCAGGCGGGCGCAGATGAGGTTGTTCGGGCTCATGGCAACGATGCCCAGCGTCTTGCCACCGGCGGCTTCGAGGATCGCCTGATCGCCGGCCTTGAAGCCGTGCAACGGTGTGGCGGCTACATCGATTTCGTTGCTGTAGACCCACAGGTGGCCGTTTCGCAGGCGACGGTCGGCGTTGGCTTTGAGGCGCAGGCTAGGCAGGGACATGACGTCGCTCCGGAAAAAAGAGCGGGAGTATAGCGTGTTGGGGGTTGTGGCGGGCTTGCAGGTGATGAAACGCCGGCTCCCACAGGGCTTTGGTGCCGAATGCAAATTATGCATGCACAGCAGATCCCTGTGGGAGCGGGCTTGCCCGCGAAGGCGGCCTCGAACTATTACTCGGAAAGCGCGGCAATCAACTCCCGATTGAAAGCCGGAATATCATCCGGCTGCCGGCTGCTGATCAGGTTACCGTCCTTGACCACTTCCTTGTCGACCCAATTGGCCCCGGCATTCACCAGATCGTCCCTGAGCGTCTTGTAGCTGGTCATGGTCTTGCCGCTGACCAGTCCGGCAGACACCAGCAACCAGCCGCCATGGCAAATCACCGCGATAGGCTTGCCCGCCGAAGTGCCGGTCTTGACCAGATGCTGGGCGTCCTGGTCGATGCGGATGGTGTCGGAGTTCTGCACACCGCCCGGCAGCACAATGGCGTCGTAATGGTCGGCGCTGGCACCCTTGAACGTGCCGTCGACTTTGAAATCATCCGCGGGCTCGTCGTGATTCCAGCCTTTGACCTGGCCTTGCTCGGCCGACAGGATATCGACCTGAACGCCGGCGTCCTCCAGAGCCTGTTTCGGACCTGTGAGTTCAACCTGCTCGAAACCATCGGTTACCAGAATCGCGACACGCTTGCCGTTCAGGGAATTGGACATGATTACAGCTCCTGAGGTGGGTAAATGTTTGCCCGTGGGCATTACTCAGTCCGAAGCCGAGGCGTGGATGAAAGTTCCTCCGATGTGCCCGCTGGTGTGTCGGATCCAACTTCATAAAGGTTAGAATTGCCGCCTGTCCCAGAGCGTGTACTTATGTCCCAAGAGCTGACCACCGAACAGATTCAACAGACCCTGCAAGGCATTAGCGTGCCGGCCCAGCCGCAGATCATGGTGGATTTGCAAATGGAGCAGTACATGCCGGACCCGGACCTGGAGGTGATCGCCAAGCTGATCTCCCAGGATCCTGGCCTGTCCGGTTCACTGTTGAAGATCGTCAACTCGCCGTATTACGGCCTGAGCAACAAGATCGCCTCGATCCAGCGTGCGGTGAATCTGCTGGGTAGCCGTTCGGTCATCAACCTGATCAATGCGATGTCGATCAAGGGCGAGATGAACGACGACACCATCGTCACCTTGAACCGATTCTGGGACACCGCCCAGGACGTGGCGATGACCTGCCTGACCCTGGCCAAGCGCCTCGGCGGACAGGCGGGCGACGAAGCCTATGCCCTGGGGCTGTTTCACGATTGCGGTGTGCCGCTGATGCTGCAGCGTTTCCCCGACTACATGGGTGTGCTGGAGGAGGCTTACGCCAGCGCGAGTGCGGAATATCGGGTGGTCGATACGGAAAACAGCCGGTTCAACACCAACCACGCGGTGGTCGGCTACTACACGGCGAAGTCCTGGCGTCTGCCGGAGCATGTATCCCATGCGATCGCCAACCACCACAATGCCCTGGCGATCTTCAGCGATGACTCGTCGCGCAACAGTCAGTTGAAGAACCTGCTGGCGATCCTCAAGATGGCCGAACACATCTGCGCGTCGTATCGGGTGCTGGGCAATCAGAAAATCGACCATGAGTGGAACAGCATCAGTCACCTGGTGCTCGATTATGTCGGCCTCTCGGACTACGACTTCGAGACCCTCAAGCAAACCATTCGCGACCTCGGCAATCATCGCTGAGTGCTGATCCTTCTCTGACCCAGTCCTGATTCGAGTGCGCCATGCCTGAACTGCCAGAAGTTGAAACAACTCGCCGCGGGATCGCGCCACACCTTGAAGGCCAGCGCGTCAGCCGGGTGATTGTGCGTGATCGACGCCTGCGCTGGCCGATACCCGAAGACCTCGATGTGCGCTTGTCCGGGCAGCGCATCGTGCTGGTGGAGCGGCGCGCCAAGTACCTGCTGATCAATGCCGAAGTTGGCACCTTGATCAGCCACCTGGGCATGTCCGGCAACTTGCGCCTGGTGGAGGCCGGCACCCCGGCGGCCAAGCATGAGCACGTGGACATCGAGCTGGAATCAGGCCTGGCCCTGCGCTACACCGACCCGCGACGGTTCGGCGCCATGCTCTGGAGCCTTGACCCGCTCAATCACGAGCTGCTGGTACGCCTGGGGCCGGAACCGTTGACCGAGCTGTTCGACGGCGAGCGCCTGTTTCAACAGTCCCGTGGGCGATCCATGGCGGTCAAGCCGTTCATCATGGATAACGCAGTGGTGGTGGGGGTGGGCAATATCTATGCGACCGAGGCGCTGTTCGCCGCTGGAATCGACCCGCGCCGCGAGGCCAAGAGCATTTCCCGGGCGCGCTATCTGAAACTGGCCATCGAGATCAAGCGCATCCTGATCCACGCCATCGAGCGCGGCGGCACCACCTTGCGCGACTTTATCGGCGGTGACGGCCAGCCGGGTTATTTCCAGCAGGAATTGTTTGTCTACGGCCGTGGTGGCGAGCACTGCAAGGTCTGCGGAACCGGGTTGCGGGAAGTGAAGCTGGGGCAGCGTGCGAGTGTCTTTTGCCCTCGTTGTCAAAGTTGACTGGTCCTACGGGCTATAGTCTGTGTTCACTGCTCAGCCGAAGGACCGTGCCATGAATTCGTTTCGAACCCTAGTCGTCGTGTTGTTATTGAGCGTTGCAGCGCCAGTGCTGGCAGCCAGCAATGGCAGCGGCGACCCGCGCTACACCATCCAGAATCCCCCGGCCTACGCCATGATCGGCGACTTGCTGATCGCCCGACCCTTGCTGGTGGTGGCGACGGTGATCGGTGCCGGGGCGTTTGTAGTGTCGCTTCCCTTCACCGCGCTGGGCGGCGGCATTGGGGATGCGGGGCAGGCACTGGTGGTGGACCCGGCGCGGGCAGCGTTTGTGCGGTGCCTTGGGTGCATTGGGGAGGGGTTTGAGCAGCGGGAGTGAGGCCAGTTGCAACACTCCAGAAATCAGACCTTACCGGTAATCACCCGATACTTCGCCATCAACTGCTCTTCAGTTTCCGGATGTGCCTCATCCAGCGGAATGCAATCCACCGGGCACACTTGCTGGCACTGTGGCTCGTCGTAGTGGCCGACGCACTGCGTGCACAGGTTGGGGTCGATCACATAGATCTCTTCGCCTTGGGAGATGGCGGCGTTCGGGCATTCGGGCTCGCAGACGTCGCAGTTGATGCAATCGTCGGTGATGATCAGGGACATGCTAACTCCAGCCAGGGTGGAAGACCCGGGCGCTATAAACCAATGCGCGCAATTGTGCCGTATTGGCGCTGCAGGAGCCAGCTTGCTCGCGATGGACGGGAGAGCGCCAAGTTTATCCAGGCAGCCCGCGCGTCATCGTTAACGTTCATCGCCAGCAAGCTGGCTCCTGCAGCCTGCGTTATTTCTTGAAGCGCTCGGTCAGGGCATCCGCCACCGCAGGGTGCACGAATTTGGTGATATCGCCGCCCAGGGCCGCAATTTCACGGACCAGCGTCGAGGAGATGAACGAGTATCGCTCGGATGGAGTGAGAAACAGGCTTTCCACATCCGGTGCAAGCTGACGGTTCATGTTGGCCAGCTGAAATTCGTATTCGAAGTCCGACACTGCTCGCAATCCACGGAGAAAGACGTTGGCGTTTTTCTCTTTGGCGAAATGCGCCAGCAGCGTCGAGAAACCGACCACTTCCACGTTCGGCAGATGCTTGGTGACCTCGCGAGCCAGCTCCACCCGTTGTTCCAGGGGAAACAAGGGGTTTTTCTTCGGGCTGGCGGCGACGGCAATGATCACGTGATCGAACAGGCGCGAGGCGCGTTCGACCAGATCGCCATGGCCCTTGGTAATAGGGTCGAAGGTACCTGGGTACAACACTCGGTTCATCGCGTCGTCCTGGCGGGAGTCCGTTGGGGAGTCGGATGGTATCGCAGCATTCCCGGTCGGCCAAGTCGCCTGTTGGGTAAGAAAGCACTATAGACGATGGGAATAGTCCTCGTTTTCACGGATTTTTTAAACGGTCGGCGAGCGCGGTGGCCAGTTGCGCGGTCAGTCCGTACACCGATAATTGAGGGTTTGCACCAATGCTGGTGGGGAATAGCGAGCCATCATGGATCGACAGGTTGCTGATCTGGTGATGACGGCCGAGGCTGTCGGTCACGGCGTTTTTCGGCTCTTCGCCCATGGCGCAACCGCCCATCACATGGGCACTGCCCAAGCGGGTGCGGTAGAGCTCCAGGCTCAAACTGTCGATCAGCGTGCGCGCTTCGGCCAGGGTTTTGACGTGGCGAGCATCGGCATGCATCGGCATCACTGCATTGGCGCCACCGGCAAACTGGATTTCGGCCATGCTGTGGAACGCCCGGCGCAAGCCGTCCCAGGCATAGGCAGAAACCTGATAGTCGAGCACCGGGGTGTCGTCACCGCGTAATTCGACGCTGCCGCCGGGACTGTCCGGGTGAAAGCCGTCACGTAGCAGCGCCAACATGGCGTGGGTGTGCGGTAAATTCTCCATGTGTCGGGAATTCTCTTCGCCGAAGCCGCCCAGCAGCGTGGTGGCGAGCGCTGGGTGCAGCGGTGGTACTTCCAGTTTGTAGGACATCTTGCCGCTGGTACCGTCCTGCCACTGGAAGTGATCGGAGTAGATCGACTGCGGAGCGCCGTAGAACGGGTTGATCACCTCATCGAACAGGGCGGCGGACATGTTCACCAAATGCAGGAACGTGCGTTTGCCCAGGCGCTTGTGCGGATCGGGGGCCGCGGAGCGCAGCAGCAGCGCCGGGCTGTTGATTGCGCCGCCGGCCAGTACGTAATGTCGCGCCTTGACCGTGATCGTCCTTCCCGTGGGCGCAACGCAGCGCTCATCCATCGCGACACAGCTCAGGCCGATGACCTTGTCGTCCTTGATCGAGAGCTTTTCAGCGCGAGCCAGATAGAGCAATTCACCGCCTTTTTCCAGGGTGGCGGGAATGGTCGTCACCAGCATTGACTGCTTGGCATTGGTCGGACAGCCCATGCCGCAGTAACCCAGGTTCCAGCAGCCCCGAACGTTGCGCGGAATCACGTGCCAGCTGTAGCCCAGTTTTTCGCAGCCTTTGCGGATGACGTCGTTATTGGCGTTGGGCGGTACCATCCAGGGGGCGACCCCGAGCCGCTGCTCCATTTTCTCGAACCACGGCGCCATGTCGGCAGGGCTGTGGCCTTTTACGTCATGTTCCCGGGCCCAGTGTTCGAGCGTCGGGGGCGGGGTGCGAAAGCTCGATGTCCAGTTGATCAGCGTGGTGCCGCCCACCGCGCGCCCTTGCAGGATGGTGATGGCGCCGTCCTTGCTCATGCGGCCGATACCTTCCTGATAGAGGCTGGTGTAGGCCTGGTCTTCGAGCATCTTGAAGTCGCTGCTGGTCTTGAGGGGACCTTCTTCGATCAGCAACACCTTGAATCCGGCGGCGCTGAGGATTTCTGCCGTGGTGCCGCCGCCGGCGCCGCTGCCGATGATTGCCACGTCGGCTTCCAGGGTCAGGTCCTCGGTCAGTTGCGAACCGTTGTAGGTTTTCCAGCCGCGGGCCAGGCCTTCACGGAACGGATCAGGTACGGGCATGTTCGGGTTCTCGTTATTGTTTTGGTTTTGTGGTGAGGCTACCGACGCCATCGCGAGCAGGCTCGCTCCCACAGGGCGTACGCGATAAAGTTGGGAGTGAGCCTGCTCGCGATGGCATTCCCCCGGTCTCAGACAGCAGGCGGCCCCGGATACCCGCAATGTGCCCACGACTCCTGCCGGCTATACCAAGCCATCATCACCAGCTGCAGCAGTGAGCTATGGCCCATGCGCAGCAGGCTTAACGAACTGTTTTCCCAGCGATCAAGGAACTGCCGGACTTCATCGGCGCTGGCATTCTCCCAACTGCCCCAAACGCCGGTCAGCGGGCCGCGAGTGACGGTCAAGCCGAGCACGTCGAACAACTGCTGGGTCAGCTTGAGCATTTGCGGCGAGAGGTGATTGAGGCCGTTGTCCAGATTTTTCAGGGTGCTATCGACGGCTTGCGGCATTTGCTCGGTAGCCACCGCGCCTTCGAGCATCACTGGAATCAGTGCTCGCAAAAACATCAGGTCCCCTCGGCGCAGGATTGCGAAACCGCTGGCCGGCGTGCTTGAGGAGCAGCCGCTGAGGCTTGCGCCCAAACCGGCCGTGGCAAGGAAAGCCGTGGCGCCCAGGCTGAATTTCAGCAGGCCGCGACGTGATAGCGCGGGTGTATCGGACAGGCTGGGATTCATTATTGTTATTACCCGGCGATGATGTTTAGCGGATGAACAGCTTCTGGATGAGCTTCTGGATGGCCTTGCCATAAGGCGGATAGATCAGCTTCGCCGCATTGAAGCGCTGCTTGATCAAAACGCCCTTGGCTTTGCTGAACGTCAGAAAACCCTCGTGGCCGTGGTAATGGCCCATGCCGGATGCGCCGATGCCGCCAAACGGCATGTCGTCCTGTGCGACGTGCAGCAGGGTGTCATTGAGGCAGACACCGCCGGAGTGGGTTTCATGGAGAACGCGCTGCTGTTCGCCCTTGTTGTAGCCGAAGTAATACAGGGCGAGCGGACGGGGGCGCTGGTTGATGTAGGCAAATGCTTGCGCCAGGTCCGTATAGGGCACGATCGGCAGCAACGGGCCGAAGATTTCGTCCTGCATCACGGTCATGTCATCGCTGACGTTGAGCAGCAGGCTATGGCTCATGCGGCGTCCCTGACCCTGCTCGAACAGCGGTATCAGCAGCGCGCCCTTGCTGGTAGCGTCGCTGATGTAGCCGTTGAGGCGCGCCAGTTGGCGGTCATTGATGATGGCGGTGTAGTCCGGGTTGTCCGCCAGTGTCGGATAAAACCCGCGAACGGCCTGGCGATAGGCTTCAACGAAGCCACCGACCCGGTCGTGCGGCACCAGCACGTAGTCGGGGGCCACGCAGGTTTGCCCGGCGTTTAGCGTCTTGCCAAAGGCGATGCGCTCGGCGGCGTCTCTGAGCGGCACATCGTGGGACACGATCGCGGGGGATTTTCCGCCCAGTTCCAGGGTGACCGGCGTCAGGTTCTCCGCTGCCGCGCGCATCACGTGCTTGCCGATACTGGTGGCGCCGGTGAACAGCAGATGGTCAAAACGCAGCCGGGAAAATGCTACGCCAACATCAGCTTCACCGAGCACGACGCAGACCAGATCCTGGGGGAAAATCCGTCCCAGCAGTTCCTTTAGCAGCAATCCGGTGGCTGGCGTGGATTCGCTGAGTTTGAGCATCACCCGGTTACCCGCCGACAACGCGCCAACCAGAGGCCCAATGGCCAGGTACAGCGGATAGTTCCACGGCACGATCACGCCGACCACGCCCAAGGGCTGGTACACGACTTTGGCTGAAGCAGGCTGGAACGCAACTCCGACTTTGCGTCGCGAGGGCTTCATCCAGCCTTTCAGGTGCTGGCTCGCGTAATGGATGCCATGCAGGCTGGGCATCAGTTCAGCGAGCAGGGTTTCATCGGCGCTGCGGTGGCTGAAATCCTGGCTGATAGCGTCGATCAGGGCCTGGCGCTCAGTGCTGAGCAAATCCCTTAACGCTTTGAGCCATTGCTGACGCTGAGCTGCAGGAGGCATAGGGTTGGCAGCGTACGCAGCGCGTTGAGCTTCAAACAGGCTGCGTAGTTCTTCCAACGGCTGCTGCAGGTTTTGCAGGTAGGCGACGTCAGCGGTCATGATCAGCTCCGGATTTTTATTTTACTGGATAACTTTCTAGAGTTTATGCTCTATAAAGTCAACTGACATCCTGGTGCAGCTTTGTTTTATCCGGTTGCGGATAGGCCGTAAGATGCTCTCCATCGCATTCCTGAATTAAAGCTCAAGCCATGGCCCCTCGAATAAAAACCAGCGAGCGCATCGTGCAGAACAGCCTCGAGCTGTTTAACCAGCAAGGCGAACGCAGCATTAGCACTAACCACATTGCTGCCCATATGGAGATTTCTCCGGGCAACCTCTACTACCACTTCCCTAACAAGCAGGCGATCATCGCCGTGCTCTTCAGTGAGTACGAAAGCCTGGTGGACAGCTTCCTGCGTCCACCCCAGGGCCGCGCTTCCACGGTGGAGGACAAGCGTTTCTACCTTAAGGAACTGCTGGCAGCCATGTGGCGGTATCGCTTCCTGCATCGTGACCTCGAGCACCTGCTCGACAGCGATCCGGAGTTGGCCGGGCGCTACCGACGCTTTTCCCAGCGCTGCCTGATCCATGGCACGCACATCTACGCCGGCTTCGTCGAGGCCGGGATCCTGCGCATGGATAAGGTGCAGATCGAGTCCCTGACCCTCAACGCCTGGATTATCCTGACCTCCTGGGTGCGTTTTCTCTGCACGACGCGGGAAAATTCCAATCACTTGAGTGAGCAAGCCGTCAAGCGTGGGGTGTATCAGGTGCTGGTGCTGGAGGCGGGCTTCGTCACGGATCAGGCGCGTGATGAGGTCAATGCGCTGTACGAAGAATTTTATGTGCCGCTGGGTCAGGCGCTCGAAGAAGCGCATGAGGAATCACAACCGCTTTAATCACAGGAGCCCGTTATGCCTATTGCGCAGTTGATCAGCCCGCACGCGTTGGACCTGAAGAAGGAGCAGCCGGGGCTGGTGATCCTGGATTGTCGTTTTGCCCTGGAGGATCCGGACTACGGCCAGCGCAGTTACTCGGAGGGCCATATCGCCGGGTCGAGTTTTGCCGACCTGGAGCGGGATTTGAGCGGGGCTGTCGTCAAGGGCGTGACCGGTCGACATCCATTGCCAAACCCCGAAGACCTGATTGAACGCCTGCAGGCATGGGGCATCAATGCCGACAGTGAAGTGGTTCTGTATGACGACGGTCCTGGTGCGTTCGCGGCGCGGGCCTGGTGGTTGCTGGCCTGGCTGGGCAAGCGTGATGGCGTGTTCATCCTTGATGGCGGACTCAAGGCCTGGCATGCCGCCGGCCTGCCACTGAGCCTGGATGCACCCGGTAAAGAGCGGGGCACCTTCACCGGTGAGCCGGACGCCTCGTTGGTGCTGAGCTGCGAACAATTGCAGCAGCGTCTCGACCAGCCGGCCATGACTTTGCTCGATGCTCGTGCCCTGGCTCGTTTCAAGGGCGAAGTGGAGCCGATCGATCCGGTGGCGGGGCATATTCCCGGGGCGCAATGCGCAGCATTCACCGATAACCTGGGCGGCGACGGGCGATTCTTGCCGGCCGATCAGCTAAAGCAGCGCTTTGCGGCGAAACTGGCAGACCGTTCGCCGACGGAGCTGGTGGCCTATTGCGGCTCCGGGGTGACGGCGTGCCATAACCTGTTCGCCCTGTGCCTGGCGGGTTATCCGTTGGGAGCTTTGTATGCGGGGTCTTGGAGCGAATGGATCAACGATCCTGCGCGAGGCGTCGCCAAAGGCGAATAATCCTGTACCTGCAGGAGCGAGCTTGCTCGCGATGGAGATGAACGATAACGCGGGAAATCAGGCACCCCGCGGCGCTCTCGGGTTTCTCGCGAGCAAGCTCGCTCCTACAGGGGGTTTGCCAGCCACGCTGGGATGCGCCGCTCCAGGTAGTATCCCGGTTGCCTGATCGAACCCTCGACAAACCCGACATGCCCACCTGCGGCGTGCAATTCGAACTGGATGCACGGGGATAACTCGTCGGCTCGGGGCAGGCTGTGCGGGAATACAAACGGATCGTCTGCCGCCTGGATCATCAGCGTTGGCGTTTGGATCTGCCCGAGGAAATAACGGCTCGACGCTCGGCGATAGTAATCTTCGGCATCGGCATACCCGTGCAGTGGAGCGGTCACCCGGCCATCGAAGTCCCAGAAAGTGCGCATGTTCTCCAGAGAGCCCAAGGCCGCCAGGGACGCCAGCCCATCTTCGCGCCCGTCATGCTGGAACTGGCGTTGTTTGTTCTTGATGTAGGCCAGCATTTCGCGCATGAAATGCGCCTGATAGACCCTTGAAAAACCCTGGCCGATGCGATCTGCACATTGATCCAGGCGAAAGGGCACCGATACCGCCACCGCACCCTGCAAGCCACTGTCACGGCCACTTTCACCCAGGTATTTGAGCAACACATTACCGCCCAGGGAATAACCGACTGCGTACAACGGAGCGAGTGGCCGCCTGGCGCGCAGGTGCTTGAGGGTTTCGGCCAGGTCATCGCTGGCGCCGGAATGGTAACTGCGCGGCAACAGGTTCGGTTCCCCCGAGCAGCCGCGCCAGTTCAGTGCAACGCTGGCCCAGCCCTGGGCCGCCAGCGCCTTTTGCACGCCCGCGACATAAGGTGAATTGGAAGAGCCGGTCAGCCCGTGCAGGACCAGCACCAGCGGGGTGTCGGCGCCATGCGGGCCATGCCAGTCGAGGTCAAGAAAGTCACCATCCTCAAGCCACAGGCGCTCGCGCTCGCGTCCAATGTGGGTGGTTTTACGCCACAGCGGTCCCCACAATGTTTGCAAGTGCGGGTTACCAAGGCCGAAGGCGGGGCTGAAGCGTTCTGACGGAGGGTGCACGATTACTCTCGAGGCGGCGGTGCCTGCTTCCATTGAGGCAGGCACCTTTTCAGGCGGGTCGATTAACCGGCGATCTGTGCCATACGTTGCCACAACGCGTAGTACACCCGCCCGGATTTCTGCTCCCGATGCAGGCGCCAGTTGCCTGGCAAGCCAAGGCTGGATGGCGCG
Source organism: Pseudomonas sp. Y24-6 (assembly GCF_020295325.1). NCBI lineage: Bacteria > Pseudomonadati > Pseudomonadota > Gammaproteobacteria > Pseudomonadales > Pseudomonadaceae > Pseudomonas > Pseudomonas sp. Y24-6. The sequence continues at coordinate 80,097 of NZ_JACBXG010000002.1, read as the reverse complement.
TTTTCGCTCTCGGTGTAGATCCAGGCCTCGTCGGCCAGCCACTGGCGCTCCTCAAGCAGGGTGCACACGGTTGGCAACAGGTTCTGGTTGAACGGCGGGTCGAGGAATACCAGGTCGTAGGCCACGGCGGCCTGGGTTTCCAGGTAACGCAATGCGTCGGCCGTCTGGATTTGCCCGGTGGTGCAACGCAGCGTACCCAGGTGCTCCTTGATGCTCGACACGGCAATGTTACTGGCGTCGAGCGCCTGGCCCAGGGCGGCGCCTCGGGACAGTGCCTCGAGGAACAGCGCGCCACTGCCGGCGAAGGGGTCGAACACTTTCGCCCCGGCGACATAAGGCGCGAGCCAGTTGAACAGGGTTTCACGCACCCGGTCCGGCGTCGGGCGCAAGCCTGGTGCGTCGGGGAAGCTCAGCTTTCGGCTGCCCCATTCGCCGCCGATGATGCGCAATTGGTTCACGCCGTTATGCACGTTGTGAACAGGTTTTTTAGGGCGAGAACTGGCCATTAATGCTCCGGAACCCCGAGCGGTTGCTCGGCAGGTTTATCAGTAGGGGCCGGTAACGGCTTTTGCGGCACGGTCGGGCCAGCGCTGACGATGACCATTTTGTCCGTGCTCAGGTGTTTGTTCAATGCAGCCTTGACCTGCTCGACGGTCAGGCTTTGCGACTGACGCATGAAATCGTCCAGGTAACTCAGCGGAAGGTTGTAGAACCCCATGGCGCCCAGTTGGCCGACTATGTCGGCGTTACTGGCCGTCGACAGCGGGAAGCTGCCGGCCAGTTCGCGCTTGGCGTCGTCGAGTTCTTTCTGGGTTGGGCCGGTCTTGAGGTAGTCGGCGAGGACGTCCTGCACCAGTTTCAAGGTCCCTTCGCTCATTTCGGCGCGGGTCTGCAGGTTGATCATGAATGGGCCGCGCGCCTGCATGGGCGTGAAGCCGGAGTAGACACCGTAAGCCAGGCCGCGTTTCTCCCGGACTTCGGTCATCAGCCGAGTACCAAAACCGCCACCGCCGAGAATCTGGTTGCCCATGGACAATGCGGCGTAGTCCGGATCTTCACGGTCGATGCCCAGTTGCGCGAGCATCAGGTTGGTCTGCTTGGAAGGGAACTCGATGTGCCCGATGCTGGCCTGGGGCTCTGCCGGTTGCGCAATTTTCGCCAGTGCCGGGCCTTTTGGCAGGGCGCTGGACACTTGTGCGGCAATGGCCTCGGCATCGGCGCGAGACAGGTCTCCGACCAGGGCAATGACCACGTTGCCAGCGGCATAGGCTTTCTCATGGAAGGCCTTAAGTTGCGCCAGGGTAATTGCAGGAACGGTTTTCGCCGTGCCATCGCTCGAGTGGGCGTAGGGGTGGTCGCCGTAAAGACGGGTCATCAGCTCCAGGCCTGCGAGTTTGCCAGGGTTCTGCTTCTGGTATTCGAAGCCGGCGAGCATCTGGTTCTTGATGCGCGCAAAGGAGTCAGCCGGAAAGCTCGGTTTGCCCACTACTTCGGAAAACAGCTCCAGGGCCGGCGCGCGTTTATCTGCGGCGCTGAGGCTGCGCAGCGAGGCGAGCGCCATGTCCTTGAATGCACCATTGCCAAAATCGGCGCCCAGGCCTTCAAAACCCTGGGCGATAGCGCCGACGTCCTTGCCTGCAACGCCTTCGTTGAGCATGGCATTGGTCAGCAGGGCGAGGCCTGGCGCGTCGCCGTCCTGGCTGCTGCCGGCGGCGAAAATCAGGCGCAGGTCGAACATCGGCAGCTCGCGAGCCTCAACGAACAGCACTTTGGCGCCTTCGGCGGTGTTCCAGGTCTGCACATCCAGGGAGCGGTGGCTCGGCGCCTTGCCATCGAGTTCGGCCAGGGATTGCAGCTTCTGGCTGGACTTGGCCTTGTCGAGGGCCTCGCTGGCTGTCGAGTCGTCGGGCCGCAGCAAGTAGACGGTCGCGGAGCCGATCAGCGCGACAACGACGAGGCCGATCAGCGCCAGGCGCGGTTTTTTACGCTCACTCATGAGTCGTCTCCTGTGGCAGTACGTGGGCGACGCTGAGACGTTCGCGGGTGAAATACAGCTTGGCGGCCTTCTGGATGTCTTGCGGGGTCACGCTTTCCAGGTCGGCGAGTTCGGTGTCCATCAGTTTCCACGACAGACCTACCGTTTCCAGTTGGCCAATGGAGGTGGCCTGGCTGGTAATCGAGTCGCGCTCGTAGACCAGGCCGGCGATGACCTGTGCGCGCACCCGCTCCAGCTCTTCAGTGGCAGGTGCGGTGGTTTTCAACTGGTCGAGCAGTTTCCACAAGCCGGCCTCGGCCTGGGCGATGGTTTTGTTTTTCTGGGTGTTGGGGGTCGCCGACAAGGTGAACAGGCTGTCGCCACGGGTGTAGGCGTCATAGCTCGACGAACCGCCGGACACCAGTTCTTCACCGCGTTCCAGTTGGGTCGGGATGCGGCCGCTGTAGCCGCCGTCCAGCAGGGCCGAGATCAGGCGCAGCGCGTTGACCGAGCGCTTGTCTTCAGCCGTGGCGATGCTCGGCACATTGAAGCCCAGCATCAGGCTCGGTAATTGGGTCTGCACGTGCAGGGTGATCTTCCTTTCACCGGGCTCGGCCAGTTCCAGAGGCTGCTTGGCTGACGGCACGTCACGCTTGGGGATCGGGCCGAAATAGCGCTGGGCCAGGGTCTTGACCTCGTCTGGAGTGACGTCGCCGACCACCACCAGGGTGGCATTGTTCGGCACGTACCAGGATTGGTACCAATGGCGCAGCTCCTCGACCTTCATGCGGTCCAGGTCGGCCATCCAGCCGATGGTCGGCGTGTGGTAGCCGCTGGCCGGGTAGGCCATGGCCTTGAAGCGCTCATAGGCCTTGGACATGGGCTTGTCATCAGTGCGCAAGCGGCGCTCTTCCTTGATGACTTCGATTTCACGGGCGAACTCGTCGGGTGGCAGGCGCAGGCTGGCCATGCGGTCGGCTTCAAGCTCGAAGGCGACGCCGAGGCGATCACGGGCCAGCACCTGGTAATAGGCCGTGAAATCGTCGCTGGTGAATGCGTTCTCTTCAGCGCCCAGGTCGCGCAGGATCAGCGAGGCTTCACCGGGGCCGATTTTTTCGCTGCCCTTGAACATCATGTGTTCCAGTGCATGAGACAAGCCAGTCTGGCCTGGTGTCTCGTAGCTGGAGCCGACCTTGTACCAGACCTGGGAAACGACCACCGGCGCTCGATGGTCTTCGCGCACTACGACCTTGAGGCCGTTGTCCAGGGTGAATTCGTGGGTGGGTTGGGGATCGGCAGCCAAGGCTGAGAGTGGCAGACAAACTGTGCTGAGCAGCAGGCCTGCAGCGCGGCGGGCAAGAGCATTCATTCGTTTTTAAACCTGTTGGGCGGCCCGCTTGGTCTTAGCGTCGGCGGGCGAGAGGGTGCTAGGATACTGATCCGTTTTAGCGGCGGCCACGCCTATCAGGCCTTGATGCTTGATCAGGTTGTATGGGTTCGCGACGGGAATTCGGCATTTATTGGCAGAGTTCTGCTTTTTCGCCGATTTTGCCGCATCAGTCCTGTGTTAAATCGTTTTCCTGAGGTGTCCCGTACACCTCTACAAAATGTTGCGCGTGAACAAGCTCGATCTATTGCAGTCTGTTCAGCATTGAATATTTATTTGCCGAGGCGCCTGTGGGCGCGTCGCTACCGTGAGATAGCCGTCCTCCATGTTTGGTTCCAACGACGACAAGAAGACCCCAGCTGCGGCTGGCGAGAAGAAAGGCCTGTTCGGATGGCTGCGCAAAAAGCCGCAGGAAACCGTCGTCGAACAGCCACAGCCACTTAATGAGCCGGTACTGGATGAGGAGCCGGCGCCGATTGTCCTGCCGATCGCCGAGCCGGTGCTGCAGCCGATCGTCGAGCCTGAACCTGAAGTCGTGGCTGAGCAACCCTCGACTCCGGTTCCGGTCGCCGAACCCTGGTTAAAATTGCCCGTCGCGGAAGAACCGGTGGCGTTGGTCGAGGATGAACTGGCACCGCACCTGCCGCCGCCAATCCCGGCACCGACGGTTGTCGCGCCGGAGCCCGCTCAGGCACTGTTTGTGGAGCCGCCTGTCGCCCCGGTGGTATTGGCTGAGCCTGAGGCTGTTGCAGTGGTGCCAGTGCCAGCACCAGCACCAGCACCCGCTCCGGCACCAGCGCCAGTGGTCGAGACGTCGGTTGCCATCATCGAGCCTGTTGCAGAGCCTGTGCGAACCGAAGAATCCAAGGCGGGTTTCTTCGCGCGGCTCAAGCAAGGCTTGTCCAAGACCAGCGCCAGCATTGGCGAGGGCATGGCCAGCCTGTTCCTGGGCAAGAAGTTCATCGATGACGAATTGCTCGAAGACATCGAAACCCGCCTGCTGACAGCCGATGTTGGCGTCGAAGCCACTTCGGTGATCATCCAGCGCCTGACCCAGAAGGTCGCGCGCAAGGAGTTGGCCGATGCGGCTGCGCTGTATAAATCGCTGCAGGCGGAGTTGGCCGCCATGCTCAAGCCGGTTGAGCAGCCACTGAAAATCACCTCACAGAACAAGCCATTCGTCATTCTGGTCGTTGGCGTCAACGGTGCCGGCAAGACCACCACGATTGGCAAGCTGGCCAAAAAGCTGCAGCTCGAAGGCAAGAAAGTCATGCTGGCCGCCGGTGACACCTTCCGTGCCGCTGCGGTCGAGCAGTTGCAGGTCTGGGGCGAGCGCAACAAGATCCCGGTGATCGCCCAACACACTGGCGCCGACTCGGCATCGGTTATCTTTGACGCCGTGCAGGCCGCGAAGGCTCGGGGCATCGATGTATTGATAGCCGATACGGCCGGGCGCCTGCATACCAAAGACAACCTGATGGAAGAACTGAAGAAGGTTCGCCGGGTGATCAGCAAGCTCGATGCGGACGCGCCGCACGAAGTGTTGCTGGTGCTTGACGCGGGGACCGGCCAGAACGCCATCAACCAGGCCAAGCAATTCAACCAGACCGTTGAATTGACCGGGCTGGCGCTGACCAAGCTCGATGGCACGGCCAAGGGCGGGGTGATTTTCGCCCTGGCCAAGCAGTTCGGCTTGCCTATTCGCTACATTGGTGTCGGCGAAGGCATCGATGACTTGCGTACTTTTGAAGCAGAACCCTTTGTCCAGGCACTGTTTGCCGAGCGGGAGCGTTCATGATTCGTTTCGAACAGGTCGGTAAACGCTATCCGAACGGTCACGTCGGCTTGCACGAGCTGAGCTTTCGGGTCCGTCGGGGCGAGTTCCTGTTTGTAACCGGGCATTCCGGCGCCGGTAAAAGTACATTGCTGCGGCTGTTGTTGGCCATGGAGCGCCCGACTACCGGCAAGTTGCTGCTGGCCGGGCAGGACCTGGCCACCATCAGCAATGCGCAGATCCCCTTTTTGCGGCGTCAGATCGGGGTAGTGTTCCAGAATCACCAGCTGCTGTTCGATCGTACGGTGTTCAATAACATTGCCTTGCCGCTGCAGATACTCGGCTTGTCGAAGGCCGAGATCGTCAAGCGCGTCGACTCCGCCCTTGAGCGTGTGGCGCTTTCCGACAAGACCGACCTGTACCCGGGGGACCTCTCTACTGGTCAACAACAGCGCGTCGGCATAGCCCGGGCCATCGTCCATCGCCCGGCCTTGCTGCTGGCGGATGAACCCACCGGTAACCTCGACCCGCGCCTGGCGGCAGAGATCATGGGGGTATTTGAAGACATCAATCGCCTCGGCACCAGCGTGCTGATCGCCAGTCACGACCTGGCATTGATCGCCCGCATGCGTCACCGCATGCTGACCCTGCAGCGCGGTCGATTGATCGGTGACGGGGAGGCCGGCGTATGAGTGCGACTCGTAGTCCCAAGGTTTCCGAGCGCGTGGCCCCGAAGGCCGCCGATCCGCAACCGCAGAAGAAAAAACGCGACGACGATGACGGCCCCGATTTTGCCACGTTGTTCCATGCCTGGATCGAAAGCCATCGCGCCAGCCTGATGGACAGCCTGCGTCGTTTGGGCAAGCAGCCTATTGGCAGCTTTTTCACCTGCATGGTGATGGCGGTCGCGCTGAGCCTGCCCATGGGGCTGTCACTTCTGCTAGGTAACGTCGAGCGTCTAGGTGGTTCCTGGCAGCGTGCGGCGCAGATTTCCCTGTACCTGCAACTCGACGCCAGCGCTGAGCAGGGGGAGGCATTGCGTGAGCAGATAAAAGCTATCCCCGGCGTCGCCGATGCTCAATACGTAGGCCGCGACCAGGCGCTCGAAGAGTTTCAGCAGCAGTCAGGCCTGGGCGACGCGCTCAAGGAGCTGCCCGAAAACCCGCTGCCTGGCGTGGTACTGGTCACCCCGAATGAGGTCGACAAGCCCGCTCTTGAAGCATTGAGACAAAAACTTTCCGAGTTGCCAAAGGTGCAGCAGGCGCAACTTGATCTGGTCTGGGTCGAGCGTTTGGCCGCGATCCTGAAACTGGGCGACCGTTTTGTCTTCGGTCTGACCGTGCTGCTGGTTTCTGCATTACTTTTGGTGATAGGCAATACCATTCGTCTTCATATTGAAAACCGCCGCACAGAGATAGAAGTGATTAAACTCGTGGGCGGCACTGACAGTTATGTACGCAGGCCCTTTCTGTACATGGGCGCGCTGTATGGCTTCGGTGCAGGGATTTTTTCGTGGGGATTGTTGGCGTTTGGCCTGGACTGGCTGAACGATGCGGTGGTCGGCCTGGCCGGTTTGTATGGCAGTGATTTCGCCTTGGCCGGAGTACCGGTTGCCGATGGTCTGTCACTCTTGCTTGGCGCGGTGCTGTTGGGGTATATCGGTGCATGGATTGCAGTCGCACGCCACCTGCGGGAGCTTGCGCCGAAGTAATATCATTTTGCTCGTATTGACCTTTCAGCGTTTATGGGAACTTATTCTTCAGTTTCCGGTCAATTTTCGCAGTGCTGAACTGCACGAGTTATGTAAGACGGAGGTTTTTTCGTATGACCAATTCTTTGCAACCTGCATATGCTCTGGTCCCGGGTGCGAACCTGGAGGCCTATGTGCACACGGTGAACAGCATTCCATTGCTGACGCCGGAGCAGGAGCGTGAACTGGCCGAGAGTCTCTATTATGAGCAGGATTTGGGGGCGGCTCGGCAGATGGTGCTCGCCCACCTGCGTTTTGTCGTACACATTGCTCGTAGCTATTCCGGCTACGGTCTGGCTCAGGCTGACCTGATCCAGGAAGGCAACGTCGGCCTGATGAAGGCCGTGAAGCGCTTCAACCCGGAAATGGGTGTGCGTCTGGTTTCGTTTGCCGTGCACTGGATCAAGGCGGAGATTCACGAGTTCATCCTGCGCAACTGGCGCATCGTGAAGGTCGCGACCACCAAGGCCCAGCGCAAGCTGTTCTTCAACCTGCGTGGCCAGAAGAAACGTCTGGCATGGTTGAATAACGAGGAAGTTCACCGCGTGGCGGAAAGCCTCGGCGTTGAGCCGCGTGAAGTGCGCGAGATGGAAAGTCGCCTGACCGGCCATGACATGGCCTTCGACCCGGCTGCCGAAGCAGACGACGATAGTGCTTTCCAGTCGCCAGCCAACTATCTGGAAGACCACCGGTACGACCCGGCACGTCAACTGGAGGACGCTGACTGGAGTGACAACTCCAACCACAACCTGCATGAGGCGCTGGAAGTGCTGGACGACCGCAGTCGTGACATTCTTTATCAGCGCTGGTTGGCTGAAGAGAAAGCCACGCTGCATGACCTGGCGCAGAAGTACAACGTGTCGGCCGAGCGTATTCGTCAGCTTGAGAAGAGCGCGATGAACAAGCTCAAGTTGTCTATCGCGGCGTAACTCTGGCGAACGCCATGAAAAACGCCCCGATCAGCGATGATCGGGGCGTTTTTGTTCATAAGATCAAAAGATCGCAGCCTTCGGCAGCTCCTACAGATAAATGTGTACACCTGTAGCTGGCGAAGGCTGCGATCTTTTGCTTTGGGCGTTCATTGCGCCCAAGGCGGCCGACGCGAGCCGTTCAGGCCCAGCAGATAGCTGTCGCCACCCAGCTGGCCCATCTGTTGTCGAACCCATCCTGCGCGTCGCGCAACATAGCTGGTGGGATGGCTCGCGCTCCAGACTCGCGGGTTTGGCAGGACTGCCGCCAGCAGGCTGGATTGCTGACGACTGAGCCCTTTTGCGCTAACACCAAAGTGGTGCCGCGCTGCCGCCTCTGCGCCAAACACGCCCTCATCCCACTCCACACTGTTGAGGTAAACCTCAAGAATCCGCTGCTTGGGCCAGAGCACTTCTATCAACCCGGTAAACCACGCTTCCAGGCCTTTGCGCAGCCAGCTGCGGCCGGACCACAAGAACAGGTTCTTCGACACCTGCTGGCTCAAGGTGCTGGCGCCCCGAATCGAACCGCCGAGCTCGTTGTGAGCCAGGGCTTTTTGAATCGCGCCAAAATCGAATCCCCAGTGCTCCGGGAATTTCTGGTCTTCACCGGCAATCACTGCAAGCTTGAGGTCGTCGGAGATCTCATCCCAGGGTTTCCAGGTGCGTTGCAGGTCAATGGGCTCGCCGTCGAACCATGACTCGATCTTGCGCTCGACCATCAAGGCCGTTCCCGGGGGCGGCACCACGCGAAATATCAGCACCAGCAATACGCTGCCGCCCGCGAACCAGAGCACGGCCTTGGTGAATCTTCGTACAATTAAACGCAGCATAGAGATGGCTTGGCCGAACCCGTTGAGCGGGCCATTATACAGACCCTGTTGATCGAGTCTGACTGGAGTTCTCATGCTGCGTGGCTTTCTGATGCTGGCCGCTTTTTTCGGCTTTACCGGAGTTGCCCTGGGCGCATTCGCTGCCCATGGCCTGAAGAGTCGCCTGACGCCTGAATACCTTGCGATATTCCACACCGGCGTCACTTATCAATTGGTGCATACCCTGGCATTGCTGGGCGTGGCGCTGCTGGCGACACAAATGCCGGGACGCCTGGTCACGTGGGCAGGTGCTTCGTTTGCGATCGGCATCCTGCTGTTTTCCGGCAGCTTGTATGTGTTAACCATGACGGGCATCAGCAAACTTGGGATCATCACCCCGTTTGGCGGGCTGGCGTTTCTGGTGGGCTGGTTTTGCCTGGGTCTTGCCGCCTGGCGCCTGGCCTGAGGTAACCAAACCTCCTACCGGGGGATTGCGTTTCAAGACGAATGGCTTGGGTCGATCTGGTTGATCGGGCTAGAATGCCAGCCCCTTAAAATGATGGTGGCCTGCGGCATGCGCATTCAGTTGAACGGCGAATCCCTTGAACTGCCCGACGGTGAAACCGTTGCGGCCCTGCTGACCCGTCTGGAACTTACCGGACGCCGGGTAGCGGTCGAGCTCAATCTGGACATCGTCCCGCGCAGCCAGCATGCCGAAACCACCTTGAACGACGGTGATTCAGTCGAAGTTGTGCACGCCATCGGCGGCGGCTAGTCGCCCGGCCCGCAAGGGCACAGAATTCTGCAAGAACCTCACCCCAACAGAGGATTTCCCATGAGCATCGTTCGTAGCGACAAGCCCTTCGTCCTGGCCGGTCGTACCTACCAGTCGCGTTTGCTGGTAGGCACAGGCAAGTACCGTGACATGGAAGAAACCCGCCTGGCCATCGAAGCCTCGGGTGCCGAGATCGTGACCTTCGCCGTGCGCCGTACCAACCTTGGCCAGAACCCGGGCGAACCGAACCTGCTCGAAGTCCTGTCGCCGGATCGCTACACCTTCCTGCCGAACACGGCAGGCTGCTTCGATGCCGCCGAGGCCGTGCGCACCTGTAGGCTGGCCCGGGAGCTGCTGGGCGGCCACAACCTGGTGAAGCTCGAAGTGCTGGCGGACCAGAAAACCCTGTTTCCCAACGTGATTGAAACCCTGAAGGCTGCCGAAGTGCTGGTCAAGGAAGGTTTTGATGTGATGGTCTACACCAGCGATGACCCGATCATTGCCCGTCAGCTGGCGGAAATCGGTGTGATCGCGGTGATGCCGCTGGCCGGTCTGATCGGCACGGGACTGGGGATCTGCAACCCTTACAACCTGCAGATCATCCTCGAAGAAGCCAAGATTCCCGTACTGGTGGATGCCGGTGTGGGTACCGCTTCCGACGCTACGATTGCCATGGAACTGGGCTGCGAGGCGGTGCTGATGAACTCGGCTATCGCCCATGCCCAGCAGCCGGTCATGATGGCCGAAGCCATGAAACATGCGATCGTCGCGGGCCGTCTGGCCTACCTCGCCGGTCGCATGCCGAAAAAACTCTATGCCAGCGCCTCCTCGCCGCTGGATGGTCTGATCAAGTAAGAGCCATTGATGACTGAATCAAAAGAAACGCCTATCCAGCCGGAAGAAGGCGAAGAGCGCCAACACCGTCGTATCAAGAGTTTTGTGATGCGCGCCGGGCGCATGACCGAAGGCCAGCAGAAAGGCCTGGAGCAGGGCACGCCACTGTTCGTGCTGCCGCTCGCCGATGCGCCGGTGGACTTCGATCAAGTGTTTGGCCGCTCTGCGCCGCGCTCCCTGGAAATCGGTTTCGGCATGGGCCATTCCTTGCTGGAAATGGCTGCGGCTTCGCCGGAGCAGGATTTCATTGGCGTTGAGGTGCACCGTCCGGGTGTTGGTGCGCTGCTCAATGGCGTGCTGACCCAGGGCCTGACCAACCTTCGAGTCTACGATTGCGATGCGATCGAAGTGCTCAACCGCTGCGTGGCGGATAACAGCCTTGATCGCCTGATGCTGTTTTTCCCGGATCCATGGCACAAGAGTCGTCACCACAAGCGTCGTATCGTTCAGGCGTCGTTCGCTGAGCTGGTGCGTAGCAAGTTGAAGGTCGGCGGCGTGCTGCACATGGCCACGGACTGGGAGCCGTACGCCGAGTACATGCTGGAAGTGATGAACGTCGCGCCGGGTTATCGCAACCTGGCCGAGGACGGTAAGTGCGTACCGCGCCCGGCGGAGCGGCCGATCACCAAGTTCGAACGCCGTGGTGAACGTCTTGGGCATGGCGTGTGGGATCTGAAGTTCGAAAAGCAGTCCTGAACCGTAATGCAAAATCCTGTGGGAGCGGGCTTGCCCGCGATGACGCCATAACATTCAACAACTGTGTTGACTGTCAGACCGCTATCGCGGGCAAGCCCGCTCCCACAGTTTTTGTGGCGTGTTCAGAATCAGCGGCGGTCAGCCACTACACCAATCAACACCAGCACCACGACCAGCACCGGCGCCAGGCTGTAGTTGTTGAACTGGCTCAGGCCCTTGACGATCCACGGCGTCGCATAAATCAGTGCGGCACCGCTGCCGACCATGCACAGCAAGGCCATCATTGGGACGCGCAAGGCGCCCGCGACGCTGCCCAGGCGTTGCTCGACCCAACCTTTGAAATCTGCACCAAACAAGACCAACAGGCACCCCACCAGGGCCAGGGCGATTTCCGAGAGGTTGCTGCGGCTCCAGCGAGACACCGTGGCGAGGAGGTCGAGTACCAAATCCATTCGTTTTCCCTTAGGGCTGAAATCAGCTCAGAAAATTCTGCAGCAAGTCATTGAGAAACAGCTGGCCGCGTTCGGTGGCCGCCAGGCGTGACGGTTCGACCTGCAACAGGCCACTTTGTTCTGCCTCCAGCCGACCTTGCGCGAAGCTTTCCAGCGGCAGGCCGGTACGCTCAGGATAGAGTCGCGAATCCACGCCTTGCGTCAGGCGCAGGGCGTTCATCAGGAATTCGAATGGCAGCTCTTCGTTGGTCAGCGCTTTCTCGCCGGCCTGGAAATTTTTTGCCGGGTTGAGGTAATCCTTGGGCAGCCGGGTCTTCCAGGTGCGCACGATGCGCCCGTCCGGATGGCTCAGCTTGCCATGGGCGCCGGCACCGATGCCGATGAAATCGCCGAAACTCCAGTAGTTGAGGTTATGCCGCGCTGGGCGGCCAGGCTGTGCATAGGCCGACACTTCATATTGCGCGTAGCCGTGCTCGGCCATCAGCGCCTGCCCGGCCTCCTGAATGTCCCACAAGGTGTCATCTTCAGGCAACGCAGGCGGCTGGTTCCAGAACACGGTGTTCGGTTCCAGGGTCAGTTGATACCAGGACAGGTGAGTCGGCTTAAGGGCGATAGCCTGGCGCAGGTCACTCAACGCATCGTCCAGGGACTGATCGGGCAAGCCGTGCATCAGGTCCAGGTTGAAGTTGTCGAACCCGGCCTGACGCGCCATGCCGGCAGCACGGAGGGCTTCGTCACCGTTATGAATGCGGCCCAGGGCCTTGAGTTTCTCTTCCTGGAAGCTCTGGATGCCGATCGACAGGCGATTGATGCCCAGCGCGCGGTAAGCCATGAACTTTTCCTGCTCGAAGGTCCCGGGATTGGCTTCCAGGGTGATTTCGATGTCTGCGGCGAACGTTATGCGCTGCTCGACGCCCTTGAGCAGTCGGCCCAGGGCCGCAGCGCTGAACAGGCTCGGCGTGCCACCGCCAAAGAAGATCGAACTCAGCTCGCGGCCATACACCGCGTGCAGATCCTGATCGAGATCGGCCAGCAAGGCATCGACGTATTCCTCTTCCGGAAGCACCGGGCTGGCCGTGTGGGAATTGAAGTCGCAATAAGGGCATTTGCGTACACACCACGGGATGTGGATGTACAGCGCCAGGGGCGGCAGTACGGCAAGCGCTGCCCGAGGCGGTTGTGCAGCGCCGCCGTAAATCAGCGGCGATGCGGAGGAGTCGTGGGTCATTTCAGGCCCAGACGCAGGCGCAGCAGTTCCATTGCACGGGCACGGTGGCTGATCAGGTTCTTGTCGCCAGGGCTCAGCTCTGCGCTGGAGCAGTCGCGTTCCGGCACCCAGAACAGCGGATCATAGCCAAAACCATGCTCGCCGCTGGCCTGGGTCAGGATGCGCCCTTGCCACAAGCCTTCGCAGAGTATCGGCAGCGGATCATCGGCGTGCCGCACCAGGGCCAGTACACAGACGAATTGCGCGCCGCGTTCGGTTTCAGGTACGTCTTTCAAGGCGTCGAGCAGCTTGGCGTTATTCGCCGCATCGCCTTGGCCATCAGCGTAACGGGCCGAATAGATGCCCGGTGCGCCACCGAGGAAATCCACTGCCAGGCCCGAATCATCGGCCAGCGCCGGCAGGCCAGAGATGCGCGCGGCGTTGCGGGCCTTGAGAATGGCATTCTCGACAAACGACAGGCCCGTTTCTTCAGGCTCGACATTGCTGAATTCGCCGATCGAGCGCAATTGCACCGAATCGCCGAGCATGGCCTGGAGTTCCTTGAGTTTGCCGGCATTGTGGCTGGCCAGTACGAGTTGGGTGAAGTTCATCATTGGCCGGGGAAAAGCTCTTGGTTGAAATTGATGGTGTTGATTTTATCGCCAGTCTGCACCTGAATATTAAAGGTGCGGGTCTCCTGCTGATCGACCGGGTATTGGGCGATATAGTAAATCGCACCCTGTTCGGTGATCTGGCGGAAGTTGAGCTTTACGCTCTGGCTGGTCAGGTCCTTGATGGTGCCGCTGACCTGGGCCATCAGCGGCTTGCCGTCCTTGAGCACGGAAATGTTGATCACGCCCTGGTTCTTGCTGCGGGTCAGTTCCGCGGCTTTGGCAATGTCCGGCGTCAGGAAGGTGGAATTGAAGGTGTTGTAATGCACCGTCACGTCACCGAATTTTTCCTGGCGTTCACCCTTGATGGCGTCGGCGGCCATGGCGGTCACGCTCAGGCAGGCAGTAAATAGAAACAGCGCTAGACGACCCATGTTGGTTCTCCTCGAAATGTCGTGTTTCACACCGCGATCTTGTGATCCTGCAGGCCGGGGCTGCTGACGCGGTAGATGCCGATTTCACCTAATAGATTAGGCCATAGCTTGCTGGCCCACCCGTGGCGATGCTGTTGATCGACAGCCAGCCGATCAATGACCTTGGCTTCACGTTCGCGACACAACTCTTCAAAGTCGCCGAAAGTGCAGAAGTGGATGTTCGGCGTGTTGTACCAGGTGTAGGGCAGGAAATCGGAAACGGGCATCCGCCCCTTGCTCGCGAGGTACCAGCGGCAACGCCAGTGGCCGAAGTTCGGGAAGGTGATGATGCACTGGCGACCGACCCGCAGCATCTCGTCGAGGATTCGGTCCGGGTAGTGCACCGCTTGCAACGCCTGGGTCATGACCACGATGTCGAAACTGTTGCTGGCGAAGTTGCCCAGGCCCTTGTCCAGGTCCTGCTCGATGACGTTGATGCCTTTGGCGACGCATTCGGCAATGTTGTCCGGGTCGTTTTCCAGCCCGTAGCCGGTCACCTGCTTGTTGTCGCGCAGCCAGGTCAGCAGTTCACCGTCGCCGCAACCCAGGTCGAGTACGCGGCTGCCGGCGGGGATCCATTCCTGGATGATTTCCAGATCGGCTCTCATGATGTCCTCAAAGCGAAATTCGGTTCATGTAGTTGCTGAACGCCTGCAGGTAACGCGGAATCGGAATCAGGAAGGCGTCGTGGCCTTGCGGAGCGTCGATCTCGAGGTAGCACACGTCTTTCTTGGCGGCCATCAGCGCATCCACCAGCTCCCGCGAGCGGGCAGGGGAGAAGCGCCAGTCGGTGGTGAACGACATCACGCAGAATTTGGCCTGGGCGTTGGCGAAGGTTTTCGCCAGGTCGTCGTCGAAATTCGCCGCGGGATCGAAGTAGTCCAGCGCCTTGGTCATCAACAGATAGGTGTTGGCGTCGAAGCGGCCGGAAAACTCCTCCCCCTGGTAACGCAAGTAGCTTTCGACCTGGAACTCGACGCTGTGGAAGTCGTAGTTGAGCTTTTCACTTTTTAGGCCGCGGCCGAATTTCTCGCCCATGGAGTCATCGGACAGATAAGTGATGTGCCCGACCATCCGTGCCAGCATCAAGCCGCGCTTGGGGATTACGCCTGCTTCCTGGAACGAGCCACCGTGGAATTCGGGGTCGGTCAGGATGGCCTGGCGCGCCACTTCGTTGAACGCGATGTTCTGTGCCGACAACTTGGGGGCTGAGGCGATTGCCAGGCAGTGCCGGATGCGATCGGGGTAGGTAATGCTCCATTGCATCGCCTGCATGCCGCCCAGGCTGCCGCCGATCACGGCGGCCCATTGGTTGATGCCGAGCACGTCCGCCAGGCGTGCCTGGCTGTGCACCCAATCCTCCACCGTGAGCACCGGGAAGTCGGCTCCAAATGGCTTGCCGGTCTCCGGGTTGATGCTGCTCGGGCCGGTGGAGCCATTGCAGCCGCCCAGGTTGTTCAGGCTGACGACAAAAAATTTAGTCGTATCAATGGGCTTGCCGGGGCCGATGCAACTGTCCCACCATCCGGGTTTGCGGTCGTCGGGGCTGTGGAAACCGGCGGCGTGGTGGTGGCCGGACAAGGCGTGGCAGATCAGCACGGCGTTACTCGCCGTGGCGTTCAGCGTGCCGTAGGTTTCGTAGATCAGGTCATAGGCTGGAAGCGAACGGCCACAGGCCAGGGCCAGCGGTTCACTGAAGTGCGCCACTTGCGGCGTCACCAGGCCAACAGAATCGGCGGGAAAGGCAGTTGGCATCGACCCTGCTCTCGTTGAAATGAGGCGTAAGTCTAAAGACCGGTGGGGTTAGCGGCAAGCAAAGGCCGGGGCTGTTTGTTACTTGTCATACCGAGGCGTGGCCATCGCGGGCAAGCCTTGCTCCCACAAGTCGGCACTTTACCTGTGGGAGCGGGCTTGCTCGCGAAGAACGATACTGCAGTGAGCCTGGGAGTTAGATGAGCAAGCGCAGGATCTGCGGCATCATCGTCATCTCGGCCAGATTGTTGATGACCAGCATGTCGATCAGCTTCAACACCATGAACGCGAGGATCGGCGAGATATCCAGGCCGCCGAGGTTTGGCAGGATCTTGCGGAACGGTGCAAGGGCCGGTTCGCAGATCTGGTTGACCAGCTCGGCGCCAGGGTTGTGGCTACCCGGTGCAACCCACGACAGGATCACACTGATGATCAGGGCAAAGAAGAAAATCTTCAGGAACAGCGCGGTCACGCCGATCAGCGACCAGATCAGCAGTTGCAGCGGGTTGCCGGTCGTGCCGTAGGTCAGCAGCAGTGTCAGCGCCATCAGTGCCAATTGCACCAGGATCGCCAGCACCAGGGACGACATGTCCAGGCCGAACATGCTCGGGATAATCCGGCGCAGGGGCTTGAGCAGCGGTTGGGTGGCTTTTACCGCGAATTGGCAGAGCGGGTTATAGAAGTTCGCCCGCACCAGTTGCAGCACGAAACGCAACAGTACGATCAGCAGATACAGACTGCCGAGGGTTTGCAGCACGTAGACCGCTGCAGTGTTCAATCCAATCATGTAAGGCTCCTTATTGACCCAATTGTTCGGCCATTTCGGCCGAGCGGTGCGCAGCGGCGCCGAGTGCTTTTTCTACCAGCGCTTCAAAGCCGCCAGCCTGGAACGACTTGATTGCAGCTTCGGTGGTACCTGCAGGGGAAGTCACGCGGCGACGCAATTCAGCCGCGTCGACGTCACTGGCAACCGCCATGTGTGCAGCGCCCAACGCCGTTTGCATGGTCAGTTGAGCGGCGATATCTGCTGGCAGGCCGAGTTTCACGCCGGCAGCGGTCATCGCTTCAATCAGCAGAAAGAAGTACGCCGGGCCGCTGCCGGACACCGCAGTGACCGCGTCCAGCTGCTGTTCTTCGTCAAGCCACAGGGCGATGCCGACGGCGGACAGCAACTCTTCGGCTTGCTGGCGTTGCTCGGCGCTGACTTCGGCCGTAGCGAACAACCCGCTCACACCTTGGCGCAGCAGCGCCGGGGTATTGGGCATGCAGCGCACGATAGGCTGTGCGCCGAGCCAGTTGTTCATGCTGGAGCAGGTAATGCCGGCAGCGATGGACACCACCAGTTGGTTCGGCTTCAGGTTTGGGCGAATCGCTTCGCACACGGCCTTCATCGCCTGGGGTTTGACCGCCAGGACGACCACGTCGGCGTCTTTGATGGCCTCGGCGTTGTCGGCAAATACAGCAATGCCGTGTTCAGCGGCGACCTTCGAGCGGGTTTCAGCGCCCGGATCGCTGGCGCGGATCTGCGCGGCTTCCAGACCTTTGGCGCGCAGGCCGCCGATCAGGCTGGCGGCCATGTTGCCGGCACCGATAAAGGCAATACGAGTCTTGCTCATGTCAGGTCCTTACAAAGAGAGCCATCAAGGCTGCATTGGTTGAGAGCCGCGGGCGCCAAACAGGGCCGTACCGATACGGACCCAGGTGGCGCCCATGGCGATGGCCGACTCGAGGTCGTGGCTCATGCCCATGGAAAGTGTGTCGAGCGGCAGGTTCAAACTGGCTTGCAGTTGCTGTACGGCAGCAAAGGCGGCGTCCTGGGCGGCGCGATCTTCAGTTGGCTCGGGAATCGCCATCAGCCCGCGCAAGCGGATGCGCGGCAATTGGCTGATGGCTTGCGCCAGCGCCGGCAGATCTTCAGGGGTACAGCCGGATTTGCTGGCTTCACCGCTGACGTTGACCTGGATGCAGATATTCAGTGGAGGCAAATCGGCCGGACGTTGTTCGGACAGGCGTTGTGCGATTTTCAAGCGATCCACGGAATGCACCCAGGCGAAGTGCTCGGCGATAGCGCGAGTCTTGTTCGATTGAATGGGGCCGATGAAGTGCCAGATCAAGGGCAGGTCGGCCAATTCGAGCTGTTTGCCCAGGGCTTCCTGCAGATAGTTCTCGCCGAAGTCGCAGATACCGGCGGCATGTGCTTCGCGCAACGCTTCGGCGGGCTTGGTCTTGCTCACGGCGAGCAACTGCACGCTGTGCTCGTCGCGGTGAGCGGCCCGGGCCGCAGCATGGATGCGCGAACTAACCTGTGCGATGTTGTCTGCTATCGTGGACATTCAAGAGGCGCCAGCGGTTCTGAGGTTGGCGGCATTCTACTGGAATTGAGGAGCGCTATGGATATCACTGAGCTGCTGGCCTTCAGCGCCAAACAGGGCGCGTCCGACCTGCACTTGTCCGCCGGCCTGCCACCGATGATTCGCGTCGATGGCGATGTACGCCGCATCAACTTGCCTGCCCTGGATCACAAACAGGTGCAGGAGCTTATCTACGCGATCATGAACGACACCCAGCGGGTGGATTTCGAGAAGCACCTGGAGACCGACTTTTCCTTTGATGTGCCCGGCGTGGCGCGCTTTCGCGTCAATGTCTTCAACCAGAACCGTGGCGCTGGTGCAGTGTTTCGCACCATTCCCTCGAAAGTCCTGAGCATGGATGACCTGGGCATGGGGGAGGTGTTTCGCAAAATCACCGAGGCTCCGCGCGGCCTGGTGCTGGTGACCGGGCCCACCGGCTCCGGCAAGTCGACCACCCTCGCGGCCATGATCGATTACCTGAACAACCATCGTCATCACCATATCCTCACCATTGAGGACCCTATCGAATTCGTCCACGAATCACGAAAATGCCTGATCAATCAGCGCGAAGTTCACCGTGATACCCGCAGCTTCGCCACGGCCCTGCGCTCGGCCCTGCGCGAGGACCCGGACGTGATTCTGGTGGGTGAAATGCGCGACCTGGAGACTATTCGGCTGGCCTTGACGGCGGCGGAAACCGGGCATCTGGTGTTTGGCACGCTGCACACCACGTCGGCGGCGAAAACCATCGACCGGGTGGTGGACGTGTTTCCGGGAGACGAGAAGTCGATGGTGCGTTCGATGCTCTCCGAGTCCCTGCTGGCCGTGGTATCGCAGGCGCTGATCAAGAAAGTCGGTGGCGGCCGGGTTGCCGCGCACGAGATCATGATAGGAACGTCGGCGATCCGTAACCTGATCCGCGAGGACAAGGTGGCGCAGATGTATTCGTCGATTCAGACCGGCGCGTCGTTGGGGATGCAGACGCTGGATATGTGCTTGAAGGATCTGGTCAACAAAGGGCTGATCAGTCGCGAGCATGCGCGGGAGAAGGCGCGGTTGCCGGATAACTTCTGAGGGAGATCGGTGGCGCTATCAAGTATGCCATCGCGAGCAGGCTCGCTCCCGCAGGGAAATGCATTCCAAAGTGGGAGCGAGCCTGCTCGCGATAGGGCCGTAATGTCCGGCGAAGATGTCGTGCTTTCAGATCAGCGCTGAACAACCCGCAACGCGCTCTGTTCTTTCGGCAGTACGCGCTTGGCCACTACGTAGTGTTTTTCCCAATACGGTTTTTTCAGCGTATCGATACTCACCGACTTGCCACGACGCGGTGCGTGGATGAAGCGGTCGTTGCCCAGGTAAATGGCGACGTGATTGACCCGACGGCTCTTGATGTTGAAGAAAATCAGGTCGCCAGGCTTCAGATCCTTGCGATCGACTTTCTCGCCATGACCACTGGCCATGGCGTTCGACGTGCGGGGCAGGTCGAATGTCGCGTCGTTGAACGCGTATTTTACCAGCCCGCTGCAGTCAAACCCTTTACTTGGGCTGCTACCGCCCCAACGATAAGGAGTACCGAGCACATTCACCGCACGGCTGAGCACGTTGCTGCTTTCCTTGCTCGCCATTGGCGGGACCAGGCTGCTTTTACTGGTCAGGGTTGGAGCGGTTTTTTTGCTTTTGCTCGAAGGAGCAGAAGCATGGGATTTCGGGGTGTAACCATTAACGTTAGGAAGACGTTGCTCACGATTGGTGGCGTGGGCGGCCAGTGGCATCAAAAGGCAAATGGTTAGCCATGTCTTGAAAAATGGACGCATTAGGCAGGGCTCATATTGGTTAGCGCGCAACTTTATAACAGCTTTTTTGTCCATTCCGGGTCCGTTGGTCGATTCGCAAAAGTCTCAAGGGAACCAAATTGGCGACAGATGTACGCGAGTCGTCAGGCAAATGCCTTATGCGACAAGACTTTAGAGAACGGCAGGATAACATTTGCCATTTGTCGGCCACGCGTAAAAAAGTCACAAAGAATTAAAGAATATTTATCTATCGTGTGAATCGAGGTCATTCATGAATACCTATCAACACCCTGTTCCGCATCAGGACACCCATAGCAAGCTCATTGGCTACCTGCTGTGGATCCTCGGATTTACCGGTGCTCACCGCTTTTATTACGGCAAGCCGGTGACCGGGACGATCTGGTTCTTCACCTTCGGTTTGCTGGGTATCGGTTGGCTGATCGACCTGTTCCTGATCCCGGCCATGGATCGCGAGGCAGACCTGCGCTTCACCGCTGGGCCGATCGAATACAACGTCGCGTGGATTCTGCTGACCTTCCTGGGCGTGTTCGGTGTACACCGCATGTACCAGGGGAAATGGATCAGCGGGTTGCTGTACCTGGTGACGGGCGGGTTGTTCTTCCTGGGGGTGCTGTATGACTTCTGGACGTTGAATGACCAGGTTTCCGTGCGTAACGCGCAGAGCCGTTAAGCAAGATCAAAAGATCGCAGGCTTCGCCAGCTCCTACACTGGGATATGCGTTTCCCTGTAGGAGCTGCCGCAGGCTGCGATCTTTTTTTTCAGGCCTGGTGGCTGATCCGTCCATCCACCAGGGTGTACCGCACCACACTCGGCAGGCTGTGGCCAATGAACGGGCAGTTCTCGCCTTTGGACAGCCAGTTTTCACCGGCTACGGTCGAGGCCGCCGGATCGAACAACACGATATCCGCCGCACCCCCTACCACCAGCTTGCCTGCCGGCAGGCGCAACGCCTCGGCGGGGCCCGCGCTCAGTCGCGCCAGCAGTGTCGGCAGGTCGAGCAACCCATCCTCCACTAACGTCATGGCCAGCGGCAGCAGCAGTTCGACGCTGCTGATGCCCGGTTCGGTCGCGCCGAACGGCGCCAGTTTGGCATCGCGCTCGTGGGGCTGGTGGTGGCTGGAGATGGCTGACACCACGCCAGACTTCACCGCCTCGCGCAGGCCGTCGCGGTCAGCACGGGTGCGCAGCGGCGGCTGGACGTGATAGAGGCTGCTGAAGTCGATCAGCGCTTCATCCGTCAGGATCAACTGATACAGGGCCACATCGGCGGTCACCGGCAGACCACGGGCCTGGGCCTGGGCGATCAGGGCTACGCCGCGGGCGCTGGTGAGCTGGCTGAAGTGCGCGCGTACGCCGCTTTGCTCGACCAGTAACAGATCCCGGGCCAGGGCCACGGTTTCGGCGGTTTCCGGAATGCCTGGCAAGCCGAGGAAGCTCGCGGTCGGGCCTTCGTGGGCCAGGCCGCCTTCAGCCAGGTCATGATCCTGGGAGTTGAAGATAACTGTCAGGTCGAACGTTGCCGCATATTCCAGTGCCCGGCACAGGGTGCGGGTGTTGCGGAAACTCTCCAGACCGTTGCCGAAGGCCACGCAACCGGCATCACGCAATGCCACCAGTTCTGCAAGCTGTTCGCCGTCCAGGCCTTTGCTCAGGGCGCCGATCGGGAAGACTTTGGTGTTGCCGGCCTCACGGGCGCGGTCGAGGATCAGTTCGGCGACGGCCGAGGTGTCCAGGACCGGTTTGGTTTTCGGTGGGCAGCACAGGCTGGTGACGCCGCCGGCAGCCGCGGCGCGGGTTTCGCTGATGATCGAGCCTTTGCGGCTGTAGCCGGGCTCGCGCAGGGCAACGTTCAGGTCGACCAGCCCTGGAGCGGCCACCAGGCCCTGGGCGTCGATGGTGTCGACTGCGACGAAACCGGCAGGTGCGGCGCCGAGGGCGACGATCTTGCAGGCTTCAATGTGGATATCGGTGACTTGATCCAGCCCGCTGACGGGATCGATGACGCGTGCGCCGAGAATGCTGAGTTTCACTGGGCGTTCTCCTGCTCGAATTGGCGCTGGGCGGTTTGCCCGCTCATGGCCATGGACAAAACGGCCATACGAATGGCAATCCCGTAGGTCACCTGGTTGAGGATGACCGAGTGCGGACCATCGGCCACTGCAGACTCGATTTCCACCCCGCGATTGATCGGGCCCGGGTGCATGACAATGCAATCGGGCTTGGCGCCGGCGAGGCGTGCGGTCGTCAGGCCGAACAGGCGGTAGAACTCGCCCTCGCTCGGCAGCAGGCCGCCAGTCATGCGCTCTCGCTGCAGGCGCAGCATGATCACCACGTCGACGTCTTTGAGGCCTTCGGTCATGTCGGTGTAGACCTTGACGCCGTATTGCTCGATGCCGATCGGCAGCAGGGTCTTCGGCGCAATCACGCGGATGTCCGGGCAGCCGAGGGTCTTGAGCGCCAGCATGTTCGAGCGCGCGACCCGCGAGTGAAGGATGTCGCCGACAATGGCCACCGAGAGGTTTTCGAAACCACCCTTGTGCCGACGGATCGTCAGCATGTCGAGCATGCCCTGGGTCGGGTGCGCATGCCGGCCGTCGCCGCCGTTGATGATCGCCACCTGCGGGCAGACGTGCTCGGCAATGAAATGCGCCGCGCCGGAGTCACCGTGGCGCACGACGAACATGTCGGCGGCCATGGCTTCGAGGTTGCGCAGGGTGTCGAGCAGCGTTTCGCCCTTGCTCGCCGAGGAAGTCGACACGTTCAGGGTGATGACATCCGCCGACAGGCGCTGGGCCGCCAGTTCGAAGGTGGTGCGGGTACGGGTAGAGTTCTCGAAAAACACGTTGCACACGGTCTTGCCGCGCAGCAGCGGGACTTTTTTTACCGCCCGGGCGCCGACTTCCAGGAACGAGTCGGCAGTGTCGAGGATTTCCGTCAGCAACTCGCGGCGCAAACCGTCGAGCGAGAGGAAGTGGCGCAGCTGGCCCTGATCATTGAGCTGCAGCGGGCGCTTGGTGTCTAGAGGCGTCATCGCGAGGGGGACTCTCAATAGGGCGGATTAAAGGGCGAAATCTTGCAGTTCCAGCACGAGCGGCGATGGCCCGGACAGTTTCACCCGTTCATGGGCGGCCAGCGACAGGGTTGCGCCAACCACGTTCGGGCGGATCGGCAGCTCACCGGCGTCGAGATCCAGCAGGCAGACCAGCGTCACGCTGGCAGGGCGGCCGTAGTCGAACAGCTCATTGAGCGCGGCGCGAATGGTGCGGCCACTCATCAGCACGTCGTCGATCAGCACCAGGTGCTGGCCTTCGATCTCGAACGGCAGGGCAGAAGGGCGTACCTGCGGGTGCAAACCGTTCTGGCTGAAGTCGTCGCGATAGAAGGAGACGTCCAGGGTGCCGAGTGGCGAGTCGCTGCCCAGTTCATCGAGCAAGGCCTGGGCGACCCAGACGCCGCCAGTGCGAATGCCGATGTAGCGTGGCTCGCTGATGCCGCGATGTTCCAGGTGCGCCTTGAGACGGGTCGCCATCTGGCTGATCAGTTCGGCGGGATTGGGCAGGCTCATGGTTGCTCCTTCTTGGGCCCGGGCCAGATTCTGCTTGAGCAATGGCCCGGGTTGCAGCTTAGAGAGTCGCGTGGCGGCTCTTCAGGATAGGGTGTGATCAGGATTCGAACAGTGCGGTATTTTCGTCAAGCCAGCCTTGCAGCAGCAGGGCGGCGGCGATGGCGTCCACCGGGTTGTCGCGGTAGCTGCCCTTTTGTCCGCCCCTATCCCGCCGCTCGCCCTTGGCCTCAAAAGTGGTCAGGCGTTCATCGTGGGTATAGAAGGGCAGGTTGTAGCGGCCATTGAGGCGGCGGGCGAATTTCTCCGCGCGCAGGCACATGTCGCTGGGCGTTCCGTCCATGTTCAGGGGCAGGCCGACCACGACAGCGTCGGGTTTCCATTCCTTGATCAGGGCTTCGACCTGGTTCCAGTCGGGTATGCCGTTCTGCGCCTTCAGGGTGCACAGCTCGCGAGCCTGGCCGGTAATCACCTGGCCGACCGCCACGCCGATCTGTTTGGTGCCGTAGTCGAAGCCGAGAATCAACCGCAGAGCCATCAGGCGTGCCCCGCCTGGCTGGTCAGCAGGCTGAGGTTGATCCCCAGGTGCCGGGCCGCCGCTTCCAGGCGCAGTTCGCTGCTGGTATTGAACAGGATGTCGGCGCTGTACGGGCAGGTCAGCCAGGCGTTGTCAGCCAGTTCCGACTCCAGTTGCCCGGCTTCCCAGCCGGCGTAACCGAGGGTGATCACGCTTTTCCCGGGACCGACCCCGTCGGCAATCGCGAACAGCACGTCCTGGGACGTGGACAGCGACAGGTCGCCTTCCAGATCAACGGTCGCCTGGTAAGTCTGGCCTGAGGGGTGCAGGACAAAACCGCGATCGGTCTGCACCGGGCCGCCCATGAATATCGGTACGTGCTGGCACAGCGCTGGTGGTTCGATATCCGGGCGCAATTGCTCGAGTATATCGGCCAGATTCAGGTCTTGTGGACGGTTGACCACCAGCCCCATGGCACCATTGGCCGTGTGCTCGACGATGTAGGTCAAGGTGTGGGCAAAGTTCGGGTCGGCCATGTGCGGCATGGCGATCAGGAAATGATGCTTGAGGTAACTGGGGCTGACGTTTTTCATGAGCGCTAGTGTGGCGTTGGAGGGACAAACTGACAAGCTGGGGATGCACAGGAAATACCGCAAATCTCGACAACCACTGCCCCTGTAGGAGCGAGCTTGCTCGAGAAACCCGAGAGCGCCGTGGGGTGTCTATTTTTCAGCGTTATCGTTGACGACCATCGCGAGCGAGCTCGCTCCTACAGGATGGGGGGTCAGTTGCTGGAAAGTCTGTCGCCGCGGGCAAACTTCCAGGTGCGGATGATTTCCAGGCGGTCGATGTCCGACAGGTCCCCGGTAAACGGCGCAAACGGCGCCGCGAGCCGCACGATGCGCTGGGCGGCCTGGTCCAGCAGCGGCTGGCCGGAGGATTCCAGTACCAGCACTTCATACAGCGAGCCGTCGCGGTTGATCGAGACCATGAGGCGCAAATTGCCATAGATCTGCTTGCGTCGCGCTTCGTCCGGGTAATTGAGGTTACCGATGCGCTCGACTTTCTTACGCCATTCATCCTTGTACCAGGCACCCTTGTCGCGCATGGTGGAGGCGGCACTCAGGCGATGGATACGCGGGCGCTTGGCGTACAACTGCTGTTCGTTGGCCAGTTCGGCTTCGAGGCTGGCGATGTCGCTGGACAGCTGCTCACTGTCGAACGTCGGCGCGGCCACCTTGGGTTTGGCATCGACCTTGGGCGCTTCGGTTTTTGCCGGTGCTTTCTTCGGTTTCGGCGCAACCGTGGTCACTGCGGCCTTGGGCGGCGCTTCCTGGACTTCAGGTTTGGCCGCAGGCGGCGGCGTGACTTTCTTGACCTTGTTGTCCTGGAAGGGCGCGACCTCGGTGGTCTTGGGGATCGCCTTTTTATCCAGGGTGCCACTGCCCTGCTGGTTTTCCTGGGCGAGGAAATCGGCTTTCTCGGGCTTTTTTTCACTTTTGAAAGTGGCGAGGGTGATTTCCAGGGTTTTGCTGATCTGCTTGGGCTCGACCATGGTGAAGCCGACGCCCAGCAGCAACGCCAGATGAATCAATGCTGCGAGAAACAGGGTAAATCCGAGGCGATCGGCCGGGCGCACACCGCGGTGGGCGAGTTCGGCGGGCAGATCGGACGGAAGTGTCATGGTAAAAAAACCAACATCGCGTTTTTAAGGGCTCGGCATGATAACGCAATGTTGGTTTTTAGCTTCAAGCTTGAAGTTTCAAGCGACAGGCTGCATTGAGCGAATCTCACTTGCAGCTTATGGCTTGCTCTGCAACTTCTTCTCGATTGCGTCCATCAGCAGGCCGCCAATGTCGGTGCCGAAGGCATTATCGATCTCGCGGATGCAGGTCGGGCTGGTGACGTTGATTTCCGTCAGGTGCTCGCCAATCACGTCCAGGCCGACGAACAGCAGGCCTTTTTCGCGCAGTGTCGGGCCGACCTGAGCGGCGATCCAGCGATCCTTGTCGGTCAATGGGCGGGCTTCGCCACGACCGCCAGCCGCGAGATTTCCGCGGGTTTCACCGGCGGCCGGAATACGCGCCAGGCAGTAATCCACAGGCTCACCATCGATCATCAGGATGCGCTTGTCGCCGTCCTTGATCGCTGGCAGGTAGGCCTGGCCCATGATCTGCTGGGCGCCCAGCGCGGTCAGGGTCTCGAGAATGACCGACAGGTTCGGGTCGCCAGCGCGATGACGGAAGATCGAGGTGCCGCCCATGCCGTCCAGCGGCTTGAGGATCACGTCGCCATGCTTGGCGGCGAACTCACGCAATACGTCGGCGCGGCGGCTGACCACGGTTGGCGGGGTGCACTGGGGAAACAGTGTGGCGAACAGCTTTTCATTGCAGTCGCGCAGGCTCTGCGGTTTGTTGACGACCAGCACGCCGGCGCGCTCGGCTTGCTCCAGCAGGTAGGTGGAGTAGACGAACTCCATGTCGAAGGGCGGATCCTTGCGCATCAGGATCACGTCCAGATCGCTCAGGAGCGCGTCAGTCTCGGCCTCCAGTTCGAACCACTTCTCGGGGTTGGCGAAGACTGTCAGCGGACGCATGCGCGCCCGGGCTTCGCCTTCGCCCTGATACAGGTCGCGCTGTTCCATGTAGAACAGTTCCCAGCCGCGCTTTTGCGCGGCCAGCAGCATGGCCAGCGAGCTATCCTTTTTATAGGAAATGCTGGCAATGGGATCCATGACAATCCCGACGCGAACGCTCATGGGGTTTTCCTCGAATGGGTGGGTTGTCTCGATCCCTGCAGGAGCGAGCTCGCTCGCGGTAAACCTGACAACATCGCAGGGTGTCAGGATAACCACGTAATCGTTGACGACCTTCGCGAGCAAGCCCGCTCCCGCAATTGAATCGGGCCACAGGGCTCTATAAAAGTGGCGTCAGATTGGCTCGGGGTGTGTTTGCGGTCAAGGAAAAACCACCGTGCCAGTCACCCGATAGATTGGATTTGGAGACTGTGCTAAAAAGGCTTGGCCCTTTAACATCAAGGGTTTCGAGCCCTGGAAGATCCGGAAACGGACAATTTGATTCGCAAAGGCGACGGTAGAGCACATATGGATCAGCATTCCAGCGCCTTGAAGGTCATGGTGATCGACGATTCGAAGACGATTCGCCGCACCGCCGAAACGTTGCTGAAAAATGTGGGTTGCGAGGTGATCACGGCCATCGATGGTTTCGATGCGCTGGCGAAAATCGCCGACAACCATCCCGGCATCATCTTTGTCGACATCATGATGCCGCGTCTGGATGGTTATCAGACCTGCGCCCTGATCAAGAACAACAGCGCGTTCAAATCCACGCCAGTAATCATGCTGTCGTCCAGGGACGGGCTGTTCGACAAGGCCAAGGGGCGCATCGTCGGCTCCGATCAGTTTTTGACCAAGCCTTTCAGCAGGGAAGAATTGCTGAACGCGATCCAGGCCCATGTTCCAGGGTTTGCCGCCGTTTTGCCGCAGTAGGACACGCACAGTGACGCTCGGCCAACGGGCCCGGCGTCGACAAGAATGGGGAAGACCATGGCACGAATTCTGATCGTCGACGACTCGCCGACCGAAATGTACAAACTGACGGGCATGCTGGAAAAGCATGGTCACGAAGTGTTGAAAGCCGAAAACGGCGCCGACGGTGTGGCCCTGGCCCGCCAGGAAAAACCTGACGCGGTGCTGATGGACATCGTCATGCCCGGCCTCAACGGTTTTCAGGCCACCCGGCAGCTGACCAAGGATCCGGAAACCGGGCACATCCCGGTGATTATCATCACTACCAAGGATCAAGACACCGACAAGGTCTGGGGCACGCGCCAGGGCGCCAAGGATTACCTGACCAAGCCGGTCGACGAAGACACCCTGATCAAGACCCTGAACAACGTGCTGGCCGGCTGATCATCGGGCCATGAGCGAATCGCTGACTGCCTTTGAACTGCTGCTGCAAATCGATCAGCGTTGCCGTCTGCTGGCGGCAGACCTGCCTTCCCAGCCAACCCGCCAGGACAGCTGGAGCGGCATCGGTTTTCGATTGGGCGAGCACTGGTACGTCGCGCCCATGGGCGAGATCAGTGAAGTCTTGCACGAACCACGATTCACCCAGTTGCCCGGGGTTAAACCCTGGGTCAAGGGCGTGGCCAACCTGCGGGGGCGCTTGCTGCCGATCATGGACGTCTGCGGCTTCTTCGGCCTGGAACTGTCGGCGGTGCGCAAGCAGCGTCGGGTGTTGGTGGTGGAACACAACGAGGTGTTTGCCGGGTTGATGGTCGACGAAGTTTACGGTCTGCAGCATTTTGCCCAGGGCAGTCTGGAGCCGGTGGATAACGTGAGCGGGCCGATCGCGCCGTTCATCAAGGGCCGTTTTCAGCGCGAGCAGGATTGGCAGGTGTTCAGCCCGTTTGCGCTGGCGCAGTCCCAAGGCTTTATGCACGTAGCTGTGTAACCGCAGACCCCACCAAGAGATCTGCGGTGGGTTGGTAGATGTGAGTTAACAGGCGAGGACCGATGATAAAAGCAAAAGCAGGCAAGCCAATGGAAGGGTCGCGCAGCCGGTCGCAGATCATCGTGCTGTTCATCGCGCTGATCATCTTCATCATGCTGTTGTTCGCCAATTTCGCGTACCTCAACACCCAGGCCACGTACGATAAACAGTACATCGGCCACGCAGGCGAATTGCGCGTGCTGTCCCAGCGCATCGCCAAGAATGCTACGGAAGCCGCTGCCGGCAAGGCTGCCGCGTTCAAGCTGCTCAGTGATGCGCGCAATGATTTTGCCCGGCGCTGGAGTTATCTGAAGCAAGGCGACCCCTCTACCGGCCTACCCCCTGCGCCGTCCGCCGTGCGCCCGGAAATGCGCGCAGTGCAAACGGACTGGGAGCGCCTGCTGAAAAATACCGACGCCATTCTCACCAGCGAACAGACCGTCCTGTCGCTGCACCAGGTCGCCGCGACCCTGGCCGAGACGGTGCCGCAACTGCAGGTCGAGTATGAAAAAGTTGTCGAGATTCTGCTGCAGCGGGGCGCTCCTGCCGCCCAGGTCGCGATGGCTCAACGGCAATCCTTGCTGGCCGAGCGAATACTGGGCGCGGTGAATACCGTGTTGTCCGGGGACGAGAATTCGCAACAGGCTGCCGACGTCTTCGGGCGTGACGCGGCACGCTTCGGCCAGGTCCTGACGGGCATGTTGCAAGGGGATCCGGCGCTGAAGGTCAGCCAGGTCGAGGACCGCGATGCCCGGGCCCGCCTGGTCGAGATTTCCGAACTGTTCGAGTTCGTCTCGGGTTCCGTCGATGAAATTATCGAAACCTCGCCTGAACTGTTAAAGGTCCGGGAGTCAGCAACCAACATCTTCGGCCTGTCGCAAACGCTGCTGGACGAAGCCTCGCACCTGGCCAATGGTTTTGAAAACCTTGCCGGCGGCCGTCACACCGACACCATCGGCGGCTATGTCCTGGGCTTGCTGGCGCTGACATCGATCATCCTGATCGGCCTGGTGATGGTGCGCGAAACCAATCGGCAGCTGCGTGAGACCGCCGAAAAGAACGAACGCAACCAGACGGCGATCATGCGTCTGCTCGACGAAATTGAAGACCTGGCAGACGGTGACCTGACGGTGACGGCCTCGGTGACGGAAGATTTCACCGGCTCCATTGCCGACTCGATCAATTATTCCGTCGACCAGCTGCGCGACCTGGTGGCAACCATCAACCTGACCGCCGGCCAGGTCGCCGCCGCCGTGCAGGAAACCCAGGCCACCGCCATGCACCTGGCGCAAGCCTCCGAGCATCAGGCGCAGCAGATATCCGAAGCTTCCACGGCCATCAACGACATGGCCCAATCCATCGACCAGGTGTCGGCCAACGCGGCCGAGTCTTCGGCGGTGGCTGAGCGGTCGGTGGAAATCGCCAACAAAGGCAACGAGGTGGTGCACAACACCATCCACGGCATGGATAACATTCGCGAGCAGATCCAGGATACCGCCAAGCGAATCAAGCGCCTTGGTGAATCTTCCCAGGAAATCGGCGACATTGTCAGCCTGATCGACGACATTGCCGATCAGACCAACATTCTGGCCCTGAACGCTGCGATCCAGGCCTCGATGGCGGGTGACGCTGGTCGCGGTTTCGCCGTAGTAGCCGACGAAGTGCAGCGCCTGGCCGAGCGCTCATCCGCTGCGACCCGACAGATAGAGACCCTGGTGCGGGCAATTCAGACGGACACCAATGAAGCTGTGATTTCCATGGAACAGACCACCACCGAAGTGGTGCGTGGCGCACGTCTGGCGCAGGATGCCGGGGTGGCGCTGGAGGAAATCGAAGGCGTATCCAAAGTGCTCGCGGCGCTGATCCAGAGTATTTCCAATGCCGCCCAGCAGCAGACGTCCTCGGCCGGACAGATCTCCCTGACGATGAACGTGATCCAGCAGATCACCTCGCAGACCTCCTCCGGCTCCACTGCAACCGCCGAAAGCATCGGTAACCTGGCGAAGATGGCCAGCCAGCTGAGGCGTTCGGTGTCCGGTTTCACCTTGCCCGCGGCGAGCGCGCAGGCTGCTGATAAAGTATAGGGCGTGGCAGGCGCAGGTTTTTTCCAGTGGAGTGGTTATGGGTGAGCGGCACGACTACGTGGCCCTCGAGTGGGTCAAGGGCGAGATTGCCGAAACGCTGAGGCAGGCGGCGCTCCGTCTGGAGAGCATGGCGATGGACGAAGAGCAGACGCCCCTGGCGCTCGCTGAATGCCTGGCGTGCATCCACCAGGTTCATGGCAGTTTGCAGATGGTCGAATTCTACGGCGCGGCGCTGCTGGCCGAAGAAATGGAACACCTGACCCAGGCTTTGCAGCAGAACCGCGTGAGCCATCGTGAAGAAGCGATCCACCTGCTGGTGCAGGCGCTGGCGCAGTTGCCTGTGTACCTTGACCGGGTGCAAGGTGCGCGCCGGGACTTGCCGCTGGTGGTGTTGCCCCTGATCAATGATTTGCGCAGTGCCCGCGGCGAGGAGCTGTTGTCGGAAACCAGCCTGTTCAGCCCGCAACTGCCGGATTTGCCCCCGCTGGACGACGCAGCGCTGGCGCAGCTGGAGCCGCCAGAGTTGGCCAATGTGTTGCGCAAGTTGCGGCAGATGCTGCAGATGGCACTCGTTGGCTTGCTGCGCGAACAGGATGACGATACTCATCTCGGTTACCTGGCAAAGGTGTTCGCGCGACTCGAAAGTATCTCCGGTCAGGCGCCGCTCAGCCCCTTGTGGCAGGTGGCCTCGGCGCTGGTAGAAGGCATGCGTGGCGGTGCGATTGCCAACAGTCCGGCGCTGCGCAGCCTGTTCAAGGAAGCCGACACGGAACTCAAGCGCTTGCTCGAAGAAGGCATGCGCGGCATCAATCAACCGGCACCACCAGAGCTGCTCAAGAGTTTGCTGTTCTACATTGCCAAGGCCGAACACCCCACCGGGCGCATGCTGACCATGAAAGATCGCTACTCCCTAGAGGACGCGTTGCCTGACAGCGCAATGGTTGATGACGAGCGCGCGCGCCTGGGCGGTCCCGACCGCGATGCGATGCGTTCGGTGCTGGTGGCGCTGTGCGAAGAGCTGGTGCGGGTCAAGGAGCGCCTGGACCTGTTCGTGCGCAGTGACCGCCAACACATCGCCGATCTCGACAGCCTGCTGTCGCCCCTGCGGCAAATCGCCGACACCCTGGCGGTGCTGGGTTTTGGCCAGCCGCGCAAGGTGATCATCGATCAGTTGGCGGTGGTCCTGAGCCTGGCCCAAGGCCAGCGTGAGCCCACGGACGCCATCCTAATGGACGTCGCGGGCGCCTTGCTCTACGTTGAAGCGAACCTGGCCGGCATGGTCGGCAACCTGGAACCGGAAAGCCATGAAGACAGCCGCTTGCCGACCACCGACCTGACACAGATTCACCAGATCGTCATCCGCGAAGCGCGCATCTGCCTGCAACAGGCCAAGGACATGATCGTCGACTACATCGACGCCGACTGGGACCGCCAACACCTGCAGCCCTTGCCTGCCTTGTTGACGCAGATCCGCGGCGCACTGGCGATGATCCCGTTGAGTCGCGCTGCCAGCCTGGTCGAAGCGTGCAACCAGTTCATCCGTGAACACCTGCTGCTGGATCCTGGCCAGCCGGGATGGCAGGAGCTCGACAGCCTGGCCGACGTGGTGACCAGCATCGAGTATTACCTGGAGCGCCTCAGCGACGACCCTGAAGCGGCCGGGGAACAGGTGCTCGACGTTGCCGAGAAAGGCCTCGCCGCACTGGGTGTTTTCCCTCGCGCCCGGCATGCCCCGGAACTCGAAGAAGTGCCGGAGCCGACTGAAGCGCACCTCATGCAGGAGTTGCAGGCGTACGGTGCTCCTGAGTTGGTGCAGACCCTCGCGGACGTGCTCGCCAATCCTGTGTCTGCGGTAAATCCCCCGGCGCTGCATACCCCGGGTAGCCTGCTACCGCCGCCCGCGGGCGAAGAGCCGGTGGAAGATGAACTGCGTGAAGTGTTCCTGGAAGAAACTGACGAAGTACTGCAAGTCCTTCGTGAATACTTGCCCCGCTGGACTGCCGACCCGCAGAACACTTCGGCCCTGAGTGAGCTGCGCCGGGCCTTCCACACGCTCAAAGGCAGCGGCCGGATGGTTCGGGCGCTGATTCTGGGCGAGCTGGCGTGGGCGGTGGAAAACCTGCTCAATCGAGTGCTCGAACACAGCGTGAAGCCGGGCGCTGGCGTGCAGCAACTGCTGGCTGATGTGCTGCAGCTGTTGCCGGAG
Organism: Pseudomonas sp. Y24-6; assembly: GCF_020295325.1. Lineage (NCBI taxonomy): Bacteria > Pseudomonadati > Pseudomonadota > Gammaproteobacteria > Pseudomonadales > Pseudomonadaceae > Pseudomonas > Pseudomonas sp. Y24-6. The sequence goes on along the minus strand of NZ_JACBXG010000002.1, from coordinate 47,522 downwards.
CTGGTCGCGGAATTTGCCCGCAATGCCCAGCGCCAGCGCAATGATGTCGACCAGGTGGCGGCCCGTGCGCATGCCTTGGCCAAGGGCGAGCAACCGTTGGTGGATGAGGATGCAGAGGACGTCGCGGCACTCGATCCGCTGCTGCTGGAAATTTTCCGCAACGAAGCCGAAACCCATCTGGCCAGCGTCAATCGCTTCCTCGACCAGGCCGCCGAGCATGTGCCCTTGCAGGCCAGTGACGAGTTGCAGCGCGCCTTGCATACGCTCAAGGGCAGCGCCTCAATGGCCGGCGTGGTGCCGATCGCCGAACTGGCCGCGCCGCTGGATCAACTTGCCCGCGAGTACAAGGCGCACCTGCTCGCACTGGACCTGGACGAAGTGGAACTGTTAATGGAGGCCGAAGGGCTGTTCCGGCTAGGCCTGCGTCAGCTAAAGACGGATCCGCTGGCCGAGATAACGGGCGCGCAGCATCTGATCGAGCGAACCCATGCACTGCTGGCCATGCGCCTGCAAACCCTGATGAGCGCACCCCAGAGTCGGCCACGTATCAAGCGCGACCCGCAATTGATCAACAATTTTCTGGCCCAGGGCATGGACATCCTGCTGGACGCCGAGAGCTTACTGCAACGCTGGCAGCAACACCCCGGTGAACGCCAGGAACTCAGCGCGCTGCTGGACGAATTGACGACCTTGGGTGAAGGCGCGCACCTGGCTGATCTGCATCCGGTGGATGAGCTGTGTGAAGCCTTGCTCGATCTGTACGGTGCGGTGGAGGAAAGCAGCCTGGCGGTCAGCCCGGCGTTTTTCCATGAAGCGCAAAGTGCCCATGAAGCGCTGATCAACATGCTCGACGAGCTGGCAGCCGGCCAGGAAGTCAGCCCGCAACCGGCGCGTGTGCGAGCCTTGCGCGATTTGCTGGATGAAAGCCTGGACCCGTCGGCCACCGGCCTGATCCGCAGCGACGGCAGCCGCGCCCTGAGCATTCGCGAGCTGGGTAGCGCCACTGCCGAACTGGCGCAGGCAGAACCAGACGACGCTATCGTGTCGATCTTCCTGGAAGAGGCTGTGGATATCCTCGAAAGCTCGGGCCAGGCCCTGCAACGCTGGTTGAGCGACCCGGAAAACGCCGCACCGCTGCTGTCGTTGCAACGTGACCTGCACACGCTCAAGGGCGGGGCGCGGATGGCCGAGGTCGAGTCCGTGGGTGATCTGGCCCATGAACTGGAAGGGCTGTACGAAGGCCTGGTGGATCGCCGTTATCAGCACACCGATGCTTTGGCGCAGCTGTTGCTGCGCAGCCATGATCGCCTCGGGCAGATGCTTGAGCAGTTGCAGGACCAGCATCCCCTGGATGAGCCAGATGAACTGATCGAGGCCATCCGCGAGTTTCGCCAGAACAACCTCGGCAGCGCTGAAGTGGCTGGACCGCTGCCGGTCAGCGATCACCCAGGTCATGATCCGGAGCTACTGGAAATCTTCCTGGAGGAAGGTTTCGACATCATCGAAAACTCCGGGGCGGCGCTGGTGCGCTGGCAGGCCGACCCGGCGAATCGCCAGGAAGTGGAAAACCTGCTGCGTGATCTGCACACCCTCAAGGGTGGCGCGCGCATGGTCGAAATCGCACCGATCGGTGACCTGGCCCACGAGCTGGAATTCCTCTATGAAGGTTTGTCGGCAGGCTTACTGCATCCGACCCATGCCTTGTTCGCGCTGTTGCAGAGCAGCCATGACCGACTGGCACAAATGCTCGACGCGGCGCGCGCCGGTCAACCTATGCCGCCTGCCGATCAGTTGATCGACTCGATCCGCAATTTCAGTCACCCGGTGTTGCCGGCAGATTCTGTCACGGCACCTGCGGTGATCAGGCCCGAACCTCCTGCACCGCAGCCTGACGCCGGCGCCGACATGGTTAAGGTCTCGGCAGAGTTGCTGGATGATTTGGTCAACCTGGCCGGTGAAACCTCGATTTTCCGCGGGCGCATCGAACAGCAGGTCAGCGATGCACGGGTGGCCCTGAGCGAAATGGAAACCACCATCGAGCGCATGCGCGACCAGTTGCGGCGCCTCGATACGGAAACCCAGGGGCGGATCCTCAGCCGCCAGCAGGTGGAAGCCGAACGTCTGGGGTACGAGGAATTCGATCCGCTGGAAATGGACCGTCATTCGCAGCTGCAACAGCTGTCGCGTGCGCTGTTCGAGTCCGCGTCCGACCTGCTTGACCTCAAGGAAACCCTCGACCGGCGCAATCAGGACGCCGAAAACCTGCTGCAACAACAGGGGCGCATCAATACCGAGCTGCAGGAAGGCCTGATGCGTACACGCATGGTGCCGTTCGAACGGATGCTGCCGCGCCTCAAGCGTATCGTCCGTCAGGTTTCCGGCGAACTGGGCAAGGATGTGCAATTCATCGTCGGCAACGCCGAAGGCGAGATGGACCGTAACGTCCTTGAGCGCATGGCCGCGCCGTTGGAGCACATGCTGCGCAACGCCGTGGACCACGGCCTGGAATCCTCCGAGGTGCGCATCGCTGCGGGCAAGCCCGCTCAGGGAACGATCACCTTGGACCTGTCGCGCGAGGGTGGGGACATCATTTTCGATATCCGCGATGACGGCGCCGGCGTGCCCCTGGACGCGGTACGCCGCAAGGCGATCAAGCGTGGCCTGCTGGCGCCTGACAGCGACATCAGCGACCGCGACGTGCTGCAATTCATCCTGCAACCGGGATTTTCGACGGCGGAAAAAATCACCCAGATTTCCGGGCGGGGCGTGGGTATGGACGTGGTCCACGAAGAGGTGCGGCAGCTGGGCGGGACCATGAGTATTGACTCGGTGCCCGGGCAGGGCGTGCATTTTCGCATCCGCCTGCCGTTCACCGTGTCGGTCAACCGGGCGCTGATGGTGCAATGCGCGGAAGACCAGTATGCGATCCCGCTCAACACCATCGACGGCATCGTTCGTGTCTTGCCCAATGAACTTGAAGGCCACTATCGCCTGGATCCGCCAACCTACAAGTATGCCGGGCAGCACTATGAGTTGTGTTACCTCGGCGAACTGCTGAAAACCAGCAGCCGCCCGAAGCTGCTGGGTCAAAACCTGCCACTGCCGGTGTTGCTGGTGCAGTGCAACGAACGCCACATCGCCGTGCAAGTCGACGCCATGGCCGGCACTCGCGAGATCGTGGTCAAGAGCCTCGGCCCGCAGTTCGCTGCCGTGCAAGGTTTGTCCGGAGCAACGATCCTGGGGGATGGCCGGGTGGTGCTGATTCTCGACCTGCTGGCGCCGATCCGCGCCATGCAGACCCGCTTGCCGCGTCAGGCCCTGATGCAAGACGCCGAGCCAGAGTCGCACAAACCCCTGCTGGTGCTGGTGGTTGATGATTCGGTCACGGTGCGCAAGGTCACCAGTCGTTTGCTGGAACGTCACGGCATGAACGTACTGACCGCCAAGGATGGAGTCGACGCCATGTTGCTGCTGGAAGAGCACCTGCCCGACCTGATGCTGCTGGACATCGAAATGCCGCGCATGGATGGCTTCGAAGTGGCCACCCAAGTGCGCGCGGACGAGCGTACGCAGCATCTGCCGATCATCATGATCACCTCGCGCACCGGACAGAAACACCGCGACCGCGCCATGGCCATTGGCGTCAACGATTACCTTGGCAAGCCGTATCAGGAATCGGTATTGCTCGAAAGCATCGCCTTCTGGAGCAAACCCCATGCTTGAACACCGCACCAGCAACCTCACCGGGCTGCTGTTGCCCCTGGCCGATCGCCACCTGATTCTGCCCAATGTGGCGGTCGCCGAATTGATCGACTACCAGCCGGGCACGTTCGACCTGGACACGCCGCCCTGGTACCTGGGGCGGGTAGGGTGGCGGGACCGGCAGATTCCAATGCTCAGTTTCGAGTCGGCCTGTGGTCAGAAAATCGTCATGGGCGAGCGGGTGCGGATCGTGATCCTCAATGCCCTGGGTGGGCGCCCGGAACTGAAGTTCATCGCACTGCTGGTGCAGGGCATTCCACGGTCCTGCAAGCTCGACAGCCAGTTGAGCTATGTCGATGTGCCCTTGTGCACGCTGGAGCAAGCCGCGGTGCAGGTGGGCGATCAAGTGGCCAAGGTCCCTGACTTGCTGGCGCTGGAAGGTTTGCTGGTGGAGGCGGGGCTGGTCTGACGGGGTTCTGAAAGCATTGTGGGAAGGCTCCTGGGATGTCGCCGAACGCTCCTGCAACCAGGTGTAGTAATGCCGCCAGCGGATTTTTAATGCGGATGATGCGGTCTGAAGCGTTGCGTTTTCAGGCTTCAAGCCGGAGCCTTGCGCATTGTCGTAATGGGTTTTGAGGTAGGCAATACATGTATCACGGGGAAAAACTCAACGCCTGGACGCATCTGGTGGGGGCGGTGGCGGCCTTTGTCGGCGTGGTATGGATGCTGGTGATTGCCAGCATGGACGGCAGTCCGTGGAAAATTGTCAGTGTGGCGATCTATGGTTTCACCTTGCTGGTGCTGTACAGCGCCTCGACCGTTTACCACAGCGTGCGGGGACGCAAGAAAGCGATTATGCAGAAGGTCGATCACTTTTCGATCTATCTGTTGATCGCCGGCAGCTACACGCCGTTTTGCCTGGTCACGCTGCGCGGTCCCTGGGGCTGGACCTTGTTCGGGATCGTCTGGGGGTTGGCGCTGATTGGCATCCTGCAGGAGATCAAACCGCGGTCGGAAGCGCGGGTGCTGTCGATCGTGATTTACGCGGTGATGGGCTGGATCGTGCTGGTGGCGGTCAAGCCATTGTTAGCCGCGCTGGGTTCGACAGGGTTTGCCTGGCTGGCATCGGGCGGGGTGTTGTACACCGTGGGGATCGTCTTTTTTGCGCTGGACCACCGGCTGCGGCATGCGCATGGGATCTGGCATTTGTTTGTGATCGCGGGAAGCTTGCTGCACTTTGTGGCGATTTTCTTTTACGTGCTTTGAACAACGGATCAACAGATCTCAGAAGCTCCTACAGGGAAATATGATCTCCTGTAGGAGCTGCCGCAGGCTGCGATCTTTTGATCTTTTGATCTAGAAATCCCCCCAAAGCTGCTGAGCCACCGCCAGCGCCACAACCGGCGCCGTCTCGGTCCGCAACACACGCGGGCCAAGCCGTGCCGCATGAAAGCCCTCGCCCTTGGCCTGATCAACCTCGGCATCCGACAGCCCGCCTTCCGGCCCGATCAGAAACGCCAGCGTGGCGGGCTTGGAGTGGCTCAGCAACGGCTCGGCCACTGGATGCAGCACCAGCTTCAGCTGCGCTTGAGTCTGCTTGAGCCAATCAGCCAATAACTGTGGCGGATGAACCACCGGGACCCTCGACCGTCCGCATTGCTCACAGGCACTGATTGCCACCTGGCGCCAGTGCATCAGGCGTTTGTCGGCACGTTCGTCTTTGAGGCGCACTTCACAACGGTCGCTGAAGATCGGGGTGATCTCGCTCACGCCCAGTTCAGTGGCTTTCTGGATCGCCCAGTCCATACGCTCGCCACGGGACAAACCCTGGCCGAGGTGGATCTGCAAGGGGGATTCGACCTGCCCGGCGAAACTCTCATCGATCTGCACCACCACGCGCTTCTTGCCGACCTCTACCAGTCGGGCGCGGAACTCCTGTCCCGAGCCGTCGAACAGCTGCAACGCATCACCTTCGGCCATGCGCAGCACGCGGCTGATGTAGTGCGCCTGTGCCTCGGGCAGCTCGTGCTCACCGGTGCTCAGGGGGGCGTCGATAAAGAAGCGGGACAGTCTCATGCGGGTTCTCTGGAAAGGGAGTGAATCATAAAAGGTGGTGCCTTCTGTGGGAGCGAGCCTGCTCGCGATTCGGTCTCGCATTCGCGATGAGTGCTGGCTGGCCGATTGCTATCGCGAGCAGGCTCGCTCCCACAGTGCTTTCATTTTCCGGCCAATCAACCCGGATCGCGGAATCCCGGGTGAAAGTTTTCCGGCACCGACACACTGACGCTGTCGCGCGTTGCAATGTCGATCCCTTCGCTGGCCACTTCAGCCAGAAAGTCTATCTGATCAGGCGTGATCACGTACGGCGGCAGGAAGTACACCACGCTGCCCAGGGGCCGCAGCAGGGCCCCGCGTTCCAGCGCATGCTGGAACACTTTCAGGCCGCGTCGTTCCTGCCACGGATAGGCTTCTTTGGTGGCCTTGTCCTTGACCATCTCGATCGCCAGCACCATGCCGGTCTGGCGCACTTCCGAGACGTTCGGATGGTCGGCCAGGTGCGCGGTGGAGGAGGCCATGCGTTGGGCCAGGGCTTTGTTGTTCTCGATGACGTTGTCTTCTTCGAAAATATCCAGGGTGGCCAGCGCCGCCGCACAGGCCAGCGGGTTGCCGGTGTAGCTGTGGGAGTGCAGGAAGGCGCGCAGGGTCGGGTAGTCGTCGTAGAAGGCGCTGTAGACATCGTCGGTGGTGACGCAGGCGGCCAGCGGCAGATAGCCGCCGGTCAGGGCCTTGGACAGGCACAGGAAGTCCGGGCGGATGCCCGCCTGTTCGCAGGCGAACATCGTCCCGGTACGGCCGAAACCGACGGCGATTTCGTCGTGGATCAGGTGCACGCCATAGCGATCACAGGCCTCACGCAACAGCTTGAGGTATACCGGGTGGTACATGCGCATGCCACCGGCGCCCTGGATCAGTGGCTCGACAATCACGGCTACAACCGTGTCGTGGTGTTCGGCCAGAGTCTGTTCCATGGCCGCGAACATGTTGCGCGAATGCGCCTCCCAGCTCATGCCTTCAGGGCGCAGGTAACAATCCGGGCTTGGCACCTTGATGGTGTCGAGCAGCAGCGCCTTGTAGGTTTCGGTGAACAGCGGCACATCGCCCACCGACATCGCTGCCATCGTTTCGCCGTGGTAGCTGTTGGTGAGGGTGACAAAGCGCTTTTTGTTCGGCTGACCGCGGTTGAGCCAGTAGTGAAAGCTCATTTTCAGCGCGACTTCGATGCAAGACGAACCGTTATCGGCGTAGAAACACCGGGTCAGGCCTTCCGGCGTCATCTGCACCAGGCGCTCGGACAACTCGATCACGGGCTGGTGGCTGAAACCGGCGAGGATCACGTGTTCGAGCTGGTCGACCTGATCCTTGATGCGCTGGTTGATGCGCGGGTTGGCGTGGCCAAACACGTTGACCCACCAGGAGCTGACGGCGTCGAGGTAACGTTTGCCTTCGAAGTCTTCAAGCCACACGCCTTCCCCGCGCTTGATCGGAATCAGCGGCAGCTGTTCGTGGTCTTTCATCTGGGTGCAGGGATGCCACAGCACCGCGAGATCGCGTTGCATCCACTGATTATTCAGGCCCATATTCAGTCTCCTCGAGGCAGTCCGTGACAAACGCGGACACGCAATCGCGCAAGCCTATGCAATGACTCGCCCTGGAACAACCCATTGGGGCAATTGAGCTACATTGAATGGGGCGATAGACGTCGCTGGCGGCCATTTGATGGCTGACGTATTCTTCGCCATTCCTTGAGTCGTCTGACTCGCAAAACTGATTTTTCCTCGTGTATTTCCGGAGTTCGCTGAATGTCTGCTGGTTGGCTGCGCGCCTGTGCGCTGGTGATGTTGGGCCTGTTCAGCGTGTCTGCGCTGGCCAAGGATAAAACAGCGATCGTGATCGGCGGCGGGCTTTCCGGCCTGACGGCGGCTTACGAGCTGCAGAACAAAGGCTGGCAGGTCACCCTGCTGGAAGCCAAGCCGAGCCTGGGTGGTCGCTCCGGCATGGCCACCAGTGAGTGGATTGGCAACGATAAGACCCAGCCGGTACTGAACAAGTACGTGTCGACGTTCAAGCTTGGCACCACGCCGGCCCCGGAGTTCGTGCGCACCCCGAGCTACCTGATCGATGGCGTGTATTACAGCGCTGCCGACCTGGCGATCAAGGACCCGACCACTGCCGAAGCGCTCAAACGCTACGAGAAGACCGTCGACGACCTGGCCCGCTCGATCGAGGACCCGCAGAACCCGGCCGCGAACAACACGCTGCACGCCCTCGACCAGATCAACGTCTCCAACTGGCTCGACCGCCTGACACTGCCTGCCACGGCCCGTCAGCTGATCAACCAGCAAATCCGTACCCGCTACGACGAGCCGTCGCGCCTGTCACTGCTGTACTTCGCGCAGCAGAGCCGCGTTTACCTGGGCGTTTCCGACCGTGACTTGCGCGCGTCGCGCCTGATCGGTGGCAGTCCGGTGCTGGCACAGGCATTTGTCAAGCAACTGAAGACCATCAAGACCAGCTCCCCGGTCTCGTCCATTGTCCAGGACAAGGATGGCGTGACCGTCAAGGTCGGCAGCGTTGGCTATCAGGCTGACTACGTCGTGGTGGCTGTGCCATTGCGCGCACTGAACAAGATCCAGCTGACCCCCGCTCTGGATGCCCAGCACCTGGGCGCGATCAAGGGCACCAACTACGGCTGGCGCGACCAGATCATGCTGAAGTTCAAGACGCCTGTGTGGGAAAGCAAGGCGCGCATGTCCGGCGAGATCTACAGCAACACTGGCCTTGGCATGTTGTGGGTCGAGCCGGCGTTGAAGGGTGGCGCCAATGTGGTGATCAACCTGTCCGGCGACAACGCCCGCGTGATGCAGGCCTTCGGCGACAAGCAGATGGCCGATCAGGTGCTGATTCGCCTGCACGCTTTTTATCCCCAGGCCCGCGGCTCGTTCACCGGTTATGAAATCCGCCGCTACAGCACCGACCCTTCCATGGGTGGCGCTTACCTGGCCTTTGGTCCTGGCCAGATCAGCAAGTACTGGCGCCTGTGGGAGCGCCCGTTGCAGCGTGTAGCGTTCGCTGGCGAACACACCGACACCTTGTACCCTGGCACGCTGGAAGGCGCATTGCGCACCGGTCAGCGCGCGGCCAGCCAGGTTGAAGACCTGGCGGCAGGCAAGTCGTTTGAGCCAGCGAAGGTTGTGCCAGTGGCGGCTGCTGCGGCGGCAGGCGCGGTTGCGGCGAAGAAGGGCAACTTCTTCACCAACCTGTTTGGTGGTTCGGATGATGAGAAAAAGCCGGAACCTGCTAAGGCGCCAGCCCCCGCCGCTCCGGTTGCCCCAACCCCGGCGCCGGTACCAGCACCTGCGCCGGCTCCGGTTGAAGCGCCCAAGCCTGCGGCACCGGTGAAAGCCGAGCCTGCAAAGAAAGCACCGGTGAAAAAGCCGGCAGCCAAGACCGAGGCCAAAAAAGCCCCGGCCAAAGCCCCGGCAAAAAAGGCTGAACCGGCCAGGAAGCCAGCGGCTAAACCGGCAGCAACCACTGAGACCAAGGCTCAGTAAAATTTGCTGTTGACCAGAAGCGCGGCTCAATGGCCGCGCTTTTTTTTGCCCGCACTATCGCCTTCGCGGGCAAGCCCGCTCCCACAGGGTTTTGTGTCGTACGTGATTTCTCGGTTTACGCATTTACTGTGGGAGCGGGCTTGCCCGCGAAAGCGTCCTCACGATTACCATTTAATTTCCGGTCTGCCACTAACATCCCGCCACGCTTTGGCCTTTAATCTTTCCTTAACTCACTCGTCTCACACTCTTGATCGTATTTCTCGATATTTCAAAGCAAAATTTTCCGCTTTAATTCGATAGATAAGTCGATAGTCTTGGTCGCAGTTCTCACAGGATTTGGGCAATGCAGCTACGTAACTCTTCTTCGCGCTACGGTTGGATCAGCGTTTTCTTGCACTGGAGTGTGGCACTGGCAGTCTTTGGATTGTTTGCGCTGGGCTTGTGGATGATCGACCTGGACTACTACAGCACCTGGCGCAAAGACGCGCCGGAGCTGCACAAGAGCATTGGCCTGGTGCTGTTCGCCGTGATGTTGCTGCGGGTGCTTTGGCGTTTCGTCAGCCCACCGCCGCCTACCCTGGAAAGCTACAGCCGCATGACGCGCCTTGGCGCCAGGTTTGGCCACTCGTTCCTGTACCTTGGTTTGTTCGCTGTGATGATTGCCGGTTACCTGATTTCCACCGCAGACGGTGTCGGGATTCCGGTGTTTGGCTTGTTTGAAGTGCCTGCACTGGTCTCCGGGCTACCGGACCAGGCAGATACCGCCGGTTTGATTCATTTCTACCTGGCATGGGCGCTGGTCATTTTTTCCGGCCTTCATGCGTTGGCAGCATTGAAGCACCACTTTATCGATCGTGATGCGACCCTTAAGCGAATGCTCGGCCGCAAAGCCTGATGTTCAACCTCGACTCCAAAGGAATAGAAAGCATGTTGAAAAAGACTCTCGCCGCTCTGGCAATCGGTTCCGCGCTGCTGTCCGCCAACGTAATGGCGGCAGACTACACCGTGGACAAGGAAGGCCAGCACGCCTTCGTCGACTTCAAGATCAGCCACCTGGGCTATAGCTTCATCACAGGTACCTTCAAGGACATCGACGGCAAGTTCAGCTTCGATGCGGCCAAGCCTGAAGACAGCAAGATCGAGTTCAATGTGAACACCGCCAGCGTATTCACCAACCACGCTGAACGTGACAAGCACATCGCCAGCGCCGACTTCCTGAACGCCAGCAAATTCGGCAAAGCGACCTTTGTTTCCACCAGCGTCAAATCCACCGGCAAAAACGCTGCTGGTCAGGAAACTGCTGATGTCGCGGGCGACCTGACTCTGGCTGGCGTGACCAAGCCAATCGTGGTCAAGGCCACGTTCCTGGGTGAAGGCAAGGACCCATGGGGCGGCTACCGTGCCGGCTTCGAAGGCACCACCAGCATCAAGCGTTCCGATTTCGGCAAGCAGAAAGACCTGGGTCCGAAGTCCGATGCAGTCGAGCTGTACATTTCGTTTGAAGGTGTGAAAGCGAAATAACATTCGCCGCTGACACAAAAAACGCCCCCGATCTCGCGATCCGGGGCGTTTTTATTGCCTGGCGCAATCCATACAGGTGGTGAAATCCATTGTGGGAGCGGGCTTGCCCGCTCCCACAGGGTTTGCGTTAGCCAGAAAAAATGCCCCGGATCTCACGATCCGGGGCATTTTTTATTGCAGCGTCAACTCAGCGATTACGAGTCAGCAGCGCTGGCTTTTCGCCGCGAGGACGGCCTGGCAATTGATCAAGCTGTTCAGGTGTCGGGAAACGATCGGTTTTCGACTCCTTGTGAATGATCTTCGGTGCCGGGCCGCGCGGGTTCTGCACCGCTGGTTCCGAGCGAGGCTGATCGTCACGCGCCGGACGGCGATTGCGACCTTCTTCGCGACGGGCTTGACCGTCACGTGGAGCACCGCTGCGTGGGCCACTGCGCTTGGCCGGCGGAGTGCCAGTGGTGGCGCCGTCGCTGCTGCGCGGACCGCTCTGGCGACCCTGTGGCTTACCGCCGTTGCGCGGTGCACCGGCACCTGCGCCGGCTGCCGCACCCGGTGCCGGAGCACCTGGACGACGGCCACGGCCCTGAGCCGGCTTGGCTTGCGGCACGTAGTCGACGCGATTACCGAAGTTATCGATGTCGTCGTCCAGGAACTCGTCCGGTGCGCGATCAGCGGATGCACGAGGTGCCGGGCGCTGTTGCTCGCGAGCTGGCGTGCCTTCACGTGGCTTGTGCTCACGGGCCGGGCGATCGCCACGGCCAGTGGCTGCAGGTTTTTCCTTGCCGCCCTTGTCCTTGCCTTTGTCTTTACGGCCGCCGCCACCGCCGCCGCCGTTTGGACCGTCGCCGCGCGGGCCACGTGGGTTGCGTGGGTTGCGCACATCCGGACGCTCGCGCACTTCAGGCTTCTCGGCCTCTACAGCGCTGGAGTCGAAGCCCATCAGGTCGCCGTCGGCGATTTTCTGCTTGGTCATGCGCTCGATGCTTTTGAGCAGCTTTTCTTCGTCCGGAGCTACCAGCGAAATGGCCTCGCCCGAACGACCGGCACGGCCAGTACGGCCGATACGGTGAACGTAATCCTCGTCGACATTCGGCAATTCGAAGTTGACCACGTGTGGCAACTGGTCGATGTCGAGGCCGCGAGCCGCGATGTCGGTGGCAACCAGGATGCGCACTTCACCGGCCTTGAAATCTGCCAGGGCTTTGGTGCGGGCGTTCTGGCTCTTGTTGCCGTGGATGGCGACGGCGCTGAGGCCGTGCTTGTCCAGGTACTCGGCCAGGCGGTTGGCGCCGTGCTTGGTGCGGGTGAAGACCAGGACCTGTTCCCAGGCGCCTGCGGTGATCAGATGCGCCAGCAGCGAACGCTTGTGGTTGGCTGGCAGACGGAACACGCGTTGCTCGATGCGCTCGACCGTGGTGTTCGGCGGAGTAACTTCGATGCGTTCCGGGTTGTGCAGCAGCTTGCCGGCGAGATCGGTGATGTCCTTGGAGAAGGTCGCCGAGAACAGCAGGTTCTGACGTTTGCTTGGCAGGCGAGCCAGCACCTTCTTCACGTCATGCACAAAGCCCATGTCGAGCATGCGGTCGGCTTCGTCCAGCACGAGGATTTCCACGTGGGACAAATCGACGCTGCCTTGGCCGGCGAGGTCGAGCAGGCGGCCAGGGCAGGCCACCAGCACATCAACGCCACGGGACATGGCCTGAACCTGTGGGTTCATGCCGACGCCGCCGAAAATGCAGGCGCTGACAAACTTCAGGTCACGGGCATAGACCTTGAAGCTCTCATGGACCTGGGCCGCGAGTTCACGAGTAGGGGTCAGGACCAGCACGCGCGGTTGGCGCGGGCCGTGACGCTGGGATTTGTCCGGGTGACCGTTAGGGAACAACCGCTCCAGAATCGGAAGGGCGAAGCCACCGGTTTTACCAGTACCTGTCTGCGCCGCAACCATGAGGTCGCGACCTTGCAACACGGCGGGAATGGCCCGCTGTTGCACCGGAGTAGGCTCGGTATAGCCCGCCGCCTCGATGGCGCGGACTAAAGCCTCGGAGAGACCGAGGGAAGCAAAGGACATGAGTAATCCTGTTTTAGTTAGGGCTTGGCCCAATGGGAGTCTTGCCTGGCGCGAATGGCGTTTAAGAAGAACGCAATCCCGTCCGGTCCTGCTGGGTCTGAAAAGCTCGTCTGGAGCGCTCGCGCGGGCTGAAAAGCTGCGCTGTAGCGGGGTCGAGATGCCTTGAACAAGTCCGAGCGTCCGGGCGTGAGCCTGGCGGGAAGGCCGGAGTATAACAGAGCAATCACTGCGCGCCGCTTTCCTGCTGCTCAACGGTTTTGCCGCGTACGGTAGTGAGGCCGTTTGCGGGTGCTTCGACGGCAGGTCCCGCGCCATATCGGGCACTCAGCTCGGCATAGGCAGGCTCGCGCTTGAAGCGCTTGAGCTCGGCGCCGAACCGCTGCACCAGCAAGTCCATGCCGGCACTGCGACGCACTGCGAGGAATTGGCTTTGTTCACTGATGATAAGCGGATTTTCAGTGATCTTGTCGCGAATGCCCAATTCATCCAGGAGGTGCTGGCCCACTCGGCGGTCGGTGATCAACAGGTCGATGCGCCCGCGTAACAGTTTCCCGAAGTTTGCTTCATGGCTGGGTGCGGGCTCTCTGGTAAACAGCGTCGATTGGCTGAAGTCCGTGCTGTACAGGTAGCCCGGCGAGGTGCCGATGGTCAGGCCGCGCAGGGCGTCGAGGGAGGTGAACGGGTGCGGGCGGTCATTGGCGTAGAACATCACGAACTGTACTTGCGACAAGGGTTCGCTGGGGTAGAGCAGGGTGGCGTCGCGTTCGTCGCTGTGAAAAATGTCCAGCGCACCATCGGCCTGGCCTTGTTCGAGCATCGACAGACAGCGCTTCCAGGGCAGGAACTGCCACTGCACTTCAATGCCCAGGCGCTTGAAGACGATGGCGGTGGTTTCATAGTCCAGCCCCAGCGCCTTGCCGTTCTCTTCATAGACGTAAGGTGCCCAGGGCTCGGTGACAATGCGCAGTTTCTCGCCCCGGGCTGTAAAGCTCAGGCACGTGAATAAAATCACCGTCAGTAACTGTGAGATCAAAGGCATGGCCTGAGATTACGACGAGAAACCGCAAAGAGCCAGAAACTGCATGGAGAAGCTCTATCTCCGTGGATTAGCGCACAAAAAAAGGGCGCTAAAAGCAAAAGATCGCAGCCTTCGGCAGCTCGTACACCGGGTGTGTTTATTCCCGGTAGGAGCTGCCGAAGGCTGCGATCTTTTGATCTTGCTCTTTGCTTAGCGCGGCAACTTCAAATTGTTCCACACCGCCAGACTCGGCTCGGCCTGGTTCAACGTGTAGAAGTGCAACCCTGGCGCGCCGCCCTGCAGCAGACGCTCGCACATCTCGGTGATGACTTGCTCACCGAAGCCCTGAATGCTGCGGGTGTCGTCACCGTAGGCTTCCAGTTGCTTGCGGATCCAGCGCGGAATTTCCGCACCGCAGGCATCAGAGAAGCGTGCCAGCTTGCTGTAGTTGGTGATTGGCATGATGCCCGGCACGATCGGGATGTTAACGCCCAGTGCCCGCACCCGCTCGACGAAGTAGAAGTAGCTGTCGGCGTTGAAGAAGTACTGAGTGATCGCGCTATCGGCGCCCGCGTTGGCTTTGCGCACGAAGTTGACGAGATCGTCTTCGAAATTGCGCGCTTGCGGGTGCATTTCCGGGTAAGCGGCGACTTCGATGTGGAAATGATCGCCGGTCTCTTCACGAATGAATTCCACCAGGTCATTGGCGTGACGCAATTCGCCGCTGGCCATGCCCATTCCCGAGGGAAGGTCGCCGCGCAAGGCGACGATACGGGTAATGCCAGCCGCTTTGTACTGAGTCAGCAGGCCGCGCAGATCGTCCTTGCTATCACCCACGCAGGACAAATGCGGGGCGGCAGGGACTTTGACTTCGCTTTCGAGCTGCAACACGGTGTTGATCGTGCGATCACGGGTCGAACCACCTGCGCCGTAAGTGCAGGAGAAGAAATCGGGGTTGTACGCAGCCAGCTGGCGGGCAGTGGCGAGCAGCTTTTCATGCCCAGCGTCGGTCTTCGTAGGGAAGAACTCGAAGCTGTAGCGACGGTCTTGGGACATGGTCATATCCTTGGAAACGCATAAGCCTGGAAGGCACCGTGCACCCTGTGGGAGCAAAGCTTGCTCGCGATTGAGACGCTGCGGTCTTCAGTGAGACCATGGCGACGCCATCGCGAGCAAGCTTTGCTCCCACAGATCTGCATTAATCCGCTCCCCATGGGGGAGCGGAGCAGGACCGATCAGTAGCGGTAAGCGTGCGGCTTGAACGGACCTTCAACAGTCACGCCGATGTAGTCAGCCTGCTGCTTGGTCAGTTGCGTCACAACACCACCAAAGCCGCGAACCATTTCCAGGGCCACTTCTTCGTCGAGTTTTTTGGGCAGTACTTCAACGGTCAGACGCTCGGCTTTCTGGGCTGGCGACAGGTCGGCGTATTTCTGGCCAAACAGGAAGATCTGTGCCAGAACCTGGTTGGCGAACGAACCGTCCATGATGCGGCTTGGGTGACCTGTGGCGTTGCCCAGGTTAACCAGACGGCCTTCAGCCAGCAGGATCAGGTAGTCATCGTTCTGGGCATCGAATGCGCCAGGACCGGTACGGTGGATCTTGTGCACCTGTGGCTTCACTTCTTCCCATGCCCAGTTCTTGCGCATGAAAGCAGTGTCGATCTCGTTGTCGAAGTGGCCGATGTTGCAGACAACAGCACGCTTCTTCAGGGCTTTGAGCATGTTCGAGTCGCAGACATTGACGTTGCCGGTGGTGGTCACGATCAGGTCGATCTTGCCCAGCAGTGCTTTGTCGATGCTCTCTTCAGTACCGTCGTTGATACCGTCGATGAATGGCGAAACCAGTTCGAAACCATCCATGCAGGCTTGCATGGCGCAGATCGGATCGACTTCGGAAACCTTGACGATCATGCCTTCCTGACGCAGGGACTGGGCCGAACCCTTGCCCACGTCGCCGTAGCCGATAACCAGTGCTTGCTTGCCCGACAGCAGGTGGTCGGTGCCACGCTTGATCGCATCGTTCAGGCTGTGACGGCAGCCGTACTTGTTGTCGTTCTTGCTCTTGGTGACCGAGTCGTTGACGTTGATGGCCGGGATTTTCAGTTCGCCCTTGGCCAGCATGTCCAGCAGGCGGTGAACGCCTGTGGTGGTCTCTTCGGTGACGCCATGGACGCGGTCCAGGATCGCCGGGTATTTCTTGTGCAGCAACTCGGTCAGGTCGCCGCCATCGTCGAGGATCATGTTGGCATCCCAAGGCGCGCCATCTTTAAGGATGGTTTGCTCAAGGCACCACTCGTACTCTTCTTCGGTTTCGCCTTTCCAGGCGTATACCGCGATGCCGGCAGCGGCGATAGCAGCAGCGGCCTGATCCTGAGTCGAGAAGATGTTGCAGGACGACCAGCGCACTTCGGCACCCAGGGCAACCAGGGTTTCGATCAGCACGGCAGTCTGGATGGTCATGTGGATGCAGCCGAGGATCTTCGCGCCTTTGAGCGGCTGCTCGGCAGCGTATTTGCGACGCAGACCCATCAGGGCCGGCATTTCCGATTCGGCGATGATGGTTTCGCGACGACCCCAGGCGGCCAGGGACATGTCGGCAACTTTGTAATCGTTAAAATCTGCAGGCGTGATAACAGCGCTCATGAAGAGCCTCCATTCGTAATGTATGCGAATGGGCGCCGTTGTGCGTTTAGTGTCCGGTCGCTGGGACCAGGCAACGCCCCATCCGAGCCTGACAGGTTGAACCTGCTGCAGCGCCCCTCGGACAGGTGGCGGGAAAACGGTAGCGATCGATCTTTACCGTTTTGAAACGGTGGCGATTATAGCGGGCTATGCTGATCTTCCAAAGCCTTTCTGCAGGTCAATGTCTGAACGGTAATCGATGCCATAGTCGATGGTGAATAGAGCTCTAGCTTGGGCTCTGCCATGATGGTTACCATCATTCGGCAAGACGCTCAGGAGTGAATATGAATTTCCACACCCGCAAATGGGTAAAACCCGAAGACCTCAACCCCAACGGCACGCTGTTCGGTGGCAGCCTGTTGCGCTGGATCGACGAAGAAGCGGCCATTTACGCCATTGTCCAGCTGGGCAACCAGCGCGTGGTCACCAAGTACATTTCGGAGATCAACTTCGTCAGTGCCTCGCGCCAGGGTGACATCATTGAATTGGGCATTACCGCCACCGAGTTCGGCCGCACGTCCATCAGCCTGACCTGCGAAGTGCGTAACAAGATCACGCGCAAGAGCATCCTGACGGTGGAGAAAATGGTGTTCGTGAACCTCGGCGAAGACGGCTTGCCTGCGCCGCACGGCCGGACCGAAATCAAATACGTCAAAGATCAGTTCCAGGACGAGTAACACGAGTTCGTGGGAGCCGGCTTGCCGGCGATGCCGTCGTCAGCATCACCGCAAAAAATCCGAGTTCATCTCGGTTCCCGGTGTCGCTAATGACCCCGTCGCGGGCAAGCCTTGCTCCCACAGATTGATGTTCCACAGGCGCCACACATGGCTCCCACAGGCCGCACTGCCACAGGGCTGATGTTTCGTTAGTGTGAGCAGTGAACAGCTCCGAACCGCGCCTGTCGTACGTACATCTCACGCCACCGGTTCCGGAGCACTATGGACACGCAAAAAGACGGCAAGACCCCGAACCTTTCGGCCCAGGAAAAACACGACGTCGACAAAAACCAGCCGCCGCGCGCTGCCGTGCTGCATGAAATCATCCGCACCCAGGGTGATCAGGAGCTGGAACGCAGCGTCGCCGCCCTTTGGTGGTCCGCCCTGGCGGCCGGCCTGACCATGGGCTTGTCCCTCATGGCCATGGGCTTGCTCAACTCTCGCCTGCCGGACGCAGAAGGATTCAAGGTAATCGCCAGCTTCGGTTACTGCGCCGGCTTCCTCGCGGTGATCCTTGCCCGTCAGCAGTTGTTTACCGAAAACACCCTGACGGCAGTGCTGCCGGTCATGACCAAGCCGACCCTTAACAATTTCGGGCGGCTGCTGCGGCTGTGGACGGTGGTGCTGGTGGGCAACCTGTGCGGTACCTTGCTGGTGGCTTATGTGATGCTCCACCTGCCGATTTTCGACACCAAGACCGACATGGCCTTTCTCGACATCGGGCGCAAGGTGATGGAGAACGACGCGAGCAAGATGTTCGCCAAGGGCATCGTCTCGGGCTGGATGATTGCCACCATGGTCTGGATGATCCCTTCCATGGAAAGCGCGAAAATGTGGATCATCATTCTGATCACTTACCTGATGGCGCTGGGGGATTTCACCCACATCGTGGTCGGCTCGGCCGAAGTGTCGTACCTGGTGTTTGCCGGCGAGTTGTCGTGGAGTGATTTCTGGCTGGTGTTTGCCGGGCCGACGCTGGCGGGGAATATCATCGGAGGCAGCTTCATTTTTGCACTGCTGAGCCATGCGCAGATTCGCAGCGAAAGCGGGCCGCCCAAGCAGGATGCGGATCAGCAGCCTGATCCGCAAAAGCTCAAGAAGTAATCAGTGATGAGCCTGTGCCGCTGGCGCAGGCTCATCACGGGTGACGTGCTTGACCAGTTTGCCGATGCTCAGGCCCTGCAGCAGAATTGACGACAGCACCACAATGTAGGTGATGCTCAGCAACAGGTCGCGCTCCGGCCCCAGCGGCAGCGCCAGCGCCAAGGCTACCGAAACCCCCCCACGCAGCCCGCCCCAGGTCAGAATCCTGATCGTCCCGCGCGGGACTGTGCGCCAGCGTCGCAGCAGCAGGATGGCCGGCGCCACGGTCAGCAGGCGCGAGAGCAAAATTGCCACGGCCAGCAAACTGGCTGCCAGCACGTGCAGCCAGTTGAATGGCAGCAGCAATAGCTCCATGCCGATCAGGGCAAACAGCAGGGCGTTGAGCATGTCGTCGAGCAGCTCCCAAATTTTGCCATTCGCATTTTTTTGTCAGTTATTCGGAATGCCTGTAGAATGGAGATTACAGCCAGCTCACCACGGATTTTGTAAGTGACAATCGTCAAAAAAGGATCGCCCATCGAAACCTATCCCTTCCGAGCTCTGGCGCCTGATGTGGTGGAGTTGTTTCAGCGTTGCGCTGAGCGTAGGAAGGTGCCGTCGACGACGACATTGAAGCTTCTCGAATGCTTTTGTGACATCACCAACCAGCCCTTGTCTTTCTTGAAGCTTTCGTCGTCAGAGCTGACCCACATCGTTGCGGGTTTTCAAGGAGCGCTGTTCGAACAGGATTTGGTCGGTACGTCTGACGTGACGCGCGCGAAGATTTCCGTTTATCTGCAAGATATTTTGCTCGAAGCGCGTAATTACGTCCCTTCCATGCCGCCGACAGAATATGGAAGTGGACTAAGAGAAAAATATAATGCGAAGTGGAAGAAAATACTTCATGGGGTTGACCAGCGTAAAGTCAAATATTGGACTGGATGGCCTGTAGAAAACCGTAAAGGCACCACGTTGTATTGTCACTTTGCCAATATTCATAACAGTCATGGTCATGATTTTACATCCCGCCTGTATGAGCAGCTACGACTCCATATTTCAGGGTATGGAGCTACACAGTTAACTATGCCGAATAAGATGGCTGGTTTTCTGAGTCAGAATAGTGATTCTTGGCCTGAATACACGTTTAACGATTCGACAATGATTTACAATTTCTTCTGGGATTTCAGGGAAAGTTTTTTCATGAGTGGCGAGGCCTTGGGGCTGGATATCGACGCGCAAATGAAGACTTGGAATAAGTATATTGGGTTCATTGAGAAGATTTTCATTCTTCCAGGTGTATGGGCGGAGCCATTGGGAGGGAAGCTGCCGTTAGCACCTGCGAAGCGAATCGATGGTCAGTCGACTAATATCAGAAAAAACGAAGATGGCGCTGATGTAAAAGTCAAGCTCGTAATGGAAATACCATTACATCTTACTGAGTCTGAAGCTATTGAAATATTATTTATTTCCATATCTAAGCGGCTGAAGATTATTGAGGGATGGGCCAAGGCTCAGATAGCAGATCTATATGGTAGGGTTCTTCGTCGTAAAAAGCTCGCTGCGCAGGGAGAGTTGGTAGATACAACTAAACGTAAGAAGGGACACCTACTAATAATCCCAAATATTTGCTGTATTTTCGAAACCTACGGGTACGGAGAGCCATACAGCCACTACGCTTCCTTGTCAGTGGATACAAAAGATTCTCAGACTCCTGCTTCTGATTTAGCCAGCTATATGGGGATGCCACTGGCGGGGAGTCTAATGCCATTTAAGCTCCTAATTATTCTAAGGCATCCGATAATTACGTCAGAGTTTCTGGGTGATTTCGATCTTTGGAATAAGCATGGGCAGAGATCTGGATATGTACTGGACGGGTCGGTGTATAAGCTGGTGGGGTACAAGGATCGTAAGGGGGCAGGAAGGTCTGAACAAAAAATCACGCTAACCTCAGAAACTAAAGCTTTGGTCGACCAAATTATTGAGATCACTGCGCCCCTACGTGAGTATTTGAAATCACAGGGTGATCCCTCATGGAGGAAGCTGTTCATTACATGCGGTAACGCATTTTCACCGCCTGCCAAAAGCACCCTAACCCCGTGGTCGAGGTCAACACTTAAACCTGGTACGTATTTGAGAAACAATCTTTTAGCTCAATTTCGTCCTCATACGGACATGTCTGAAGATGATCTCGTTAAGTTTTTGGAGATGGTGAGTGCGTCTTCCGTACGCGCATCCAGAGTAACCGAGATATTTATTGAGACGCATAGCGCTGAAACTACATCTCAGGCTTTAGGTCATGAGAGCTACGATCCTAACCTCATGGATCACTATTTGCCCAAGGTGATTATCGATTTCCTGCATGAAAGGCGCATGCGAGTATTTAACAAGATCTTAATTTGTCATAGTCTTAAAGATAGTCCGTTTTTATTTCGGGCCAGCAATTTCTCAAGCTTGGCTGAATTAGACGCTTTTCTAGTGAATCATGCTTTTGGAGATATTCCTGCGTATCTTCAAGATCCAGATGGGCATCATGAAAAGATTGAGAACGACGGGACTGTATATGCGTTAGTGTCTGTCGATATTTTGAGCGTGCTGCTCTCGATAAAATTGGCTGTTGAGCAAGCGCCACCCAATCAGAAGGTTAGTGCTAAGGCAGTCTACTGGGCGAGTTACGCAGGCTTTCTAGAAGGGGAGATTAGTAAGCACCGAGATGCCACTTATCGGAGTGATCTCCACAAGGCGGCATTAACAGCTAGCGCAGAGTCTGTGGAGAGGTTTGTATATGAATGCTCCATCTAAACTTGGGTTCCTCGGCGAGCCTCGCTTAGCGCCAGCAGAAGCTTTCCGTAAAGCATCCTGGCTAACCACTGATTTTAATGCTTTCGTCTGGAGCGTGAATTTTAACGGCGATCCCATTCTGCTAAACTGGAAGGTAGCCCTAGACAACAATTCATACCTCACCGATGACGAAAACCTAGATCTGTTGAACGGTCTTAAATACGCCCTCATTGGCGCCACGCGAAATAGCCTGGTTGAAATGGCTAATTCTCAAAGTGTTGAGACATTAAGACGGAAGTTTCACGCCGCCGTGGGTGTTATTGACTGCCTGCTAATTCACGCACATGAGCTCAAGCTTTCAAGTGCCGGATTGGCAGGCTTGTCTGAAGGCGATTTGAAATGGATCCTAAATAAGCTGTCTTCAGAATCCTCCGTGGCCGAAGCGCTGTATGATTGGTCAGAAAAATTGAGTAAGTATGCTCTAGCGCTCTTGGATGAAATACCAGGCGCGACGATTGCTTCCATATTGGAAGAGAATCCGTCGATGTTAGAGATAAGTTCTACTCAGCTCGAGTCCAACGAGCTTAATGTTTCCGTTGATGATATTCCACGTATTCGGGCCGCTTTATATTATAAAGGCCACTACGACGGACATAGAGGTGCTGGCTATACGGTAAACTCTGTACGCATCTCAGCCGAGGTTTACCCAAATACTATCCGTGGGGACATGGCCAAGCCTAGGCATGAAATTCTTAGTTTTTATCCGCTTGGTGAGTCCTATAAGCGTGAGATGGAGGGAGTAAAGGTTACTTCTAGGTCGGGAAGTCTCATGGCCGAATCCCAGTACAGGCTATTTTACAACTTTTTGTATGGAATGGGGTTGCTCAAGAAACTTGGAGTGCCAGGGCCCAATGAGCGAGTTTTGGATAGAATTAAAGGTTACATGCCAGAGCTAGCCAAACCTGGTCGTTATGTGACAGTGCCGTCCGGCACGATTTTTAAATTATTCAAAGGTGCTGTCGAGTTTCATTACGAGCTGGGCCCTCTCGTTATTGAGGGGTTTTGCAGGTTGGCTCGATACTGTGATGAGCATGACACAACGCTTACAAGCCTAACCGATGAGCAGGTTGTTTCAATTGTTGGCAGTGATTTGAAACATCACGGCGTGACAAAACTGGGGCTTGGTTGTAGAAATACAAGTGATGCCGATGGCAGTGGTCTTGAAAGTCGAAAGGGAACGAAGCAGAACTATTTTGAGCGGCTAAGATCCAATGCAGGCTTGCTTGAACTTGTCTACGTTTATATTGGTGCTATTCAATTTGTTGTTGGTTTGCTTATGGCTCGCCGAATAGATGAGCTTTTGCAGATCCCGTCGGCCCGAGCATTCGACTCCACGAATACTTGGCTGATGTTCATGAGAGAAAAGAGCACAACCAATACGTATGGTCTCCGGAAATCCGATGCCAGACCTATTGATCCCCTTGCGGTACAGATGCTTGGGCAATTAGTACGCCTTCAGGAGGAGCTCATCAATGCTGGATTCTCGGCGGAAGCTCCTACTATATTCTCCGTTCCGTCTTTGCATGGCAGAAAGTTAATATATTCCGCCACAAAAATGAGCATGAATACATGCTTTGACTTCTTGTGTGACTACTTTGAGAGCGAAGTTAATGAAGTAGGGCTTCGGTATTATATCAGGCAGCACCAGTTGCGCCGTGTAGCGGCCCTGTTGTTCTTTCACGCATATGGGAAAGGACGCATAGATACGCTTCGTTGGATTCTCGGGCATAACGATATTGAGCATGCATGGAGGTACATTACAGATGCCACAGATGGCGCATCCCTCCGTGGGGCGGAAGCCCAAATTATTGCTGAGAAATTCTTCACTGGTGATGTGCATAACTATAAATCGTTACGTGCGTTGATGAAGGAACAGTTCGGAACGGATGATGTGCGTCTTGTAGATCAAGAATCCTTTTCGGAGCATCTAGAGCATTTGATGAGTAAAGGCATTGTCAAATTTGAGCCTGTATTTGTTCTTGGTGCTTATGGCAAGGAAATGCAGGTTCTTGTTCACGTAAAGGGGGCGTAATCATGGGTAAGCCTAGGTCGGAAATTCAAGTTCACAATCAGTCAATCAAGGCGCGACAGATTTTGCTAGAGGACGTACTTGCCGATGTTGAAAAATACGTTTCAAATGAGGTTGTTACTTCCGCTCTAAAAAATCAGGGAGCTTTGGCTTCCCTTTCTTACAAGTTCGATTTGGCTGGCCAGCAATACGCTATCGCCCCCACGAGTCTGAACACCCTCAAAAAAAAATCCGATGAATTACTTGGTTATCACGGTTTCGCAGGGCTAGAGCGTCTTAGGAGCGTGGCTAAGGATGCAATTGCTGCGTATGCCGAAAGGGGCAACAAGCCTACCAAGAAGACCAAAAATGGGCTAGAGCAAATTAATAGCGAGTTAGAATGCACGGTGGTCGCACTGCGCCGCGCTAATTTCAGGTTACTTCAAGGGCTTTCCACTGCTATATCGGGAATCAAAGAAACCAGGGATGGTTCTAGTGAGGCTGTTAGAAATAAAAGCGCTAGCGAAGCCGTAAATGCACTGTTGGCAATAGTCTCGCTTAATGAGTCTCCTTTTGATGTGATTCCATCTCACGAGAATATCCAGTCTTTAAAGGTAGTAAGGAGTGAGTAATTTCCATGAGCGTAAGCTTTATTCAGTGGTTCCTGAGCTTGAGTTGTTTGACCACAACGCACTGGGGAAGCTCGTGACTAGGGATGCGAGCAATCTGACATTCATCAATTGGCCAAACGGGGCACCCTGTTTTGCCGCGAATCTCTACATGCTTTCCCTTACGGTTCGCCCCAATAGGATGAAGCGTAAAGGGTTAGCGCGTACAGGTAGAAAAGGTGGGACGATTGGTGAGTATGCTCAAAAAATCAGTCAGTTGGTTAGATTCTGTTATGCTTCAAACATTGATTTTATAGATCTATCAGATAACGACTTTACGCGTTTTATTCATCATCTAAGTACGGAAGTAGATCCCAAAAATCTTCGTGAGAAGAAGAAAGCCACACTCACCGTTGTAGACGTTGGGACTGTATGTATAGACTTCCTAAAGTATATTGGAGGGCTTTATGAGCAACCCAGTTTCGTCGCGATTGGAGGGCGAATAAAGATTACTGAAAACGTTACAGTGAAAAAAGATAAGCGTGGTCGTGATTATGCTGTGCACAGTGTGTGGCATCATGCATTTCCACCTGGTGGTAGGAGGCACGAGCGGAATGCGATTCCTGCTGTTCATGTCGACCAGCTCAGGAGCGCTGTCGATGAAATGGGGGGCTCACGGTTCATCAAGATTCGGCGGCATGCATTTATCTCAACATTGGAAAACTCTGGGGCTAGGCTTTCAGAGGTTGCGAGTCTTAAGGTCGTAGATGTCCTGACCGCGTATGAGATGAAGCATCCTATGCTTAGGTTTATCACGCTGAAGGGCGACGACAGCGAGGAAAGGGAAATACCCGTAAATAAGATGTTTCTCAATGAACTGATCTCATACATTGAGTTTCACAGGGGTAAAGTTGTAAGAAATAAATTTTCGAGTATTAAAGATCATGGCTTCGTATTTGTATCATCAGCAACCGGAACTCCGCTTTCAGAAACATCCCTTGGTAATGAGATCGGTTCAGTGCGCAGGTTTGCTGGCATCGAGGAACAAGCATGCGCGCACATGTTTCGCCACTCGTTTATAACGAACTTGGTAATGGAGTTTGTACAGCGGGATAGATATAGGCGTGCAGGAGACTTTGAAGTCAGGTTGCTTTCTGATGAAAGCTATCTTGAGGAGGTTAAGATGTATACCGGCCAGAAATCAATTGCGACTATCATGGGCTATGTACATGCAGCATTCAAGGAGATTGAGGGGTATAGCACTACAGTTAGCAATGTTTTCCTAATTCGAGCCATGGAGCAGTTCGATAAATACTCTCGTAAACTCAGAGCCCATCTCGGCTCTACCCTTACAATTCAAGAATATAACGTAGAGATGGAGAAGCTTGAGGCTTTAAGAGATGATGACTTTGCTCGTGAGCTTGCAAGAGAGAAAACGGTCAAAGGAATCGCTCCGATTCTGCCTGGCCGCGAATGATTCGGTGAATTCTGGCACGGGTCTATCATTCACACGGTAGTGTTGAGATACCATGGTTCATTAGCAATGGATTCAAGTCTTGGGCTTAAGGTTAGGAGAAGGTTTTGTTGCTGCTTTCACGCCTCTGGAACCTTATCAGCCCCGACCGTCGCTCCGAGTGGGAGAAAGCGCGTGAACGCGAGTTCATCCTGGCGGCGAACTCCTTGAAGACCCTCAAGGTGACACCGGAGGGCGGGATGTCCATCGATCCTGAAGAGCTTCGCGAACAGATCGTCGCTTCACGTGAGCAGTTGAAGCATCTCGTCCACAAACCAGGAGCGGCTAGCGGCTCATTCGAAGTTGCGGCAGACATTCGGGTGGAACAGGGAGCGAGTGCCACCATAGAGGCTTCTATGAGCACCATGGACTGTATTGAGGTGGTGGCTTGGCGTCGGATGCAGACTGGCGCTGCAGTTCGCTACGTGTGCCTCCAGTCTATGAGTAAGGGACAATTCGCTGTCGCTTCAGCAAGCATGTTCACAGGAGCCATAGAGAGTCTCCCCACTTGGGTCGATGGCAATACCAATAGGCAAATCGCGAACGCTCTACAACTTGGTGATCTCCAGTGGTACGCGGCTGTGAGCGAGGCTATGGATGCTTGGGATGCGGAGCTTTGATGACCCTGAGCTTTCAGTTGGGGCGCGCCCCTGCGGGGAGCGGCTGTCGTGTACCGAGCCCTTGCGATGCCAAGGTCTCGGCCCTCCGGGCTTCCATCCCACACGCCTGCGCGCTCCGCTTGCCATGCCTACCAGGCACGTGATCACCTGTCTTCGGTTCGAGCGGTCGCACACGCTGTGCTACATCCATACTTCAATGGACTCATCGCTTTCGCATAGGTGAGGGTAGGTATACACCCCTCTGGTAGTTCAAGCTTCGAACAAAGCACGGCATGCGTTCATCAAAGCGGTTGCGTCATGGAGAGCTCGGTGGTGCCTAGTCGTGGGCAGTAGGCGATAAATGTCACTGGCAGCCTCCCGACCCACAAACACTTCCAAAGGCTTCAACTCGAAGGTCGGCATCAGGTCTGCTGCTTCGTAGAGGACATCGAGCCAAAAAACATCTTGAGGTGAGTCGCTGCAAAGCACCTGCCCTGAAAACAGCTGATTCATTCGTTCCGCCACAGTTGGTGGGGCATCACCTTCCTGAAGTAAATGATCCTGAGTAAGACCATGCATGTCTTGCGCATCGAACGACCAATGCGTCCAATAGCGGGCTGGCTTTATCAACGAACTGAACCAGGTTTCATTCGACACGACAGCCACCTCAATGGGATAGCTATCTGGGGCTATCCCTGATGCCTCGAAATCGATAAAAAAAGAAGGCCGTTCCACCTTGCTGCTCCGGTTTGAAGGTTGCGACTTTCAGCGGCTACACCGACTGCTCGTGTGTTTGCGCCGCCATCGCTCGAACCAGCCGTTCTAACTGTTAGCAGCCTTTGCAAGTCGATGGTTTTGCACATGCTGCATCTCACGCTCCCATTCATTCACAAACTTGTCCCAGTCTGTGGCGTAGGGCCCATCAGGAACTCTGGTCGACCCGATGCTTGCTTGGTGGAAACGCTCTCTCCAGGGTTGCGGAATAGTCTTCTCCAAAATGATGTCGATTCCGGAGTTATGACGCATCACCGAGACAGAGTTACGAACCTCAATGAGGTCGAGTAGCTTATCGCTACAGGGGGTGTCGTTTCGCTCTTGGTCGTCGAGATCATCGAGGATGACAAGGAGGTCGGATGCGTTGGGATCACCAGGACGGAGGCATGCAAGGGCCCACAGAACCCTTCGCCTAGTCCTCTCACGCTCGCGGAGTAAATCGCAGGTCATTTAAGCCTCCTTTTCACAAAGCAGGGCGGTGGTTATGGCGTGCCGCCTTCGGCGGATGGCTGGCGTGAACCGAGCCGTGGCAAGCCACGTCTCGTCCCTACGGGCGTCCATCCCACACGCCTGCGCGCTCCGCTTGCCCGATACTCGCAGCCAAAGGAAAGTCTGGCGCAGCGATCCTGAAGCCGGGGCGGGTGTTAGCGTGCCCTACGCACAGGACAATTACTTGTGGAGCTTACTAAAGCGACTCGATAGCGCTGCGGCTTCGGTAGTTTCCCAAGCTTCAGGATCAGATGTAGCGTTGAACATCGCCCATGCCCTCCACAGGAAAAATGCGGCAACCAAGCTCGACTCAATTACTGCAAATACCGTAGTGGTATACATATAATCCGAATTTTCTCCAAACAAGAAAAGCACTGGGAATATCGAAGCTATCCAGCCGGCGACGAAAGTTAAGCAAAATGCGATGGTCGCAGTGACCGTCAGGAAAAGCGGGACTTGATATCTATACTGGGTTGCAAATGATTTCTCGCCGTTTTGCTTCGCTAGGCCGTACAAGATGCCTGTGTTTTTTTCCTTGTCATTACTTCTTTTGAAAAGTCCATACAAAGTTACGTTTTCGCCGACTTCTAACTCTTCGTAAAGCTTATTCGATACTTGCAAATTCGGGATAACTGCACCATCAATGCTGACTTTAGCTTTATGTCCGCCGTTCATTCGATCAACAGATCGAACGTAGTCAACTTTTCCTGAAACTTTCACGCAATCGAACTTCATCACTCACTATCCCTGCCATCGCTCAAAAAAGTGGATCTGGTTCTTGCCAAGACGTCGCTCAGTGACTATTGCAGGCGGGCTCACGCTGGCCATAAACGCCGGACTTGATGAGCGCGTCTCCCATCGAGACGTCCCTGGCCGTGTCTTAGGTGCTGCTCTGATGACCAATCCATCACCAATCCAGACGTCGCCGCTATGATCAAACGACTGCTTGGCAAACCATATGTCACGATAATATCACTATGATCTGTTTATCGAAACACGCTTGCCGTGGCTCTATCCTCAGTTTTGAGGATCCGACTCATGCATCTGAAAGAAGCGCTGGCAGGAGCATTGCGTGGAGCTCGTGCTCATCAGGGGTTGAGTTACGAAGAGTTGGCGGGGGCAACGCACAGAACGTACGTGGGGAAGCTTGAGCAGGCCCGAGCGAACGCGACGTTGGAGAAACTGGACGAGATCGCTGACTATCTAGGCCTCGACCTTTTGACTATGGTTACTCTCGCCATTGCGGCTCAGGGTGACGAGCTCCCTTCGCAAGCCCTGCAACGTACTGCCTTGCGAATCAGGGAATTCGAGATGTCCGGAGGGTGGCAGTTGGTAGAGGAGCAATTCAGTGATGGAAAGCTCATCAAGCGCTCCCAGGGAAAGCCTAAGCAGCCGCTTTATGCAGATTACGTTCGAGCCCTGAAAGCGCAAGGTTTCGACAGGAAAACAATCGCTGAAAAGCTTGGCATTGCCAGAAGCACAGTCCAAAAATATTGGAATACATAAACCTCCAGGTTATCGCGACCCCTCTTTTTCTACGTGATGTGTTTCGTGCTCATGGCTGCGGTGTATCCTTGGGCAAGGGTAGGCACTTGTGGTGTTGCCCATAACGTAGAGAGCAGGTTCGGATGGCTGAAATAGTGGGGATATTTGGTCGGTGAAGCACGTCAGGCTGATCCGCCATGGAGAAAGCGCGGCCAACGCAGGCCAACCCAGCCTTGATCACGCGAGCATCCCTCTTACCCCAAAGGGGGTCGAGCAAGCGCGCCAAGTGGCAGGGTCATTCGCTCAAGCCCCAGATCTGATCGTTGCCTCGCCGTTCTCCCGAGCGCAAGCAACTGCAATGCAGACAGTGGCTGCTTTCCCTTCAGTGCCGTTTGAAATATGGCCCATTCACGAGTTCACCTACCTTGAACCTGCACGGTGTATCAACACGACCGTTGCCCAGAGACGAGCTTGGGTGGAGGGATACTGGGCCAAGTCAGACCCAGCGTTCACGGATGGTGAAGGCGCCGAGTCATTCTTGGACTTTATATCTAGAGGTCAGTCTTTCTTAGATAGACTTGCAGAGCATCCTGCCCAGGACATCGCCGTGTTTTCACATGGGCAACTCATCAATGCGGTGGCTTGGCTGATTGAGTGCAGGCCACAGAAGATTGACGGTCAAGCTATGGCCGTATGGCGAGAGTACGAGATCACTCACCACGTGCCTAACTGCTCTGGTTACAAGCTTACCAAGCACCCAGACGATGCCGGCTGGAGAGTAAGTCCTGAGGAGTTGCGAGTTGGCGTAACTCAACGCGTACCAGGCAGATCCTACCAAGCGTTTCGCGTTCCCGAGCGCGTGCTGATTGAGGAGCGGGCCCAGGCCCTATCGGCTGCAGGCTACCCGCTGCCAGACGATGATCCGGCTATGTACGCTGAGCAAAGGCTACTCGAGGCAAAAGAGGCTGCAGGTTTATTACCCTCGCACTCTCCTGGCAGAAAACTGTAGCGGGAGTGCGAAGAGGGCAGGACTTTAGCGAGAGGTGTCACCTGGCTGGAGACACCTCCTCCACGTTCAACGACGAAAAATGCGATTTATCAAGATCAACGCTGCAGCACCAATCGCGAGGGCGGCGACTGGTTTTTCTTTAACGAACGTGGATACGCTATTCAGTGTATCGCCATAGGTTTTAGTCAGCTGACCAGCCGCTTGATGTCCCGCACCTTCAGCTTCCATCTTCGAATCACCAATTAGTTTCCCGACCGTGCTCTGCGCCTTGCCGGCCAGCTTTTCTGCTACACCTTCAACTTGTTCGCTCTTCATGATTCATCAAACCTTTGCGTGAGAGTGGGGAGCTCCGAACCGCGCTAATCGGGCGGCTATCAGCACGACATTAGGGACATGCGCATGATGATTAGTTCAATGGTGATGAGCTGTAGGCCAGTTTGGAAAAGCGCCTACACGTTTAAGCCTATTGCTATGCTGTTGCTCCCAACATGGAGGTGAGCCAAATGCAGGGTGAGTATTCCCTATCAGATGTACTGGAAAGGATGTACCAAAACCAGCTGGCCCTTGAGGCTGCGCTCATGGAGCTGACCCTCCAGGTGGAAGCCCAGGGACATGCGGAAGTCGGCGACAACGTCCGTGGTGCGCTTTACACAATTGGTGAGAACGCTGGTCATATCAAACAGGGGCTGGCCCGGCTCAAAACACTCCCATGAACCAGCCGCTTTTCGATTTTGATCTCAAACGCGTTTCCCGCACGCACTACATCACTGGCAAAGCTGCGATCAATTTTCCAGATCCAGGTAGTACAACGGGAGGATGGCATTTCCTGTCTTACTTCGACCGAAAATCCGGCGTGGCCAAGGTGTCCTTGGCAGGTATTCATTATCCAGATACGACCGATTTCTTTGGAGACGCTGGACTCATCGACGTAACCGACGAGCTTGCGATGAGAGGCTGGTCAGAAGACGGCAAAAGGCTGTTCATGGCGGATCACTACCGTGCCGCAGCAGACATGATTATTAAGTGGGCGGTAGGTGACGCCAAACGCTGCAACGTCGAAATCGCTGATTGGTTCCCTTCAACATGCGAAAGGCAGGGATTGTTGGTGATGTTGGATTTAGGGAAACCGGTGCTTTTACGTAGAGGAAGGTTGCAAAAAATGGAAGCTTGGCTTCGCTCGCAATGACCACCGCAAGTCTGCGTGTCTGTTCCTTCTTCCGAATGCCCTCTGAACAACTGCTTTTGTTGAGCACCGCTTCCCAAGCCTTGCAGCAAGGAGTAGCGTAGCGATTACTACATATCGAGTAGATATTCCTACATGAAAAATTGGCTCGCATTGATCCTTGGCTTACCCACCGCCAACGCCACCGAGCGCATGCGAGCCTGGCGTGCCTTGAAAGCTTCAGGTGCCGCTGTACTCCGTGACGGTGTTTACCTGCTCCCTGATACCAGCGCTTGCCGCGAAGCTCTGACTTCTGTCGAACGAGACATATTGGCCATCAATGGCACCGCCTACCTCCTGCCTGTAGTTGATCCCAACGGTGAGCGCTTTATCGAGTTTTTCGACCGCAAGGATGACTACACCAAACTTGGTGGAGAGATCGAAGGCTGCCGTGAGCAGTTGAATGCTGAAAATGCGCTGGCGACGACCAAACAAATCCGCAAGCTGCGCAAAGCCTACGATCAGATAGCGAGCATCGATTACTTCCCAGGTGAACCAAAGCACCAGATTGATGCGGCTCTACAGGAGTTAGAGACGGCAGTCAGTAGAGCCCTGTCGCCGGATGAGCCGCACAGCAGTAATCAACCGATATCGGTACTCAATCTCAGCGATTATCAGGGCCGTATCTGGGCAACGCGTAAACGTCCCTGGGTCGACCGGCTCGCCTGTGCCTGGTTGATCCGCCGCTTCATCGACCCGCAAGCTCAGATCGTCTGGCTGAACACTCCACAGGACTGCCCAGTCAACGCCTTGGGGTTTGATTTTGATGACGCAACCTTCAGCCATGTTGGTAACCGCGTCACCTTTGAAACCCTACAGGCCAGTTTTCAAATCCAGATACAAGGTCTAGGTCGCATTGCTGCCCTTGTGCATTACCTCGATGTTGGCGGTATTCAGCCGGTGGAGGCTGCCGGGATTGAGCGGGTGCTTGCTGGGCTGCGAGAGACCATTTCCGACGACGACCAACTTCTGGCTGCCGCGAGCGCCATCTTCGACGGCCTGCTCGCCGGGTTTGTGAAAGAGGAGCAACCCAATGAGTAAAGTTATGGCACCAGAGGTTGAAGCGAATCCGTTGAGGCCTGAACAGATTAGTCTGCGTGAGGCGTTCTGGTTCTGGTTGAAGCTCGGTTTCATTAGCTTCGGCGGGCCTGCGGGCCAGATCTCGATCATGCATCAGGAGTTGGTGGAGCGGCGACGCTGGATTTCAGAACGCAGATTTCTACATGCCCTCAATTACTGCATGTTGTTGCCAGGGCCCGAGGCTCAGCAATTGGCGACTTACATTGGTTGGCTGATGCATCGAACGTGGGGAGGCGTGATCGCCGGCGCGCTGTTTGTACTGCCCTCACTATTCATCCTGATCGCGCTGTCGTGGATGTACATCGCGTTCGGCGAAGTACCCGTGGTAGCCGGACTTTTCTACGGCATCAAGCCCGCCGTGACGGCCATCGTGGTGCAGGCGGCGCATAGAATCGGCTCTCGGGCACTGAAGAATAATTGGCTGTGGGCGATAGCAGCGGCTTCATTTGCCGCCATCTTTGCATTCAATGTTCCGTTCCCGCTGATCGTCTTAGGGGCAGCGTTGATTGGCTATTTCGGGGGGCGAATGGCACCCGAAAAATTCAGAGCCGGTGGCCATAGCGCCGCCAAAAAATCCTTCGGCCCGGCCTTAATCGATGACGACACGCCGTCCCCCGAACATGCTCGGTTCAGCTGGTTGAAATTGGCCTCACTCGCACTGATTAGTGCCGTGCTATGGGCTTTGCCGATGGGTGTTTTGACCGCGCTCTTTGGGTGGGAAGGAACCCTGACCCAGATGAGCTGGTTCTTTACCAAAGCTGCATTGCTGACCTTCGGCGGGGCTTATGCCGTACTGCCGTATGTCTATCAAGGCGCAGTCGGTCACTATGGCTGGCTAACCCCGACACAGATGATCGACGGCCTTGCGCTGGGGGAAACCACGCCAGGGCCGCTGATCATGGTGGTGGCTTTCGTCGGCTTCGTCGGGGCCTATGTCTCGCAAGTGTTCGGGGCTGATCAGGTGTTTCTGGCCGGAGCTGTCGCAGCTGCCCTGGTGACCTGGTTCACCTTCTTACCTTCGTTCCTGTTCATCCTTGCGGGTGGCCCTCTGGTTGAGTCGACCCACAACGAACTCAAGTTCACTGCACCGCTTACCGCCATCACCGCCGCCGTAGTTGGGGTGATCCTCAATCTGGCGTGCTTCTTCGGGTATCACGTGCTTTGGCCGAAAGGCTTCAGCGGTAACCTCGACTGGCCCTCTGCATTGATCGCCATCGCAGCCGCAATAGCATTGTTCCGCTTCAAGCGCGGCGTCATTCAGGTACTGATGGCCTGTGCGCTCGCTGGTCTGGCAGTACATCTGTTGCGCTAGCGATCACGAGCGGATTAAACAGCGTCCGTCAGACACCCAGAGATCTGAAGTGACCAGCTCACACCAAAGCCCAGCCTGACGCTGGGCTTTGGCCATTTAATGGCAGTGGTAGTCGTTGGTTTTATGGTTGCGATGGCAACCTTTTGAATCAGTACCGCCGCTGTGTGCGAAGGCAGCAACGGACGTAATCGAAAGTAAAGCGGCGATCAAAATGGCGGACAGTTTCATCAGGGCTTGCTCCTTGCTCATATTTTATATCCGTGAGAGGTCTCACGCCCGGCAGCGTATGGCTAAGTGCCTTCACTGAGCAAGCTACTTCTCCGGAGACTCGATCAAAGGTCGAATGCTTATTTCTTGAGCTACTTCTGGCTCTGGTTTAGGATGAATTCATATCCCCCTAGGGGGGATATGAATTCATCTGAAAACGAGAAACTCGTAGTTCTTTTATCTTCGGGAAATCTCAGTAACCAGATAGTCGTACGCGCTTCCTTTTGAGATTTCTCATGCTGAAAATCCTAGCCAACCGAACCTATCGCCATCTTTTCCTGGCTCAGGTGATTGCACTCTTAGGGACTGGCCTTGCCACCGTCGCGCTCGGTTTACTGGCGTTCGATCTAGCAGGCGCCCAAGCAGGTGCCGTTCTCGGCACGGCGTTGGCTATAAAAATGACGGCCTATATTGGCGTAGCGCCCATTGCAGCGGCTTTTGCAGAGCGCCTGCCTCGCAGAGCCATGCTGGTCTCGCTGGATCTGGTGCGGGCGCTGGTCGCGCTTGCTCTCCCGTTTGTGACCGAGGTTTTGGCAAATCTACGTGCTGATTTTCGTCCTTCAGTCCGCATCGGCAGCGTTCACTCCAACGTTCCAAGCGACCATTCCAGACATCCTGCCGGATGAAGACGACTACACCCGTGCCTTGTCGCTATCGCGTCTGGCTTACGATCTCGAAAGTGTCGCGAGCCCGATGCTCGCTGCCGCGCTCCTGACGGTGATCAGCTTCCACAGCCTTTTCGCCGGCACGGTCATCGGCTTCCTCGCTTCTGCCGCCCTAGTCGCCACGGTGTTGTTGCCAAAGGCGAAGCAAGTACCACGACGCAGCATCTATGAACGAACTACTCGTGGCATGCGCATATTCCTAGCGACGCCCCGCCTGCGAGGGCTGCTGGCTCTCAACCTGACGGTAGCGGCTGCCAGTGCCATGGTCATCGTCAATACCGTGGTGATGGTTCAGTCGCGCTTCGCTCTGCCTCAAAGCTCAACGGCATTGGCGCTGGCTGCGTTTGGTGGTGGTTCCATGATCTCGGCCCTGGTCTTGCCTCGCCTGCTGAAAAACATCAAAGACCGAACGGCCATGTTGTTTGGCGGAGGAATACTGGTCGCAGGCTTGGCCGTCGGTATCAACCTGACCATCTACAACTTCCTGCTGCCGCTGTGGATGGTGCTCGGGGTGGGCTATTCGCTGGCCCAGACTCCAAGCGGTCGCCTGTTGCGTCGCTCGGCACATGCCGAAGATCGCCCGGCGTTGTTTGCCGCCCAATTTGCGCTGTCCCATGCTTGCTGGTTGATTACTTATCCACTGGCGGGATGGCTGGGAGCCAACATCAGCCTCACGGCGTCGTTTGTTGGCCTCGCCGCTGTGGCAGGCAGTGCACTACTGGTCAGCATCGTAATCTGGCGCCCAGTTCATGACCAGAAGTCGATCAAACACACCCATGAGAATCTGCCGGGCGATCACGCGCACATCGACGGCCAGGAAGGTGTGGATCACGAACATCCATACGTGATCGATGATCAGCATCGCCGATGGCCCAACAGATGATCGTGAGTTCCTAAGACTTGCTAAAGCTGGTGACCGGTATTCAGACAAGCAACCGTAGCGCTTGCAAAGCGGCAAGGTGGCCCGGATAGAACCAGTATCCCCATTGCCGTACCGGCCAGACCTTGAAAGTGAAGCTCTGACGCAGTAGCCAGAGTCCGATCAGCGGCGCCGCGAACGCGGTGCTCAAAGCCACCAATGAATAGACTTCCAAGTCCAGCGCTTTGATTACGATGCTACTTCGCGTATTGCTCATCAAGCATAGAACCGCAGGCAGCAGCCAAAGAACACCGGGGCCTTTGATTGCTATTAAGACAGCCGCTGGTACAAGTGCACCGTAGAAGCCGTACATAAGTGGATCATCCAGCACGTAGGCAATCGCGGCGGCCAATAACGCCATAGCGCTGCTCAACAGAGTGCGATGTTGCCATCCCCAGGCAATCACCAGCCCCAATGCCAGCGTCACCAACACGTTGAATGATCCCGAGGTGCTGATGTAGCGATAAGGCACTTCTGAAATGGCGGCGAATAACAGCATCAAGGCAAGATAACGACCGTTCGCAGCAGTCAGCAATTCACCCTGTTTGGAGCGCGCCACGTTGGCTGCAATAGCGACACAGAACAACGGAAAGGAAACTCTCCCCGGAATGAACAGGTTGCTCAACTCCGGCCACACCAACCGCAAGTGATCGATAACCATGGTCAACATCGCTAGCCACTTGATCAGATCTAGGCTACTGCTTCGGCTCTTGAGTGGGGAAAGCGGGTCAGTAGGCATCGTCATGCCCACCCCAGGGTGACGGCGGTCAGCGCGAGATAACGCACGCCCTTGGCCAAGGTGACAATCAGCAGGAAACTCCAGAGTGGCTCGCGCATGACTCCAGCGACGACTGTCAGCGGGTCGCCAATGATGGGCACCCAGCTCAACAACAGTGACCAGCGCCCGTAGCGCAGATAGGAATGCTGGGCTTTTTCTAACTTGCTCTCGCTCACGGGGAACCAGCGCTTGTGGCGAAATCGCTCAACAGAACGGCCCAGAAGCCAGTTCAGTGCGGAGCCAAGCACATTGCCAACAGTGGCTACCGCCAATAGCGTAGAAACGACGTACCGGTCGGCGAGCAACATCCCGACCAGCACGGCTTCAGACTGCATCGGCAATAACGTCGCGGCACCGAATGCCGCCACGAACAGACCAATGTAGCTCGTAAGTTCAAACACGAAAGACTTGCCTCAAGCGTTCAGGCCGATCCAGCCATGGAAACCCACGTACAGACCAACACCAATGATCAGCACGCTGGACAGGTACGGAGCACGACGAGCCACGGTGCCCAGCCAAGGCCAACGGTTGGAGGCCTGCTTAGCACCAATTGCCGCCGCAGCACCTACAGTGACCAAGGTGAGCGCCAATCCGATGCTGAAACACAGGACAAGCATGCCTCCCAGTGCGACTTCTTTAACCTGAAGACATAGCAACAGAACGGTAATGGCAGCCGGACAAGGAATCAGACCACCAGTCAGGCCGAACATGACGATCTGGCCCGTGGTGACCTCGCGATTGGTGAAGCGCTTGCGTATATCGTTGGCATGCGCACGTTCATGCGCATCCTGGTAGCCATCAATCGACAACTCTAAGCCTTCCAATTCGGAATGAGCATGCCCGTGATCGTGTTCCTGATACTGAAGATCGTAATCATGGGAGTGACCTGCATGCCCAAGACTCAAGCGAGCACTGAACTCATGTGGTTCCGGAATATCGACCGTCGACTCCAGGAAGCCGTCGCGCTCAACGAAAGAGAACGATTGGGTGCTACCGTCCGGACGAGTAGTCATCAGGCGAACATCTGAGGCAGCCCAAGCGTGCCCGGTCAGTGTCTTCAGGCGCCAGTGCGGTGGCATGCCTTCCTCGAAGATCGACAGCTCGATGCGGCCATGGCCGGTATCGATTCGATGGGTCTCATCATCATGACCATGGTCGTGCTCGCCGTGGTGATGATCATCACCTTGCTCAAACTTGAACATCTGCTCACCGCGCCAAGTACGCCAGAGCATCCAAAGCGCAATCACGATGATCAGTACAGAGGAGGCAAGCTGGAAGTACGGCTCAGTGGTTTGCGCGTCCAATCCTTTGCCCAGGTACATGCCGCCGATGGCGACCAACCACACCACTGCGGTATGCGACAACGTCGCGGCCAAACCTAACAAAACTGCCTGTTTGACCGAGCCACGGATGGCCACGATGAAGGCCGCCATCATGGTTTTGGAATGTCCCGGCTCCAGGCCATGTAAGGCGCCGAGCAGAATCGCGCTCGGGAAATACAGCCAGGCGTGAGCCCCGCCTTGTTGCAGCAGTTCAGCAAAATTGGGCATGACAGACCTAGAGGTACTTGGTGATTTGCTTGAAAGCTTCCAGTGGTGCGCGCTCGCCATTGCCTAGCGCCGAAACGGTGTCCTCCAGGCAGTGATCAATGTGATCCTGGATGAGCGTACGTTTGGCCTGGCACACTGCTTTTTCAACCGCATGCAGCTGCTGGGCGATGTCCACGCACTCACGACCCTCTTCGATCATGGTGATGATGCCGCGTAAATGCCCATCTGCCCGTTTGAGACGTTTGATGATTGCCTCATGACTCTGGTGGGTGTGGGGATGGCTGTGTTCGTGTTCGTGCTCACTCATGACTTGAGCCTCAGGCCTCAATGAATTACGCTGGCATCCTATCCCCCCCAGGGGGATGTGGTCAAACGCGTAAAAGCCCTATAAAACGAGTTGAAACCCTAACGCCATGTTCAGCAGAACACTGACAACGACGGTGGTAATCGCACTTGCTCTCGCCATGTTGGTGGCTTGGGCTGGGCATACCTATTCGTTATCTGTGGCGTCGAAACAGCCAGCCTGGGAGATCGCGCAAGATGCCCATCACTCCCACGGCGAAGAGGCTTCATCCAGCTACTCGAGCCTTTCAGATCACTACCATTCGCCATTGACCCCTGATCACCAGCACGAAACACCGCAACTCACAGCAGCGTTGATGCTGGCGACCCCCCTAATGCTATCCATCCGGGTCGATGCGCTTCGAGACTCTGTTCCCCTGCCGCCGATATTTTTGATCGAGCGTCCACCCCGTCCTTCGTTCGCGTCTTGACCTTGGCCGCACTGCGGCCTTCGATCTCTGCAACGTAGGATTGATCTATGCATTCGTATTCGATGAGCGGCGTCGGCGCGTTTACTGCGCCTTTGCACCGCCCCGTATTGCTGTTGTTTTTACTTGTCGCTGTACTTTTCCTGGGAATGCCCGAGGCGATGGCTCACGCCGTCGCGGAAGGTGACAAGGGCTTCATCCAGGAAAGCTCCGGCGTCATGTTGCTGCCTTTCATCTACATGGGCGCCAAGCACATGATGACGGGCTACGACCACCTCCTGTTTCTGTTCGGGGTGATCTTCTTCCTCTATCGCCTCAAAGACGTGGGGCTCTACGTCACGCTATTCGCTGTAGGCCACTCGGTCACGCTGCTACTTGGTGTGCTCACCGAGATTAGCATTAGCTCGTACATCATCGACGCCATCATAGGTTTTTCAGTGGTGTACAAGGCGCTCGACAACCTGGGTGCATTCCAGCGCTGGTTCGGTTTCCAACCCAACACCAAAGTGGCCACGCTGATATTCGGCCTGCTCCACGGCTTTGGTCTGGCAACCAAAATCCAGGAGTACGAAATCTCGCCTGACGGCCTGATTCCCAACCTCATCGCCTTTAACGTCGGTGTCGAGATCGGCCAATTGCTTGCCCTCAGCGCGATTCTAATTCTGATGGGGTTTTGGCGGCGCACTGGCAGCTTCTGGCGCCACGCCTATACCGCCAACGTCGCCATGATGAGTGCCGGTTTCCTGCTGATGGGTTATCAGATCACTGGCCTGTTTGTCTCTACGTAAGGAATTCTGACCATGTTCAATACTCCGCTTCCCACTGTTAATGAATTACCTACCACTCGCAAACTGGTGCGCTCGACTGTCATTGCAATGCTGGTTGCAGCCGGCCTTTTGGTGACCGTGGTCATGCCCTCGGAATACGCCATTGATCCGACAGGTGTGGGCCGGACACTGGGGCTGACCCAGATGGGCGAACTGAAGATCACTCTTGCCCAAGAGGCGTTGGCGGATGCAGCTCCACCTCAACCAGCGGCTTCAGCCCCGGCTCCGCAGGTTGCGCAAGTCCAACCGGTGGCTCAACCAGTGACTCAACCGGTTGCGACACCTGCCCCTGCGTTAAAGACGGATCAAATGACCGTCACGCTCAAGCCAGGTGAAGGGACAGAAATCAAACTGGAAGTGCTGAAGGACAAGGCTGTCAGCTATGAATGGACAGCGGCAGGTGGGCCTGTGAACTACGACACTCATGGAGAGCCTTACAACGGCGAAAAGGGGTACTTCCACAGCTACAACAAGGGCAAGCAAGTCAAAAGTGATAAAGGTGAGTTCACCGCCATTTTTGACGGCACCCATGGCTGGTTTTGGCGTAATCGCAGCACTAACGACGTGACCATCACACTGAAAACCAGCGGCGATTATTTGGGCGTCAAACAGTAATCAGAAGCAGCGATGGCTGTGCTACGGCAAGAAACGCAGCGTGCTGCTTGACCACATGTCATTCAATTTCATCCATTTTTGAAGAGTATTCCAATGAAAACCCCAACAACCATGATCCGTTCGATGCTCCTGATCTGCTTCCTTGGTTTGATGACGGCCTGCGGAGGCGATGAAAAAGACGCAACTTCTGAGATCGCTGGGCACGGCCATTCACACGAGTGACGCCGTAAATAAACAAGGCCGCATTGCGGCCTTGTTCCTCAAAGAAGAGGCACGGGAGTTTTCTTTTATTCTCAGTCAGCAGGCCAAGCAGGTAAGCGGATCTCAAAGGTCGTATAGCCTCCTCCGGAGACACACTCAACGGCGCCATCATGGGCGTCAACCAGTGATCTGACGATTGCCAAACCTAACCCCGCGTTGTTCGTAGCACCCTCTCTACGTGCAGGATCGACTCTGTAAAAACGGTCAAACAACCGGGGCAGATGTTCTCCAGCTATTTCCTCGCCGGGGTTCTTCACTGACAAGCTGATTATGCTACCCAACGACTCGATTTTTACGGAGACAGTGCAGTCAGGAGGGGTATACCTGAGCGCATTAGAAAGTAAATTCGAGATCATCCTATCCAACATCGTACCGTCACCATAGACCGCGCCGTGTCCGGAGACTTGTAGCTTTACTCCGGTGTCTTCTGCCAGCAACTGGTAATACTCGAAAAGTTTTTCGACCACCGAACGCAACTCGACTTTCTCTTTGGCAGGTAGAACCAGACCGTTGTCCGATTTTGCTAAGAAAAGCATGCCGTCAATAATGCTGGAGAGTCGGTTCAGATCCTCCAGGTTTGAATAGAGATTCTCTTCATAAGTGTCCGGTGCACGTTTCTTTGAAAGGATGACTTCGGTGTGTGTACGCAGATTGCTGATAGGGGTTCGTAGCTCGTGCGCAATATCGGCTGAAAAGTTGGACAGCCGAACAAAAGACTCTTCAAGGCGAGCAAGCATGGCGTTGAAAGAAGAGACAAGGCTCTCAAGCTCACGAGGCACCGAGTCCATCGGGATGCGTTCTTTCAGCGAACCGGCTGACATTGAGGCCGCGACTTGCGTCACCTGTGCGACCGGCTTTAACCCGCTGCGCGCCACCAGCCACCCTAACGCTGCGCTGACCAGAGCGCTGATAGCCAGCCCAATGACCAGCCACCAACGCAAAGTTTCAACGAAGTGCATGTGACTGGTGATATCCATACTTAACCATGCGGTTAGTGGCTCAGCTTCATTCACTAAATGAACTTGGGCCTTCATGCCTCTATACGTATGGCCGCCAGCCGTCCACTCCAACAAACCTTCCCCAGCCTCATGAACCGCAGCGGTAGGCTGTGCAGTTCCGTTGGGAGTAGCGAAGATCGTCCTCCCTCCGTTGGTGACAATCGATGCTGAAAGCTCCTGATGGGCGCCCAGCAGGGCTTGCAGTTGTAACACCACTTCTGAAGAGTCTACGGAGCCGGCCTCGCCATCCATGATTTGCCGAATGGATACGAGCTTTTCCGTCATCGCTTGACGGTCGAGCGCTTTGAAGTGATGTCTACTAAAAGCATCGAAGGTAAAGCCTGCTACAACCAGCACGGCTACCACGGCACAGACAAACATCATGCTCAAACGGAAGGTAAGAGATACACGCTTCATTCAGTATCCGGCGCATCTAGCATGTAGCCCATTCCCCTGGTGGTCTGAATCAGCTTAGTGTCGAAATCATCATCGATTTTGGCCCGGAGCCGGCGAATTGCTACTTCGATCACGTTGGTATCACTGTCGAAGTTCATATCCCAAACCTGCGATGCGATCAGTGATTTTGGCAGGACTTCCCCTCTACGGCGCATAAGGAGTTCTAGGAGGGAGAATTCTTTGGCGGTGAGGTCAATGCGTCGACCTGAGCGGGAGGCACGTCGTTTCAGAAGATCGACCTCCAGATCGCCGATTTTGATAGATGTTTGGTTGGGTACGGCGGAACCACGGCGGAGCAAGCTTCTGACGCGAGCAAGCAATTCGGAAAATGCAAAGGGTTTGACTAGGTAATCGTCCGCTCCTAGTTCCAACCCTTTGACCCGGTCATCAACCCCGTCCCTGGCTGTCAGAAACAAAACAGGAACTGAGTTCCCGGCTATGCGGACAGATTGAATGACCTCCCAGCCGTCCAGGCCGGGCATCATTACGTCCAGGATCAGAAGGTCATAGGTCTCATTTAACGCATGGTGCA
Organism: Pseudomonas sp. Y24-6; assembly: GCF_020295325.1. Taxonomy (NCBI): domain Bacteria; kingdom Pseudomonadati; phylum Pseudomonadota; class Gammaproteobacteria; order Pseudomonadales; family Pseudomonadaceae; genus Pseudomonas; species Pseudomonas sp. Y24-6. Next base: position 5,543 of record NZ_JACBXG010000002.1, on the reverse strand, counting down.
ACGCCTCTGTTCCCGTAACAACTCGGTCGACAGTGAAGCCAGCCTCCACAAGACCCTGCTGTAGGTACATTCCGATTTTGGGTTCGTCTTCTGCGACCAAGAGTTTCATGCACGGGCTCCGGTTTGCGGTGTTCTAGTGTGCTACCAATCTGACATCTGTGCGCAAGCTTACGTAAATGTAATTGCCTCAACAGCCCACGGATCGCCCGATGCCACGACAGGTCGGTGTGTGATGGGTTGGATGGAGTGAATTGGCAGGCGGCTTACAAAAATGTAATCAGCGATTTGAGCTTTTTGCGCTTAACCTAATTCCAACCACTGTGGAAGCATGACGGCTGGCCCAAGGCTAGGGGGCTTGCAGAGCAACCGCATACTAAAACGCTACGAGGTGCATCGAATGTTCAAACGAAAGCTATCGCTCGCCGTGGGCTTGATGATTTGTGCTGTCGCGCAGGCGGCTGAGCCGCTCACAATCGATGTGCATCGTGACGCGAACTGCGGATGCTGCAAGGAGTGGGTCAAGCACCTTGAATCGAATGGATTCAAGGTGGTCGACCATGTTGAAAGCAATATGAGCGCTATTAAGCAGAGCTTAGGAGTGCCGCAGGGACTCGCGTCATGCCATACGGCTGTTATTGACGGCAAGTTCGTAGAGGGGCATGTCCCTGCGGAAGAAATCAAGAAGCTGAGTGGCCGCTCAGACCTCGCAGGAATTGCAGTACCAGGCATGCCAGCAGGCTCCCCCGGCATGGACTACGGCCAGAATCATCAACCTTATCAAGTATTGGGGCTCACCAAGGCAGGTGCGCAAGAAGTGGTCGCTGACTACCCCTCGAGCCGATAGTTTTTACCTAGTCCTGAGCGTCCATAGTGACGCTCAGATCTGGCTCATGAATCACCCTTGAGCCATCTCGATTGAAGGGCTCAACGTTCCTAGCCATGCCACCAAGAAAACGATGACAACTGCACAGGTCGATTCGAGCATCACACTTTTTCTCAAGGCAGTTGCTGCCAGAGAATAATCCCCAGCCTTCAAAGAACGTTCAAGTGAGGGACTCAGGTAGAAACGATTGAGTGCAGCAAGCCCAATCATCCCAGCGAAAAGCAGGACTTTCATCAGCAGGAGAATGCCGTAGGTGCTAGTTACGAGTTCGATTACTGTCGGCCCGACAATGAAGAGATAATTAGCGACGCCAGTCATTATGATTGTGCCAACAATAAATCCACCCGCTGTTTCGAATCCTTTAAGCGCTCGTGACAGCACTCTTACGAGTTGCTCCGGATTAGCCCCTTTAATCCTCAACATCAGGCCAAACGCCGCAAGAGCTCCGATCCAGCCCCCAGCGGAGAGGAGGTGCAGAATATCAGCTGCAAAGTGCCAGAACCGCTTAGTACCTTCGTCCATTGCCCCATGACCTGTCCAAGCAAGCGTGGACAAGGCGATGCTGCCTGCCAAGGTAGCAACCCAGAGACTCCCTGTTGGCCATCGCTTGCTCTGACTTGCGACAAAAATCACCACTGCCAGCGAGATCATGCGCGTCACCCAGCTATAGCCGATCTCAGTCTCGTACAGCATCATTTCCAGATGAGGCCGCAGCTCGTCCCAGTCGGAGGCGCCGCTCATATTGCTTGTGATAATCATGAAAGCTGCTACGGACAAAAGCATGCCTATAGCAGCGGTGCCGGGCAGTATCCACCCAAAATGCAGCACCGCTCCGGACACGCGCTCTTTACCCCGAAAGCTGTACAGTCCAAAGACCGCCAGGCCGAACAGGAGCATTAGATCCAGATAAAGCGCGAGGCGCAGCGCCACATTCAATGGGTCGCCCACGCTTATTTCACTTTGAAAGTAACGCTGCCGGTAATCGGATGGGTATCGGAGGAGACCGCTCGCCATTCGACTTTGTAAGTACCAGCGGTGAGAGGAGAGGCCGGGGTCAAGATCATGGTTTTAGGATCGGTACTGCCAGACACGCTGGCTTTCATGGGCATAGGGGAGTGTGACATGCCAGGCATTTCCGTCATGACCAACTTGGCCCCGGAAAACTGAGTAACCAGGTTTTCGGAAAAATGCAGTTCAATCTTCGCAGGAGCTGGGCCGCTCTCGCCTTCAGCCGGAGTTGAAGACAGCAGCTTCGGGTGAGCTTGGGCAACTGCACTGAGCAGCAGGCTAGAAGAAAGAGCGACGGCCACAACACAGGATTTGAATACGGACATGCAAGGCTCCTCACAGCGCGAAGCTGTTGTAATGAGGTTAGATAATTATTTAGTACCGCTAACTTTGTTTCAGAACCACACTCGGACGCCGAGCACTAGGCGTGCTTCGTTGTTATCTTCGCCTTCCTCGCGGGCATAGTCTGCGGTTCTGCCATAAGCCCGATTCCAAGTTACACCGACGTAAGGTGCGAATTGCGGGCGGATTTCGTACCGAAGCCGCAAACCAACCTCACTTTCAGACAGCCCTGAACCGACCCCGCGTTGAGGATCGTTTTTGCCATAGAAATTGAATTCTGCCGTCGGTTGCAGAATCAGCTTATTGGTAAGGAGAATGTCGTAGTCACCCTCCAACCGAGCAGCGGTCTGGCCACCTTCACCCAGATAAGCAGTAGCCTGGGCCTCGAAATTGTAGAGAGCCAGGCCCTGAATACCGAAAGCAGCCCACGTTTGTGGGTCGCCTGGTTTGAAGTCTTGACGAACCCCACCGACTAAATCCCACCAAGGGCTAATGGAGTGGCCCCAAAGTGCCTGAACCTCTGCTTCTTCAGTCTTCCCATTGGTGCGCTCACCTTCGGAGCGCAACCATAGCCGATCAACATCTCCCCCTATCCAACCTTGTGCTTCCCAGTTCAGCGCGCTTCCATCGTCAGCATCCTGCCATTCCAGTTTCTCAAATATAAAAAATGAGTTGATTGCAGTGTCATGAACTTCATGACCACCAGGGGCGTTATAGACTGCGGCTCTGTCAGCATCGGTAAGTGGTGGTATCGGAGTCCGGCTTTGAGTTAGTGGTTGCTTGGCGGGCTGCATACCCTCCATTTTGCTGTGATCCATGCCCTGCATCTGGCTGTGATCCATGCCCTGCATCTGGCTGTGATCCATACCCTGCATCTGGCTGTGATCCATGCCCTGCATCTGCCCAGCGGCCACCCCCTGGCTAGACTCAGCAGCTGCCGGCAAGGCAACACCAGCAGTGAGAGCGACCGTGAGTACAGCCGAGTGCATGCGAGTCCCGCTTAAGAAATTACTCATAGCCATCTCCTTATTCCTCCACGCGCACTTCACGGAACATGCCCATTTCCATGTGGTATAGGAGATGGCAGTGATAGGCCCAGCGTCCCAGCGCATCTGCAGTCACCCGGTAGCTGCGCTTTGATCCTGGCGGCATATCGATGGTGTGTTTGCGGACAAGGAATTGCCCGTTTTCATCTTCAAGGTCGCTCCACATCCCATGCAGGTGGATGGGGTGAGTCATCATGGTGTCGTTCACAAGAACGAACCGAACTCGCTCGCCATACTTCAGTTTTACCGGCTCGGCGTCTGAAAACTTCACGCCGTTGAAAGACCAGGAAAATTTCTCCATATGACCGGTCAAGTGCAGTTCAATAGTGCGACTTGGCTCACGGCCATCTGGATCCTCAAACGTGCTTTTTAGATCAGAGTACGTCAGCACCTTTCGTCCATTGTCGCGAAGGCCCATGCCAGGATCATCGAGCTTCGGAGAGGTCGACATTGCTTGCATGTCGACGAGGGGATTGTTGGACTCTGTGGCTGGGTGCGACTGCATTTCTCCCATACCATTCATGCCGCCCATGGACATATTGCTGTGATCCATTCCCTGCATGCTGGACATGCCTTGCATAGCACCAGAGCTATCTTTCATGGCTCCGCCGTCCATACCTGACATACCCTGCATCGAGTCGTCTCCCATACCGGCCATTTTGCTGTGATCCATTCCAGCCATATCGCCCATACCGGCCATCCCACCGTGATCCATACCGGCCATACCCATGTCGGCCATGGTGACTAGAGGACGAGGGTCTAGCGCAGGCACTGGAGCAGTCATGCCAGACCGGACAGCCAAGGTGCCTCTGGCGTAACCCGACCGATCCATCGACTGCGCAAACAGTGTGTAGGCCTCTTGCGTGGGTTCGACGATCACGTCGAAAGTCTCGGCAGTGGCGATCCTGAACTCATCCACGCTTACCGGTTTGACGTATTGGCCATCAGCGGCCACAACAGTCATCTTCAAACCTGGAATTCGTACATCAAAGTAGGACATGGCTGAACCATTGATGAACCTCAACCTGAGCTTTTCGCCAGGTTTGAAGGTGCCAGTCCAATTGGAGTCCGGAGCCTGTCCGTTCATCAAGTAGGTGTACGTCGCACCACTGACGTCCGCAATGTCCGTAGGATTCATCTTCATCTCGGCCCACATCTTGCGATCAGCGACGGTCGCTGACCAACCTTTGTCAGCCACGTCATTGATGAAGTCACCCACTGTTCGCTTATGGGTGTTGTAGTAGTCCGCCTGTTTCTTCAGTGTTTTCATCAGCGAAGCAGGATTTTCATCAGTCCAGTCACTAAGCATCACCACGAGGTCGCGGTCATACTCAAAAGGCTCAGGCTCTTTGGCATCGATGACCAGTGGGCCGTACACACCAACCTGTTCTTGGAAGCCGGAGTGACTGTGATACCAGTACGTTCCGTTCTGCTTGACCTTGAACTGATAGACGTACGTGCCATCAGGCTCAATTCCATGGAAGCTAAGGCCTGGAACACCGTCCATGTTTGCCGGAAGGATAATTCCGTGCCAGTGGATAGAAGTCATATCCTTGAGGCGGTTCTTGACCCGCAAGGTCACGGTATCGCCCTCACGCCAGCGCAGCTGGGGCCCAGGAATCCCGCCATTTATGGTCATGGCCGTCCGGGAGTTCCCAGTGATATTTACCGGTGTTTCTCCGATGAAGAGGTCAAACTCTGTACCTGACAAGACATTGGCATCGCCCACTCTAGGGGCGGCCCAGATAGGGGTATGCCAGAGGCCTAAACCACCGAGAATCCCGCCTGCGGTGAGTCCTTTCACAAAGGTGCGCCGAGAGGTTTTGGCTTGCATACCGATTCATGTCCCGTCAGTCGGATGTTAGATGTGCGCACTGGGCGTGCCCCTAAGGGCTAACGCTAGACGAGCTAGTGCGCTTGATGTATCGGAAGATGCCATAAGCCAGCAAACGGGGTGATTACATTTCAGTAAGCTGGTTGGCTCAGCAATGGTGAGGCTGCTTTTCAGCCTTGAGCTTCTCTTGTGCAATATTTTCTTGCGCCTCAGCTCCGGGGGCAGACTTTCCGGTGGCCATTGCCGTCTCGCGAGCTCGTTCCATGCGCTCAACCGCACGGTCGCCGCCACCTTCGGCAAAGGCCAGGGACGATATAGCCAAACTGAGTGTAAGAATCACAACGTTGGTTGCTTTCATAGTGCATCTCCTTCAAGGAATTGACTCTCGATGAAACCAGAGAGTTTGAGCGTCAGCTCGATGAGGATGATG